>NZ_LMIH01000015.1:102549-104163 GCF_001428645.1 Acidovorax sp. Root217
TCCGCGAAAGCCCACGTGGCGCATGTCGACCTTGCCGGCACGGCTGATCAGCTCGCCCACGAAGTGCGGCACCGAGCCCGGTGCGGGCGAGCCGAAGTTGGCGCCCGTGGGGTTGGCCTTGCACCACTCCAGGAACTCGGGCACGGTCTTCACCGAAGCAGGCACCTGCGGGCCCACGGCAAACCCCATGTCGAACACCACGCCCAGCGAGACGGGCGTCACGTCGGCCACGGGGTCGTAGGGCAGCTTCTTGTAGGTGTGGGGGTAGATGCCCAGCATGGACATGGGCGTGGCCAGCAGCGTGGCGCCGTCCGCCGGGGCCGCCTTGAGCGTGGTGATGGCGATCTGCCCGCCAGCACCCGTCTTGTTTTCCACCACGGCCGACTTGGCATAGCCGCCGGTGATCTGGGTCGCCACGCGCCGCGCCAGGGTGTCCACCGTGCCGCCGGCGGCAAAGCCGGCGAGGATCTTCACGGTGTCGAGCGCCTGGGCCTGGGCCATGAAGGGCAGCGTGCCTGCGGCGCCGGCCAGGGCCAGTTGCAGGATGTCGCGGCGGGAGGTTGCGGGGGAAAGGCTCATGGTTTGTCTCCTGTGCTTGTTGTGCAATCAATGCGTGCGAAACGGTGGCGGCAATCCCCTGCCCGGTGGATGCCACGGCCCGGCGATGGTAAGTGAAAACCGGGGTCACCCAGCCTAGAAAATACCCATCCGTGGCTTCACCAGGTCATGAAGACCCAGCCCTGCCCGGCGCACAGCCGCCCAGAACAGCTTGGCATACAGATCGTTGTCCGGGTCGGTCAGCCCCACGTCGCGCGACGATACCTCCAGCGCCTGGGCCGGGATGGGGGTGTTGGCACCGGCCATGGAATCGGCCATCACCTGCACCTCGCAGGCGCGCTGCAGCACATAGTTGAAGTAGAAGGCCTCGGGCAGGCTCCGGCCCGTCACCAGCAGACCATGGTTGCGCAGGATCAGGCAGTTGCTGGCGCCCAGGCTCTGTACCAGGCGGTCCTGCTCGCCCGGGTGCACAGTGATGCCCTCGAAGGCGTGGTAGGCCACGTTGCCGCTCAGGAACGCCGCATAGAAGTTGTTGAACTTGAGGCCCTCCGCCTTGCACGACACCGCCACGCCCGCCGTATGGTGGGTGTGCATGATGCAGTGCGCGTCCTCGCGCGCCGCGTGGATCGCGCTGTGGATCACGAAGCCTGCGCGGTTCACGGGATAGTCCGCAGCCCCCACCGGATTGCCTTGCAGATCGATCTTGAGCAGGTTGTTCGCCGTCACCTCACCGTAGTGCAGCCCGAACGGATTGATGAGGTAGTGGGCTGCATGCGAAGGCACACTCAGCGTGATGTGGTTGAAGATCTCCTCGCTCCAGCCCCGGGCGTGGAACACGCGGTAACACGCAGCCAGTTGCACGCGCAGGCGCCACTCTTCGGGCTCCATGCCCTCAGGGCGGGCAGCAGCCAGGTCTCCTTCATCGAACATCGCCATTTCCTTTCTCAGACGCTTTCCAGCGTGATTGTCTTGGATGCACCCATGGCAATCCGCTTTTGCCACTCCGCCGGCCCGGTGATGTGGGCGCTGGTGCCGCCGGCATCCACGGCCACCGTC
>NZ_LMIH01000016.1:0-173509 GCF_001428645.1 Acidovorax sp. Root217
ACTTGACTCGGACTTTGACGTTGTAGTCCACCACGCGCTTGACGGCGACGATTGCTTTCATGGAATTCTTTCTGGAGTGGGTGGAAAGCTCAGCGGGCCAGGCCTGCCAGGCGTTCGTGGATGAGGGCATGGGCCTCGGCCATGGTCCGCTCGATCAGCTGCTGCACCGTCGGCACGTCGTGGATCAGGCCGGCGACCATGCCGCAGGACCAGGCGCCCGCATCCATCTCGCCGCTTTGCATGATGCGCGGGTAGACACCGGCGACTTCGGGCAGGATGTCTTCGAAGGTGATCGCCGCGCCCAGCTCGCGCTCCTTGAGCAGCAGCCGCTCCACGGCGGCGTTGCTCAGCACCCGCTCGGTGTTGCGAAGCGGGCGCATGACCAGGCGCGTATCGAGCTCGCTGGCCGCGACGATGGCACGCTTGACGTTCTCGTGCACCGGCGCCTCCTGTGTGGCGATGAAGCGCGTGCCCATGTTCATGCCCTCGGCGCCCAGCGCCAGCGCGGCCACGAGCGAGCGGCCATCGGCCATGCCGCCCGAAGCGACGAAGGGGATGCTCAGCTCTTCCGCGGCCCGCGGCAGCAGGATGAAGTTGGGCACGTCGTCCTCGCCCGGGTGGCCGCCGCACTCGAAGCCGTCCACGCTGATCGCGTCGCAGCCGATGGCCTGGGCCTTGAGCGCATGGCGCACCGAGGTGCACTTGTGGATGACCTTGATGCCGGCTTCCTTGAGCGCCGGCAGCCATTTCTGCGGGTTGTTGCCCGCGGTCTCGACCACTTTCACGCCGCCGTCAATGATGGCCTTCACGTAGCCCGGAAAGTCGGGCGGATTGACCGAGGGCAGAAAGGTGAGGTTCACGCCGAAGGGCTTGTCGGTCATGCCGCGGCAGCGCGCGATCTCGCGGGCCAGCAGCTCGGGCGTGCGCTGCGTCAGCCCCGTGACCATGCCCAGGCCGCCTGCGTTGGAGACCGCCGACGCCAGTTCGGCCAGGCCCACGTGGTGCATGCCGCCCTGGATGATCGGGTGCTGTATGCCGAAGAGTTCGGTGATGCGTGTCTTCATGGCCGGTTCACTCCGAGGCGATGGATTTGTCGCGGATCAGCTGGCCCCACTTGGCATAGTCCTGCTGCAGGTGCTGGCCCATCTGCGCCGGATCCTGGAAGCGGGCAATGGCCCCCGCGTGCAGCAGCTTCTCCTGGGTTTCCTTCTCGGCCAGGATCTGCCGGACCTCGCTGGCGATGCGATCCACCACGGCCTTGGGCGTGCCTGCGGGGGCCAGCAGCCCGCCCCAGGATACCGCGTCATAGCCCTTGAAGCCCTGCTCGGCGATGGTCGGCACGTCGGGCAGCATGGCCACGCGCTGGGGCGACCCCACGGCGATGGCGCGCAGCTTGCCGGCCTTGATGTGGGGCAGGGCGGCTACCAGGTCGGCATACATCACCGGCACCTGGCCGCCGATGGTGTCGGTGATGGCCGGCACGCCGCCCTTGTAGGGCACGTGCTGCATGTCGAAGCCGCCCATCTGCTTGAGCAGCTCCATGCTCAGGTGGCCGAAGCTGCCCGCGCCGGAGCTGGTGTAGTTGAGCGGGTTCTTCTGCGCCTTGGCGTTGGCGATGAGCTTGCGCAGGTCGGTCACGTCCGGCAGCTGCGTGGGGTTGACCACCACGACGATGGGCAGGTCGTACACTGTGGCCACGGGGGCGAAATCCTTCACCGTGTCGTAGCCCGCCTTCTTGTACAGGTGGGGCGCCAGCAGGGTGGGGGTGGCCAGCATCATCAGCGTGTAGCCATCGGGTTCGGCCTTCATCACCTGCAGCGCAGCGATCGAGCCTGAGGCCCCGGGGCGGTTTTCCACCACCACGGCCTGCTTGAGGCGCTCGGCCAGCTTCTGCCCGACGATGCGAGAGGCCGTGTCGGTGGGGCCGCCCGCGGGGAAGGGCACGATCAGCTTGATGAGGCTGGCGGGCCAGGCGTCCTTGGTGCTCTGGGCCAGGCTGGTGCCCAGCAGGCCCGCGCTGCCCAGTGCGGCCAGGCCCTGCAAAGCGGTGCGGCGATTCAAATGCGTTGTCATGGTCTTGTCTCGGTGTTGTGGATGTCGGTGGGTGGAAACTGGCGCGCCCCAGGCCAGCGCCCCCGTGCAAGGGCCGCCCCGCCGCACTGGGGGCGTCCCCCTCCCGTATTGCGCAGCAATACGAGAGAGGGGGAAGGCGCGAAGCGACTCAGGGGGTGTTCATCTCAGGCTTCGGGCAAGGTCAGCACGCCGCGCTGCTGCAACTGCTGCAATTGCTCGTCGTTCAGGGCAAGCAGCCGGTGCAGCACCTCGCGCGTGCCTTCGCCCAGCGTGGGCGGGGCATTGCGCAAGGGCAGGCGCTGCCCGTCCAGGCGGTAGGGCGGTGCGAACACCGGCGTCGTGCCCGTCACGGGGTGGGGCATGTCGTGCACCAGGCCGCTCGCGCGCGTGCGCTCGCTGGTCAAGGCCTCGTGCAGGCCTGCAACCCTGCCGCAAGGGATGCCGGCCACCGTCATGCGCTCGATCAGCACGTCGCGCTTGAACGAGTGGATCATGGCGTTTAGCAGCGGCACCAGTGCGGGGCGGTTCTTGGCGCGCTCCACATTGGTGGCAAAGCGCGGGTCTTCGACGATGTCCGGCCGCCCGATGACCTGGCGGCAGAACTTGTCGAACTGCGCGTTGTTGCCCACCGCGATGATCAGCGGGCCGTCCGCCGCCTCGAACATGCCGTAGGGCACGATGGAAGGGTGTGCGTTGCCGTAGCGCGCGGGGTCCCGGCCCAACTGCAGTGCATCGAGCCCGTAGTAGCCCGTGACCATGATGCCGCAGTCGTACAGCGCCATCTCGATGAGCCGGCCCTTGCCCGTGCGCTCGCGGCGGAACAGGGCGGCCAGCACGGCCTGGGCCGCATGCATGCCGGTCACCAGGTCCACCACCGCCACGCCGAACTTCAGGGGCGGCTGCTCGGCTTCGCCGTTCAGCGCCATGAGGCCGGCCTCGCCCTGGATCACCAGGTCGTAGCCGGGGCGTTTGGCCTCGGGGCCGCTCGCGTCGTAGCCGGCCACGGCGCAGTAGATGAGGTCGGGCCGGATGGTCTTGAGCTGTTCGTAGCCCAGGCCCAGCTTCTCGGCGCCGCCGGTCTTGAAGTTGTGGATCACCACGTCACACTGCGGCAGCAGGTCGTGCACGATCTGCAGGCCCTCCGGGCTTTGCAGGTCCAGCGTGATCGACCGCTTGTTGCGGTTCATGCTGTTGTAGTAGGTGGTCTCGGTCTTGCCGATGCGCATGCCCCAGTCGCGCGTGTCGTCGCCGCGGCCCGGGTGCTCGACCTTGATGACTTCTGCGCCGAAGTCGGCCAGCACCTGGCCGCACAGCGGCCCGGCAAAGACGCGCGACAAGTCCAGCACGCGCACCCCTTCGAGGGGCAGGTCAATTTCCTGGGACGGTTGTTGGTTGGTCATGGTTCAGTCTCCTTGGGGTGTCCCGGAATATTCAGGCCCGGTATCAGCTGTGCTGGCCCAGTGCCATGTAGCGCGCCAGGTGGTGGTCTTCGTCACCCAGCTGGTGGTCGATCATCACCAGCCGCTTCGCATAGTGCGACAGCGGCAGCTCCCAGGTCATGCCGATGCCGCCGTGCATCTGGATGCTCTCTTCGGACACCAGGGTGCCGATGCGGCCGATGGTGAACTTGGCGGCCGACAGCGCGCGCTCGCGCACCACTCGCTCGCCGTCCATGGCCGCAGCGGCGTTGATGACGGCCGAGCGCGACTGCTCCACCTCCAGCAGCAGGTCGGCCATGCGGTGTTGCAGCGCCTGGAAGCTGCCGATCGGCACGCCGAACTGCTTGCGCGTCTGCAGGTATTCGAGTGTGTCCTTCTTGGCCACTTCCATCGCGCCCAATGCCTCGGCACACAGCGCCAGCACGCCCCAGCCCACGGCCAGCTCCAGCGTGGCAAAGCCCTGGCCCTCGGCGCCCAGCAGGGCGTCCGCACTCACCTGCGCGCCGTTGAAGGTGATGTCGGCTGCGCCCCCGCCGTCGATACGGCCATAGCCCCGGCGCACCACGCCCGGTGCATCGGCGGGCACGAGGAACAGCGAAATGCCGTCCTCGCTGTCCACCGCGCCCGCAGTGCGGGCCGATACCAGCAGCAGCTGCGCCGCTCCACCCTGCAGCACCACGGCCTTGGCGCCCGAAAGTGCCCAGCCCTGGCCATTGCGCACCGCCTGCGTGGCCACGCGCGCCAGTTCGTAGTGGCTGCCCGGTTCGTCGTGCGCCAGCGCGGCCACGGTGCTGCCGTCGATCAGGCTGGCGATGCGCTCCTTCTGCGCGGGCGTGCCAGCGGCACTCAGGGCGCGGCCCACCACCAGGGCACCCAGAAAGGGCTCGACCACCAAGCCACGACCCAGGGCCTCGAAAACCACGGCGATATCGAAACCGGCACCGCCAAAGCCGCCATCGGCCTCAGGGAAGAGGGCGCCGATGGCGCCGAGCTCGGCAAACTGGCCCCACAGGGCGCCCGACATGCCGGTCGCGCCATAGGCAATGGCGTTGCGGGTCTCCATGGGGCACTGCCCGGCCACGAAGCGGTCCAGCGTGTCCGCCAGCATGCGGCGGTCTTCGGTGTGTTCAAAGTTCATCGCATCAGCCTCACAGGCCCAGGATCATCTTGGAGATGATGTTCTTCTGGATTTCGTTGGAGCCGCCGAAGATCGACAGCTTGCGGTAGTTGAAATAGTTCGCCGCCACCGTGGCCGCCTCGGCGGGGCCTGCGGATGCGTCGGCCAGGTCCTGGTACTGCGCTTCCTCGATGTAGGGCAGGGCATGGGGCCCCATCGCGCGGCGGATCAGCGACAGGATCTCCTGGCGGATCTCGGTGCCGCGGATCTTGAGCATGGAGCTCTCTGCCCCCGGCACGCCGCCGCCGGCCACGGCCGCGATCACGCGCAGGTTGGTGGTCTTCATGTTCTCCAGGTCGATCTCGACCCGGGCCATGCGGGTGGCGAACTGCGGGTCCTGGTCCAGCGGGCGACCATTGCGCTGCACCTTGGCGGCAATGACCTTGAGCTTTTCGAGTGCGGCCACCGAGAAGCCCACGCCGGCGATGCCGGTGCGCTCGTAGGTCAGCAGGTACTTGGCGTAGGTCCAGCCTTTGTTCTCTTCGCCCACCAGGTTCTGGGCCGGCACGCGCACGTCGGTGAAGAACACCTCGTTGACCTCGCTGTCGCCATCGAGCGTGCGGATGGGGCGCACCTCCACGCCCGGGGTGTCCATGTCCACCAGCAGAAAGCTGATGGCCGCCTGGGCCTTGGCCTCGCGGTCGGTGCGCACCAGGCAAAAGATCATGTTGGCGTGCTGGCCCTGGGTGGTCCAGGTCTTCTGGCCATTGACGATGTAGTGCTCGCCCTCGCCATCCACGCCGCGCACGGCCGTGGTCTTCACCGAGGCCAGGTCCGAGCCCGCACCGGGCTCGGAGTAGCCCTGGCACCACCAGTCGGAGCCATCGAGGATGCGCGGCAGCCAGTACTGCTTTTGCGCCTCGTTGCCGTATTTGATCAGCACCGGGCCCAGCATGTTGAGTCCGAACGGCACGATGCGCGGCCCGCCCGCGACGGCGCACTCGGTGTCGAAGATGAACTTCTGCACCGCACCCCAGCCGGGGCCGCCGTACTGAACGGGCCAGTGGTTGGCCAACCAGCCGCGTGCGTTGAGGATGGCATGCCACCCCTCCTGGTCGGCCTTGGTCAGGCGCTGCCCGGCCTTGACATTGTGCGCCAGGGCCGCCGGCAGCTTGTCTTTCAGAAAGGCCTGCACTTCCTCGCGGAAGGCCTGTTCCTCAGGGGTGAATTGCAGATCCATGTCGTGCCTTGCTTCAGAATATTTCAAACAGCCCGGCGGCGCCCATGCCGCCGGCGATGCACATTGTCACCACGCCCCATTTCGCCTTACGGCGCCGGCCTTCGAGCAGGATGTGGCCTGCCAGGCGTGCGCCCGTCATGCCGAAGGGGTGGCCGATGGAGATGGCGCCGCCGTTGACGTTCAGCCGCTCCATGGGGATGTCCAGCCGGCGCTGGCAGTACAGGGCCTGCGAGGCGAAGGCCTCGTTGAGCTCCCACAGGCCGATGTCCTCGACCGTGAGGCCATGGCGTGCCAGCAGCTTGGGCACGGCGAACACCGGGCCAATGCCCATTTCATCGGGCTCGCAGCCGGCCACGGCCATGCCGCGGAAGGCGCCCAGCGGCTGCAGGCCCAGGCGCTCGGCCTCCTTGGCCTCCATCAGCACGCAGGCCGAGGAGCCATCGGACAGCTGCGAGGCATTGCCGGCCGTGACGGACTGGCCGGGGCCCTTGACGGGTTCGAGCGCCAGCAGGCCTTCGAGCGTGGTGCCGGGGCGGTTGCAGGTGTCGCGCGTGGCCACCACCTCGCGGTACGTGACTTCGCCGGTGTCCTTGTTCTTTTCGGCCATGCGCGTGGCGCAGGGGATGATTTCATCGTCGAAAAGGCCCGCAGCCTGCGCGGCCGCCGTGCGCTGCTGGCTTTGCAGCGAGAAGGCGTCCTGATCCTCGCGCGAGATGCCGTAGCGGTGGGCCACCACGTCGGCGGTGTCGATCATGGCCATGTACAGGGCCGGCTTGTGCTCCACCAGCCAGGGGTCCATGTCGGTGGGCAGGTTGTTGCCCGGGCGCATGCCCGAGATGGTTTCCACGCCACCGGCAAGCATCGCCGGCACGCCTTCGGCCACGATGCGGCCCGCCGCAATGGCGATGGACTGCAGGCCCGAAGCGCAAAAGCGCGTGACCGTGGTGCCCGCCACCGACAGCGGCAGCCCGGCGCGCAGCACGGTCTGGCGGCCCAGGTTGCGGCCCTGGAAGCCGTCGGGGTTGCCGCAGCCCAGGATGAAGTCCTCGAACATGGCGGGGTCCACGCCCGAACGCTCGACGGCCGCCGTGAGGGAGAACGCGGCCAGCTGAGCGGCTGGCGTGGCATTGAATTCGCCGCGGTGCGACTTGGCCAGCGGGGTGCGGGCAGTGGAAACGATGACGGCTTCGCGCATGGTGGGTGTCTCCTGTCTCTGTTAGTTTGGTGGTGACTTCGAGCGGCTGACAAAACTCAGCGTAGCGGTTCTGGCTAGGCGCTGGGCCGCAGGCAGTACGTTAGTACGACAAGGCACAGCAACGACGCCAGAAGAGTTTTGTCAGCTGTTCTCAGGCGGTTTGGTTCAGGCTGTCGAAATTGCGGCCCTGGGCCACCAACTGCTCCAGCAGGGCGGCGGGCTTCCAGAACAGGGGGTCGTCCTTGGCGAATTCGCGGATGTCGGCCAGCACCTGTGGCAGGCCCTGCATGTCCGCCCACTTCATGGGGCCGCCGCGAAAGCGCGGAAAACCGTAGCCGGACAGAAAGGTCACATCCACATCCAGCGGGCGCAGGGCAATGCCCTCGGCCACCACCTTGGCACCTTCGTTGACCATGGCGGCCATGTAGCGGCGCATGATCTCGTCGGCGCTGAACGGGCGCGGCACCACGCCCTTCCTGGCGCGCTCGGCGTCGACGATGGCCAGCACCTCCGGATCGGGCTGGCCCAAGCGGGCGCCCTCGGGGTAGAGATAAAAGCCCCGGCCGGTCTTCTGGCCGAACCAGCCGCGTTCGCAGATGCGGTCGGCGATCTCCACATAGCGCGCCTTCGGGTCGCGCGTGGCGGCGCGGCGCTTGCGCGTGGCCCAGCCGATGTCGCCACCGGCCAGGTCGGTCACCTGGAAGGGGCCCATGGGGTAGCCGAAGGCGCGCACGGCGGCGTCGATCTCGTAGGGGCTGGCGCCGTCTTCCATCAGGTAATCGGCCGCCTGCTTGTACACGGCCAGGATGCGGTTGCCGATGAAGCCGTCGCACACGCCGGCACGCACCGGCACCTTCTTGAGCCGTTTGGCCAGCGCGAAGGCGGTGGCCACCACGTCGGCGCTGACCTGGCCGGGCACCACGATCTCCAGCAGCTTCATGATGTTGGCGGGGCTGAAGAAGTGCAGGCCAATCACGTCCTGCGGGCGCGCCGTGGCCGCCGCGATGGCGTCGATGTCGAGGTAGGAGGTGTTGGTGGCCAGCACGGCACCGGGCTTGCAGACGCGGTCGAGCTCGCGGAACACGGCTTTCTTGACCTCGATGTCTTCGAAAACCGCCTCGATCACCAGGTCGGCGCTCGCAATGTCCTCGTAGCGCGTGCTGCCGCTGTAGCGCGCCAGGGTGGCGGCCTTGGCCTCGGCGCTCATGCGGCCCTTGGCCACCAGGGCGTCGTAGACCTTTTCCACATGGGCCCGGCCGCGCGCGATCGATTCCGCGTCGCGCTCGATCATGGTCACGGGCAGGCCGGCGTCCAGCGCCGAGACGGTGATACCGGCGCCCATGGTGCCCCCGCCGATCACGGCAATGGAGGTGATGGGGCGCGGCGCGGCGGCCTTGGCCTCGGGCACCTTGGCGACCTCGCGCTCGGCAAAGAAGGCGTGGATCAGGCCGGCGCGCTGCGGGCTCTCCAGGCAGGCGAGGAACTGGGCGCGCTCGAACTGCATGCCTTGGTCAAAAGGCAGGTCCAGCGCGGCCTGCACGCAGTCGATGATCTTCAGCGGCGAGAACAGGCCGCGCGCGGCCTTGGCGGTGTCGGCCCGGAGGGCATCGAGTTCGGCCTGGGCGGTGGCCTTGTCGGCCAGGCGGCCGGGCAGGGCGCTGGTGGGGCGCACCGGTGCCTGGCGAGCCAGCAGCTCGCGCACATGGGCCAGGCCGGCGGCCACGGGGTCGCTGCCCTCGGCCACCGCATCCACCAGGCCTGCCGCCAGCGCCGCCTGGGCGTTGAGGTGCTTGCCGCTGAGCATGAGTTCGGTGGCGGCCTTCACGCCCATGAGGCGCGGTGCGCGCTGCGTGCCGCCGGAGCCGGGCAGCAAGCCCAGCAACACCTCGGGCAGGCCCAGTTGGGCCCCCGGCAGCGCCAGCCGGTAATGGGCCGACAGGGCCACTTCCAGGCCCCCGCCCAGTGCCGCACCATGGATGGCGGCCACCACCGGCTTGCTGCAGGCCTCGATGGCCTGGCAGACCTCGGGCAGGGCGGGCGGCACCGGCGGCTTGCCGAACTCGCGGATGTCGGCCCCGGCGATGAAGGCCCTGCCTTCGCCCATGATGAGCACCGCCTTGATGCCGGCATCGGCCTCGGCCGCTGTGATCGCCGCCAGCAAGCCCTGGCGCACGGCAGCCCCCAGGGCATTCACCGGCGGGTTGTCCACACTGACCAGCAGCACGCCCTCTTGTGGGGTCCACCGAACGACAGAAGCAGGGGCTGGAAGGGTCACGCGCATGTCTCCTCTATGGGCTTTTAGGAAACCGGGATTCTTGCGGTGACAATGATTTATAACAATCCCAGCTTGAATTGACAGACTGTCAAAATTTTTGAAACAATCGACCGATGGACTCCCATTCTTTGGCCTTGCTGGTCGAAATCATCGACAGCGGCAACCTGAGCCAGGCCGCGCGCAAGCTCAAGGTGTCCCGCGCCAATGTCAGCTACCACCTGACCCAGCTCGAAAAGTCCGTGGGCGTGCAGCTGGTGCGGCGCACCACACGCCGGGTGGAACCGACCGAGGTGGGGCTGCGCCTGTACGAGCACGGCCGCAGCATCCAGAACGAGATGCTGGCGGCGCGCGAGACCATTGCCACCCTGGGGCAAGGCCTGCAGGGGCGCGTGGGCATCAGCGTGCCCAGCGGCTACGGGCAGATCGTGATGAGCGACTGGCTGATCGAGTTCAAGCGCCTGTACCCCGGTATCGTGCTGGACGTGTTGTTCGAGAACCGCGCCGACAACCTGCGTGATGAGGTGGACATCGCCATCCGCGTGATCCAGGAGCCGCCGCTGTCCCTGGTGGCGCGCAGCCTGGGTACGGTGCGCTACATCGCCTGCGCCTCGCGCGCCTTTGCGCAGGAGCACGGCCTGCCCCAGACGCTGCTGGAGTTGCGCAGCGCGCCGCTCATCACCGCCGGCGTGACGGGGCGCCAGTTGCGCCTGAGTGCCTACCAGGGCGAAGAGCGCCAGGAGCTGCTGCTGGAGCCCACGCTGATCTCGGAGCATTTTCCGTTTCTGCGCCAGGGCATTCTCGCGGGCCTGGGCGTGGGCCTGGTGCCCGACTATGTGGTGAAGGACGCCATCGAATCCGGCGAAGTGCTGAGCACGCTGGACGACTACCGCCTGAGCATCTTCGGCACCCGCATGCACCTCCTGTACATGCCCAACCGCCACCAGACGCGCGCCGTGCGCCTGTGCATCGAATTTTTGCTCGACAAGGCGCGTGCCGCGCAAGGGGAAGAGGGGGAAGGCGCATGAATAGCACCAAGGCAACGCCGTTTTCGGGTTTCGATCTGCCCGGCTTCTGGGAAGACAGCGACTATGCGCGCAAGGAGTATGTGGAGCCACCGCCCACGCCAGAGACCATTGCCGCCGTCGAGGCACAATTGGGCTATCGGCTCCCGGCGAGCTACATCGCACTCATGCTGTCGCAAAACGGCGGCATTCCCGCCCGTGGGTGCTTTCCCACCCAAACGCCAACCTCCTGGGCCGAGGACCATGTAGCGATCAGCGCCTTCAAGGGCATTGGCTTCGCACAGCAGTGGACCCTGTGCGGCGGCCTGGGCAGCCGCTTCAAGATCGAAGAGTGGGACTACCCGGACATCGGTGTCTACTTCGGCGACTGCCCCTCTGCCGGGCACGACATGATCGCGCTCGACTACCGTGCCTGCGGGCCGTCCGGCGAGCCCTCGGTGGTACATGTCGACCAGGAAGATGACTACCGTATCACGCCGCTCGCGCCGGATTTCGAAACCTTCGTGCGCGGCCTCGTGCATGAATCCGAATACGAAGACGACCCCGAGGAGGTGAAGAACGACGCGCTGGCGCATGTCCGCAGCGCGCCTTTCAACTCGCGGCTGCACAAGCTGTGCGAGCAGTGGCCCGACCCGCGCATGCCCGCGGCCATCCGCCGCCTGGCCGAGGCCGTCGTGGAGGACAAAGGGTACTTCGCACTGCATGCGGACGCGAACTCTCACCTGCTGTACGCCGCGCAATTCCTGCTGCTCAGCCACAGCCGGCCGGTGCGGTCGATGGAGGGGTTCCTGCAGTCTTACCCCGGCGTCATCGCGATGGTGGGCGGCGCGCATTTTGGCACCGGTGGCTGGGCACCGGGCTTCGTGGAGGACTGGTTCCAGGCGCGCGTGGGCACCGGCGAGCTGGTGCAGACCGAGGGGCAGTGGCACTTCAGTGCGGATTTCCGGGCTGCGCTGCTGCAGCAACTCGTCGATGGCCGCCAGGAGACCGCATGATGGGCCCCACGCGCACCACCCTGGCATTCTCCGCAATGCTGGCCTGCGTCTCCTTCCATTCTTGCGCCCATGCCGAGCCAGCGGCCACCGTCCACGTCGCGGCCTGCGGGCTTGAATTTGACCTGCCGACCGGCTACAGGATCACGCGGCCCAAGCGCTCCGCAGATGAGCGCGATGGCCGCGCCTGTGCGTTCTACATCGTCAAGATCCGGCCCGAGCCTGCGCCGCGCGGCGAATGCAAGGGCAGGGAAGAGGGCGGCCAGCCACCCTACAAGGTGTGCGACTGGATGGTCGATGCCGGCCCCGCGTCGCCCAGCGTGCAGGTGGCGCGCACACGGCCTGGGGGCACTGCGCTGCTGGACTCGTTCACGCTTGCAGAGGACGGCCGCTGGATGGTGCCGAACGCACAGGCCGGCGACCAGCCCGCGACAGCCGCCGACTTTTGCGGCAGGCCCGCATGGAAGGGCGAAACTGTCATGCGCGTGTTCTGGGGGCGAACACGCACCAAGAACTACACCGAAATCTATGCCGGCTCGGGGGGCACCGATGTCACGCTGGTGCCGCTCGCACCCGATCTCTTCGTGCAATTGCAAAACCCGCCCATCGACGACACGGGCGAGTTCTCGGCCTTCTGCGCCAGCCTGCGCCTGGGCGCACGCGCGCAGGATCTTCCGTAGCGCTGGTCGTCGCCCGCATCAAGCCTGGGGGCCTTCTTCTTCCAGCAGCCTCGCCGCCTGGCTGGCGTCCGAAACCCGGAAATACCCCAGCAGGCTTGCCACGCTCCGATGGCCCGTCATGGCCATCGTGTCGGCCATGGGGACTTTCTGGGTGGCGGCCTCGGTCACGAAGCCGGAGCGAAGCGAGTGCGCTGAAAACACATCGGGCAGCCCGGCCGCCCGGGCACGCTCCTGAACGATGTCACGCACGGCGGCGGCCGACAGTGCCTCACCGAGCCTGCCGCCTTTTCGCACGCGCCTGAAAATGGGCCCCTCGGTGATGCCCGTGGCCTCCAACCATGCCTGCAAAGCCTCGCCCGCCATCCCCTGGATGGGTTTGTGGTTCTCCGGCCGGTCTGAACCGGTCTGGTTGGTCTTGGAGTGGGCGAGGGTGTAGACGAACGAAGTGGGCCCGCTTCGCTGTAGATGCCTCATTTGCGCCGACGCGACCTCCGAGCGCCGCCGACCACCGCTGGCAAAGGCAAACAGCAGCAGGGCGCGATCGCGCAGTCCTTTGAGGGTGGTGGCATCGCAGGTCGCCAGGATCGCCATCAGCGGGTCCTTGGTGAGTGCATTCTTTTTCTGGGGCAAGGCTCCCCGCTTGGCGTAGGCGCGGCGCGTCTTCGACAGCAGCTCACGCACCTGGGCATCCTGGCAGGGGTTCTTCATGTCCCGCACCTGGTGGGCCTTGGACAGCACCGACACGCGGTGCACCAGGGTGCTGAGCGCCATGGGCCCCGGCTTGCCCTTGAAGCCTGCGTCGACAAGCACCGCATCGATGGCCTGCGGCAGCTCGTGGGCCAGCCCTTCGGCAGTCGTCCGTTGGGCATGGTCAACGATGAACTGAAGCACCGCGCTCGGCGGCAGCGGAAGCGTAATCGGCTGGCCATAGCGCACGTTGAACCAGGCGGCCCAGTAGCGCACGGCCGATCGGTAGCTGGCCAGGGTGTTCGCAGACTCCCCCTCGCGCATCAGCTGATCGACGGCAAGCGCGGTCATATCCGAGAGCACGCCGGGCTCCAGCGCGGCATGCGTTTTGAGGGCTGGCAAGCGCATTTGTGTTCCTTCAGCCTAAGTTTTGCATTTATCGTACATATGATGTATTGTTTATTATCAATTTAGCTTTTTACCCACGATAAGCTTCTATTATCGTGGGTAATTTCAGGAAGTGGAGTCGGGCGATGCAAGCGAAAAGTACGAGGGGCCCGCGCGGCGTTCAGATGGAAGAGGTGTGGGCTGCTGCGGACGCAGTTCTCGCCCTGGGGGAGCGCCCGACCATCGAGCGGGTGCGCCTGCAACTGGGCCGCGGCTCACCGAATACGGTGGGGCCCATGCTCGATGGGTGGTTTGGCTCGCTGGCCGGACGGCTGCAGGCGCCGGCAGACCACGCTGACTCGGCCAACGGGCCGGCAGATGTCGAGATTCCCTTGCCGGGGCCCGTCATCCGGGCGGCGAAGACTCTGTGGGGAAGGGCGCTGCAGCAGGCTGACGAAAGGGCTGCCGAGCAATTTGCACAAGCCCGCACAGCGCTGGAGGCGCAAGCCGAATCACTGCGCCATGCGCAGGAGGAGTTGGCTCGGGAACAGCAACGCCTGGATGACCGCAATGAGGCCTATGCCGTGGCCATGCAGGCTCGGGATGCCCAGATCGCCGAGCTGGCGCGCCAGGCCCAGGAACTGCAGCAGCAACTGCAGGCCAGCCAACAGCTGCTGGACACCACGCGTTCCGAGGGCGCGCAACTGCGGCAGGAGGCAGATGCACAGCGGCGGCGCCACGAGGCCAAGGAGGCAGAACACCAGGCCGAGCGCTCGCGGCTCGAAGAGCGCGCGCAGGCCCAGGAACGCAGGCTCAATGCCGAGGTCGACCGGGCCCGCCAGGAATCCAAGCGGCTGGCGCTGCAACTGGAAGGTGACGGCAAGAAGGCCGCCAAAGCCCTGGCCGATGCCATGGACAGGACCCGCGAGCTTGACACCCATGTGGGCGCGCTGCAGATCGATAAAGCGGGCCTGTCCCAGGAACTGCAATCCGCCCGCGACGAGGTGAAGGGTTTGCAGGCGAAATTCGATGAACGCAGCAATGACATGTTCGCACTGCTCAACGAACTGCGGGACCGGTTGCCGACGGGTGCCGCCGTGGGGGCGACGCCACCACCACCAACTCGGGTCAGAAGGAAGAGAAGTTAGAACGGCCCTACACCCAGGGAGCCCTTGGGCGGCTGCTCAAATTCGCGCGAGCAGCTCCGCCTTCTTCGCTGCGAATTCCGCCTCGGTGAGGATGCCTTTGTCCTTGAGCGCAGACAGCTGCGCGATGGATTCGAATATGGAAGCCTGCGCGCCATGGGACGCGCCGCCTGCGCGGGGCGCCTCACTGGCCGCAGCCATCGGAGCCTGCGCCAGACCACCCTTGCGGGCCAACGGCAGGGCCGAGAGGTTCACGGTTCCGTGCTGGCTGGTAAAGGTCAGCGCAGAGTTGCCACCATGCTGCTGGCCGAAGCCGCTGATCCGATGGTCCAGCGTGTCATACAGCGACACGTCGCCGCCGGCATCCACCGCAAGGCGGCGTTGGTCAGCGAAGTACGCGTAGCGGGTGCTGTTCTGAGAGCCACTGCTGCTCGGCGTCCCCAATTCTGCCGGGTACCACTGGGCCTGCGGATCGGAAACGAAAAACGCCGATGACGGGACGAACGCGGCCGCGCCGTCACCCTGGGATTGCGCCTGAAAGCTGCCCGTTGGCACGAGCCCAGGGGCCGTGGCGATGGCACTGGCCAATTCATTGGCCAACCCATCCACGCGTGCCTTCAATTCATTGTTGAACATGTCCCCGAGCATGACCATGCCGCCGCGCGCCCACTGGCCGCTGCCGCCAAACTCGGGATGCGAAAACTGCGCCATGGCGCCGTTGCCTCGCTGCAGGGCCATCAGCAACTGCGTGACTGCCTCGGGGCTGAAACCTGTGCGCGAAGCCAGCCTGGAGACAAGTTGCTGACCTTGTTCGGTGAGTTCTGGTGCCATACGGTTCTCGATGAGGGTTCAACTGTCAACCCAGCCAGTATAGAAGGGGCGAGTGGTGCAGCTTGTTTTCCCGTCCTTGGCAAGGTGCCGATGCAGCCACCGTGTTTGGCCCGCATTTTATTTAACATAATATACATCGTATCTAGTCACAGATATTTGCTGCCCACAACCCATTCCTGTCTGCGTCCTGCTTCTGCTGTGGGCTGCTGCGCCCTTACGCTGGCTCACTTACAGGCTCACTTCAGCCCCAGGCCCGCGCCGTCCAGACTGCGCTGGGCCAGGTTCATCTGCTCCAGCGGCGCCGGGCGGCCGAACCAGTAGCCCTGGGCGCTGGCGCAGCCCAGCTGCAGCAGGCGCCGCGCCTGGGCCTCGGTCTCGACTCCCTCGGCCACGACCGTCACGCCAAAGCCCTTGGCCATGTGCAGTACGGCCGTGACGATGGCGGCATTCTGGGACGACTCGACCAGGTCGCGCACGAAGGTCTGGTCGATTTTCAGGCAATCGAACGGCAAGCGGCTCAGGTACGCCAGCGATGAGTAGCCGGTGCCAAAGTCGTCGATGGCGATCTTCAGCCCCAGGGCACGCAGGCGCGAGAGCTGCTGGTGGGTCACGGCGTCGCCTTCGATCAGCACGGATTCGGTGAGCTCCAGCGTCAGGTGCCGTGCTGGCAGGCCACTGGCCTCCAGGGTGCGCTGCACCTGCTCGACGAAATCCGACTGGATCAGCTGGCGGGCCGAGACATTGACATGCAGACCGAAGTCTTCGGGCAGTTGCGGCAATTGCTGCGCAATGTCCCGGGTGGCGCGCAGCATGACCCAGTCGCCCAGCGCCAGTATCAGATCGCTTTCCTCGGCCATGGTGATGAACACGCCGGGCGGCACCATGCCGCGCGTGGGGCTGCGCCAGCGCAGCAAGGCCTCGGCACCGGTGACGCGGCCCGTGGCGAGGTCGATCACTGGCTGGTAGTGCACGAGGAACTGGTCCTTGTCCAGGGCCTGCCGCAGTTCGGAGGCCAGCCGGGTGCGCTCCATCGCCTGGTCTGCCATGCCGGGCTCGAACACCATCCACTGGCTCTGGCCATGGCGCTTGGCCTCGCCCAGGGCGATGCTGCCGTTGCGCAGCCATTCCGCCAGCCCCTCGCCACGCAGATGCCCCGCCACCAGCCCCACCGATGCGTACACCATGACCTCGTCGGCCCCGGCCGAGAACGGTGTGGCAAACAGGCCCAGCACGGCCTTGCCGAACCGCTCTGCGGACTGGTCCCCCTCTTCCTCCACCAGGCTCAGAAGGGCGAACTCGTCCCCGCCCACGCGGGCCAGCAGCACCGGCGCAGGAAAGTGCCCCCGCAGCCGGTTGGCGACGGCCTGCAGCAACCGGTCACCCGTGCCGTAGCCCACGCTGTCGTTGATGGCGCGGAAGGCGTTCAGCCCCACGAGGCTGAGCACGGCGCGTTTCGGTTCCGTCCACTGGACCTGTTCCAGCAATCCCCGGCGCGTGAGCAGCTGCGTGAGGCTGTCGTGGGTGAGCAGTTCCTGCATCTGCTGGAACGAGCGCTGCAGCCGGTGGGCCATCTCATTGAAGGCGAGCACGAGGACCGTGGTCTCCCGCAGGGGACTGCTGGCAGCGATGTCCGTGTCCCAGTCGCCACGCGCGATCCGGTTGGCGGCCTCGGCCGTCCTGAGAATGGGCCGCGCCGCCCACTGGATCACCCACAGGCCGAGCAGCAGGCCAATGATGGCAATGGCGCCAGCAGCCAGCAGCGCCCCCTGGCCTGCACTGCGCGAATCTCCGAGCAGCTCGGACTCGGGCAGCAGCACCACGATGCGCCAGTCGATACCACGGGGGTCCGCATAGGAAGTGACGCGGCCGAAATAGCGTGCGTCCAGGTGCTCGAAGTGAAAGCTTGCGCCGTCCGCCGCCGGCACCCCGCGCAAATAGCCCTCGGCCGTGCGGATCTGGGCACTTGTGCTTTCCGAGATGCGCAGGCGCTCGCGCTGGCCTGCGGCATTGCGGCGGTCGCTGAGCACGGAACCCGGTTCCGAATGGGCCACGATCAGGCCCTGCGCATCGACGATGAAGATCTGCCCCTGCCCGCGCAAAGGCTCCTCGCGCAGAAAGCGGTTCAGACTGTCCAGCCGCACATCGGCCTCCATGACGCCCAGCAGGCTGCCCTCGGCCACCACCGGCGTCGCTGCCGAGATGGTGATGTCGCCCCGCTCGCCCGCCGTGGTGTAGATGGGGGACCAGCGCGACTGGCCCGATCCCGCCACCGGTGCATACCAGGGCCGCACACGCGGGTCATAGTTGGGAAAGGCCGCCGCCACCTTGCGCAGCGTATCGTCCTCGTACACATTCATCATGCCGTTCGTCGTGGCATCCTTGAGGATCAGGCGAAACCCCTCACCGGGCTCCCGGCGGATGCCGGTGTACTCCCCCGCCCTGCTCCCGAAGCTCAGCAGGCTGATCTGCTGCTGCCCGGCATACAGGTCGGAGAAGACGCCCCGCAGGTGGGTGTACACGGGGCGCAGGTTCCCCTCCTGGTACAGGCCATGGCGGCTGATGGCGTCGGCCACCGTGCTCTGGATCAGGAACGGGGTTTCCAGAAACTCCGCCAGGCGCGCACGCGAGTTGCTGGTGAGGGCCTCCAGCACGCGCACACTCTCCTGGTCGATCAGTTGGCTGATCTGCCGGTGCTGCGTGACCGCCTGCAAGACGACCGTGGCCGCAAACAGTGCCGCAAAAGGCACCGCAATGGCAGTCCGCAGAGACAACTGGAAGGCACGCATCCTCAATGGCTCCGGTTACGTTGCAGCGGCATGCAACACGCGTGCCTGCGATCGTGGTGCCATGGCGTAGCGGCCTTTCACAAGAGGTTTTTCATCACGGCACGGACGGGTGAGACGCTGTGCCGTGGTGCCCTTCGAGCACCTGCGCCAGCGGCACGGGGTAGCCGACGGCGTAGCCCTGGGCGTAGTGCACGCCAATGTCCTGCAGTATGGCCACCAGGGCCTGGCTCTCGACAAACTCGGCCACGGTGCGCTTGCCCATCAGGCAGCCGATCTCGTGGATCGATTTGACCATGGCCAGGCTCACCGGGTCGCGGTCGATGTCCCTGACGAACTGGCCGTCGATCTTGAGCACATCGACCGGCAGGTTGCGCAGGTAGGCAAACGAGGACAGGCCGCTGCCAAAATCATCGAGCGAGATCTTGCAGCCGCGCCCGCGCAGGGTCTCGATGAAGTGGCTGGCCGTCTGCAGATTGCTGATGGCCGCCGTCTCGGTGATCTCAAAGCACAGCTTGGAGCACGGCACCTCGGGGTTCTCCAAAGCCTGCAGCACAAAGGCCGTGAAGGCCGCATCCCCCAGCGACTGGCCCGACAGGTTGATCGAGCACTGCCCGATGCGGCTTTGCTGCGCGACCACCCAGCGCAGCGCATGGGTGACGACCCAGCGGTCCACGCGGGCGGCCAGGTGGTAGCGCTCGGCGGCCGGCATGAACAGCCCTGGCAGCACCAGTTCGCCCTGTTCGCTGCGTATGCGCAGCAGGATTTCGCAGTGCAAGCCCTGTGACTCACCGCCCTGCAGCGGCACGATGGGCTGCGCAAACAGCTCGAAATGGTCGTGCGCCAGGGCATGTTCGATGCGGCTCACCCACTCCATGACACCATAGCGCTGCGCCAGCGCCGGATCATCGATGGCGTACACGTGGATGCGGCTGCGCCCTGCGTCCTTGGCCACGTAGCAGGCGCTGTCTGCGGCCTGCAGCAGGGCACCCACGCTTTCGGTCTGCGCGTCCAGCGCCACCATGCCGATGCTGACGCCGACGCCAAAGCGCTGCTCCAGCCACACGAAGTGGTAGCCTGCCAGGCGCTGCTGCAGCCGCTCGGCCACCTGCAGCGCGGCGGCCACGCTGTGGCCGGCCAGCAGGATGCCGAATTCATCCCCGCCGATGCGGCACAGCAGGTCGTCCTCGGCCAGCAGGCCGGCAAACAACTGGGCGATCTCGCGCAGCATGGCATCGCCTGCCGCATGGCCGCAGGTGTCGTTCACGACCTTGAACTCGTCCAGATCCAGGTAGCACACCACATGCTGCAGCGCATGGCCGCGCGTGAGCTCCACGGCATGGGCCAGGGCTTGCTCGAACGCGCGCCGGTTGCCCAGCCCCGTGAGCTCGTCGTGGGTCGCCTGGTAGGCCATCTCGCGGCTCAGGCGGCGCTGCTCGGTCACATCGCGGAACACCAGCACTGCGCCCTGCACTTCGCCATCCGCATCCTTGATGGGCGACACCGTCGCCTCCACCAGCACCCGGCCACCGTGCAGGGTCTGCAAATGCAGTTCCGGATGGCGCTGGGCCTGCGCTGTCGCAATGGTGCTGGCCACCATGTCGGGCGCTGGCTGCGTCGATCCATCCGCAGCGAGCAGACGGAACACCTCGCCGTAGGGCTTGCCCACGGCGGCGGTCAGGCTCCAGCCGGTCAACATCTCTGCCGCCGGGTTGATATAGAGCAGGTGCCCCTGCGCATTGGTCGATATCACCGCATCGCCAATCGAGTGCAGTGTGACCTGCAGGCGCTCCTTCTCATGGTAGAGCGCGTCCTCGGCCTCCTTGCGGGCCTGCATGAAGCGCACGCGGTCCATGGCCACCGCCACATGGGCGGCCATGGCCTGCATGAAGTCGATCTGCCAGGGCAAGGGCGGGCGCACGCCTTCCGCATCGCCGTAGGTGCCCATGCCCACGGCACCGAGCCGCTGCTCCGCCATGATCAGGGGCACATTGATGATGGTGCGGTTGTCCAGCGCCGCCACGATCTCCTTGTTGGTGCGCGGGTCGGTGCGCGCGTCGACCACCACCACCACGTGGTCCGCAGCAATGATCTCCTGGACCATGCTGTCGCCTGCGATGGGTATTTCCGTGGTGTCGATGGCCCGGGCGAGGGCCGGGTCGCTGATCTGGCTCGAATGCAGCACGATCGATACGAACCCCGGCTTCAGCCCGTACACGCCCAGCCAGCAATGGGGGTAGCCCAGCACCTGCTCCGCAACCGGGGACACCGCATCCAGGATATCGGGCAGGCTCCACGCCCGCTCCAGGCGCTTGCACAGCTGCAGCAAGGCCTTGGTGTGCGAAGGCGCTTCGGTCGTGGTGGCCGTCAGGTCGCTCATGACCGCAGTGTATCCAAGGGTTTCAACAAAACCCCGCGTGCCGGGCAGTTTGTTGATGATTGTTTACACCCATGGGACGGGAATTCGCGCTGTGATAGCTTGTGCCCCATGGAGTATGTCGATTTTTTGGTGTCCTGGCTGGGCGGCAACCCCAGGATGGTGACCGCCTGGGCGTTGGTGCTCATGCTGGCACTTGCCTGGCTGTGGCGCGGCCACCGGGCTAACAAGGAGCGCGCCCGCTTCAAACCCTTGCCGCGCAGCCGCGCGAAACAGGCCGGCGCCAAGGGGGCCGGCACGGTCGTCACCCCCAAGGCCCAGCGGCGCGTGCGAACACGCCGGTAGGCCAGTGCCACCGCGCGCCAGGCAAACCGCTACCATCCCGGGCATGACATTGCCTACTGCGCCCTCCCCCATCGCCTCTTCCACCGTCCACTTCGGCCACCAGGGCCGCGTCTGCATCGTCACCGGTGGCGCGCAAGGCATTGGCGAGGCCTGCGTGCGGCGCTTTGCCCGCGAGGGCGCCCACACGGTGATCGCCGACGTGGACGACGCCCGTGGCCATGCGCTGGCAAAGGAACTCGGCGCCCTTTATGTGCGCTGCGATGTGGGCGACAAGACCCAGGTGGATGCCCTGGTGGAGCGCACGCTGCAGGCCCATGGCCGCATCGACGTGCTGGTGAACAATGCAGGCATCTTCCGTGCCGCCGATTTCCTCGAAGTGACCGAGGAAGACTTCGACGCCGTGCTGCGCGTCAACCTCAAGGGCTCGTTCCTGGTGGGCCAGGCCGTGGCGCGGGCCATGGTGGCCTCGGGTGGCGGCTCCATCGTCAACATGAGCTCGGTCAACGGCGTGCTCACCATCCCCAGCATCTCCAGCTACAACGTGAGCAAGGGCGGCATCAACCAGCTCACGCGCGTGATGGCACTGGCCCTGGCCGACAAGAACGTGCGCGTGAATGCGGTTGCGCCCGGCACCATCGCCACCGAGCTGGCCGCCAAGGCCGTGCTCACCAGCGACGAGGCCAAGGCCAAGATCATGTCGCGCACGCCGATGAAGCGCCTGGGCAACCCGGCCGAAATCGCCGACGTGGTGGCCTGGCTGGCCAGCGATGCGGCGAGCTACGTCACGGGCGAAATCGTCACCGTGGACGGCGGCCGCATGACCCTCAACTACACCGTCCCGGTCTGACCATCAGGCCTGCTGCACCCGCCTGAGCAGCCCTGCCGGGCTGCTCGGCCAGCCCACGCGGCCGAACCAGGCACCGCCGGCAATCGCCCAGCCGATCACGATGCCGTAGACCACCAGGGCCACACCCTGGGCGGCGAACACGCCGGCCAGGCCGCCGTCCCAGCGCAGCGCCAGCCAGCCGCCCACCACGGCGATCACCAGCCGGGCCAGGTTGCCGGCCACCGGCCAGAACAGGCGCCCGGCCCCCTGCGAGGCGAAATACAGCACCAGCCCCAGGCCAAAGAAGCCATACACCGGGCCCACCGTGCGCAGGTACTGGCTGCCTGCGGCGATCATGGCCGGGTCGCTGGCAAACAGCGACAGCCAGGTGGCGCTAAAAAACGCGGCCCACAGGCCGATGGCCTCGGTCATGCCGAACGCCATGGCGGCGCCGATCCAGGTGGCGCGCAAGGCGCGCTCGCGCTGGCCCGCCCCGATGCAGGTGCCCACCATGGCCACCAGCGGCGCGCCAAAGCCAAACACCAGCGGCACCATCAGGTATTCGAGCCGCGATGCCGTGCCGTAGCCGGCAATGGCCGCCGTGCCGAAACCGCCCACTAGCGCCGTGGTGACGCCGATGGCCACATTGGTCGCCACGGTGGAGACCGCCCCCACCAGGCCCACGCGCAGAATGTCCACGAACAGCGCCCAGCGCAGTTGCAGCCCCTTGAACGAAGGCCGCAGCAGGCTGCGCGGCGACCACAGGTACCAGGCCAGCACGGCACTGCCCAGCACGTAATAGGCCATGAGGGCGATGGCACCGCCCGCAATGCCCAGGCCCGGCAACGGGCCCCAGCCAAAGATCAGCAGCGGCGACAGGGGGATGAGCACCAGCGCACCCCATACCGTGACATAGGCCGGCACGGCCATGTTGCCCGTGCCGCGGATGATGGCCGCCAGGGTGTTGAACACCCAGACGCAGACCGCGCCGGCAAACACCCAGTTCGAATAGATCAGCGCCGCCTCCAGCGCGCCCCCTGCCCCGCCCATGCGGGTGTAGAGCCAGCGCCCGCCCCCCACCACGGCCAGGGTGAACACGAGCGAAAACACCAGCCCGATGACCAGCGCATGCAGCACCAGCGCATCCGCGTCCTCGCGCCGGCGCGCCCCCAGCGCCCGCGCAATGGCCGCCGCCACGCCGCCGCCAATGGCGCCGGCCGACATCATCTGCATCAGCATCACCACCGGGAACACCAGCGCCATGCCAGCCAGCGCATCGGTGCCGAGCTTGCCGACGAAATAGGTCTCGATCAGCCCCACGCCGGCCTGGGCCAGCATCACCAGCACATTCGGGGCCGCCATGCGCAGCAGCGTGGAGGCGATGGGCGCCTCCAGCAACATGCGGGTGCGCGGGTTGAGGGCACCTACGGACGCCCCGGGCGCCCCGGTCGCCGCTGCGGCGGTCATGCCACCGCCCCTGGCCTGCGCGGCACGACGATGCGCACGGTCGAGACCTGCAGCACGTCACCATGCTGGTTCAGGGTCTCACTGCGCACGGTCACCATGCCCCGGTCGGGCTTGGACCTGGAGGGGTTGGTCTCCATCACCTCGCTCACCACATGCAGTACGTCGGTGGGGCGCGTGGGCCGGGGCCAGGCCACGTCGCCGCTGGCGCCGATGATGCCGCCGGCCACCGGCAGGCCCGTGGTCACCTGCAGGCGCATGGTGATGGCCGCGGTGTGCCAGCCGCTGGCGGCCAGGCCGCCGAACAGCGTGCCTTTTGCGGCGGCGTCGTCCAGATGGAAGGGCTGCGGGTCGAACTGCCGGGCAAAGCTGACGATCTGCTCGGCGTCCATCGCGTGCTCGCCGCTCGTGAAGCGCCGGCCCACGGTCATGTCTTCGAGGTACAGGGGCTGCGTTGCAGCAATGGTATCGGTCATGGTCAACAGGCTCTTTGCAAACGGGATCGGGGTATCAGGCGGCGGCGGGGACCAGGCGCTTGAGCGGCGCCTCGCGGATCGGCAGGTTCACCAGCGCGGCACCCAGGGCCAGCGCGATGTCGATGTACCAGACCCAGTCGTAGCTGCCCGTGGCCTGGAACACGCTGCCGCCCAGGTAGGCGCCGAAGAAGCCGCCGATCTGGTGCGACAGCATCACCACACCGAACAGCATGGCCATGTTGGCCGTGCCGAACATCTTGGCCACCAGGCCGGCCGTGGGCGGCACGGTGGACAGAAAGGTCACGCCCATCACTGCGGCAAAGACCAGCATCACGGCCGTGGTCTTGGGCGCGAACAGAAAGATCAGCACCGCCAGGCCGCGCGTGGCGTACAGCAGCGACAGCAGCGACTTCATGCGCCAGCGGCCCACCGCCCAGCCCATGGCCAGGCTGCCGATGATGTTGAACAAGCCGATCATCGCCAGCGACCAGCCCCCCACCTCGGGTGGCAGACCGCAGGCGGCCACCACACCGGGCAGGTGCGTTGCCAAAAAGGCCACGTGAAAACCGCACACCAGAAAGCCCGCCGACAGGTACAGGTAGCTGCGCGTGCCCAGCGCCTGGGCAATGGCTTCGCGCGCCGTCAGCGCCTTGACACCCGATGCCGCTGCGGCCTGTGCCGCCAGCGCCTTCGAGTTGCCCTTGAGCACGAAGACCGCCGGCAGCGCCAGCAGCACCAGCACGCCCAGCCACTGCATGGCGCTGGCCCAGCCCACCGCAGCCGTGAGGCCAATGGCAATCGGCGCCATGGCGAACTGGCCGAACGAGCCGCCCGCATTCACGATGCCGGTGGCCAGGCCGCGCTTGTTCGCGGGCACCAGCCGGGTGCTGGCGGCCATCAGCACCGAAGGGCCGGCCATGCCGGCTCCGCCCGCCGCCAGCACGCCAATGGCAAAGATCAGCCCGGCCGTCGTCGTCATCAGCGGGGTGATGAACGTGCCCAGGGCCACCAGCACCACCCCCAGAAAGATCACGCGCCCGGTGCCGATGCGGTCGGCCACCGCGCCCGCAAACGGCTGCGTAAGGCCCCACCACAGCTGGCCGAAGGCAAACGCTAGGCTGATGCTGCCCACGCCCAGGCCCGTGGACGTGTTCAGGGAAGAGAGGAACAAACCCATGGTCTGGCGCGTGCCCATGGTGAGTGCAAAGGCGCCTGCGGCGGCCAGAAGCACCAGCCAGATGGCGATGGGTGGGACGGCAGGCTTTGGGGAAGCTGGCGCGGAAAAGGTCTGTTCATTCGCCATGGTCGAGCTCCGAGATGGGGGACAGCAGTTCAAGGCACTCATCTGCCAGGGTGTGCAGCGCCATCACACGTTCCACGCCCAACAGGTCGTTGAGCGACAACTGCGCCACCTTCCAGCAATGCTGGGCTTCGGCGCGCTTGTCACGGCCCGCATCGGTGATGTGCACCAGGCGGCTGCGGCCATCGGCGCCGGCCTGCAGGGTCACCCAGCCGGCATCCACTAGCGGGCGCAGGTTGCGTGTGAGGGTGGAGGCATCCATCTTCATCTCCGCCGCCAGGTCGCCGGGGCGGATGGGGCCGAGCTTGAGCACATGCGACAGCAGCGAGTACTGCGTGGTCTTGAGGCCGCACTTGGCCATCTCGGCGTCGTAGTGCTGCCCTACCCGGCGCAGCAACTGGCGCAGCTTGAAATTGGTACAGCCCTGCGGACGCGCCGCAGCGGGTGAAGGAAGGGTGATTTCGGCTTGCATGGATTCGATTGTATCTGCAATAATTGCATATGCAACACTTTGAACGGAAGAAGACCCCATGACACAACACAACCAACTCGAACAATGGCTTGCCCTGGAGCAAGAGGTGATGGCCCGCATGGACGCTGGCGTGGGCCCCGGCGTGTCCCGCCCCGACCAGGTGGCGGGCCTCGACGGCCTGCAGATGATGCAGGCCATGCTGCGCGGCGAACTGCCCTACCCTCCCATCGCACGCACCCTCGACTTTCGCCTGGTGGAGGTCAGCGAGGGCGTGGCCATCTTCCAGGGCACACCCGGCGTGGAGCACCTGAACCCCATGGGCACCGTGCACGGCGGCTGGTTCGCCACCCTGCTCGACTCGGCCCTGGGCTGCGCGGTGCACACCCGCATGCTGCCCGGCCGCGGCTACACCACGGCCGAGCTGGGCGTGAACCTGGTCAAGGCCATCACCCCCAAGGTGCAGCGCGTGCGCGCCGAAGGCCGGGTAATCCACTGCGGGCGCCAGCTGGCCACGGCCGAGGCGCGCCTGGTGGGCCCCGACGGCACCCTTTATGCCCACGCCACCACCACCTGCCTGGTTTTCGATCTACCGGCACAATCGAGGGCATGAGATTCCTCCACACGATGCTCCGCGTTGGCAACCTTCAACGCTCGATTGATTTCTACACCCAGGTGCTGGGCATGCAGCTGCTGCGCCAGTCCGAAAACCCCGAGTACAAGTACTCGCTGGCCTTCCTCGGCTTCGACGGCGGCAACCCCGGCCAGGCCGAGATCGAGCTGACCTACAACTGGGGCACCGAGAGCTACGACCTCGGTACGGCCTATGGCCATATCGCGCTGGGCGTGCCGGATGCGTATGCGGCCTGCGACAAGATCAAGGCGGCGGGCGGCAATGTGACGCGCGAGGCGGGGCCGGTCAAAGGCGGTAGCACGGTGATCGCGTTTGTGACGGACCCCGATGGGTACAAAATTGAACTCATCGAGCGCAAGGGCGATACAGGAGGCACAGGATTGCGCTGAGAGGCGCATTGCCTTCAATCAAAACAAAGCCCGGCGATGCCGGGCTTTGTTTTTGGTGGCATCCCACTCAAGACTGAAACTTGTAGCCAGCTTCAGCTGGAGCTAGTATCGGTTCTGCCCTCTACGGAGAGGTTTAAGTTGGAGTCATCAAGACATATTTTCGTTGAAGGCTCCTCTTTTTCCGTATGAAAAGTTGGTGTCAACCTGTTAACTGGAGTGCTGCCAGCGTAGTCCTCGCTCTGCGACGGGGCCCAAACGGCCGGCCAACCAATTTTCACAAGACAGTCACATCTGGTTGCACTACGATGTGGATTGACTTGATGCATTTCGACCTCGAACTTTGCTGTCCTATGCATCCATATTAGGGTTAACACCATCTGGAGGGGCGGAATGAAGTATCGGGAAAGCCAAAAAGACAAAAAATTGCGCGAGTGGTTCGCCACCGACATGTCAAAAGCTTCACTAAAGCGAATTAAGCTTGAAAAAGGCACATTCAGAGGCATGAATGCATTGGATATTAAATTTGAATATCCAATAACTGCAATTGCAGGCAGAAACGGTGCGGGAAAATCAACGGTATTAGCACTTGCCTGTTGCGCCTTTCACAATGGCGACAGCATGTTTAAATTGCCGAAGAGAAAAAATAGTTATTACACCTTCCAAGATTTTTTTGTTCAAAATTCCGAAGAAATTACCCATCAAGAATTCAGCATTAGGTATTCCATTGCTTACAATAATTGGTCAAAGGCCACCATCGCGACAGGAGTCGCGGTTGCAGACCAAGTGCGGAAAAAAAAGAAGAATGGTAAATGGAATGACTACGATACCCGCGTCAAGCGGACGGTAATTTTTTTGGGCATTGATCGCATCGTTCCTCACAGCGAGAGAAGTCAGTCACGATCATATTCAAAAGTTTTTAAACACGGCACAATCAGAGGCTGGGAGGATAAGGTTAAAGATGCTGTTGGCTATATTTTAAACAAATCATACCTCGATTTTAGATATCTCGAGCATTCAAAATATACGCTGCCCATAGTTAAAACAAAGGACAGTACGTATTCTGGATTCAACATGGGCGCTGGTGAAAATGCATTATTTGAGATATTTTCCACAATATATTCCGCGGGGCCTGGTGCCCTGCTCGCAATGGATGAAATTGAGCTCGGATTACATGCAGATGCACAGAAAAGATTTGTGGATAAATTAAAGGATGTATGCGCGGAAATGCTTACACAAATTGTATGCACAACTCATTCCAGAGAGATTTTCGAGTGCCTCCCACCTGACGCCAGATATTTCATGGAAAATATAGCAGGAAAAACAAAAATCACCCAAGGGATTTCATCAGATTTCGCATTTAATAAAATGGGTGGGGAAATATCAACAGAGCTAGATATATTTGTAGAAGATGATGTTGCAAAGGCGATATTAACATCAAATCTACCCTCGTCGATTCGGAAAAGAATCACACTTACTGTTATTGGCTCTGCAAATGCCCTGTCAAGACAGCTTGCAGCGAGCTATATTAGAAACAAATCCACGCAAGTCTTGGCGATTTTTGATGGCGACCAGCGATCAAAAGAAAAAGATAATATAAATCATGCTAAAAAGATGACAGAAAATCCCGAGGATGATTTTCATTCATGGATTTCTGAGCGGCTTTTCTATCTTCCGGGGAGTACTTGGCCCGAGGCTTGGTTAATGGAGCGCGCTTTAACATTGCTCGAGCCATTGTCAGCAGCACTGGGGACTGAGCCAGATATACTTGAGGATGCAATAGAATATGCAAATCAAGCAGGAAAGCACAATGAGTTTTTTGAAATATCAAAGCACATTGGACTGGACGAGCAAATGTGCCTTCAGCATTTTTCTGCCACAGTGGTGCTTGAGAATATTGATCAAATAAAAGAAAAGATTGAAAAAATTTTGGCACAGAACGCTTGATTTTTAGCGCCCATACGCGATTCTTTCTCGCGAGGCAAGATCCAGAGTTCTTGTTTCGTTCAAGTTTAGGCCCAAGACCAGTATCTCAGCCTGCTGGGACAGCCCAAGCCCGGCTCTGCAGGGCTTTTTGTCGGGGGCAGTCCACAGCTGAACGTGGCCTTCAAACGCTGTCAATTGGCAGCTAAGGTCACTTCAACCCGCCGCGCCTCTGAGTTATTCCCGCTGGCAGTGGTTTCCTCAGGCTTCTTCAGCTCGATCTTGTCTTCGGCCACACCCAGGCGCTTGAGTGCATCGCGCACAGCGTAGGCGCGCTGCTTGGCCAGTTCGGCGTTCGCGGCGGCGTCGCCCGTGGCGTCGTGGAAGCCCGAGACCACGGCCTTCTTGCCTTCGGCCACGCCCTTGACCACGTCGGCCAGGGCCTCGTTGGCACCCGCAGCCAGCTCGGCCTTGGCGCTGGCGAAGTAGAACTTCACCACACCGTTGTCCACGCGCACGCTGGCTGCGTCGGCTGCAGCAGCGGCGGTGTCAGCGGCCGGGGCGGCTGGCGCGTTGTTTGCAAGGGCGGTGGTGGGCGCAGGCGCTGCCTTACTGGCAGACGCGGCGCCCAGGCGCTTGACCACCACGGTGCCGACCGCGGTGGAGATGACCAGAGCGATCAGGATGAACAAAAAACCGAGTGCAAAACGTTCTTGGCTGTCGTTGTCGGAACTACCGGACATGGGGTCTCCCTGTATGTATATCTATATGCGTGATGGATCTTGTCGGGTGCCAGCTCGGGCACCTTCTTCATTGTAGAGTGATGGCATGACGAGTCTTCCCGCACCGCTCCGCGATCCCGCTCCCATGCTGGAGCGGGCCTTGCACGAGTGGGGTGGCCACAAGGACCTGTGGGTGTTCGGCTACGGCTCCCTGATCTGGCGCCCCGATTTCGACTTTTCCGAGCGCCGTGCTGCGCGCGTGCATGGCTGGCACCGCGCATTGAAGATGTGGAGCCGTATCAACCGCGGCACGCCCGAGTGCCCGGGCCTGGTGTTCGGCATGCTCTCGGGCGGCAGTTGCCGGGGCATGGTGTTCCGGGTGGACAAGGCGCACGCCCGCCAGGTGCTGATCAACCTGTGGCAGCGCGAGATGATGACCGGCGTGTATGACCCGCGCTGGCTCACCTGCCATACGCCCCATGGCAGCGTGCAGGCGCTGGCCTTCACCCTGTCGCGCAAAAGCCCCAACCACACGGGCGAGTTGCCCGACCAGGAATACTGCCGCATCTTTGAGCAGGCCTGTGGCAAGTTCGGCACCACGCGCGATTACGCCCAGGCCACCTACGACGAGTTGCGCCGCATGGGCATCCACGACCGCTCGCTGGGAAGATTACTTTCGCTTACCGACAAAAAGCAGGCATAGTGACGCACCTGCAAGGTGCGAGTCATTTGCATCGCGCTAGTCGGTATTGCAACAATGTCCAAGGCATGGGCGTCCACTGCGGTGCGCCGCCCCCCGCCCCATTCCAGGAGTGAATTTCATGAATCTTCGTTTTGCATCGCTTGCCCTTGCCGTGGCATCCCTGGCGGGTTGCGCCGCCTTTTCGTCCTCCGGCCCCAGCGCCACCGGCAAGCTCGAAGCCACGCGCGGCAATACCACCACCGGTACAGTGACCTTCACCCAGACGGGAGAGACGGTCAAGGTAATGGGCGAGGTGCGTGGCCTCAAGCCGAATGCCGAGCATGGCTTTCACATCCATGAAAAGGGCGATTGCTCCAGCGGCGACGGCATGAGCGCCGGCGGCCACTTCAACCCCGGTGCCAAGCCGCACGGCAGCCACGGCGGCGCCGAGCACCACACGGGCGACCTGCCCAGCCTGAAGGCCGACGCCGGTGGCGTGGCCAAGATCAGCTTCGAGTCGCGATCCATCCGCGTGGGCAGCACCGCCAACGACATCGTCGGCAAGGGCCTGATCGTGCACCGCGACCCCGACGACTACACCACCCAGCCCACGGGCAATGCCGGCCCGCGCCTGGCGTGCGCGGTGATCACGGCGAAGTAAGCCTGCCCGCCAGGATCTGCTCGGCGCGGGCCAGGTCCTGCACGGTGTCCACATCGGTCACCGTGCCTTCATCATGCACCTCCACCAGGCGCAACCTGCCCTGCTGCGCCTGCTCGCGCACCACGCCGGCGGCGCCCTGCTCGCCCGCCAGCGCCAGCAGGCCAGGCAGGCACAGGGCTGAAAAAGCCACCGGGTGGCCGCGCTCGCCACGGTGCACCGGCACGGCCACCGCGCACCCGTACAGCGCACCCACCATGCCGCGCAGGGTTTCTGGCCGCACCAGGGGCAGATCCGCCGGCAGCACCAGCCAGCCAGGTGCAGTGGCCGTGGCCCGCACCGCCGCCGCAATCGAATCCCCCATGCCCGGGTGGCCGGCGTCTTCCAGGTGCCAGGGCAAGCCGCTCTCGCGCACGGCGGCCAGCGTGTGCTCCAGCACGGGCACGCCACGCAGCAATGCGCTCAGCTTGTGCACGGACCCACCCGATGCGGCAAAGCGCTCGCCCCGGCCCGAGGCCAGGACCAGCACCACGGGGGACGGCAGCGGGTCCGGAACAACAACCATCACGCCAGCTTGAAGGGCAGCTCGCGCGGCGTCTTGCCGGTGATCTGGGCAATGGCGTTGGCAAACGCCGGTGCCAGAGGGGGCAGGCCGGGCTCGCCCATGCCCTTGGGTGGGTCGGCACTGGGCACGATGTGCACCGCCACCTGGGGCATGTCAGTGATTCGCGGCACTGCGAAGTCGCCGAAATTGCTTTGCTCGACCACGCCGTCCTTGAGGGTGATGGCGCCACCGGGCAGGCACATCGACAGGCCCATCAGCGCCCCGCCCTGCACCTGGGCTTCCACGCTCTTGGGGTTGACCACCAGGTTGCAGTGCACCCCGGCGGTAATCCGGTGCAGCTTGGGCGTGCCGTCCTTCACCGAGGCCTCGACCACATAGGCCACCACGGATTCGAACGACTCGTGCACCGCCACACCCCAGGCGCGGCCTGCGGGCAGCTTCTTCTTGCCGTAGCCCGACTGGGCCACCGCCAGTTGCAGCGCCGCCTTGTGGCGCGGGTGCTTGTCCCCCATCAGGCGCATGCGGTAGGCCACGGGATCCTGCTTGGTGGTGCGGGCGACCTCGTCGATCAGCGTCTCCATGGCATAGGCGGTGTGGGTAGAGCCCACGCTGCGCCACCAGAGTACCGGCACATTGACCTGCGGGTGGTGCACCGAGAGCTTCATGGGCACATCATAGGGCTCCTTCATGCCTTCGATGGCGGTGGCGTCGATGCCGTTCTTGACCATGAAGGCCTCGAACGGCGAGCCCTTGAGGATGGACTGGCCCACGATGACATGGTCCCAGGCGAGGATATTGCCCTGGGCGTCGAAGCCGATCTCCGCGCGGTGCACGTGCATGGGGCGGTAGTAGCCGCCCTTGATGTCGTCCTCGCGGCTCCAGAGCGTGCGCACCGGCGCCGTGAGGCCCGCGCCCAGCGCGGCCTTGGCCACGCCGCAGGCCTCCACCACGTAGTCGCTGGTGGGAATGGCCCGGCGGCCAAAGCCGCCTCCGGCCATCTGCGTATGGACCTTGATGTTCTGCGACTGCAGGCCCAGCACCTTGGCAGCCGCCAGCGCATCCGTGCCCGGCATCTGCGTACCCATCCACAGCTCGGCCTTGTCGCCATTGAGCAGCACGGTGCAGTTCAGCGGCTCCATGGGCGCATGCGCCAGGTAGGGGAAAACGTACTCGGCGCTGATCTTGTGTGCCGCGCCGGCCAGCGGGGCCGTGTCGGCCTGCATGGCGACCAGGCCGGGCTTGGCCGCAAGCTCGCGGTAGCTGGCCAGCAGCGCGGTGGTGTCGGGCTTTTCCACGGCGCTGGTGTCCCATTCCACCTTGAGCGCATCGCGGCCCTGCTTGGCCGCCCAGTAGCCATCGGCGATCACCGCCACACCTTCGCCGCCCCGGTCAGTAGGCACGCGCAGCACGGCCTTCACCCCCTTGACGGCCTTGGCGGCCGAGTCGTCCAGCGACTTGAGCTTGGCTGCAAACACCGGCGGGCGCGCCACCACGGCGGTCAGCATGCCGGGCAGGCGCACATCGATGCCGTAGTCCTGCAGGCCGCTGGACTTGGCCTTGGCGTCGAGCCGCCCCGTGGGTTGGCCGATCAGGCGGAACTGCTTGGGGTCCTTCAGCGTGACTTTCTCGGGCACGGGCAGCTTCATGGCGGCCTCGGCCAGCTCGCCATAGCCGAGCTTCTTGCCGCCGGGGCCCACGACAAAGCCGTTCTGCGTGCGCAGGGCCGAGGCGTCCACGCCCCACTGCGCTGCAGCAGCCGACACCAGCATGGCGCGGGTGCGGGCACCGAGTTCGCGGTACTGGGTGTAGGAGTTCTTGATGGAGTTGGAGCCGCCCGTGAGGTGCATGCCGTAGGCAGGGTCGGCATAGGCCGGGTTGGCGTCGCCGTGCATGCTGCGCACCTTGGACCAGTCGGCGTCGAGCTCCTCGGCCAGGATCATGGGCAGGCCGGTCTGCACGCCCTGGCCGAAGTCGAGCCGGTTGATGGTGACGGTGACCGTGCCATCGGGCTCGATGCGCACAAAGGCCGAGGGCTGCTCGAAGGGCTTGAGGCCGGCGGCCGGCGCGGCGGCGCCCTGCGCCACAGCCGCCAGGGGGAATGCGCCCAGCGCAAAGCCGGAGGCCGCCGTCACCTTGAGGAAGGTGCGTCGCGCCAGGCCTTCTGAAAAACCGGGGCCGGTGGATTCATCGGCGCTCTGCGCCTTCTCCATCAGGGCCAGAAGGTGCTTGGGCATGTGGGCCTGTACGGCCACGGGGTCGAAATGCATGGTGTGGTTCTCCTTCAGGCCAGGGTGCGGGCGGCATCGTGGATGGCCGCGCGGATGCGCACGTAGGTACCACAGCGGCAGACGTTGCCGGCCATGGCGGTGTCGATGTCGGCATCGCTCGGCTTCTTCTTGCCCTTGAGCAAGGCCGTGGCGCTCATGATCTGGCCGCTCTGGCAGTAGCCGCATTGCGCCACGTCGTGCTTGACCCAGGCGGCATGCACGGCCTTGCCCACCTTGTCGCTGGACGCGATGGCCTCGATGGTGGTGATCTTCTGGCCCGCCGCCGCCGAGATGGGCGTGATGCACGAGCGGATCGGCGCCCCGTTCAGGTGCACGGTGCAGGCGCCGCACAGCGCAGCGCCGCAGCCGAACTTGGTGCCGGTCATGCCCAGCGTGTCGCGCAGGGCCCAGAGGATGGGGGTGGATTCATCGGCATCCACAGCCGTTTCTTTGCCATTGATGTTGAGGGTGGGCATCGTGGGTTCTCCGTGGGGGATATTTTTGAGGGAAAGCAGGTAGAACGGTAAGGCGGTGATGTGTCAGGCCGACAGGTCAGCGGCGCCATCGCCGTGGGTCGGGGCGCAGCAGGTACAGTTGAAATCGCGGCATTTTTAAAAGAATATTTATTCGATTAAAGCGCAAATCGGCGGTTTATGCTTTGAGTGCATCCCAGCACAGGCTGAAGGCGGTCTGGTGCAGGGCCTCGTCGTCGGGCAGGACGCCCGTGCGTATCAGGCCGGCGGTTTCGCGCACCGAGCCGATCAGGCTGGCCGTGAGCAGTGGCACTGGCACGGCCTTGAGGATCTCCTGCTGCTGGCCCTCCTGCATCAGCGCGAAAAAGCCGGCCATGAGGCGGGTGGAGAACTCGCGGTTGCCCTCGGTGAACCAGGGCGAGTTGTAGTACTGCTCCTGGAACACCACCTCGGCATGCTGGTCCAGCCGGTGGCGCAGCAGGTTGCCCCAGATGCGGCGCACCCGGGCACGGTAGGGCAGGCCCGCCACCACGCCGTCCATGATGCGCGCGGCGGTGACGGTCTTGGCGTCCTGGTAGAGCTGGCTGATGAGCTCGTCCTTGGACGGGTAGTAGACGTACAGCGTGCTCGTGGCAATGCCCGCAGCGCGCGCGATCTGCGCCATGGTGAGCCCGCTCAGGCCCGTCTGGCCCACCAGGTCGAAGGTGGCCTGCGCAATGGCGCGCTGCTTTTCGTCGTCTTTGGGTTTCATCGCCTCGCCAATATAAGCGAATTTTTATTCGGCAACAACAGCGCCCGCGCGGCCTGCCCTTTGCGGTGCTCCACCGGGTGCACAATCGTGTGCCATGACCACCTCCATCGCCGATCTGCGCAAGAGCTACGAGCGCGCCGAACTCAACGAAGACGCCTCGCATGCTGCACCCCTGCAGCAGTTTGATCAATGGCTCAAGGAAGCCATTTCCGCCCAGGTACCCGAGCCCAATGCCATGACCCTGGCCACCGTGGGCGGCGACCTCAGGCCCAGCACGCGCATCGTGCTCATCAAGGGATTCGACGAGCGCGGCATCGTCTGGTTCACCAACTACGACAGCCGCAAGGGCCGCCAGATCGCGGGCAACCCGTTTGCGGCGCTGCAGTTTCACTGGGTAGAGCTCGAGCGCGTGGTGCGCATCGAGGGCGTGGTGGAAAAGGTCAGCGACGAGGAAAGCGACGCCTACTTTGCCAGCCGCCCGCTCGACTCGCGAATCGGTGCCTGGGCCAGCCCGCAAAGCCAGGTGATCCCGGGCCGCAGCGTGCTGGTGGCCAACGCCGCCAAGTATGGGGCGCAGTTCATGCTCAAGCCCCCGCGCCCGCCGCACTGGGGCGGCTACCGCCTCAAGCCCGAGCAATGGGAGTTCTGGCAGGGCCGCAAGAGCCGCCTGCACGACCGGCTGCGCTACCGGCTTGACGGTGCCGACTGGGTGCGGGAGCGGCTGGCGCCCTAAACCAGAAAACGGGTCACCAAAATGATCACCACCGGCATGGTGATCAGCGCCAATGCGGTCGACACGGCCACGCTGGCCGTCACCTCGTCCTGCGCCACCTCGTAGCGCTGCGAGAACAGGAACACGTTGGCCCCCACGGGCAGCGATGCGGCCACGATCATCACGGCCAGCGGCATGCCTTGAAGGCCCACGGCCCAGCCCACCGCCGCCATGGCCACCGGGTGCACCAGGCACTTGACCAGGGCGATGCGCATGGCCGCGCGGAAATGCGTGCCCACCTTGGTGAAAGCCAGCGTCACGCCCACCAGCAGCAGCGCCAGCGGCCCCAGCGCCTGGCCCAGCAGCTCCAGCGGTTTGTCGATCACCAGCGGGATCGGCAGACCCGTCTGTGCATACAGCAGGCCCGCGATGATGGGCATGGGGATGGGGTGGATGATGCCGTTGCGCACCGCCATCAGCACCGTGCGCAGCATGGAGCGGCCTTCATGCCCGGGGGTGCCGGCACGCTCGCGCGCCGCCGCCAGCTCGAACACCACGGTGGCGGCCGTGAGCAAAATCAGCGCGTGCAGCGAGATCAGGGTGAACAGTGTGACCAGGCCCGCCTCGCCGAACACCAGGCCCACCAGCGGCACGCCGATCATCACCGTGTTGCTGAACATGTTGGCCAGCGCCCGGGCCGCTGCCAGGCTGGTGAAGCCCAGCAGCGCCATGGTGCCGCCGAACACCAGGCCCGCCGCCGCGAAGTAGGCAGCGATGGGCGCAAAGTCCACATCGCCCAGGTGCACCGAACTCATGGTTCTGAATAGCAGCGCTGGGGTGAGCACCATGAACACCAGGTTAGAGAGGTCCTTGACCGACCCCGCCCTTATCCAGCCCTGCTGGCCCGACAGGAAACCGATGGCGATGAACAGGACGACGGGGATCAGGGAGGCGAAGACGGGGGAATTCACGAGAAAGCAGTTCGCGAGGGGAAGGCATCGAGTGTAGTCTTGCCAAGGGTTTTCCCTGAATCAGTCCAAGCCATCGAACACAGCGTCGTCCGGCCCCACGTGCGAGGGCGAGCGCCAGCCGGCATCGCGCATGGAGCGCGCCACCTGGTTCTCCACCCCCATCAGCACCGCGAACAAGGCCATGCGGATGGGGATGCCGTTGTCCGTCTGGCGGAAGATGGCCAGGCGCGGGTCGTGGTTGAGGTCGGTGGAGAGGTCGTTGGCCCCAGGGCGGCCGTCGCGCGGCAGCGGGTGCATGAGGATGGTGTCGGGCTTGCACAGCGCGTCCACCAACGCCTTGCGCACCTGGAATTCGGGCGTGTAGCCCTCGATGGCTTCGCCCACGAAGCGCTCCTTCTGGATGCGCGTGGCATAGACCACGTCGGCACCGCGCAGCCCCTCCTCCAGCGAGGCCGTCTGCTCGATCACATGGCCGTTGCGCGCCACCAGCTCCAGCAGGTAGGCCGGCATCTCCAGCGAGGGCGGAGCCACCAGGCTGAACTTGAGCCCCTTGTACAGCGCCAGCAGGCGGATCAGCGAGTGCACCGTGCGGCCGTACTTGAGGTCGCCGACCAGGGCCACATGCGTGCCGTCGACCAGCTTGCCCAGGCGCGAGAACTCGCGCTGGATGGTGTACAGGTCCAGGATGGCCTGGCTCGGGTGCTCGCCCGGGCCGTCTCCCGCGTTGATCACCGGGATGTTGGTGGCGCGCGCGAACTCGGCCACCGCCCCCTGCTCGGGGTGGCGCACCACCAGCGCATCCACATAGCCGGCCATCACCCGGCTGGTGTCGTAGATCGACTCGCCCTTGGCCATGGACGAGAAGGTGAATCCCGTCGTGTCGCACACCGTGCCGCCCAGACGGCAGAACGCCGCGCCAAAGCTCACCCGGGTGCGCGTGCTGGCCTCGAAGAACAGGCTGCCCAGCACCGCCCCTTCGAGCACCCGTGAGACCTTCTGGCGCCGGGCGATGGGCTGCATCAGGTCGGCGACCTGGAACAGTTCTTCCAGGCTGCCGCGGTCGAACTGGGCCACCGAGAGCAGGTGCGGCCGGCCTTCGGCCGCGATGCGCTGGGCCAGCGGCTTGGCTGCGGGCGCCCTGCCCGGCCCGGCCCCGGTGTCTCGCGCCTCGTGCGTGAGGATTTCGGAGACGAACTTTTCCACCATCTCCGGCATGCTGCGCGCCTCGCCCGAGTCGGCCGGCAGCAGCCAAGTGTCGAGCGCCCGGCGGCGCACGCCCAGCCGGTCGGAAAACGCGTCGCGCGTCAGGTTGAGGCGGCGCATGGCGTCGCGCAGGAAGTCTTGTTGGCTGTTCATGGCCATGAATTATACGCAATGAGTTTCCAAACAAACGCATTGCGTATATTTTCATTGAAAGAGTTTACGGATCCGGTGATCTTGAACTAAGGTAAACACGGGCCTCAACGAGCACCAGAGGAGTAGCATGCAAGCAGTTGTTACCGCCATCTGAAGAGCTTGGTGGCAGTTGCACGACATGCCACTCGATAGGGATGCCATGACCAACACAGCCCCCCACGCAGGAAGCAGCCGCCTTGCCCTCGGGATCTGCATGGCCGCTTGCCTGGTGCCCAGGGCCCACGCCCAGGCCGATGTCGCCCAGTTGCCGCTGGAGCAATTGATGCAGATGGAGGTACGCACCGCGAGCCGCTACCTGCAGAGCGCGCTGGAGGCCCCCGCCGCGGTCAGCGTGGTGACGGCCGAGGACATTCGCACCTTCGGGTACCGCAACCTGGCCGAGATTTTGGCCAGCATGCGCGGGCTGTATGTGTCCTACGACCGGTCTTACCACTACCTGGGCATGCGCGGCTTTTCCACGCCCGGGGACTACAACACCCGGGTGCTGCTGCTGGTCGACGGGGTCCGGTTCAATGACAACCTGTACGACCAGGCGCCGGTGGGCACGGATTTCCCCATCGACGTCGACCTGATCGAACGCGTCGAGTTCGTGCCCGGCCCCAGTGCGGCCGTGTATGGCGCGAATGCCTTTTTCGGCGTGCTCAACATCATCACGCGCGAGGGCCGGCAGTTCAAGGGCGCGCAGGTCAGCACCGAGCTGGGCAGCCACGGCCACGCCAAGCTGCGCTGGACGCTGGGCACGGTGGACGAACACGGTGGCGACTGGCTGCTGTCCGCATCGCGCTCCACCACCCGGGGCGATGACCTCTACTACCCCACCTACGATACGCCCCAGCAGAACCACGGGATCGCGCAAGGGCTGGACTACGACCGCAGCACCACCTTGTTTGCCAAGGTGCGGCGCGGGGGCGTGACACTCTCACTGTCGCATGGCGAACGCGTGAAGGGCCTGCCCACGGCCGCCTTCTCGCAGGTATTCAATGACCCGCGATCGCGCGTGGCCGACTCCAGCACGCGCGTCTCTGCGGAGTACGCAGGCCTGTGGAGCCCGGCCCTGCATTTCACGGCGCGCATCCATGGCGGCCAGTACCGGTATGTGGGCGACTATGTCTACGACTACCCGCCCGTCACCGCCAACCGGGACCTTGGCCGTGGCCGGTGGGTGGGCTCGGAACTGCAATGGGTCAGCACGGCGCTGCAGCGGCACAAGATCTCCTGGGGCGTGGACTACCGGCGCGACCTGGACATCACCCAGCGCAACATGGACCTGGCGCCCGCAGCGCAGTACCTGGACAAGAGCAGCAGCGGCGATGTCATGGGCATCTACCTGCAGGACGAATTCGCGCTGCGCCCCGACCTGGTGCTGCACGCCGGGCTGCGCTGGGGCAAGCACTCGGACAGCAAGGGCAGCCTGCACCCGCGCCTGGGCCTGGTGTACCTGGTGGGGCCCGCCACGGCCCTCAAACTGCTGTATGGCACGGCCTACCGGCCCCCCAATGCCTATGAGCGCGACTACCGCGTGGAAACCCCTGGCGGGGTGGTGGGCACGGCCAGCCTGCGCTCGGAGCGCGTGCGCACCACGGAGCTGGTGCTGGAGCACGCCCCCTCGGGTGCCACGCGGGCACTGGTCACGGTGTTCAAGTCGCGCGTGTCGCACCTGCTGGCCATCGGCGATGCGCTGCAGGCCGACCGGCTCATGTTCAGCGACGCCCACAGTGCCGGCGTGTACGGGATGGAGGCAGAAATCGAGAGGCGCCTGGGGCCCGATGCCCGGTTTCGCGTGGCCTACAGCTGGCAGCGGGCGCGCGATGCCGTCACCCGCGAAACACTGGCCAATTCGCCCCGGCACCTGCTGAAGGCGCACTGGTCCAGCGCCATCGGCGGCGCCGACGCTGCCCCCTGGGCCCGAGGGCGCTACGGGGTGGAGGCCATCGCCATCGGCGCGCGCAGCACGCTGGCATCGCGCCTGCCCGCCCACGCGGTGGCCAACCTGACCTACACCACGCGGCTGGCGGGCACCGACGTCGCCCTCGGGGTGTACAACCTGTTCGACAAGCGGTTTGCCGACCCGGCGTCCTTCGAGATCCGCGGGGACTCGATGGCGCAGGACGGCAGAACCTGGCGCCTCAAGCTCACCTACGCGTTCTAGGCCATGCTGCACGTGTACCGCCTGCACAAAGCCCTTTTGGCGGGCCTGTGCGTGCTTGCGTGCTGCCCCTGGGGCCGTGCACAGGAGAAGGTCGGCGAAAACGAGATGAAGGCGGCCTATGTCTTCAACTTCATCCAGTTCATCGAATGGCCCCAGGGGGACGGCCGCGCGGGCAGCGACTGGACCATCTGCGTGTCCCCCTTCAGCCCCCTGAAGCGCACCCTGCTGGCGCTGGAGGGGCGGCCCGCGCGCAAGGACAACCCCATCCGCATCCGGCTGTGGGAGGCCAACGAGCTCGACGACTGCCGCGTGCTGGTCCTGCATGGCGCGGACACGGACCGCGCCCTGCGTGCCTTGCGCGCCATGCCCGGCAAGACGGCGGTGCTGACCATTGCCGACGACCCGGCCACCGCCCCGGCGGAGATCATGATTACCCTGCACCGGGAGGGCGACCGCATCGTTTTCGACATCAATGCCGAGGCGATCGGCAAGGCGGGCCTGTCGGTCAGCTCACGCCTGCTGCGCCTGTCCAGGGGGGCCCGATGAATTTCGACAGCCCGGCCAGCGCCGACTCAGCGCAGCTGTCATCGCGCGTGGTGGCAACCGGGCTGCTCGCCACCGGGCTGGCCCTCTTGACCATGGTCCTGGCCCTCACGGCCTTCGACTACTGGAGCAGCCGCAAGGCCATGCTCGCAGACAGCCGGGTGGAAGCGGCCATCGTGGCCGACAACGTCTCCACGGCCGTGATGTTCCGCGATGCACACACCACCGAAGAGATGCTGGGCGCACTCAGGGCCTCGCCCATGGTGCTGATGGCCGGCATCTACGATGCGCAGGGCGTCCTCCTCGCCTCGTACCAGCGCGATGGCGACCAGGTGGCGCCCGGCACGCTGCCGGGTGGCGGCAACGGGGACTTCGAGTACCAGAGCCTGTACCTGCTGGAGATGGCCAAACCGGTGAAGTTCAGGGGCAAAAGCTCGGGCAGCATCTACCTGCGCAAGTCGATGGCCGAGGTCTACACCCACCTGGTCATCCGCTTCGGCGGCGCACTGCTGATCGCCGGGGGCACCATGGCGCTGGCCACCGCGCTGGTACTGCGCAGCCGCGCGGCGGTCGGCGAGGCGGAAAACCGCCTGCAGGTGCTGGCCCACCAGGATGCGGTCACGGGGGTCGGCAACCGGCACTTCTTCAACGAACGGCTGGCGCATGAAATCGCCCGGGCGTCGACCCTGGGGAGCAAGCTGGCGCTGGTCTACATCGACCTGGACAATTTCAAGGCCTTGAACGACACCTTCGGCCATGCCGCCGGAGATGGCCTGCTGCGCCAGGTGGCGCAGCGCCTGCAGTCGGTGGTGCGGGCGGGGGATGACATCTGCCGCATGGGGGGCGACGAATTCTCGGTCATCCTGCGGCTGGACATGGACGAGGCAGCCCTTGGCAGCTACGCGGGCAGGATCGTCGCCGTGTTCGAGAAAGGCTTTGTCGAGTCGGACCAGGAGGTGATGGTGACCTGCAGCGCAGGCATCGCCACCTACCCGGGAGACGCGCCGGACCGGGACAGCCTCATCAGCAGCGCCGATACGGCAATGTACCGCGCCAAGGACCTCGGCAAGAACCGCTGCGAGCGCTTCGACGCGTCCATGAACCTCGCTGCCGTGCGCCGGCATGCCATCGAGAAAGCGCTGCGCCAGGTGCTGGAGGACGGGCAAGGCCTGGCCCTGCACTACCAGCCGGTGTTTTCGGCCGGGGACCAGAAGATGATCGGTGCCGAGGCGCTCTTGCGCTGGTCGCATGACAAGCTGGGAAATATCCCGCCGCTGGAGGCGGTGATGGTCGCGGAGGAATGTGGCCTGATCGTGCGCCTGGGCTACTGGGTGGTGCGCACGGCATGCCGGGACGCTGCGCGATGGCAGGCACGGAGCCAGGACCCCTTGCGCGTGGCGGTCAACGTCTCGGCGCGGCAGCTTAACGACCCGCAGTTCCTGGAGCGCGTGATGGACATCCTGCGCGAGGAAGGCCTGCCGGCCCACCTGCTGGAGATCGAGCTGACCGAGACCGTGCTCATGGAGAACATGGACGCCTGCGCCAGCACGCTGCACCGCCTGAGCCAGCTGGGCGTGCACCTGGCCATCGACGATTTCGGCACCGGCTACTCTTCGCTCGCCTACCTGCGGCGCCTGCCGATGAAGCGGCTCAAGATCGACCGCAGCTTCATCCGCGACCTGCCCGAGCAGGAGCACAGCCGGATGATCGTCAAGGCCATCATCGCCCTCTCGCACGGCCTGGGCCTGGCCGTCACAGCCGAAGGCGTGGAGACCCAGGCGCAGATCGACTACCTGGTGGGCGCCGGGTGCGATGTGCTGCAGGGGTTTGCGTTTGCGCGGCCCATGCCGGTGGAGCAGTTCGAGGCGATGCAGGCGGCGCGTTAGGGGCCCGACCGATGGCCTCGCCCGCCACCGCCTCAGGGGCGCTGGCTCAGGCAATCGCCGGATAGCTCCCCGTGCCCTCGGGCCAGGCCGTCAGCACCTCGAAACCATCGGCCGTCACGGCCACCATGTGCTCCCACTGGGCCGAGAGGGAATGATCGCGTGTGACCACGGTCCAGCCGTCGGGCAGCTCGCGGGTTTCGCGCTTGCCGACGTTGATCATGGGCTCGATGGTGAAGACCATGCCCTCTTCCAGCGTGATGCCCTGGCCGCGCGTGCCGTAGTGCAGCACCTGCAGGTCCTCATGGTAGATCTGCCCGATGCCATGGCCGCAGTAGTCGCGCACCACGCTGAAGCGTTCGCGCTCGGCCACGCTCTGGATCGCATGGCCCACGTCGCCCAACGTTGCGCCAGGGCGTACCTGGCGGATGCCGGCGCACATGGCTTCGTAGGTGGTCTCCACCAGGCGCCGCGCCAGGCGGTTGGGCTCACCCACGTAGTACATGCGGCTGGTGTCGCCGAACCAGCCGTCCTTGATGACGGCGACATCGATGTTGATGATGTCGCCCTTCTTGAGCACCTTGTCGGCCGCTGGCACGCCATGGCAGACGACGTGGTTGACGGAGGTGCACACCGTCTTGGTGAAGCCGTGGTAGCCGATGTTGGCCGGTATGGCCTGCAACTCGTGCACGATGAATTCGCGGCAGCGGTCGTCCAGCGCTTCGGTGGAGACACCGGGCTGCACGTACGGGCCTATCATCTGCAGCACCTGGGCCGCCAACTGGGCGGCAATGCGCGACTGGGCAATCTCGGCGGGCGTCTTGATGATCACCTGGGGGGGCCTGGCTCCCATCACTGCACCCGCCTTACCTGAACGCTGGGCTTGCTGCCACCATCGGCAGACGGCAAGGCCTGGGCCAGCACGGCCAGATCGAACCCGCCGGACTGTTCGGCGCGGATCAGCATCTGGCAGATCTGGCTGTGGCTGAGCTCGGGGTGCAGCTCGGCGAGCATGCCCACGCGCATCCAGTGCTCGGCCTGTGAATTGATGGAACGAGACAGCGCATTGCTGGCAATGCGCAGGTTCTCATGCATTTGGTCGGAAATTTTAACGATACCCATGGGCTGAATTATACGAAACATATACGTTTCGTGTAAACACTGGGCGTTGGGCCGGCCCTGCGGCCGGCCCAGACATTAGAACGCGACCTTGACCCCCAGCGTCAGGTTGCGGCCCATCAGCGGTGCCGCGTTCTTGATGAACGAGGTGTGGGCATAGGCCAGGCGGTCCGTCAGGTTGTTGGCCTTGAGGTAGACCTGCCAGGGCGTCTCGCCGTTGTACTTGCCGCTGTAGCTCACGCCCAGGTTGAGCATGCCGTAGCCGGGCGTGGCCGACTCGAACTCGGCCACGCGGTTCTGGCGCGCCACCTGCACCCATTCGACCTGGCCGTCCCAGGCGTTCCAGTTCGCATCAAGCCGCACACCGGCACGGGTGGCAGGAATGCGCGGCAGCAAGCCGCCACCGGCCAGGCGGGCACGCACCGTGTCGCCGAACAGCGTCACGCCCAGGTTGCGCGTGAGGCGCTGGCGCACCTGGCCTTCGATGCCGGTGAAGGTGGCGTCGGCCTGGGCGTACTGCAGCAGCTGCAGGCCATCCACCTCGTCGAGCGTGCGGCCGTAGATGTAGTTGCTGATGCGGTTGCGGAACACGCTCACGCCGAAGGTGGTGTCGCCACTGGTCTTGCGCAGGCTCAGGTCGATGTTCTGCGAGGTTTCGGAGCGCAGGTCGGCATTGCCACGCTCGTAGGTGCTGGTGGCCATGTGCAGGCCGTTGGCGTACAGCTCTTCGGCCGACGGTGCGCGGCTGGCGCGGGTGAGCGATGTGCCCAGCGAATAGCCGGGCGTGAACTGCCACACGGCGCCCAGCGATGCCGAGGTGCCGTTGTGGCTGCGCTCTATGCCCGAGGTCTGTGCCTCGGCCGTCTGGCGGTCATGGCGCAGCGCGCCTTCGAAGCGCCAGTCGCCCAGGCGGTATTCCTCCAGCACGAACAGGCCGGTCTTGCGCGTGGTGGTGGGCTGCACATAGGCTTCCTCGCCCTCGGCGCTGAACTTGCGCTGCGACGTCTGCAGGCCGAACACGCCCTTGAAGCCGGCAATCGGCTCGTGCTGCAGCTCAAGGCGGGTGTCGTAAGCCTTGTTTTTGAAGGTGGTGCTGATGGCGCCGTCCTCCACCTCGTCGTGCACGTAGTCGGTCACGCCCGCACGCAGGCGCAGGGCCGAGAAGCCGGCAAACGGGTTGCGCAACTCGCCGCGCACATCGAAGCGCTCGCTGCGCAGGTCCACCATCGGCACGTCGCCGGTCTCGGCGCCGTGGTCATGGCCGTCCTCTTCGCCACCGTGCTCGCCGCAGTGCAGGCTGTTGCCATGGGTGTGGCAGCCCTCGAAGCTGTGGTTGTGGCCGGGCAGGCCGTAGCGTGCCGTCTGGCGCGTGTAGGCGGCGCCCAGGTAACCCCGGTCACCCACCCACGACAGGCCCACGCTGCCGGTGTCGGTGCGGTTGAAGCTGCCCAGCACCTTGCGCGCGGGCTCGCCATTGGGCGCCCAGCCCTTGCCCACGCGGTAGTCGCCGGCGTCGCGCGAAACGCCTTCAGCGTGCACGGCCAGGTTGCCGGCGCCGCCGGTCAGCGAAAAGGCCCCTGCCCCCTCGCGCGCACCGGTGTTGGCACGCAGCTCGGCGCTGCCTTCATAGCCCTTTTGCGGAATGGCGGTGGGGATCTTGCCATCGAGCACGTTGACCACGCCGCCCACGGCGCCATTGCCATACACCAGGGCCGAAGGGCCGCGCAGCACTTCGATCTGCGTGGCCAGCAGAGGCTCGGACACCACAGCGTGGTCGGGGCTGATGGTGGAGGCGTCGTGCAGCTCGGCACCGTCGGACAGCACCTTGACGCGCGGGCCGTCCATGCCGCGGATGATGGGGCGGCTGGCGCCCGCGCCGAAGTGGCTGCTGGTGATGCCCGGCTCGCTGTTGAGGGTTTCGCCCAGCGTGGCCTCGCGGCGGCGCACGAGTTCGTCGCCTTCGAGCACGCTCACCGGCGTGGTCATTTCGCCGGCGCCCAGTTGCAGGCCGCTGGCAGACACCGTGACGGAAGGCAGGGTGGATGCGTTGGTTGCGGCGCCGGGCGCTGCGGGGGGAGCCGTCTGGGCGAAGCTGCCGCCCGACGAGATCGCCAGCATGGCGGCCAGGGCCACGGGATGCAAGGTGGGATGCAGGGCAGTACGGCGAGGGGTGGAGTGGCGTTGTGGTGTCGTCATGGTGTTCGTAGGCAAAGGCCAGGCGCAGGTGCGCGCATTCATGCTGCTAGGCAGGCATGGAGAAAAAAGGGGACGCACGGCTGAGCCGCCTGGATTCAAGGCAGCTGCCGCTAGGGGATCAGGGGGATCAAGGGGAAGGGGGCCGGATGCACCCGCCAGCCCCTGCGCAGTGCGGCAGGGATGGCAAAGGCAGAGTCTTCAGCCCCGCAAGGCGGGCGGCCCGCGCGCCTGGAACAGCGCGACATGGCGCGCCAGCACGCGCTCGGCGTGCGTGGCCACCGGCGCCAGGGCCGGCAAGCTGGGCAGCAGCGCCGGTGCGGCGCTGTGCAAGGTATCACCCAGCGCGAGCTGGTCGAGCAAGAGGCAGTCCACCAGGCTGTGGCTGGACAGGAAGCCGCCGAGCATGCCCGGTGCATGGACGGACGCATGCTCCACCACGGCCAGCGCGCCATGGCCGGCATGGATCTGCGCCAGTGGCTGGGCATGGGCGATCTGGTGCAGGCGACCGATGGTGGGCACCCAGGCCAGCGCCAGCACCAGCCATACCAGCGCCGCATGGGCCGCCCACGCGCGCCCACCCTGCCGCTGACCGGGACGGGTGGCAGCGGCCGCAAGGGCAGTCGGCTGGATGCGCGGGTGGGTCACGACAAGGATGGTCTGCTTACTTCACCGGCACGGCTTCGACCACGCGGTAGTACAGGCCGTAAGGATCGTTCTGCAGCACCGTGAACCGGCCCTCGACCACCACGGGTTCGAGCGAGTAGCGCACGGGCGTCTTGGCCTTCACTTCGACCATGCTCTCGGGCCCGCCCGGAATGCAGAACGAGCATGTCAGCGGCACGGAGGTGAGCAGGAAGTGCGTCTGCGTGGCCTTGGCATCCAGCGGCATCATGAAGCCCTGGATGCGCTGCACCGTCTTGTCCATGCCCTGCTGCTGGGCGTTGAACACGGGCAGGATGCCGTCCTTGGTGGTCTTCTTGGTCAGGTCACTGAGCAACGACCATGGCACCACGTCGGTGCGCTGGGGCAGTGGCGCAATCGGGCTGTTGGGGCTGTGGTAGCCCGCGCCGGAGCCCGTGGGCGCCGTGCCCGGCATGGGCGAACTGAGCACAGGCGTGTTGTAGGGCGCGCCGGCCGTCGCCGCAGGCTTGCTTTCGGCATGGGCGCTGCCCACCCCCGCCAGGGCGCAGGCCAGCACCAGTGCGGCAGACTGGGCTGGCAAGGAACGGGACGAGAGAGGGTGGCGGTGCATGGAAAGTCCTTGGTGGCAGGGCTGGCGTATTTTCTTACAGATGCGCGGGCGTGGCGTGCAATGGGTCAGTGCACGTGGCGCATGCCGCAAAATTTACCGATACCTAGACCTTTGCAAGCGACCTGGAGTTCCTTCTGGCACTGGTCATGGCCCTTGCCCGATTCCAGGCACTTGGCTGCGGCCTCGTGCGCGGCCGCCATGGCGCGGTGGCGCTGGATGTCGGCCTTGGTTTCCTGGTCGGAGTGCGCGCCCTGGGCGTGCGCCAGGGCGCCAGCCAGCAGCAAGGGGGCCAGGGCCAGGGCGGTGAGCAGCTTTTTCATGGAAATCCTTTCGGGAGCAGTTGGTAATCAGGGTTGACTCAAGAGATCGGCCACTTCGGTGCGGTAGGCCTGCATGGCGGGCAGCAGCGCCGCAAAGGCGGCCACGAGCACGGCGATCAGCGGCACGCCCGCCTCGGCTGGCAGCCACACCAGGCCGCTCACGGGCAACAGGCCCTGCGCCTGCAGCACCCAGCCCAGCACCTGCGCCAGGCCATGGCCCAGCAGCAGGCCCAGGGCCGTCGCCATGGCGGCCAGCCACAGCGCCTCGCACAGCACCAGGCCGGCGACGCGGCCCGGCGGCGCGCCCAACATGCGCAGCATGGCCAGGTCGGTGCGGCGCTCGCGCACGGCATTCCACAGGGCGATGAACACACTGAGCGCGGCCACGGCCAGCAGCACGCCGCCAAAGGCGCGCAGCACGTCGGCCCCCACGCCCAGCAGGCGCAGCAGGCGGGTGACCTCGATGGCGGGAGCGGCCGCCTGCATCGACGTGTCGGCATTGATCTGGCGCGGCAGCGTGACGGCGGCCATGGGCGTGCGGTAGCGCAGCAGGGCCACAGTCACCTCGCGCTCCTCCTTGAGCACCGCCAGGTCCTCGGGCTCGGTGGCGGTGGCGGTCTCGTGCACCATCCAGACGGACTCGGTGGAGGTGAGGATGAGCCGGTCGAGCACGCAGCTGCAGGCAGCCAGCACGCCGGCCACGCGGTACGGGTGCTCGCCATGGGCATGCCCTCCCCCGCCCAGGCCATGGCTGCCGATGAAAGTGGCGCCGACCAAGGGCGCGCCTGCATGCGCTGCGCCCACGATGCCGCGCGCCACCGTGGCGCCCAGCACCGCATCCATGGGCTGCTGCCAGGGCTGGCCCTCGGCCAGAGTGGCGCCATAGAGCGCCAGGTAGTCGCGCGTGGTGCCCACGATGCGAAAGCCCTGGTAACTGTCGCCCAGGCTCAGCGGGATCACCTGCGCCACCAGCGGGTTCTTCTGCAGGGCTTGCACCTCCTGCAGCGGGATGTTGCCGGTGGGCACATCGATATGGAACACCCCCGCCAGGATGAGCTGCAGCGGGCTGCCCTTGGCCCCCACCACGAGGTCGATGCCGTCCAGGTCGCGCTCGAAGGCACGGTCGAGCTGCGTGGCCACCAGCAGCACCAGGGTGATCGCCGCCAGACCCAGCGTGAGCACCAGCAGGTTGAGCACGGCGGCCAGCGGGCGCGCCCAGAGATAGCGCCACGAGAGCGAGAGGAGTTGGGCCATGGGATTCAGGTGACGCGCAGGGCGTTCAGGTCGAGCTGCTGCAGCCCCTGCACGGAGGCCAGGGCCTGCACCACGCGCTGGTCGTGCGTGGCGATGACCAGGCTGGCATCGCAGGCCGTGGCGCTGGCCTGCAGCAGCGCCAGGGCGTCGGCGGCGGCCTCGTCATCGAGGCTGGCCGTCGGTTCGTCCGCCAGCAGGATCTGGGGCGTGAGCAGCACGGCACGCGCCAGCGCCACGCGCTGCGCCTGCCCGCCCGAAAGCTGGTGCGGCTTGCGCACCGCCAGCTCTGCAATGCCCACCTGCGCCAGCGCACGCGTGATGGCCGCATCGTCGCGCGGCAGGCCGGCCGCAAAGTACACCAGCGCCAGGTTGTCGGCCACCGTGAGCGCGCTGCTCAGGTGCAGCTTCTGCGGCAGAAAACCGACGCTGCGCGCGCGCCAGGCATCGATCTCGGCGCCGCGCTGCGTGCCCAGTTGCGTACTGGCCACGAACAGGTCGCCGCCAGCGGGCGAACGCAGGCCCGCCAGCAGCGCCAGCCAGGTCGATTTGCCCGTGCCCGAGCGCCCGCGCAGCAGCAAGGTGCCGCCCTGGCGCAAGTCCACGTCGGGAAAGCGCAGTGCTTCACTGCCTGCGGCATAGGCGTAGGAAAGGCCCCGTGTGCGGATCATGCGGCAGCCCCCTCGGCCGGATGCGCGCACCCGGCGCAACGGCCACGCACGGCAATCTCCACCGCCAGGCTTTCGTGCCCGGCCGTGGCCAGCGCCTGCAGCACCTGCTTCAAGGCGCTTTGCACGCGCGCCGAGCCTTGCGCCAGGCGAAACTGGCGGTGGCAGTCACCGCACTCGAAGCGGGGAACAGCGCCCTCCCCGCCCTGCGGCGCCAGCGCAAAGCGCGTGACGCGGGCCCCATCCACCTGCCGCTGCAGAAGGCCGGCGGCGGCAAAGCGGTCGAGCATGCGGTAGACGGTGACCTTGTTGACCGGCGCGCCGGCGGCCGCCAGAGCAGATTCCACCTCGGCTTCGGACAGTGCGGCGTCGGGCCGCGCCTCAAACAGTTGCGCCAGCGCCCGCGTGGCGCGCGTGGCCCGCATGCCGGCGGGCAGGGTCCAGGCGCTTGGCGTGGCTGCGACAACAGAAAGAGGGGAGCGAATCGTGGGCATGAACGGAATGGCTGACCGGCGCAGGCCTGGTAACGCAATCGATTTGCATTATGCATGCTGCATGCCGGTCACCGGCCATTTCCGGACGAACCCTGCGGTCAAGACCAGAGTCGATAGAACCAGTAGCTGTCGTCCGTGTCCACGCCGCGCGCCAGTTCGCCCGGGCTGTGGCCGGTGACGCGCTGTGTCTCGCGGCACAGGTGCGACTGGTCCGCATAGCCGGCGCCGGAGGCCACGTCCTGCCAGCGCGGCACCTGGCCGCTGTGCTCGCTGTCGGTGCGTGCCTGCAGCAAGGTCGATTCGGCGCGCGACAGCCAGGCCAGGCGGCGCACGGGCTGGCCTGCCCAGGCGCGGGCATGGCGCTCCAGGCTGCGCAGGCTGCCGCCCAGTCCGCTGGCAGCTGCATGGGCCTGCAGTTCCTGCAACCAGCGGGTGCCAGGGGCACCATCGGCAACCTGCGCGCCATCGCGGCTGCGCCAATGGGTGGCCACCGTGTCTTCGATCAGTGCCATCCTGGCGGCATCGTCCTGCGCCTGCCTCACGGCATCGCACAGCGCACGCCATGGTGCCGGCAGCACCTCCTGGGCGGGCAGCAGGCCATCCACCAGTGCGCTGATGGGCAGGCCGGTCAGCTGGTGGAAGGCATGGGGCTGGAACACCACCCCGAAGGTGCGCACCGGCCCGGGATTGCGCGTGGCCCAGGGGCGGGTCTGCGGACCCAGCAACAGCGTGGAGGCCAGGGGCTGGGGTGCGCCGCCTTCGGCATCGATGCGCTCGGAGCTGCCCTGTAGAAACCAGGCCACGCCGCAGTAGACCGATGCCGGGTAGCGGTTCAGGCGCGGAGCCTCCTGCGGGTGCTTGCCGCCCGTGGTGTCCTTGATGAGGTAAGCACGGATGCAACCCGCCAGCGCCAGGGGCGGCAGGGCGACGGTGGCAAAGGGGAGCTGGAATCGCAGGCGCACGCCCTGCATCGTAAACGGGTTCGCCAGGCACCCTCCCGGGGTGCCCTTGGCGAAATCGTTCAAGACGGCCGGGCGCAGACCTTTCAGAATCGCCCACCATGGCCCACAACCCACCCTCCCTCTCCCCTGCCCTGCAACCCCTTCTGGCCTCGGCCCGGCCCAGCCGCACGGCCTTGCTGTGCGGCATTGCCCGGGCCCGGCACCAGTTGCTGGACGGGGGTGAAGTGTTCGCAGACCCGCTGGCCCTCGAGATCCTGGGGCCGGAGCTGGGCGTCGCGGTGCGCCAATGGGCCATCGACCACGGACCCGGGGGGCACCTGAGCGACCGGGGCAGCTTCTCCGAAGCCATGCGCGGTGCCCTGGCCGCCCGCAGCCGCATCGCCGAAGACACACTGCGCGAAGCGGTAGCCGCCGGGGCCACGCAGTACGTGGTGCTGGGCGCGGGCCTGGATACGTTCGCCTTGCGCAGGGGCTGGCCCAAGGGGCTCGCCCGGGTGTTTGAGGTCGACCACCCGGCCACCCAGGCCTGGAAGCAGCAGTTGGCCGCAGGCGCCGGCCTGTGGATGCGGCCGGGGGCGACCCATGTGCCGGTGGACTTCGAGCGCCAGGACTTCATGCAGCACCTGGTAGCCCAGGGTCTGGACCCGCAAGAACGCACCGTGTTTGCCTGGCTGGGCGTCAGCATGTACCTGGCACCCACCGCCGTACGGGCCACGCTGGAACGCATAGGCACGCAGATGGCGCCGGGCAGCGTGCTCGTTTTCGACTACGTGCGGCGCCCTGCACCAAAGGAGCTTGGCCGGCGGCTGACCTTGGGTCTGATGGCACGCCGCTTTCGCCGCATGGGCGAGCCCTGGCATTGCTTCCTGGATGACAGCGAACTGCAGGCCATGCTCGCGGACTGCGGCTTTGCGCCCCCGGAGATCATCAGTGCGCAGGACATCATGCGCACCCTGCTGTCGAGCCGCCCCGCCTCCCGGCTGCAACGGGCCATGGGCGGGCTGCTGGGCGGCGTGGTGCGCGTGCGGGTAGCGCCCGGGGCGGGTACCGTCAGTCCTCCTTGAGGTACTTGCGGAAGGTCTTGCGGAACTTGTCCACCTTGGGTCCCACCACGAAGGCACAGTAGCCCTGGCCCGGGTGCTTGGCGAAGTAGTCCTGGTGGTAGTCCTCGGCCGTGCTGTAGTTGGCCAGGGGCTGCACCTCGGTGGTGATGGGTGCGCCGAACAGCTTGTCCTGCGACATCTGGCGCACCATGGCGTTGGCCAATTCGCCGTGGGCCGGGTCTTCGTAGTAAATACCGCTGCGGTACTGGGTGCCCACATCGTTGCCCTGGCGGTTGAGCGTGGTCGGGTCGTGGGTGTGGAAGAAGATCTCCAGGATCTCTTCGAGGCTGATCTCGTCGGCATCGAAAGTCAGGCGCACCACCTCGGCATGGCCGGTGTCGCCCTGGCAGATCTGCTCGTAGGTCGGCTTGATCGTCTGGCCGTTGGTGTAGCCGCTTTCCACGTCGGTGATGCCGCGCACGCGGTCAAACACCGCCTCGGTGCACCAGAAGCAGCCGCCGCCCAGGGTGATGGTTTGCAGTTTGTCTGCCATGTGTTCTCCATGCAATGAAGGATTTCCATGGAATGGTAAGCGGCCTCGGGTGCCGCAGTGCCGGCGGGGCTATTCGTACTTCTTGCCCTGCTCCATCAACTCGGGTGTCCCGATCAGCGCATTGAGCCCATCGAAATCCAGCATGCGCTCCTTGAACGGCGCCGTGGTCTGGTGGGCCTGCAGACTGGCGTAATAGCCCTGCAGGGTGTGGGCCACGGCGCGCGCCGTGCCGCCCGGGAAGATGGCGATGCGAAAACCGCGCTGGCCCAGCTCCTTCGCGCTTTGCACCGGGGTCTTGCCGCCTTCGACCATGTTGGCCAGCAGCGGGATGCGGTGGGCAAAGCGCTGGCAGGCGGCGTCCATCTGCTCCGGGGTGCGCAGGGCTTCGATGAAAAGCGCGTCCACACCACACTCCAGATAGCGCTCGGCGCGGTCGAACGCGGCATCGATGCCCTCGACCGCCAGCGCATCGGTGCGCGCCAGGATCAGGGTGCGGGCGTCGCGCCGGGCGTCGAGGGCCGCACGCAGCTTGCCCACCATTTCGGCGGCCGGCACCACGCTCTTGCCGTCCAGGTGGCCACAGCGCTTGGGAAAGCCCTGGTCCTCGATCTGCACCATGGCGGCGCCCGCGCGCTCGAAGCCGCGCACCGTGCGCTGCACGTTGAGCGCATTGCCGAAACCGGTGTCGGCATCCACGATCACCGGCGTGCGCACCCGCTCGGTGATGCGCGCCAGCGTGTCTTCCACCTCGGTGTAGGTGGTCAGGCCCACGTCGGAGCGGCCCAGCCGGGTGTAGGCGATGGAGGCACCCGAGAGGTACAGCGCCTCGAAGCCCGCCTGCTCGGCCACCAGGGCGCTCAGCGCGTCGTAGATGCCGGGGGCCAGCAAGATTTGCGGCTGCTGCAGCCGTTCGTGCAAGGAAATGCCAGTCATGGGGTATTGCCCGTGGAGGGATGGAGCAGATGGGCGGCGGTGTGGGCCGCGATGTAGCCACCGGCCACGGCGCTCAAGAGGCCGTTGCCCGAAAGGTAGCCCCAGACGGCATCGCCCGAGACGCCACGCGCCGCGCCGCCGGCCGCCAGCAGGTTGGGAAATGGCCGGCCCACCGTGTCGAGCACCCGGCATTGCGCATCGATGTCGAGCCCGCCCTGGGTGTGGAACAGCGCGCCCGTGACCTTGACGGCGCAGTACGGTGCCTGCAGCGGCCGCGCCATTGGGCGCGGGTACGGGCCCTGCCCCGCCAACGTGGCGGCCAGCGCCGCCTCGTCGCAACCGATCACGGCCGCCAGGGCCTGCACGCTGTCGCAGTGCTTCACAGCACCGGCCGATTCGGCGTCCACGAAGTCCGGAAAGCCGCGCGCCAGCGCCAGGAGGGGCGCGTCGAACACATTCCAGGCCACACCACCCGGTTGCGCCAGCACATGCACCGAGGCCTCCGAGTAGCCCTGCGTCTCGTCGTGGAAGCGCCGGCCCAGCGCGTTGACCTGGATGCCCCCCTCCATCATCAGCGCCCAGGAGATCAGTGCACCCTGCGGGATGGCCCAGGAGCCATGGCCCTGGTAGCCGCCCAGGTCGGCCAGGCGCGCACCGAGGGCGCGGCCCCAGGCGATGGCGCTGCCGTCGTTGCCCATGTGGCCGGCGAACAGGGCATCGCGCATCTCGGGCAGCAGCTCGCGCACCATGGCGGCGTTGCCGCCAAAGCCGTTGCAGGCCAGGATGGCCGCGTCGCACGACAGGTGTTCCAGCCGGCCGCCGGGCCGCTCGTAGCCCACGCCGATCACCAGGCCGGTGTCGTCCGCCCACAACTCGCGCACGGTGGCATCGGTCACCAGGGGGATGTCGGCCGCCGCGACGGCATTGGCCAGTCGGCCCATCAGGCCCACCCCGGTCTTCTCGGGCACCGCATGCATGCGGCGCACGCTGTGACCGGGGTACAGAAACCCGTCTAGCACCTGCCACTGCAGGCCGTGGCGCTGCTGCAGCGCATCGAGCGCGGGGCCGATGGCCCGGGCATAGGCCTGCACCAGCTGCGGCGCCGCCCTGCCCTCGGCCTTGGCGCTGATGTCGGCGGCAAAGCGCTCGGGGCTGTCGTCAATACCCAGTTCCTTCTGCACCCGCGTGGCCGGCGCCGGGATGAAGCCCGAGGACAGGGCCGAGGAGCCCGTGGGCGTGGCATCGCGCTCCAGCACGGCGCATTCGACACCCAGGTCGTGCAGCACCAGCGCGGCCGTCAGGCCGCAGGCGCCGCCGCCAACGATGGCCACGGGCACATGGTTGCCCTGCGCGGCCGCGGGCATCCGGTCGGCCCGGCGAATGTTGGGCAGCGTGCCCGTCATGGCGTGCCCGCCGCCAGCGCAGCCATGAACTCTGCGCAGCCCAGCACCTGGGCCACGGTGGCCATGTCGGCCAGCGCGGTGTCGTGCACGTCCTGGCGGAAGGCGGCGCAGCCGTCCGACAGCACCAGGGTGCGGTAGTCGCGCATGTGGGCATCGCGCACCGTGCTGGCCACCCCGCCGTTGGTGACGATGCCGCACACCGCCACGGTATCGATGCCTGCGCGGCGCAGCACCCAATCGAGCTGGGTGTTGAAAAAGGCCGAATAGGCCACCTTGCACACCGAGAGGTCCACCCAGGGCGCGATCTCGGGCACATGGGCCTGCCCCCGGCTGCCGGGCGCGAAGGCGCCGCGCCGCAGGAAGGGCCGCAAGGTCTTGAGGTGGGGAGAGACCATGGGCTCGCCCTGTGCGTCGGGCCACAGCGTGAACTGGCTGCCTGCGACCAGGCCGCCCCCGGCCTTGACGGATGTGGCCACCTGCGCCACACGCGCCGGCAAGGCCTGCGCAGCCGGGCTCACCGCGCCGCCGCGCGCATAGGCCCCGTCGGCCGCTAGAAAGTCGTTCTGCAGGTCGATGATGACCAGCGCCACGCGCCGGGTGTGCAGGGGAGCTGCGGCGGCGGTCATGCGGAACGCACCAGAAGATTGCCCAGCGTATCCACTGTGGCGTGAAAGCCCGGCTCCAGCCACACCGTGGTGTCGGGCTGTTCCAGGATGGCCGGACCATCGATGCGGGCGCCCACCGGCAGCTCCAGCCGCGCATGGCGCGCCGCATCCCACCACCGGCCGGCATGGAACACGCGCTGCACGCCCAACGAAGGGTTCAGCGTGGTCGATTGCGGGGCCAGCACCGTGAGGTCGAACTTGGGGCGCACACCCACGCGGGCGTAGCGCAGGTTCATCACCCGCACGGCGATGCCGTCGAGCACGCGGCCGAAGGCGGCGCGGTAGGCGGCCTCGAAAGCCGCCTGGATGCCCTCGCGGTGGAGCGCCTCCGCGGCGAGCGGCACCTGCACGGTGTGCGTCTGCCCGGCATAGAGCATGTCCAGCGCAATGACCTCTTGCACCTGCACGAACTGCACACCGGCCGAGTCCAGCCGCAGCTGGCAGGCAGCCGACAGGGCCTGCACGCGCTGTCGCAGGTCGGCCACGTCGAGGTCTGCCAGGGGTTTGTTCAGGGTCTGCACCGCGTCATGGCGCATGTCGGCCATCACGCAGCCGAGGGCAGAGGTGACGCCGGGGTATCGCGGCACGATGCCCGTGCCCACGCCCACCTCGCGCATCATGGCGCAGACATGCAGCGCGCCGCCGCCGCCGAAGGGCATGTAGGCGAACTGGCGCGGGTCGTGCCCGCGCTCGATGGAGACCACGCGCACGGCGCCGGCCATCTTGGCATTGGCCACGGTGAGGATAGCCTCGGCCGCCGCCATCACATCCAGGCTCAGGGGCTGGGCCACGTGGGTTTCGATGGCGTCGCGGGACTTGCCAGCGTCCATGGCGGCCAGCAGGCCACCGCCCAGCGGCCGGTCGGCCGCGATGCGGCCCAGCAGCACGTTGGCATCGGTCACCGTGGGCCGGGTGTTGCCGCGCCCGTAGCAGGCGGGGCCGGGCACGCTGCCGGCCGACTCGGGGCCCACCTGCAGCATGCCGCTGGCGTCCACCGAGGCAATGGAGCCGCCGCCCGCACCAATGGTCTCGATCTGGATCATGGGCGAGCGCACCACCATGCCGAATTCGATGGAGGTCTGCGCCGCCAGCGCCGCCTCGCCGCCCGCCACCAGCGACACGTCGAACGAGGTGCCGCCCATGTCGCCCGTGATCGCATCCGGGAAACCTGCCGCCCGTGCGATGGCCGCACAGGCGATCACCCCCGCCGCTGGGCCCGACAGCGCCGTGCGCACAGGCACATCGCACGCCGTCTGGCGCGACATCACGCCGCCGTTGCTCTGCACGATGAGCAGTTCACCCGCGAAGCCCTGGCCGCGCAGGTCGCCCTCCAGCCGCTCCAGGTAGCTGCCCACAACGGGCTGCAAGGCGGCATTGAGCGTGGCGGTGGAGCAGCGCTCGAACTCGCGGATCTCGGGCAGCACCTCACTGGCCGCCGTCACGTGGGCATTGGGCCACAGGCTGCGCACGGCGGCCACGGCCGCCTGCTCGTTGGCCGGGTTGGCATAGGTGTTGATGAAGAACACGCAGACGGCTTCGCAGCCGGCATCGAGCAGTGCCTGGGCCTGGGCTTTCACCTGGTCCAGGTCGACCGGCGTGTGCACCGTGCCGTCGGCCAGCACGCGCTCGTCCACCTCCAGGCGCAGGTGGCGCGGCACGATGGGCTCGAAGCTGCCGCGCAGGCCCCAGGTCTGCGGGCGGTCGCGCCGGCGCATCTCCAGCACGTCGCGAAAGCCGCGCGTGGTGATGATGCCGGTGCGCGCCACCTTGCGCTCCAGCAGCGCATTCGTGCCCACCGTGGTGCCATGCACGATGGTGGCGATGGCTGCGGCCGAATCCGCCACGCGCGCCACGCCGTTCATGAAGCCGCGCGCTTCTTCACCCCGCGTGGAGGGCACCTTGACGATGCGCGCACTGCCATCCGCCTCGTCGAGAACGAACAGATCGGTGAAGGTGCCACCCACGTCCACACCCACCACAAAGGAAGCCTTGCCGCTCATGCTGCGCCTTTCACTGCTGCTGCGCTGTTGTCCGCCACTACATAACCCATCGCCTCATCGCTCTGGCGTGCTGCAGCCGACCGTGCCGCAGCCAGGCCGTAGCCGCCGCCACCAGGGGTCTCCAGGCGCACGCGCTCGCCCTTTTGCAATCGGATGCCGATCATCTTGGAACGCATGGGCGGCACCTTCCACGTGCCCGCGCTCTCGTAGCTGAAGACGTTCATGGCGGCCTCCCCGCCCCCGGCAATGCCCTGGGGCGCAGCCTTGCCGCGCTCGCCGAAGATGAAGACCTCGGCATCCTGCTCCAGCAACTCGATTTCATAGATGGCCCCCAGGCCGCCCCGGTGCTGGCCGTCGCCGCCCGACCCCGGGCGCAGCGCCCATTGCGTGAAGCGCACGGGGTAGGCTGCCTCCAGGATCTCCAGCGGCGGAATGGTCGCTGTGGAAATGGGCGCATTGCCGTGGCTCATGCCGTCGCCGTCCGAATGCCCGCCGTGGCCGCCACCGAAGAAGCTGAACATCACCCAGCGCTGGCCCTTGCGGGCGGCATCGGTGCGGTGCCCGGCGATGGACAGGGCATTGATGGTGCCGTAGGCCTGGGCCATGGCGCGCTCGGGCGCGGCCAGGGCCGTGGCGCTGAAGATCACATCGATCATGCGCAAAATGGTCTCGGTGTAGCCGCCCACCGGGCGCGGGCGCGCGGCGCTGATCACCAGGCCATCGGGCAGCACGAAATCCACCGCATCGAGCACGCCGGCATTGGCCGGCACATCCGGAAACAGGTGCTTGAGCGCCACGTAGCAGGCCGCGATGGCCGTGGCGCGCGAGATGTTCACCGGCCCGGCGCACTGGGGCGAGGTGCGCGAGAAGTCGAGCGTGAGCCGGTCGCCCTGCACGGTCATGTCCAGGGCGATGGTCAGCGCCTCGTCCTTCACGCCATCGTTGTCCAGCATGTCGCTGAAGCTGTAGCGCCCATCGGGCAGCGCCGCGATGTGCGAGCGCATCAGCCTGACAGCGCGCGTGCGCAGCTCGCCCATGGCCTGCAGCACCACGGTGTCGCCGTACTGGTCGAGCAGGTCGTGCAGGCGGCGCTCGCCCAAGTCCAGCGCCGAGAGCTGGCCGTTGAGGTCGCCCCACAGGCTGTCGGGCAGGCGGGTATTGGCTTTCAGGATGGCCAGCACGTCCTCATCGAGCGCGCCGCCGCGCACGATGCGCACCGGCGGTATCTGCACCGCCTCCTGCCAGCATTCGGTGGCAGCCGGGTTGTAGTTGCCGGGCACGTTGCCGCCCACATCGTGCCAGTGCGCGGCCGAGGCGAGAAAGCAGTACAGCCTGCCATCGCGAAAGAAGGGCCGCACCAGCTTGAAGTCGTTGGCGTGCGTGCCGCCCTCGTAAGGGTCGTTGAACAGCCAGGTATCGCCTTGTGCCATGCCGCCGCGCCCGGCGGCGATGCGCATGGCCGCGCGCACCGCGAAGGCCATGGCCCCCACGAACACCGGCAGGCCCGACTTGCCCTGCACCAGCGTGTCGCCGCTCGTGGCATCGTACAGGCCGTGGCAGGCATCGTGCGCCTCGGCGATGATGGGGTTGAACGCGCTGCGGTACAGCGTGGCGTCCATCTCGTCGGCAATCTGCTCGAGCCGCCCGCGCAGCACGGCCAGCGTGACCGGGTCCATCGACGTTGCTGTGGTGGTTGGGGTGTTTTCAGCCATTGATGGCCTCCTTGCCAAATCGGGTGCGCAGCTGGTTCATCAGACCGCCAGCGCGCACCATGTCCATGAGAAACGGGGGAATCGGATCGCACGCCAGGCGCGTACCATCCGCTGTGATCACGGCTGGGGCCTGCCAGTCCAGGGCAACGGCCTCGCCCTCGGCCACCTCGCCCGCCTGCGGGCAGGTCAGCAGCAGCAGGCCCAGGTTGAAGGCGTTGCGAAAGTACAGGCCGCTGAACGAGGGCGCGATGACCGCCACGACGCCCAGCCGCACCAGCACCGCAGCGGCCTGTTCGCGCGAGGATCCGATGCCGAAATTGGGGCCGGCCACGATCACGTCGCCCTTCCCTGCCCCGCCCACGAAGTCCGGCCGCACCGATTCCAGGCAGTGGCGGGCCAGCACATCGATGCCATGCTTCATCGCGTGGCCGGGGGCCAGCACGTCGGTGTCGATGTCGGCACCGAGCTTCCAGACCCTGTGCAGTGCGGCGTTCATGCCAGCACCTCGCGCGGGTCGGCAATGCGGCCCTTGAGGGCCGAGGCGGCCACGGTGTAGGGCGAGGCCAGGTACACCTGGGCCGTCGCCGAGCCCATGCGCCCCTTGAAATTGCGCGCCGTGCTGGAGATCACGGTGGTGCCGTCGCCCACGCTATCGCCATAGCCGGCGCAGGCGCCGCAGGTGGTCGGGAACAGCTCGGCGCCCGCCTCCTCCAGCACCTGCAGCACGCCTTCGGCGCGGGCGGCGGCCTGGTCCTGCTGGCTGGCGGGTGCCACCATCAGGCGCACGCCGCTGGCCACGCGCTGGCCGCGCAGCACACTGGCTGCGGCGCGCAGGTCGTCGAGCTTGGCGCCCGTGCAGGCGCCGATGTACGCCACGTCGATGCGCGTGCCCGCATGCTGGCCCACTGCGGCGGTATTGGCGGGGCTGTGGGGCGCGGCCACCTGGGGGGCCAGGGTGCCGGCGTCGAAATCATGGCGGGTGAGCGGCGCGCCGAGGTCGGTCGCCCAGGCGTCCAGGCCTTGCAGGTCGGCCTCTGGCACGCCGTGGGCGGCCAGCCAGTCGCGCGTGGTCGCGTCGGGTGCGATCAGGCCGGCCTGGGCGCCCAGCTCGGCGCTCATGTTCGAGAGCGTCATGCGCTCCTGCATCGACAGGGCCTGAACGGCCGGGCCAGCGAACTCCACTGCCTGGTACTGGCCGCCATTCATGCCGAAGCGGCCGATCATGTGCAGCATCATGTCCTTGGCGGTCACGCCAGCGGCGAGCTTTCCACTCCAATGCATCTGCAGCGTGTGCGGCACGCGCAGCCAGATCTCGCCGGTGACCACCACGCCCAGCATCTCGGTGCTGCCAATGCCGAACATGTAGGCACCGAAGGCCCCACCCGTGGGCGAATGCGAATCGCCCCCCACGCAGAACATGCCGGGGCGGATGTGGCCGTGCTGCGGCACCACCACGTGGCAGATGCCCTGGCCGTCGTACACGTGGGGCAATGCCTGCTCACGCGCCCAGTCGCGCGCGATGCGCACGATGCGGCGCGACTCCTCGTCGCGCTCGGGCAGGTAGTGGTCCATGACCAGCACCACGCGCGACTTGTCCCAGATGGTGGCGCCCAGCTCGTCGAGCATGGGTTTGAGGCGCCGGGGGCCGGACGAGTCATGGAACATGGCCAGGTCCACCCGGCAGTTGACGATGTCACCCGGCGCCAGGCCGGTGCGCCCGCTCGCGCGGGCCACCAGCTTCTGTGCCAGGGTGCTGGGTGCGGAGCTCATTCGGGCTTGGCTCCGGCAAAACGCACGACCTTGGCCCAGCGCGGGATCTCGGCCTGCACGAAGCGGGCGAATTCCTCGGGGCTGTTGCCCACGGGCACGGCGCCCTCGGTCTCCAGGCGCTTTTTCACTTCGGGCGTGGCGATGGCCTGGCGGGCTGCGTCGCTCAGGCGCTTGGCCAGCTCGGGGGCCATGTTCCCGGGCCCGAACAGGCCGAACCAGGCGCTCGACTCATAGCCCGGCAGCACCTCGGCAATCGCGGGCACGTCCGGAAAGGCCGGCAGGCGCCTGGCACTGGTGACGCCAAGCGCGCGCAGCTTGCCCGCCCGCACCTGCGCCTGGGCGTTGCCCACGGCGGCGAACATCAGCTCCACCTGCCCGGCCAACACGTCCTGCAGTGCCGGCGCCGTGCCCCGGTAGGGAATGTTGACGATGTACGCGCCCGACTGCATCTTGAACGCATCGCCCGCCAGGTGCAGCGAGGAGCCCACGGCACCAATGGCGAAGTTGAGCTTGCCCGGCCGCGCCTTGGCCAGCGCAATCAGCTCGCGCACGTCCTTGGCCGGCACCGAGGGATTGGCCACCAGGATCGAGGGCGAGGTGGCCACGCAGGTGAGCGGGGTGAAATCCTTGATCGGATCGAACGGCAGTGAGGGGTAGAGGCTGGCGTTGATGGCGTGGCTCGTGAAGCTCATGAGCAGCGTATTGCCATCGGGCGCGGCCTTGGCCACCGCATCGGCCGCGATGTTGCCGCCGGCGCCCGGACGGTTTTCCACCACCACGGTGCGGCCAAGCTGGCGCCCCATCTCGCTGGCCAAGTTGCGCGCCAGGGTGTCGGTGGAGCCGCCCGCAGGCGCGCCCACGAGGATGCGGATGGGCGCGTTCTGGGCCAGCACATGGCCCATGGACAGGGCCGCCGGCAAGGCCAGCAGCAGTTTTCGGCGGGGAACGGTCATGTGGTTGTCTCCTTCTCAAAGGCCCAGGTAGGCCCGGCGCAGTTCGTCGCTGCGCAGCAGTTCGTCGGGGGCGCCCGAAAACCGGATGCTCCCGTTCTCCATCACATAGGCGCGGTCGGCGATCTCCAGCGACTGGCCCACGTTCTGCTCCACCAGCAGCACGGCCAGACCCGTGGAGCGCAGCTGGCGGATCAGGCCGAACATCTCTTCGACCAGCAGGGGCGACAGCCCGAGCGAGGGTTCGTCCAGGATCAAGAGGCGCGGCTCGGCCATCAGGCCGCGGCCAATCGCCAGCATCTGCTGCTCGCCGCCGCTCATGGTGCCGGCCAGTTGGGTGGTGCGCTCCTTCAGGCGCGGGAAGGTGGCGAACACCTTGTCGATGTTCTCGGCCCGGCGCTCGCGGGCGCGCGAAAAGCTGCCCAGCGACAGGTTTTCGAGCACGCTCAGGTTGGGGAAGATCTTGCGCCCCTCGGGCACCTGGATCAGCCCGGCCTTGACGACCGCCGTGTAGTGCGCCCCGCTCAGGTCCGCCCCACCGAAGGCCACGCGCCCGGCCCAGGCCGGGTAGATGCCGCAGACCACGTTGTTCAGCGTGGACTTGCCCGCGCCGTTGCTGCCCAGCAGGGCCACGGTTTCGCCGGGGTTCACGTGCAGGTCCACCCCGCGCAGCACCTCCACGCGGCCATAGCCGCCGCGCAGGCCGGCAATATCAAGCAAGGGCGCTGTGCTCATGCAGCCTCCTTCGCGGCCGCGGCACGCAGGCGCGCTGCCGTGCCGTGGCCCAGGTAGGCCTCGATCACGCGTTCGTCGGATGTCACCTTGCCTGGGTTGCCCTCGGCGATCAGCTGGCCCTGGGCCAGCACCCACACGTGCTCGGCCAGGTTCATCACAGCCTGCATCACGTGCTCGATCATCAGCACCGTCACACCGCCCTCTGCAATGCCGCGCACCACGGGAATCATCTCGGCAATCTCCTGGGGGTTGAGGCCGGCCAGCACCTCGTCAAGCAGCAACAGGCGCGGCCGGGTGGCCAGCGCGCGCGCCAGTTCCAGCCGCTTGCGCCCCGCCACGGTGAGGTCTGATGCCGGCTTGTCGAGCTGCGCGGACAGGCCCACGCGCGCGGCCACTTCGGTGGCCAATGCCAGGGCCGCCGCGCGGCGTGGCTCGTGCAGGTGGGCGCCCACGGCGATGTTCTCGCGCACGGTCTGGGCGGCAAAGGGCTGCACGATCTGGAAGGTGCGCGCCATGCCCAGGCGGGCATTGAGGTGCGGCGCCTGGCCGGTGATGTCGCGCCCGGCGAACTGCACCGTGCCCGAATCGGGCTTGACGAAACCGGTCATCAGCGCGAACAGCGTGGTCTTGCCGGCACCATTGGGGCCGATCAGCGCGGTGAGCGAGCCTTCGGGCACCGTGAGGCTGACGTTCTGCACCGCCTTGAGGCCGCCGAACGACTTGCCCAGCCCCGTGAGGGTCAAGAGATCATTGGCCATGGCGACCTCCCGAACGTTTCCACAGGTCCACCACCGACTGGCCCAGGCCCGCGATGCCGCGCGGCAGGAACATGACGATGAGCACCAGCACCACGCCGTAGATCACCATGTTGATCCCCGGCAACTGGCCGAACAGGTTGCGCGTGAGGTCGGCCAGCACATGCAGCACCAGCGCGCCGAGCACCGGCCCCCAGACGGTGCCGATGCCGCCCACGATGGCCGCCACCAGGGCCTCCACCGAGGTCACCGAGCCGTAGGCAATGCCCGGGTCGATGTACTGGAACACCTGCACGTAGAACGCCCCGGCCGCGCCCATGAAGCCGCCCGACAGCGCGATGGCGCCCATCTTCACCGTGAAGGGGTTGACGCCGATGGCGCGGGCCGCGTCCTCGTTGTCGCGCACGGCCTGCAGCCAGGCGCCGAAGCGCGAGTTGCGCAGCCACCAGCTCACCAGCAGCGCCAGGGTGACCAGCGCCAGGATGAGGAACACATAGCCCTTGCGCGAGCCGAACTGCATGTTCGCGAGCGACTCCCTTAGCGGCAGCATCAACCCCACGCCCGCGCCGGTGAAGGGCACCGACAGCGCCAGTATGCGGAACACCTCGGCAAACGCCAGCGTGACCAGCGCGAAGTACGAGCCCTTGAGCCCGTAGCGGAACGACAGCCCGCCCACGAAAAGCCCCACCAGCGCGCTGCCGGCCACCGCCATGGGCAGCGCCAGCCAGGCATTGATGCCGCCCTGCATCTGTGCAATGGCCTGGATGTAGGCGCCCGTGCCGAAGAACAGCGCATGGCCGAACGAGAACTGCCCGCCGAAACCGCCCAGGATGTTCCAGGCCTGCGCCAGCAAGGCCGCATACAGCGCCATCATCACGAAGTTGAGCAGCACGCCCGAGTCGGACCAGCCCGTGAGGGCCGCGATGGCGAGTGCGAAGAGGCCGATGGCCCAGAGTTGCTTGTTCACTGCCTGGCTCCAAAAAGGCCCTGCGGGCGAAACAGCAAGACGGCGATGAAGATGGCGAAGATGCCGATCTGCCCCAGCGATTCACCCAGGAACAGCCCCCCGAGCGACTCCACCACCCCGATCAGCAGCCCGCCCACCAGCGCGCCGGTGAAGCTGCCCATGCCGCCGAGCACGACGATGGTGAAGGCCACCAGCACGAAGCCGCTGCCCACCTGCGGATTGACGTAGTAGGCCGGCAGCAGAAAACACGCGGCGGCCCCCAGGCAGGCCAGGCCGATGCCAAAGCTCATGGCGTAGACATGGTCTACATGGATGCCCATGAGCTTGGCGCCGTGCTTTTCGCGCGCCACGGCGCGGATGGCCCGGCCCAGGTCGGTGCGCCCCACGATCCACAGCAGCAGGCCCGAGACCACCAGCGCCCCGGCGAACGACACCAGCTTGGGCAGCGCGATCATGGCCGGGCCGATGGCCACGGTGGTCAGGGTGTAGGCGGTCTCGATGGTGCGCGTGTCGGACTTGAAGAACAGCAGCGCCAGGTTCTCCATGACGATGGAGATGCCCAGGGTGACCAGCAGGATGTTCTCGTCCTTGCCGTGGCTGGCGCGATTGATGACCACGCGCTGCAGCACATAGCCCAGGGCGAACATGCCGGGCACGAGGATGGGCAGCGCCAGGTAGGGATCGATCCCCCAGTGCTGCTTGAGCAGGTAGACGGCGTACAGCGCCAGCATCAGCGACGCGCCATGCGCGAAGTTGATGATGTGCAGCACGCCGTAGATCAGCGTGAGGCCCAGCGCGATCAGTGCGTAGACCGCGCCGGTCGTCAGGCCGTTGAGGACCGAGGGGAAGAGGATGCTGAGCTCGAACATGGGTGGTGTGTGCGGCAGTCAGGCAAAGGCGCGGCCTGGCACCAGAGGGTTCTGGCGCCGTGCAGACCTGTGCATGGCCGCAAAAGTGGGAGTTGTCAGCCGCTCAGGCCTTCAGCGGAAAGAGCGGGTCCGCTTCGCGGTAGTCGCGCGGGATGATGACCTTGATGTCCTTGTTCAGCACCTGGGTCATGAGCGGCTGGGCGCCCTGGTTCTGCCCGGCCACGAACTTCGTGGCGCCGTACGGCATGATGTGGTCAGCGAAGGTGCTCTTCTCCAGCGCGTCGATGATGGCGGCGCGGTCCACCGATTTGGCACGCTCCAGCGCATCGGCCAGCAGCCACATGGACGTGTAGGTCATGAACAGCTCGTAGCTGAAGAACAGGCCCTTGGCCTCCACGCGCTTCTTGAGGTCCTGCGCCCGCTTGTCCTTGGGGTTGAACCAGTGGTTGCAGTCGATGATGCCGTTGGCCGCGTCCGGAAACTCCTTGACGAACTTGTAGCTCGACGCGGCGCCGCCCAGCACCGAATAGATGGCCTTGGGCGTGACCTTTTGCTGCTGCATGGTGCGCACCAGCAGCGCGTACTCGTTGTAGTAATTGGCGGGGATCACGATGTCGGGGTTGATCGCCTTCATGCGCAGCACGATGTTGTTGAAGTCGCGCGTGGGGTTGGCGTGCTTGACGACCTCCTTGACCTCGTAGCCGTAGCCGGGCAGCTCGCGCGCCAGCAACTGGGCCGTGCCCGAGCCGAACAGCGACTCCTCGTGGATGATCATCACCGTCTTGGCGGGCTTGCCGGCCGCGGTGTTGAGCACGTGCAGGTTGGCCACAGCGGTTTCGGCGCACTTCTTGTAGCCGGGACCGAAGCGGAAGGTGTTCTTCAGCCCGCGCTCCACGATCTGGTCGGCCACGCCCACGTCCACGATGTGCGGCAGGTTGTACTTGGCGGCCGCCTGCGTGGTCGCCAGGCAGATGGCCGAGGCAAACGCCCCGACCACGGCGGACACGCCCGCCTCGTTCATCTTCTCGACCTCGGCCGCGCCGGCCTGGGGCTGGGATTGCGCATCGCCCAGCAGCGCCTCGAGCTTGGCGCCGCCCAGGGACTTGATGCCGCCGGCCTTGTTGATGTCCTCGATGGCCATCATCGCGCCTTCGCGGCATTGCTGGCCCGAGTAGGCCAGCGCGCCCGTCACGGGGTGCAGCACCCCCACCTTGACCGCCTTGGCCTGTGCGCCGCCCACCAGGGGGAAGGCCAGGGCCGATGCGGCGGCGGCCGACTGGGATAGGAAATGGCGGCGGTTGCTCATGGGCGTTCTCCTTGGGGGATGGTCGAAGGGGGTCGTTGAAATCAGTGGAACTGGGCCGACAGCTCTTTGCTGACCCAGACCTTGGCATCGATGCTGCCCACGCGGGACAGCTGCATTTCGTATTCATAGCGGTCTGGCCGGTACAGGCCGTGCAGCCACTGCACGGGCCGCTCCTGGTCGTCGTAGATCAGGCGCCGCACGGCCAGCAGCGCGGAGCCCACCGACACATCGAGGTGGCGGGCCACCACGGCATCGGCCAGCCTGGCGGAAATGGTCTGGTGGGCGCGACCGACCTTCACGCCGGATTCCTCCAGCAGCACCAGAATGGGCTTGCGCGCGAGTTCGCGGCGGCCGAACTGGCGGGCGATGTCGGCCGGCACATAGGTGGTGATGTGCGACAGCGGGCCTTCCCGCGTGCTGCGCACCCGCACCGCCTTCTGCACCGAATCACCGACGGTGATCTGCAAGGCCCCGGCCACCGCGCGGGATGCCGTGACCGTCTCCACGTCGAGCACCTTGACGGACGTGCGCAGGCCCATGCTGACCAGGTTTTCGAGCAGGCCGGTGAGCTGGGCGCGGTTGCTGTGGGGGTGGCTCTCCTGGCCGCCCTGCCCTGCGTCGGGCTGGGGCACGGGCCGGGTGCCCCTGCCGGGCTGGCGGGAGATCAGGCCCTCGCCCTGCAGCAGCTCCAGCGCGCGGCGCACCGTCACGCGCGCCACGGAGAACTGCTGCATCAGCGCCAGCTCGCCCGGCAGGCCCGCAGCAAAACAGCCTTCCTGCAATTGCTCGCGCAGCACCAGGTAGATCTGGTGGTACTTGGGCAGTGGCAGCTTCGGCGACATGGGCCCATCGTCAAACATCCTTAATGTCCTGTCAATGAGACATTTGAGGCTATTTGGTCCTGTTTTAAGGACATTTGTCCCCGAGAGCGACTGGCTGCAAGGCGCTCCCATTTTTGGAGCATGATCGCGCACCTGTTCGGGGCCTGGAGAGGCACCATGCACCGCCGTGGAGCACCTCGTCGCGGCGTTCGCCACAGCGATTGGGGGTAACGCATGCGTCGCTCCCAGGGTTTACCCCAGAAGGCAACAGCGCTCGGTCTTTTGTCTCATTCGCCCACCGATCAATTGACTGGCGCAGGCGCAGTTGCTATATTACTAACCAGTCAGTCATTAACTAGAAAGCCTCTTGAGCACTGTCCCCACCACCCCTTCTGCCGGTACCAAGCGTGAGCGCCGCAAGGAAGCGCGCCCCGGCGAACTGCTGGAGGCTGCGCTCGACCTGTTCGTCGAGAAAGGCTTTGCCGCCACCCGGGTGGACGACGTGGCCGCGCGTGCCGGGGTGTCCAAGGGCACGCTGTTCCTCTACTTCCCCAGCAAGGAAGAGCTGTTCAAGGCCGTGGTGCGCCAGAACATCGTGGGCCGCTTCGAGGAATGGAGCCACGAGCTCGAAGCCTTCGAGGGCACGACCGGCGAACTGCTGCGCCACTGCTACCAGGTCTGGTGGGAGCGCATCGGCGCCACCAAGGCCTCGGGCATCACCAAGCTGATGTTCAGCGAATCGCAGAATTTCCCCGAAATCACCCTGTTCTACCAGCAGGAAGTGATCCAGCCCGGCCAGGACCTGGTGCGCCGCATCCTGCGCCGCGGCATGGACCGCGGCGAATTCCGCTGCGTGAACCTCGACTACGCCGTGCACGTGGTGATGGCACCCATGATCTTCCTGATGCTGTGGAAGCACTCCATGGGCGCCTGCATGCCCGATGCGCTGGAGCTCGGGCCCGAGAAGTTCATCGATGCGCAGGTGGACAACGTGCTGTACGGCCTCTGTGCCCGCCCGGAGACGGGGCCTTTCGCCCCTGCCCCCGCGTCCCCTCCTCCCTCTTCTTCTGCGGCCTGACCCATGAAACGCTGGATTCCCTGGCTGGCTGCGGCCGCCGTTGTCGTGCTGGTCGGCGGGGGCGCGTGGCGCGCCATGGCCGCACGCCAGGCGCAGCAAAAAGCCCTGGCGCAAGCGGCCACCCAGCGCGCCGAGGCGCCCTTGCAACTGGCCGCCAGTGAACTGGTGGGCGTACAGCGCAGGAGCCTGGTGCTGGGCGTGCCGGTGTCGGGCTCGCTGCGCGCCACCGAATCGGCCATGGTCAAGGCGCGGGTGGCGGGTGAACTGCAGGGCCTCACGGTGCGCGAAGGCGACAGCGTGCGCGCCGGCCAGGTGCTGGCCCGCATCGAGGCCACCGAGTCCCAGGCCCGCCTGCGCCAGGCGCAGCAGCAGGCCGACGCGGCCAAGGCGCAGGTCGACATCAACCAGCGCACGGTCACCAACAACCAGGCCTTGGTGAACCAGGGCTTCATCTCGGCCACGGCCCTCGTCACCTCGCAGGCCAGCCTCGAATCGGCCCAATCCACCTACCGTGCGGCTCTGGCCGCCGCCGATGTGGCCAAAAAATCGCTGGACGACACGGTGCTGCGCAGCCCCATCAGCGGCCAGGTGTCACAGCGCCTGGCCCAGCCCGGCGAGCGCATGCCCATCGATGGCCGCGTGCTGGAGGTAGTCGATCTGTCGCGCCTGGAGCTCGAAGCCCTGCTGAGCCCGGCCGACTCGCTGGCCGTGCGCGTGGGCCAGAAGGCCCAGTTGCAGATCGAAGGCAGCACCGAGCCCGTGGTGGCCACGGTGGCACGCATCAACCCCAGCGCCCAGGCCGGCAGCCGCACGGTGCCCGTGTACCTGGCCATCGCGCAGAACCGCGGCGCACCCGCGCTGCGCCAGGGCCTGTTCGTGCAGGGCCTGCTCGACACCGGCCGCGCCGACGTGCTGACCGTGCCACTCGATGCGGTGCGCACCGACAAGCCCGCGCCCTATATACAAGCGGTACAGGGTGGCAAGGTGGCCTACCTGCCGGTCAAGACCGGCGCGCGCGCCGTGGTCGACGGCCAGACCCTGGTCGCCATCGAGGGTGCGCCCGAAGGCACGGTGGTGGTCTCCGGCCGCATGGGCCAGCTGCGCGAAGGCACGGCCGTCACCACGGCTGCAGCGCCCTCGGCAGCGGCTTCCGCGGCGGCCCCTGCATCGCGCACCGCGCCCTGACCCGCCATGTGGTTCACCAAGGTCAGCCTCAAGAACCCGGTGTTCGCCACCATGGTGATGCTCGCCATCGTGGTGCTGGGCCTGTTTTCGTACCAGCGCCTGAAGGTCGACCAGTTCCCCAACATCGATTTTCCGGTGGTGGTGGTCACGGTGGACTACCCTGGCGCATCGCCCGAGATCGTCGAGAGCGAGGTCACCAAGAAGATCGAGGAAGGCGTCAACTCGATTGCCGGCATCAATGCCCTGACCTCGCGCAGCTATGAAGGCACGGCCGTCGTCATCATCGAGTTCCAACTGCACATCGATGGCCGCAAGGCCGCCGAGGACGTGCGCGAGAAGGTGGCCACGGTGCGCCCCCTGCTGCGCACCGAGGTCAAGGAGCCGCGCGTGCTGCGCTTCGACCCCGCGAGCCGCGCCGTGTGGTCGCTGGCCGTGCTGCCCGATGCACAAGACGGTGCCCCTGCGCGCAGCGCCGTCGAATTGACCACCTGGGCCGAGCAGATCCTGAAAAAGCGCCTGGAGAACGTGCGCGGCGTGGGCGCCGTGAACCTGGTGGGCGCCACCAAGCGCGAGATCAACATCTACCTGAACCCCCAGGCGCTCGAGGCCTTCGGCGTCACGCCCGACCAGGTGGCCAGTGCCGTGCGCAACGAGAACCAGGACCTGCCCGTGGGCGCCATCCGATCGCTGGCGCAGGAGCGCGTGGTGCAGATCGACGCACGCATGGAGCGGCCCGAGGACTTCGGCCGCATCATCGTGGCGCGCAAGAACGGCGCCCCCGTGCGCCTGGACCAGGTGGCCCGCGTCAACGACGGCGCGCAAGAGGTCGATAGCCTGGCGCTGTACAACGGCCAGCGCACGCTGCTCTTGTCCGTGCAGAAGTCGCAGGGCGAGAACACCATCGAGGTGGTGGACGGCCTGAACGCGGCCGTGGTCGAGCTGCGCAACCAGCTGCCGCCCGGCGTGCGCCTCGAAACCATTGGCGACAGCGCGCGCCCCATCCGCGTTGCGGTGAACAACGTGCGCCAGACGCTGATCGAGGGTGCCATCCTCACGGTGCTGATCGTCTTTTTGTTCCTGAACTCCTGGCGCTCCACGGTGATCACGGGCCTCACTCTGCCCATTGCGCTGATCGGCACCTTTCTGTTCATGAACATGTTCGGCTTCACCATCAACATGATCACGCTGATGGCGCTGAGCCTGTGCGTGGGCCTGTTGATCGACGATGCCATCGTGGTGCGCGAGAACATCGTGCGCCACGTTCAGATGGGCAAGTCCGCCTACAACGCGGCCATGGACGGCACGCAGGAGATCGGCCTGGCGGTGCTGGCCACCACCTTGTCCATCGTGGCGGTGTTCATGCCCATCGGCTTCATGGGCGGCATCATCGGCAAGTTCTTCCACGAGTTCGGCATCACCATCGTGGCTGCGGTGATGATCTCGATGTTCGTCAGCTTCACACTCGACCCCATGCTGTCGAGCATCTGGCACGACCCGAGCATCCACAGCCATGGGCAGAAGACGGGGCCCGTCACCTTCTACGACAAGACCATCGGCCGCGTCACGGGCTGGTTCGACCGCGCCACCGACGCCCTGGCGGAGGGCTACCAGCACATCCTGCGCTGGGCCCTGGTGCACAAGCTGACCACCATGGCGATTGCCCTGGCCATCTTCGTGCTGAGCATCTTCATGGTGCCGCTCTTGGGCACCGAGTTCGTGCCCAAGGCGGATTTTTCCGAGACGTCGATCAATTTCTACACCCCTGTGGGCTCGTCGCTCGAAGCCACCGAGGCCAAGGCGGCCCAGGTGGAGGCCATCCTGCACGAGCTGCCCGAGGTGCGCTACACGCTGTCCACCATCAACACCGGCAATGCCCAGGGCAAGATCTACGCCAACATCTACGTGCGCCTGGTGGACCGCAAGGACCGCAGCCGCAGCGTGGACGCGATGTCCGACGTGCTGCGCGAGCGCCTGAAGACCGTGCCCGGCATCACCGTCACGCACGTGGGCCTGCTCGACGCCGTGGGCGGGCAAAAACAGGTGGAGTTCTCGCTGCAGGGGCCGGACCTGCAGGAACTGGAGCGCCTGACGGCCACCGTGACCGCGAAGATCCGCAGCATCCCCGGCCTGGTGGACCTCGACACCAGCGCCAAGCCCAACAAGCCGGTGATCGCCCTCGATATCAAGCGCGACGTGGCCTCGGACCTGGGCCTGTCGGTGGCGCAGATGGCGGCATCGCTGCGCACCCTGGTGGCCGGCACCACGGTGGGCAACTGGCGCGCGCCCGACGACCAGACCTACGACGTGAACGTGCGCCTGGCGCCCGAAGCCCGCACCGCCCCGCAGGACCTGGAGCGCCTGCCCTTCGCCATGAGCGCCGCCGATGGCACGACGCGCATCGTGCGCCTGAACCAGGTGGCCAGCGTGACCGAGTCGACCGGCGCCAACCAGATCAACCGCCGCGACCTGACGCGCGAGGTGGCCATCAACGCCAACGTGTCGCAGCGCTCGGCCGGCGAGGTGTCGGCCGACATCAAGACCGCGCTGGAAAGCGTGAACTTCCCGCCCGGCTACCGCTACCAGTTCGGCGGCTCCACCAAGAACATGGCCGAATCCTTCGGCTACGCCATCTCGGCGCTGGTGCTGGCCATCGTCTTCATCTACATGATCCTGGCCAGCCAGTTCCGCAGCTTCTTGCAGCCGCTGGCGCTCATGACCTCGCTGCCGCTCACGCTGATTGGCGTGGTGCTGGCGCTGATGATGTTCCGCTCCACGCTGTCGATGTTCTCCATCATCGGCGTGGTGATGCTCATGGGCCTGGTGACCAAGAACGCCATTTTGCTGGTGGACTTCGCCATCCGCGCCCGCGAGGAGCACACCGACGACACCGGCACCACCGTGCCCGGCCTGCCCCGGGCCGATGCCCTGCTGCTGGCCGCCCGCGTGCGCCTGCGCCCCATCCTCATGACCACGCTGGCCATGATCTTCGGCATGGTGCCGCTGGCATTCGCTTTGTCGGAGGGTTCCGAGCAGCGCGCCCCCATGGGCCAGGCCGTGATCGGGGGGGTCATCACCTCCTCGCTGCTGACCCTGGTGGTGGTGCCGGTGGTGTATTGCTACATGGACGATCTGGCGCGCTGGGCCCTGGCGCGCATGGGTCGCGGCCAGAAGGCGCCCGAGGCCCGTAAAATCGAGGGTTTGTCCTGACACCCGCCCCACGGAGAACTTCCATGAACATGCCACTGAACACGTCTGCCAACATCAGCGACCCTGTCGCCCAGGCCCGCTACAACATGATCGAGCAGCAGATCCGCCCCTGGAATGTGCTCGACTTCGACATCCTGGAGCTGTTGGCCGTGGTGCGCCGCGAGGAATTCGTGCCGCCGGCCTACCGCAGCCTGGCCTTCATGGACATCGAGGTGCCCCTCTTGGGCAGCGATGCCGAAGACGCCGTGCGCCTGGGCCACAGCATGCTGCAGCCCCGCGTGGAAGCCCGCATCCTGCAGGACCTGGCGATCAAGCCCACCGACCGCGTGCTCGAAATCGGTTCCGGCTCGGGCTACATGGCTGCGCTGCTGGCGGCCCGCGCGCAGCAGGTGGTGTCGATCGAGATCGTGCCCGAGCTGGCCGAAATGGCCCGCGAAAACCTGCTCAGCGCCGGTGTGCAGAACGCCGAAGTCCGCCTGGCCGATGGTGCCAACGGTACGACGGACGGCCCCTTCGACGTGATCGTGCTCAGCGGCTCCGTGGCCGAAGTGCCTGCTGCCCTGCTCTCGCACCTGCGCGACGGTGGCCGCCTGGGCGCCATCGTGGGCAACGATCCCGTGATGCGTTTCACCCTGACCCGCCGCACCGGCGACCGTTTCGAGACCACGTCGCCCTGGGACACCATCGCGCCGCGCCTGGTGGGCTTCCCTGAACCCTCCGGCTTCACTTTCTGACCTGCCTTCTCTGGAGTTTTTTGCATGATCGAGCACATCCGCCCCGCCCAACTCGCCGCCTGGTTCGCCACCGCCCCCGCTGGCAGCCGGCCCGTGGTGCTGGATGTGCGCGAGGCCTGGGAACTGCAGACGGCCAGCGTGCGCGCTGAAGGCTTCGAGCTGGTGGCCATCCCCATGGGGCAGCTCACGGGCCGCCTGGCCGAACTCGATGCCGCCCGCGATGCGGGCACGCCCATCGCCTGCCTGTGCCACCACGGCGCACGCAGCCTGCGCGTGGCGGCGTTCCTGGAGCAACAGGGTTTCGAGCGGCTGGCCAACATCAGTGGTGGCATCGACGCCTGGTCGCATGAGAACGACCCGGCCGTGCCCCGCTATTGAAGGTTCCCGGTCTCTTTCGTCCCATCCCCGACATGCAGCTACTCCTGAAAGGCATCCATGACATCGTTCCGGCTACTTCCCCTGTCACTGGCGCTGGGCGCTGCCTTGTGCGCACCCGCACAGGCCCAGAGCCTGACGGAGCTGTTGGAGTCTGCGCGCACCTATGACACGGCCTGGCAGTCGGCCCGGCTGCAGCTCGATGCCTCGGCCCGCCGCGCCGACCAGGCCCGCGCCGGCCTGTTGCCCAGCGCCGGCCTGTCGGCGGGTGTATCGCGCGCCAACACCGATGTGAGCCGCCCGCCCATCGAGCGCACCGCCACCACCCAGACCCTGGGCGTGAATGCCTCGCAGCCCCTGTACCGCCCGGCCAACCGCATCAACCTGGAACAGGCCCAGCGCGGCGTGGACGTGGCCCAGGCCCAGCTCGATGCCGCCAGCCAGGACCTGCTGGTGCGCGTGAGCCAGGCCTATTTCGACGTGCTGGCCGCGCAGGACACGCTGACCTTCGTGCAGGCGCAAAAGGCCGCCGTATCCGAGCAACTGGCCTCGGCCAAGCGCAACTTCGAGGTCGGCACCTCCACCGTGACCGACTCGCGCGAAGCCCAGGCCCGCTACGACCTGGTGATCGCCCAGGAAATCGCGGCCGAAAACGACCTGCGCGTGAAGAAGCTGGCGCTGGACCAACTGGTGGGCATCACGGGCACCCAACCCAAGCCCCTGGCACTGCCCTTGCAACTGCCCCCGGTGCAGCCCGACAACGTGATCACCTGGGTGGACACCGCCCGCGAACTGCAGCCCGGCGTGCGCCAGGCCGCGATTGCGCTGGACATCGCGCGCCTGGAGACCCAAAAGGCCGAAACCGGCCACCTGCCCACGGTGGACCTGCAGGCCGGCTACAACATCCAGCGCAACCCCACCGGCACCATCACCGCGCCGGGCATCAACAGCCGCACCAACAACGCCAGCCTGGGCGTGGCCTTCAACCTGCCGCTGTTTGCCGGTTTCTCGGTGCAAAACCGCGTCAAGGAAACCCTGGCCCTGGAAGAAAAGGCCAGCGCCGACCTGGAGACCACGCGCCGCAACGTGGCCCAGGCGACCCGCGCCGCCTTCTTCGGCGTGCAGTCGGGCCAGGGCCAGGTGCAGGCCCTGCAGGCCGCCGAGGCATCGAGCCAGAGCGCGCTGGATGCCAACAAGCTGGGCTACCAGGTGGGTGTGCGCATCAACATCGACGTGCTCAATGCCCAGAGCCAGCTGTTCCAGACCAAGCGCGACCTGGCCCAGGCCCGCTACAACGTGCTGCTGGGCACGCTCAAGCTGCGCCAGGCCGCCGGCACGCTCACCATCGAAGACGTGCAGGCCATCAACGCCCTGCTCACGCCCTGACGGGCACAGCTCAGACCTTGCGAAAGCGCGGGCCCTCTCCCATCCGGGAGAGGGCCTTTTTCGTGGCCTTGACCGACGGCCCGCGCCGCGCCGCGAGCCAGCCCACGCCGAACCAGGCCTTGGGGTCCTGGGTTGCCATGCTGCGGTAGAGCGCGCTGGCCACCTGCTCGTCATTGAGCCGACCCAGTGCGGACAGGGCCGGCTGCAGGCTGGCCAGGAAATCGTCCGCCCCGCCCTCGAGTGCCGGCGCGACGAACTCGGTCAGGAAGCGCAGGCGCTTCAAGCGCTTGCGCACGCGGTGCTGCGCCTCGACCGACAGGGATTCGAAGCGGCGCGCATCCCGGTGGACCTTGGCGCGCAGCGCCTGCAGGCGCTTGTCCAGGTACCTGCGGGCCTTGGCCGCCCCCAGTTCGCCGTCGCCCTCGGCCGCAGGGGCCTGGGCCGTGAAGCCCATCAGGCCGATCAGCACCGCCTGGAAGGCAGGCGTGCTGACAATGGTGAGGGGCGATGCCTTGGCACCCGCAGGCCGGGCTGCCGATTTCGGCGCCCCCGCCTCGCGCAGTTCGGCGCCAATGGAGTCCAGCGCCTGCTCCCGATCGCGCAGCTGGCCCAGGCGGCGGAACACGTCGACCAGCGGTGGCTCCCAGGCGGGATCGAAGCGGCCCGGCGCCAGGGCATCGAGCTCGCGCAACGCCGTGCCCAGGCGGCGGATGCCGATGCGCAACTGGTGCACATGCTCTTCGCCGGCCGAACCTTCCACGATCTCGCTGGCATTGGCCAGGATTTGCGCCAGGCAGTTGGCCACCACGGCGCGCTGCAGGTTCGGCCCCTTGAGAAACTGCTTTTTACGGCTGCCGGCGGCCATGGGCCGGGCCTTGGCAGCGGGCCTTGCCCATTGCGCTGCCATGAGCCGCTCGCCGCGCTCGGCCTTGGACACCGTGTTCAGCAGCAGGCCATGCTGGGCCGCCCACTGCGTGGCCACTTCGACCAGGCCCGCCACCGGCCCCTCCTTGAGCTCCAGTTCCAGTTCGCACACCGGTGCCTGCTTTTCCTGCGCCGTGCCGCCATGGGCCACGATGCGGCCGAGGTCGAACGCCAGTTCGACCACACCGCCCCGAAAGGCCAGGTCGCGCGTGACGCGGTCGATCTCGGTGCGGTAGGTCTCCAGCAGCGGACCATCCGCGCTGTCCAGCGCCGCGCGCAGGCGCTCACCGGCCTTGGTGCCGGCATGCAGCGCCGGGCGCGCCAGCGGCGTGGCGCCATCGAAGCTGACGTTGTGCTCCTCCCGGTCCAGCGGGCCATCGCCCGTGGCCTTGACAGTCTGCACCCACTGCCCGCCCTCGTTGCGCAGGCGCAGGGCGATGCCGCGCGAGGACAGCGCCTTGTCGGCGGTATCGAAATAGCGCGCCTCCAGCCGGATGGCACTGGACGTACCCCGGCGGGCCGCGGCCTTCACGGCGGCCAGGCGCTTTGCCGGGATGATGAACTTGAATTCGACTTCCATGGTTTCTCTTCTCTTTGTAGAGTGCCGGGCCATTGGCCCCGGTACGAGGGCCTGGCGCAAGCCCAAGGCCCTGGCCGCAGGCGGGATGCTCGCCTGTCATCAATCTGCCATCTTCGCATCCTAAGCTGGCTGCTCCTGGTACGCCCTGCGCCGTGACAGCTCGCGCAAAGTGTTACGACACCATGGACATCGCGAGAAAAACCGGACATGAAGATACTGGAGGGTATGCCGCCGAGACGGCGGGCGATCCTGCGCTCTGTCGCGGGGGCCAGCGGCATTCTCGCCGCACCCTGGCTGGCGGCAACGGGCAGGGGACAGGCAGCGCGCGCCATCGCCGAGGCCCACCGCCCCTCGCTGGCCCAGGGCATCATGAGCGGCGACGTGACCCACGGTCGGGCCATGGTTTGGAGCGCCACCGACCGGCCCGCCCGCATGCACGTGCAATGGGACACGACGCCCCGCTTTGCCAACCCCCGCAGCGTCGTGGGTCCGCTGGCCCTGGACGTGACCGACTACACCGCCCGCCTCGACCTCACCGGCCTGCCGCCGGACCAGACCATTTTCTACCGGGTGCAGTTCCAGGATGCGGGGCAGCCCCGCGTCCTGAGCGACTGGACCCAGGGAAGCTTTCAGAGCGCCCCGGCGGCACGGCGGCACGTACGCATCATCTGGTCGGCCGACACGGGCGGCCAGGGCTTCGGCATCAACCCCGACATGGGTGGCATGCGCATGTACGACACCATGCGCCGCGCCGAGCCCGACCTGTTCCTCCACGCGGGCGACACGATCTACGCCACCACGCCGCTGCAGGCCGAAAAGGCAGTCGAGGGCGGCCAGCTGTGGCGCAACCTGGTGACGCCAGCGCGCACCCGGCCTGCGCAGACGCTGGAGGAATTTCGCGGCTGCTACCGCTACAACCTGCTGGACGAACCCCTGCGCCGATTCAACGCCGAGGTGGCCCAGGTCTGGAACTGGAGCGACCACGAGGTGACCAACAACTGGTCCTCCGCCAAGGACCTGGGCCCCTGGCAGGACTACACCGAAAAACAGGTGGGCATCCTGCAGGCCCATGGCACGCGTGCTTTCCTCGAATACGCGCCCATGCGCTGGCATGCGCAGGACGAGGCCCAGCGCATCTACCGGCGCATCCCCTACGGCCCCCTGCTCGACGTGTTCGTGACCGACATGCGCAGCTACCGGGGTGGCAACAGCAGCAACCTGCAAGGCGGCGAGAGCGCGGAGACGGCCTACTTCGGCAATGCGCAGGTGGACTGGCTGCTGCGCGAGCTCAAGGCCTCGCGCGCACTTTGGAAGATCGTCTCGCTGGACATGCCCCTGGGCGCGATGGTGCGCGACGGCCAGCTGCGGGACGCGCAGGGCCACCCAATCATGGAAAACAGCGCCAACGGCGATGGCCCGCCCCTGGGGCGCGAGCTTGAGATCGCGCGCCTGCTGCGCCAGCTGGCGCGCGAACGCGTGCGCAACGTGGTCTTCACCGCAGCCGACGTGCACTACGCCGCCGCCCATTACTACGACCCCACACGCGCGCAGTTCCACGACTTCGAGCCGTTCTGGGAGTTCGTGGCCGGCCCCATCCACGCGGGCACCGCTGCGCCGCTCCCCATGGACAACACCTTCGGACCCCAGGTGGTGTTCAGCAAGGGGGCCGAGCCGGGCCAGACCCTCTCACCCCTGGCGGGTCTGCAGTTCTTCGGCCAACTCGACGTCGATGCGCAGAGCCGGACCCTATCGGTGCAGCTCAAGGATGCATCCGGCACCGCGATTTACCGCCAGACGCTGCAGCCCCGGCGCGCATGAGTTTTCTCCCTCCCCCAGAAGCGATCCCACCCCACTGAAGGATTTTTCATGGCAAAAGACTTTGACTCGATGGAAGACAGCAACCGCTCGGGCAACCCCAGCATCCATGAGGTGTCGGCACTGCGCCGGCGCACGTTGCTCAGCGGTGGCCTGGCCTCGGCCGTCGGCGGCCTGCTGGCGCCGCTGGCCGCCGTGTCGCTGCCCGGCTGTGCCACGGGTGCCGGCATCGCCAGCGGCCCGCTGCTGGGCTTCAAGAGCGTGCCCATCGGCACGGCCGACCGCATCGTCGTGCCCGAGGGCTATGTGGCCCAGATCATTGCGCCCTGGGGCGATCCCGTGGGCCTGTCGGGCGAAAACCCGGCCTTCAAGGAAGACGGCTCCAACACCGCCGCCGAGCAGGAAGCGCAGCTCGGCATGCACCACGACGGCATCCATTTCTATTCGCAGGAAGGCAGCCGCCAGGGCCTCTTGGTGATGAACCACGAGTACACCGACGACGGCCTGCTGCACGCCGACGGCATGAAGACCTGGACGGCCGAGAAGGTGCGCAAGGCCCAGGCCGCGCACGGCGTCTCGGTCATCGAGGTGGAGCAGAAGGCCGATGGCCAGTGGGATATCGTGCGCCCCTCGCCCTGGGCCCGCCGCATCACCGCGCGCACGCCCATGGCATTTGGCGGCCCGGCCGCCGGCCACGCCCTGCTGCGCACCGCAGCCGATCCCGCCGGCCGACAACCCTTGGGCACGCTGAACAACTGCGCCAGCGGCATCACGCCCTGGGGCACCTACCTGACCTGCGAAGAGAACTTCATCAACTACTTCAAGGGCCCGGACGCGCCCAATGCCCACGACACCCGCTGGGGCCTGCGCAAGGGCGAGCCCGCCGGCTACCGCTGGGCCGAGCACGATGCACGTTTCGACGCCACCAAGAACCCCAACGAACCCAACCGCTTCGGCTGGATCGTGGAGATCGACCCGTTCAACGCCAGCTCCACCCCGGTCAAGCGCACGGCGCTGGGCCGCGCCGCGCACGAAGGCGCCACGGTTGCCGTGACCCGGGACGGCCGTGCCGTGGTCTATTCGGGCGAAGACTCGCGCTTCGAGTACATCTACAAGTTCGTAAGCCGGGAAGCGATCCGCAAGGGCGGCGCGCGTGAAAACGCCGACCTGCTCGACCACGGCACGCTGTACGTCGCCCGGTTCAACGCCGATGGCAGTGGTCAGTGGATCGCCCTCACCCATGGCCAGGGCCCGCTCACCGCCGCCAATGGTTTTGCCGATGCCGGCGAGGTGATGGTCAAGACGCGCCAGGCCAGCGACCTGCTGGGCGCCACAAAAATGGACCGCCCCGAGTGGATTGCCGTGGGCAAGGACGGCGCCGTCTACTGCACGCTGACCAACAACAGCAGCCGTGGCACGGCAGGCCAGCCTGGCGTCGATGCAGCCAACCCGCGTGCCAACAACAGCATGGGCAACATCATCCGCTGGAAGGAAGCCGGCGACTTCGATGGCGCCCGCTTCCAGTGGGACCATTTCATCCTGGCCGGCGATCCGGCGAACGAACGCGCAGATGCCAAGGGCAGTGTCAAGGGCGATATGCTCGCCTGCCCCGATGGCTTGTGGGTCGACGGCCGCGGCGTGCTCTGGGTGCAGACGGACATGTCCACCTCGGCCATGGGCAAGGGAGACCTTTCGCGCATGGGCAACAATGCCATGCTGGCGGCCGATCCGCGCACGGGCGAGATCCGCCGCTTCCTGGTCGGCCCCTCGGGTTGCGAGATCACCGGCGCGACGATGACGCCCGATGGCAAGACCATGTTCATCAACATCCAGCACCCTGGCGAGAGCCCGAGCGAGCGCAGCGACCCCAGCGAGCCGCGCAAGTTCTCGAATTGGCCTGACCAGCGCCCCGCTGGGCGCCCGCGTTCGGCCACGGTGGTGATCCGCAAGGCGGATGGAGGCGTGGTGGGGACGTAAGGCAATCAAGGCCTTTACTTTGCGCAGCCCCAGGCAAGGTCAGCCAGATTCCTGGGCGCTCAAGCCGGCATAGCGTTTGAGAAAGCGCCGCTCATCCGGCGCGTAGCCCTGCGCCGCATAGAAGGCATGCGCTGCAGGCCGGTGGTCGCCGCTGGTCACTTCGGCGCGCACGCAGCCCTGTCCGGTGAAGGAGCGGTCGGCTGCGGCGACCAGTGCCTCCCCTACCCCGCGGCCCCGGTGCCCGGCATCGACCACCAGCGAGGTGATGCGGCCGATGCGGCCTTCGGCGTGGAAAAGCTCCATCACGTGCAGGCTGATGACGCCGGCCACACAGCCATCGACCTCGGCCAGCAGCACGCTGTCACAGGTATTCGCGACGAGGATCGCGAGCTTGCGGACGATCAGCGCCTCATTGGCCTCGTAGCCCAATTGCCCCATCAAGCCAGCGATGGCCGGCGCGTCGGCCGCCACCGCCGTGCGGATGTGCGGCGGAGACGGCTGCGGCTCAGGCATCGACGTCTTCTTCATGCCGCCCCACCGTGCGCTGGCGCACCAGTTGCAGCAACTCCCGCACCGTGGCGCGGGCGGCACCCCGGTGCTGGCGCGCAAAGCGGGCCGCGCGCTCGCTGGCAGCCGCCTGCTGCGCGGGGTCGCGCGCCAGTTGCATGGCTTGCGCCACCCCGGCCGTGAGGTCGGGCACGCGCTGTGCCGCCCTGGCGGCGCAGGCCAGTTCGGCGGCCTCCGCAAAGTTGAAGGTGTGCGGGCCCAGCACCACGGGGCAGCCGCAGGCGGCGGCCTCGATCAGGTTCTGTCCGCCCAGGGGGGCGAAGCTGCCGCCCAGCAACGCCACGTCGGCCATGCCGTAGTACAGGGACATTTCGCCCAGCGAATCGCCCAGCCACACGTCCGCCGGTTCGGGTTGCAGGCTCCAGGTGCTGCGCCGCGACACCGTGAGGCCGGCGCCCTGGAGCAGTTGCTGCACTTCATCGAAGCGCTGCGGATGCCGTGGCACGACCAGCCATTGCACGGGTTGCGCCGCATCTGCGCGGGAGGTGATCCAGGCGCGCACCGCTTCCAGCCACAGCGCCTCTTCGCCTTCGCGGCTGCTGGCCAGCATGGCCACCGGGCGCAGGGCCTGCACGCGCCAGGCGCGGCCCAGCTCCAACTGCGCCGCATCGGGCACCACGTCGAACTTGAGGTTGCCGAACACCCCGTGCACCTGCGCGCCGATGGCGTGCAGGCGCTCGGCGTCGTCCTCGGTCTGGGCGTACACGGCGGTCAGCGCGGCATAGGCCGGGCGCGCCAGCGGAGACACGCGCCGGGCCTTGCGCAGCGAGTGTTCGTTGAAGCGGGCATTGGCCAGCACCAGCGGCACACCGCGCTGCCGGCAGGCGGCCACGAGGTTGGGCCAGACTTCGGTTTCCATCAGAATGCCGATGGCCGGGCGGAACTGGCGCAAAAAGCGCAGCACGGCGCCCTGGGTGTCCCACGGCTGCCACACCTGCACATCACCCGCCTGCAGCAGCTTTTCACCTTCGGCACGGCCGGTGGCCGTGCCATGCGTGAGCAGCAGGCGCATGCCGGGCAGCTGTGCGCGCAACTCGCCCAGCAAGATGGCGGCTGCGCGCGTCTCGCCCAGCGACACGGCATGGATCCAGACGAACTGGCCCAGCGGGTCGGTGCTGCTGTGCAGCACCAGGCTGTCGATGGGCTGCGGGTAGCGGCCAAAGCGCTCGCCCACCGCGACCGCATAGCCGGGCTCGGCAGCGGCGCGGCGGCGCAGCTTGCGCCGCAGCAGGGGCTGGGCCGCCCAGGTGACCATGGAATACAGGGCGCGTGCGGTGGTCATCCGGGGTCTCATTGCGCGACGACGTCGACCACGCGGCCTTGCCATGCCAGGCCCTGGCGGGAGGCGATGACCAGGCAGGCCCCTGCCCCCGGTGCGGCCACGACGGCCTCGCCCCCCGGCGCCCAGAAGGCGCTGCGGCCTGCACAGGTGTAGCCCCCCGTGGGCGCGCCATGGTTGGCCATGAGCACGGCCAGGCCCAGGTCGGCCGCGTAGCCCTGCAACTGGCTGGAATCCCTGGCATACCCGCCCTCGGAGATCACCGAGCCGCAGGCATACAGGGCTGCCCCGCCCTCCCGTGCCGCCAGGGCGTGTTCGGGGTGGGTGGTGTCGGCACACACGGCCAGGGCCGTGGGCTGGCCCGCGAGCGTGCGCAGGTGGACATTTTCGCTGCCCGCACTGGCAAACTGCTCTTCGCCAGGGTGCAGGTAGCGCTTGCGGTACAGGGCAGCGCTGCCATCGGCCCCGAACACCCAGGCGCCGATGGCCGGCTTGTCCCCCGCCACCACCGGGGCCACGGGTGCGCCCACCACCAGCGCCATGCCGGTGGCCCGGGCGGCGTCGCGCAGGGGCGCGAGCAAGGCATCGTCCGCGCCCAGCACCAGGCCGGCCACCAGTGCAGGCTCATAGCCGGTGAGCGACAGCTCGGGAAACACCAGCAACTGCACGCCATGGCGGGCTGCTGCTTGCACCATGGACAGGTGCCCCTGCACATTGGCCCGTACTTCACCGGGAGCGGAAATCGACTGCGCTGCGGCGATGCACAGCAAGGAAGGCATGGGGGTGGTCAAGGAGAACGCGTTCGCAAAAATGGGATCGGGCCTGGAAATCAGTGGGCAGCCGCGCCCAGCTTCGCGTCGGGCTTGACCCGGTGCAGCAGCGCCAGCATGGCCGCCTCGATGCGCGCCAGCGCCTCCTCGGTATGCCCCTCGAAGCGCAGCACCAGCACCGGCGTGGTGTTGCTGGCGCGGATCAGGCCAAAGCCGTCCGGCCAGTCCACGCGCAGGCCGTCGATGGTGTTGACCTTGGCAGGTTCACTGAAGGTGCCGGCCGCCAGGGCCTGCAACCCGGCCGTGAGGCGGTGCGGTTCGCCCTCGGCGCACGAGACGTTGAGTTCGGGCGTCGAAAAGCTGGTGGGCAGTGCGTTGAGCACGGCGCTTGGGTCGGCATGGCGGCTCAATATCTCGAGCAGGCGGCAGCCGGCGTAGGTGCCATCGTCAAAGCCGTACCAGCGCTCCTTGAAGAAGATATGGCCGCTCATCTCGCCGCCCAGGGGCGAGTCGAGCTCTTTCATGCGCGCCTTGATCAGGGAGTGGCCGGTCTTGAACATCACCGGCACGCCGCCCGCGGCGGCAATCGCCGGCGCCAGGCGCTGGGTACATTTCACGTCGAACAGGATGTTGCCACCGGGCACGCGCGAGAGCACGTCCTGGGCGAACAGCATCATCTGCCGGTCGGGGAAAATGTTGACGCCGTCGCGTGTGACGATGCCCAGGCGGTCGCCGTCGCCGTCGAAGGCCAGGCCCAGCTCGGCATCGCTGCCCTGCAGCGCGGCGATCAGGTCGCGAAGGTTCTCGGGCTTGCTCGGGTCGGGGTGGTGGTTGGGGAAATTGCCGTCCACCTCGGAAAACAGCTCGATCACCTCGCAGCCCAGGGCGCGGAAGATGCCCGGGGCGGTGGCGCCAGCAATGCCGTTGCCGCAGTCGACCACGATCTTCAGGGGGCGGGCCAGCTTCACATCGCCGATGATGCGCTCGCGGTAGGCGGGCAGCACGTCCACATGGCGCACGCTGCCACCGGGCGCAAGCTGCCAACTCTCTTCTTCCATGGTGCGGCGCAGGGACTGGATCTCCTCGCCATAGATGGCGCGGCCGTTGAGCACCATCTTGAAGCCGTTGTAGTCGCGCGGGTTGTGGCTACCGGTCACCTGGATGCCGCTCTTGCACAGCGTGCTGGCGGCAAAGTACAAGAGGGGCGTGGTGACCATGCCCACGTCGATCACTTCAATGCCCGCCTCCACCAGCCCCTGGATCAGCGCAGCCGACATGGCCGGGCCGGACAGGCGGCCGTCGCGGCCCACGGCCACAGCCGTCTGGCCTTCGGCGCGGGCTGCCGTGCCAAAGGCGCGGCCCAGGCCCAGGGCGACTTCTTCGTTCAGGGTCGACGGCACGATGCCGCGGATGTCATAGGCTTTGAAAATGGCAGGCGTGGGTTGCACGTGGGGGGCCTTTGCTGTGAGCGTTGGAACGGTGCGCTGGATTGTAGGGGGGCACCCCATGCTGTGCCGGGGATGCCTCTCAACGGTAGACCAGAGCGCTTGGAGGCACATGTCCGAAAACGGCCAGACTGCTTGTAGGCGGGGCCTATCATTCCAGCCATGCCCACCCCTCTCAGCCCCCTCGGCCCGTCGCCCACCGCTGCCGCTCCAGCGGTGGAGGACGAGGGCCGCTACCTGGCTCTGCAGACCCGCGATGCCCGCTTCGACGGGCGCTTTTTCACAGGCGTGACGTCCACCGGCATCTACTGCCGCCCGGTCTGCTCGGTGCGCACGCCCCGGCGCGAGAACTGCCGCTTCTTTGCCATGGCAGCCCAGGCCGAAAGCGCGGGTTTTCGACCCTGCCTGCGCTGCCGGCCCGAGATGGCGCCGCAGTCCCTGGCCTGGTCGGTGCAGGACGCCTCGGGCATCCTCGTGCAGCAGGCCGTGCGCCTGCTCGACGCTCCTGAAGGCTGGGCCCGGGACAACACCCAGGGGGCCACCGTCGCCCGGCTGGCCGAGCGCCTGGGCGTGAGCGACCGGCACCTGCGCCGCATCTTCGAGGCGGCCCTGGGCGTCTCCCCGTTGCAGTACCTGCAGACGCGGCGCCTGCTCACCGCCAAGCAGTTGCTGACAGATACCCCCCTGCCCATTACCCAGGTGGCGCTGTCCAGCGGCTTTGGCAGCGTGCGCCGCTTCAACACCGCGTTTGCAGAGCACTACGGGCTCAACCCCACCCAGTTGCGCAAGAGCGGCAGCGTGGAAGGTGCCGGCAGCACCGGCACGCTGCGCCTGGCCTACCGCCCGCCGCTCGACGTGGCGGCGTTGCTGGCCTTCTTCGAGCGCCGTCGCTTTCTGGGGGTTGAATGGGTGCAGCAGGAGGGCGAAGGCGCCCCGGCCCTGCGCCGCACGGTGCGCCTGTCCCCCGCCGTGACCGGCGGGCTGGAAGCCACCGGCTGGCTCAGCGCCCGCTTCGACACCACCCGCCACCAGGTGCTGCTGCAGACCAGCGACAGCCTGTACCCGGTGCTGCCGGTGGTGATCGCCCGGGTGCGTGCCATGCTGGACCTGGATGCCGAGCCCAGCGCCATCAACGCGGTGCTGCACGCGCGCTTCCCCGACGGCGACGGCCTGCGTGTGCCTGGGGCCTTCGATGGCTTCGAGCTGGCCGTGCGCGCCGTGCTGGGCCAGCAGATCACCGTGGCCGCCGCGCGCACGCTGGGCCAGCGCCTGGTGGAGCGGCTGGGCGAGCCCCTCGAGACACCGTGGCCCGAGCTGAGCCGGCTGTTCCCGCCCCCCTCTGTGCTGGCCCGCGCCGAGGGCGACGTGCTCGGCCAGATGGGCATCGTGCGCCAGCGCCAGGCGGCCATCGTGGCGTTGGCGCAAGCGGTGGACAGCGGGGCCCTGGCCTTGCATGCCGGTGCCGACGTGGCAGCCACCACGGCGGCCCTGTGCGCCCTGCCCGGCATCGGCGACTGGACCGCGCAGTACATCGCCATGCGCGTGCTGCGCTGGCCCGATGCCTTCCCGGCGGGCGACGTGGCATTGCACAAGGCCCTCGGCGTGCAGGGCCAGAAGAACCCGGCCCGCGCCGCTACCGAGGCATCGGCGGCCTGGCGCCCGTGGCGCAGCTATGCCGTGCTGCGCGCCTGGGCGGAGCTACCCCTGCCCGGCGCTGCCGCGCAAAAAACCCTCTGAATCAGCCCCTCCCATGCAATTCCATCCTGCCACGGTGCAATCGCGCACCCCTTCTCCGCTCGGCCCGGTGCGCCTGGCTGCCTCCCCCCAGGGCCTGGTCGGCCTGTGGTTCGACGGCCAGCGGCACCAGCCCACCGCCTTGCTGGACGGGCCCGGAGCCTGGCCCGAAGCGCCCGGCCATGCCCTGATGCAGGAAGCCGCCTCGCAGCTGCAGGAGTTCCTGCACGGCAAGCGCAGGGGCTTCGACCTGCCCCTGGACCTGTCGGGCGGCACGCCGTTCCAGCAAGAGGTATGGCGCGCCCTGCTGGCCATCGGCTGCGGCGCCACCACCACCTACGGCACCCTGAGCCAAGACCTGGGCCGCCCGCGCGCGGTGCGGGCCGTGGGCGCGGCTGTCGGGCGCAATCCCGTGAGCGTGATCGTGCCCTGCCACCGGGTGCTGGGCGCCGACGGCAGCCTGACCGGCTATGCCGGCGGACTGGACCGCAAGGGCGCCCTGCTGGCCATCGAGGGCGCGCGCCCGCTGGCGGCATGAGCGATTGCGGATCCAAACCCGTCTCCGCCTGGATCGGCGAGTTCGTGCTGCTGGCCTCGCTTTGGGGAGCGTCCTTTCTGTTCATGCGCATGGGCGCCTCGGAGTTCGGGCCTCTGCCCACGGCCGGGCTGCGCGTTGCCCTGGCCACCGTCTTCCTGTGGCCCATCATGCTGCGCCAAGGCCATTGGCCCGCCTTGCGCCGCCACTGGCGGCCCATCATGGTGGCCGGCATCATCAACTCGGCCATCCCCTTCGCGCTGTTCTCCTGGGCGGTGCTGCACATCGCCACCGGGCTCAGTTCCATCCTGAATGCCACAGTGCCCCTGTTTGGTGCACTGATCGCCTGGCTTTGGCTGGGCGACCGCATCGGCCGCCTGCGCTGGGTCGGGCTGGCGCTGGGCTTCCTCGGGGTCGCACTGCTGGCCTGGAAGGCCCCGGCGGGCACGGGCTTCAAGACCGACCAGGCACTGTGGGCCATCGGCGCCTGCCTGCTGGCGTCGGCGTTCTATGGGCTGGCGGCCAGCTTTGCGCGCACGCGCCTGGTCGGCATTCCCCCACTGGCCACCGCCACGGGGAGCCAGTTGGGCGCGGCCCTCGGGCTGGCCCTGCCCACCCTCTGGTTCTGGCCTGCGCAGATGCCGGGACCCCGCGCCTGGGGCGCCGTCATCGCCATCGCCGTGCTGTGCACAGGCATTGCCTACATCCTGTATTTTCGGCTGATCGCCCATGCCGGTCCGAGCCGGGCTCTGGCAGTGACATTCCTGACCCCGGTGTTCGCCATGCTCTACGGTGCTCTGTTCCTTGAGGAGCGCATCACCGCATGGACGGTGGGCAGCGCACTCGTGATCGTCACCGGCACGCTGTTGTCAACCGGGCTTGTCAGGACGCGCGGCCCCGCCGTGGAGGCCCCGGAACGGCCCTAAACTCGATGCATGCTCTTAGTCGCGTCGGTTTTCAGCACGCTTTCACATGCCACGGGATCGCCGTGCAAGCCTGACGCCACCGGCAAGGCGGCGCGCGCAAGCCTGCGTGCACACAGACCAGGCCATGGGCACCATGGCGCATAACACCCTGCTGGCGGGCAGCCTGCTGTTGCTGCTGGCCGTTCTGGCGCTGGCCCTGCTGCCGCCCATGGAGGTGCTGGCCCCTTCGCGGCGCACCGAATGGCTGGCGGGCGTCGCCGGCGGCCTCGTCTCGGCGGCCATGCTGGGTATGCTCAATTTTCAGGCGCCGGGCCCCGGCATGGTGGTCTACCCGACGGCCACGGCCTTCGTGGCCCTGTGCTTTGGCGCCCGGGCAACCGCACTCACCGCAGGCCTGGCCCTGCTGGCAGGGACCTGGATACAGGGCTCAGCTTCGCTTGTCGGCGCCTGGGTGCTGGCCGTCGCCTGGGCCACCGGGGCCTTGTGGCGGCAACTGGCGCTGCGCAGCGGGCGCAGCAGCTGGCGCGAATTGCTGGGCCTGGCACTGACACTGCCCGTGGTCAGCGGGCTCGTGCTGGCGCTGGCGGGCATCCCCTCTCCTGGCCCTGCCACGGTGGACTGGTGGACGAATCTGCCCTGGAACCATGGCGTCGGCATCGTGGTGCTGGGCGCCTGCCGGCTGCTGCTGATCAGCAAGGCCCAGTCGCTGGTGGCCACTACGTCGGCCCTGCACGCCCTTGGTCAGCGCGAGCAGCAGTTGCGCATGGCGCTTGAGTCCCTCAATGGTGGCCGCTGGGAGTGGGATGTGGAAACGCGCCAGTTCCGCTGCGAAGGCAGTTTCTACGACCTGTTCGGCATCACCGCAGCCGATCGCGCGGCGCCAGACCTGTGGCAACGCTGGTACGAGCTGCGCCACCCGGTGGACAGGGAGCGCAACGCCGCCCGGCTGGCCCGCGCCATGGATGGGCTGGAGGAATCCTACGAAGCCGAGTTCCGTGTGCGCGATACCGCCGGGCGCTGGCGCTGGCTGATGTCGCGCGGCATGGTGGCGCTGCGCGATGCCAAGGGCCGGCCGCTGCGCATGATCGGCATGGACGTGGACATCTCCGCGCACCGCGAAGCGCAGCAGGCGCTGCGCGACTCCGAGGCCAAGTACACCTCGTTCTACCAGACGCTGCCCGATGCGGCGGGCATCAGCCGTATCTCGGATGGCCGCTACATCGACGTGAACCCCGCGTTCTGCGAGCTGCTGGGCCTACCGCACAGCGAAGTTCTGGGCCGCACCTCGACCGAACTCAGGATCTGGGCCACCGACGAGGAGCGCAATCGCCTGCTGGACGCCTTCCAGCGCCATGGCCAGGTGGACCGGCTGCCCCTGGTGGCGCAGCGGGGCGGAGTGCGCATTCCGGGGCTGATGTCGGCACGGTCCGTGCTTGTGGACGGTGAAGACTGTTTCGTCTTCGTTTTCCACGACATGACCGAAGCCCAACGCACCAGCGACGAGTTGCGCGCACTCAACGGGCTCCTGCAGCAGGCCGGCCGGCTGGCACGCCTGGGCGCCTGGGAGGACGTGCGCGGCCAGGGCCTGGTCTACTGGTCGGACGTGTGCTTTGACATCCACGGCATGCCACCCGGCTCGCCCTTGCCGGGCGACTACATCGACCGCATGGTGGCCCCTGCCCACCGCGAGACGCTGCGCAACCATTTTCGCTCCAGCATCCTCGAGCGCGCCGAGTGGAGCATGGAGCTGGAAGTGCACCACACCGATGGCCGGCTGGTCTGGGTGCGCGCCCGCGGCGAGCCCGTCGTCGAAAACGGCCGTGTCACCCGCGTGCGCGGGGTGATGCAGGACATCGACGAAGCCAAGCGCGCCAACGAGCGCCTGCGCCAGTCGGAGGAGCGGTTCTCGCGCATCTTTCAGCTCATGCCCTTTCCCATGGGCCTGTCGCGCCGCAGCGATGGGCAGTACCTGGACGTGAACCCGGCCTGGGAGGCCCTGCTGGGCATACCACGCGAGGAGGCCGTGGGCCAGACTGCCGTACAACTGGGCATCTTCACGGCAGAGGACCGGCGACAGCTGATGCAGGCCTTCGAGCAGAAGGGCCCACAGGCCAGCCATGAGGTGACCCTCCAAGGCCGGCCCAACACCCGGCTGACCGTACTGCAGTCCATGCGCGCCATCGATTTCGACGGCGAGCCGTGCTGGCTTTTCTCGGTACATGACATCACCGACCGCAAGCGGTACGAAGAGCAGATCCGCGAGCGCGAGGAGCTGCTGTCGCTCACCATCTCCGCCGCTTCCCTGGGCCTGTGGGACTGGGACATGGCGCGCGGCACCATCACCGGCGACAGCCGCTGGGCCACCATGCAGGGCAGAACGCCGGGGCCCATCGCGCAGACTTCGGTGCGCTGGACCAGCGCTGTGGCGGCGGACGACATCGACCGCATCACGGCCGAAGTGGCGCGCCACGCGGCGCGGCCGGCCACGCCCTTCGATGCCACCTGGAAAGTACCAGCCCCCCACGAGGGCACGCGCTGGGTGCGCAACCTGGGCAAGATCGTGAGCTTTGGCGCCGATGGCCAGCCCCTGCGCATGCTGGGCGTGGCGCTGGACGTGACCCCCCAGCGCGAGCAGGAGGTGCTGCTTCACAAGCTGGCGCACTTCGACGCCCTTACCGGTCTGCCCAACCGCGTGCTGCTGGCGCGCAGGCTGCAAGAGTGCCTGGACCAGGCGCGCGAACATGGCACCCAGCTCGGGGTGGGCTACCTGGACCTCGACGGTTTCAAGCCCGTTAACGACCGCCTGGGCCATGGCGCGGGCGACCGCCTGCTGGTGATGGTGGCGGGCCGGCTCTCGCGCGCCCTGCGCCCCGGTGACAGCGTGGCCCGCCTGGGCGGCGACGAGTTCGTGATGCTGTTGCCCGACCTGGCCGACACCGCCGAGTGCGAGCGCATGCTGGGCCGGGTGATGGAGAACATCTCCGCTCCCTACGCGCTGGACACCGAGCGGGTGGTGGTCACCGCCAGCATCGGCTACACCGTGTACCCGCTGGACGAGGCCGACGCCGACACCCTGCTGCGCCATGCCGACCAGGCCATGTATGCGGCCAAGCAGGCCGGGCGCAACCGCTTCCATCAGTTCGATGCGGCGCAGGAGCGGGCCCTGGTGGCGCAGCGCGAGCAAGGCAAGCACCTGCAGGACGCCATTGCGGGCGCGCAGTTCATCCTGCACCTGCAGCCCAAAGTGGACATGCGCAGCGGCGCCATCGTGGGCGCCGAGGCCCTGGCCCGATGGCAGCACCCCGAACGCGGCCTGCTGCCGCCCGGTGCCTTTTTGCTGCTGCTGGAAGGCACGGAGCTGGAGATCGGCTTTGGTCAATGGGTGGTCGAGGCCGCCCTGACCCTGCTCAGGCGGCTGAACGGCCACGGCCTGGCCCTGCCGGTGAGCATCAACATCTCGGCCCTGCACCTGCAGCATGCCGGCTTTGCCGACTGGATGGCGCACATGCTGGCCGAGCGCCCGGACATCGACCCGCGCCAGGTGGAGATCGAGATCACCGAGAGTGCCGCGCTCTACGACATCAGCGCCGTGGCCGCCACGCTGACACAGCTGCGCGAGCTGGGCGTCACCGTGTCGCTCGACGACTTCGGCACCGGCTATTCATCGCTGACCTACCTGCGCCGCCTGCCCATGGACACGCTCAAGATCGACCAGAGCTTCGTGCACGGCATGATGGGCGACCCCGGCGACCTGGCCATCGTGCAGGGCGTGATCGGCCTGGCCCGCTCCTTCGGCTACCGCGTCATCGCCGAGGGGGTGGAAACCATCGAGCAGGGCCAGATGCTGCAGCAACTGGGCTGCGCCCAGGCCCAGGGCTACTGCATCGCGCGGCCCATGGCCATGGAGCAGTTCGTGGACTGGGCCGCCCAGTGGCAGACGCCGGCGGGATGGCAGCGGCAGCGGCACTAGGGCGGCTAAGCACGGCCTGCAGCAGATGGCACACTGCAGCCATTTCGCCATGCCTTGATTGCCATGCCCCTGGAAACCACCCTGCACTACCACCCCGACCTGGTGCGCCACGCCGTCATCTGCTTCTGGCGCCGCTCGACGGGCCGGCGCACGCTGCTGGTCAGCGCGGCGCTGGCTATCTGGTTCGGGGTGTTGGTGGCGCGCGGCGACCGGTCGTGGCAGATCGGCGTGACCGGGGCGGCGGTGGCCATCAGCCTGCTGGTGTGCGCCACCGTCTATGTGGTGCACTACCGCAATGCCATGGGCAAGCTGCGCGACATGGGCGGCACGCCAGAGGCCACGCTGCGGGCGGACGAGCACAGCTTCACGCTCGCCTCGGCTGCGGGCCTGGCCACCTTGCCCTGGTCCAGCGTGAAGGAGGTCTGGCAGTTCGAGCGCGTCTGGCTGCTGCTCTTCTCTCCGGCCCAGTTCAGTACCCTGCCGGTGGCCGACCTGTCGCCCGAGATGCAGGCCCTCATCGGGGCCAGCGTGCGCGGCACCGGTGGCAAGGTCCACCGGCTCTGAAGAAAGCGCTCCGCGCTATCCCACCAGTTCCCGCACCTGCTGCAGCGCTGCCGGGTCTTCCATGGTGGTCAGGTCGCCCGGGTCGCGCCGCTCGGCCACGGCCTGCAGGGCGCGGCGCAGCAGCTTGCCGCTGCGCGTCTTGGGCAGCACGGTCACGAAGTGCACGCGCGAGGGCCGGGCCACGGCGCCCAATTGCTGGTCCACGCGCTGCATGACCTCGCCCTCGAGCTTCAGGCGCGCCGCCGAGTCGTCAAGCCCGCTGGCATCGCGCGCCACCGCGAAGGCCATGGCCACCTGGCCCTTGAGCGCATCGGCCACGCCCACCACCGCCACCTCGGCGATGTTGGGGTGTGAGGCGATGCTCTCCTCGATCTCGCGCGTGCCCAGGCGGTGGCCGGCGACGTTGATGACGTCGTCGGTGCGGCCCAGGATGAAGTGGTAGCCATCGGCATCGCGGATGCCCCAGTCGAAGGTGCTGTAGATCAGCTTGCCGGGGATGCTCTTCCAGTAGGTGTTGACGAAGCGCTCGTCGTCGCGCCACACCGTCTGCATGCAGCCGGGCGGCAGAGGCCCCTCGATGGCGACCACGCCCTTCTGGTTGGCACCAGTCAGTTCCTCCCCCGTGGATTCGTCGATCAGCTTCACGGCATAGCCGTACATGGCCTTGCCCGGGCTGCCGAAGCGCGTGGTCTGCTGCTCGATGCCATTGGCCAGCGTGAGGATGGGCCAGCCGGTCTCGGTCTGCCAGTAGTTGTCGATGATGGGCACGCGCAGCGCATCGCTGATCCACTGGGCGGTGGGCTCGTCCAGCGGCTCGCCGGCCAGCCACAGGGCCTTGAGGCTCGATACGTCGTACTTGCGCAGCCAGCTCGCGTCCTGCTTCTTGAGCACGCGCACGGCCGTGGGGGCCGAGAACATGTGGGTGACCTGGTACTTCTCGACGATGCTCCACCACACCCCCGCGTCGGGCCGGGTCGGCAGGCCTTCGTACATGATGGTGGTCATGCCCGCGATCAGCGGCCCGTAGACAATGTAGCTGTGGCCCACCACCCAGCCGATGTCGCTGGTGGCGAAGTAGGTGTCGCCGGGCTTGGCGTCGAAGATGTGCTTCATGCTGGCAGCCAGGGCCACCGCATAGCCACCCGTGTCACGCTGCACGCCCTTGGGCTTGCCGGTGGTGCCGCTGGTGTACAGGGTGTAGCTCGGGTGGATGGATTCCACCCACTCGCAGGGCACTACGGCGTTCAGGTGCTGCGCCCGCAGAGCGGCCCAGTCATGGTCGCGGCCGGGGTGCAGCTGCATGGGTGCCAGGCCCCGGTTGACCATGAGCACCGCGGCCGGCTTGTGGCGCGACTGGACGATGGCCTCATCGAGCAGCGGCTTGTAGGGCACGACCTTGCCGCCGCGTGAACCAGCATCGGCGCTGACCACGGCCACGGGCTCGGCGTCCTCGATGCGCGAAGCCAGCGAGCCCGATGCGAAGCCGCCAAACACCACCGAATGCAGCGCCCCGATGCGCGCACAGGCCAGCATGGCAAACGCCGCCTCGGCGATCATGGGCATGTAGATCAGCACGCGGTCGCCCTTCTTCACGCCCAGGGCCCGCAGCACGGCCGCCATGCGCTGCACCTCGGCATGCAACTCGGCAAAGCTGTAGCTGCGCTCGCTGTCCGTCTCGGTGGAGATGGCCACCAGCGCCGGTTGGTCGGCCCGCGCGGCCAGGTGCCGGTCCACCGCGTTGTGGCACAGGTTGGTGGTGCCGCCCACATACCACCGCGCAAAAGGCGGGTTGCTGTAGTCGCAGATCTGCTGGGGCGGGGTCTGCCAGTCGATGAGGGTGGCCTGCTCGGCCCAGAAGGCATCAGGCTGCTCGAGGGAGTGGCGGTAGAAATCTGCGTAGCGCGTCATGCGGTGTCTCCTGCATCTCGTCTGCACTCCTCGGCTGGGAGCGCATTTCTGAATTCATAATTATTCATGATGGGCTTGCTGCAAGCTGACGCACAGACCCGCCGATCTTCAGGGCGTCTTCCCTTCCAAGCGCTCGCGCACCCGCTTGCTGGGGTCCTGGAGCAGCAGGCGCGAGATTTCGGACCGCTGAGGCTCCGCAAGATCCTCCACATGGCAAGCCACGCGAAAGCGTACCGTCGCGCTGCGATGCGCGGCAAGCTCGGTCCACAAGGCCTGTGTGGCGGGATAGTCGGTGCCCAGCTTGCGCAACCAGCCGCCGGCAGACTCCCAGGTCCCCGACTGGCCCTCGACCAAGGCGGTGCGCAGGCAACCCAGCACCACCACCTCGGAGTCATGCCCTTCCAGCAGGTCATGGACAGCTTCGATCACCGCCACCAGCAGGACTGCTTTTTCAGGGGACCCGACGAAACGCACCGCATGCTGGACCTCATGGGCGCGGCCAAAGGTGAACATGTGCCTGCCAGCGCCTCGCTTACTTGATCAGCGCCAGCACGTCCTTGAAGTCAGGGTGCTCGCAAGTTCCCACCCATTCGAAAGCCACCATCTCGGTGGTCACCAGTTCGGCGCCCGCGCCGGCCAGGCGGTCGAAGGCGGCGTCGCGGTTGCGGTCGGTGCGCGAGCCGCAGGCGTCGGTCACGACCCAGACCTCGAACTCGTCCTCGATCAGGTCCAACGCGGTCTGCAGCAGGCAGACATGGGCCTCGCAGCCGGCGATGACGATGGTGCCGCGCTCGGGTGCCTGCTGGGCAGGCTTTTGCAGGTGCTTGGGCAGGCTGCGTGCATTGCCGCCCTGCTGGGCCTTGGCGGGGGGGCGCAGCCATTCGCCCAGGCCTTCTTCGGCGGCGCTGAAGTGCATCTTGGCCAGGGTCTTGGCGCACAGCGCGCGCAGCGCCGGGTCATTGGGTCCCAGGCGCGAGGGGTTCTGCTCGGTACCCCAGACCGGCACCTCCAGCAGCTGCGCGATCTGCGCAAGGCGGCGGGCATTGGCCAGCACGGCGGCGCCTTCGGCAATGGCGGGCATCAGGCGTTCCTGGTAATCCACCAGGACGAGTTGGGATTCGGAGGCGTCGAGCAGCATGGCGTGTACCGGCAATTCAATGGGAATGCCCCATTGTCGCAGCCCCAGGACCCTGAGCGGAGCTTCAGGGCGCCGGTGCCAGCCGCAGCAGGCGCCCCTGCGGGCTGTCGGTCAGCAGGTAGAGCCAGCCATCGGGCCCCTGGCGCACATCGCGGATGCGCTCGTTGTTGCCCTGCAGCAGCTTCTCCTCGCGCTGCACTTTGCCGCCCGCCACTTCGAGCCGGTGCAGCGTGCCGAACTTGAGCGAGCCCACGAACAGGCTGCCGCGCCAGGCGGCGCCATAGCGGTCACTGGTCAGGAAGGCCATGCCCGAGGGCGCTATGGACGGCACCCAGTAGTGCACCGGCTGCTCCATGCCCGCCTTGGCCGTGCCCTCGCCCACCTTGCCACCGCCGTAGTTCTCGCCATAGGTGATCACCGGCCATCCATAGTTGCGACCCGGCTGGGGCAGGTTGATCTCGTCACCCCCCTGGGGGCCATGCTCGTGCATCCACAGCTTGCCGTCCGGCGCCAGCGTGGCACCCTGGGCATTGCGGTGGCCGTAGCTCCAGATCTCGGGCAAGGCGCCTGCGCGCTCGCGAAACGGGTTGTCGGCCGGCACCGCACCATCGGGCGTGATGCGCACGATCTTGCCGTGGTGGTTGTCGAGCTTTTGCGCGTCGTCCTTGCGGTGGTAACGCTCGCCCAGGGTCAAAAACAGCTTGCCGTCACCCGCCTGCACGATGCGGCAGCCAAAGTGCAGGTTGCTCGCTACCTTGGGCTTCTGGCTGAAGATGACCTTCATGTCCTGCAGCGAGCGGTTGTCCGGGGCCAGGGTGGCACGTGCCAGCGCCGTGCTGTTGTCCGAGGTGCCCGCGGCGCCGGGCTCCGAATAGCAGAAGAAAATGCGGCGGTTCTTCGCAAAGTCGGTGTCGGTCACCACGTCGAGCAGGCCTCCCTGCCCTCCTGCGGCAATGCTCGGCAGGCCCGCCAGCGCCGGGCCGAGCTGGCCATTGGCCTCCACCACCCGCATACGGCCAGGCCGTTCGGTGACCAGAAAGCGGCCTTCAGGCAGAAACGCCACGGCCCACGGGTTCACCAGACCGGTGGCGACTGACGCCAAGGTGACAGCCTTGACGGGCGCGGAGGTCGCCTGGGCATGGACGGTCCCCACGCCTGCGGATGCTACGCAAAAAAGAGCAAGAAACCCCACGGCGCGCGCAGAAATGCGGCATTTCGATGTCAGATACATGTCAACCTTGGTGGCCCTGGGTTCCATGCAACCCACTGGCATAAGGGAACGGAGAAGGCAAGTCCAGCACACACATGCAGGCATACGTGACTTCCCTCACAAAACGGGCAATTTAGCGTGGTACCCTTCGCCCCCATGTCCAAATGGTTTTGCACCCTCCTCATGGCTTGCGCTGTCAGCGCACAGGCTGCACCATCCACCGGTCAAGCGGATGACATGGAGCGAATACTGATGGACAAGGGGCTCCTGTCCCAGCTCAAGGACATGCAGCACACCGTGGCCGACAAGGCCCACACGGTGGCGGACAAGGCGTCCGATCTGGTGGGCAATGCCATGGGCTTCCTGGGCGTCCGCTACAAGCGTGGCGGCAACAGTGCCGAGACTGGCTTTGATTGCAGCGGTTTCGTGCGCGCCATGTACGAGCAGACGGTGGGCCTTTTGCTTCCCCGCCGCGCAGACCAGCAGGCCGCCACCACCACGGTGATCGACAAGAAGGAACTGCAGCCCGGCGATCTGGTGTTCTTCAACACCATGCGCCGTGCGTTCAGCCATGTAGGCATTTACGTGGGTGATGGCAAATTCATTCACTCTCCTCGCAGTGGATCGGAAATCCGGGTCGAAGACATGCGTATTTCGTATTGGCAGCGTCGCTTCGATGGGGCGCGCCGCGTCACTCCCGAAGCCAGCGCGGTCGAAACCAGCGCACCTGCCGCAAAGTAAACCGCGTCAGTGACCACGAAAAAAGCGCGCCTCGGCGCGCTTTTGCTTTGGGTCATGGCTTGACCACATAGGTGGATTCCGTGCCGCGAATGTGGCCGCCTATCACGTTCACCGGCCGTGCATTCGGGTTGCGCAGGAACTCCTTGGCGGCCGCCATGTCCGCTTGGTAGCGTGCCCGGGCCTGCGCCTCGCACGGGCGCCGCTCGGCAGCGGCCAGGGTGCGGCATTCTTCCAGGGCGACCTTCATTCCGCCACCCGCCTCGCGGATGGCCGTGTTGTAGCGCTGCTGCGGGGTGATGTCGGCCACGGCGCCGCGCTGCAGCGATGCCTCATCGCCCTGGGCGTGCGCAGCGGTTGGGGAGGCAGAAAACACCCCGACCACCAGCGCGATGGCAACCATGAAGGACGTGGGAGAAATGGGAGGGGTCAATGGACGCATGGCGGGCCTCTTTCTGGCGGTGCTGGGCATGTCCATGACTTTAGGCACTTGCTGTCCCGGCCGTCATCAGCGCTACGCGCGCCAGCCTGTGAGACAAGTCCTACATGGCGCCCCGGCATTGTGAACAATGTGGCACCAACGCGGGCCAAGGCATCCCGTCCGACAGACGGGCATCCGTGGTGCAGCTACAGTCGGGCCATTCTTTCACCTGCATACAAAGCGACAAACCATGTTCTCACTGATAGGAACGCTGTTGATTGGACTGGTCGTGGGCTTCATCGCGCGCGCCATCAAACCCGGAAACGACTCCATGGGCTGGATCATGACGGCCCTGCTCGGCGTGGCGGGCTCCTTCCTGGCCAGCTATGTGGGCGTGGCCATGGGCTGGTACCAGCAAGGCGACGCAGCCGGCTGGATCGCGTCCATCGTAGGCGCCATGGTGCTGCTGTTCATCTACAGCCTGATCAAGGGCAAGAGCTGAGCGCTGGCCTCTTGCCCTGGGCCGCGGCGGCCCCAGATCAGAGCGAGCACTTTTTCAGGACCTGACCGATGCCCACTGCCCAGACCATGGCCGCTGACGACCCCGACCTGGCCGCTGCCGTGCAGCGCAGCCGGCGCCTGCTACACCGGCGCGCGCTGGTGGCGGCCGCTGCCAGCACCGTGCCCGTGCCGGGCCTGGACTGGGCGGTGGACGCCGCCCTGCTCTCGCGCCTGCTGCCGCAGATCAGCTCGGAGTTCGGCCTGTCGGCCCAGCAACTCGACCAGCTCGACCCCGAAAAGCGCGAGAAGGTGCAAAAGGCCGTGGGCCTGGTTGGCTCGGTGCTGATCGGCAAGCTCATCACCCGTGAACTGGTGATACGCGCCACGCAGACCGTGGGGCTGCGCCTGACCACCAAGCAGCTGGCCAAGTACGTGCCGCTGGCCGGCCAGGCCGTTTCGGCGGCCATCGGCTACGCCACGCTGCGCTACCTGGGCGAGCAGCACATGCAGGACTGCGTGCGTGTGGCCAAGGAAGCCCAACTGCAACTGCCCGCCCCCAGGAAATAAGCCCCCCTGAGTCGCTGCGCGCCTTCCCCCGAGGGGGACGCCCCCAGCGCACGCAAGCGAAGCGCCGCTTGTGCGGCGGGGCGGCCCTTGCGCGGGGGCACTGGCCTGAGTCACGCCAGTTGCATGGGTTGATGACTTGTGCGCAGTGCTATGGCTGTCGAGTAGATCTGCGGCTATTGCTCCGAGCAGACGAAACTGCCCGCATCCTCCACACTGCCCGTCCCCTTGTACTTGGCGAATTGGGGATAGGGGCACAGTGGCCGCGTGCGGTTCGGGTAGTCCGCCTGCGTGGGCAGCGCCCGGGCCGCGATCGTGTCGGGCGCCACGCCCTTTTCCACCCAGTCCACCATGGTCTGTATCGAGTCGAAGCTGTCCGTGGCCGGGCCGCCCGAGCAGTGGTTCATGCCCGGCACCAGGAAGGTCCGCGCAAAGCCCTGGGTGCTGGCCATGCCGCCGTTGTTGGCCGCCAGCCGCTCGTAATAGTCCACCGTGTCCTTGGCCGAGAAGATGGGGTCGGACATGCCGTGGATCAGCAGCAGCTTGCCGCCGCGCTGGCGGAAGGCCGTAAGCTTGTCGTCGGCATAGGTGTCATAGATCGCCGAGTAGGCGGCCATGCGCGCCGGGTCGGTGTCGAAGTTGAAGGCCAGCGGGTTGAAGCTGAGGTCCGGCGGGGTGAAAAACTCGTTGATCAGCGCGTCCACCATCAGCGTGATGTAGCGCGCGTCCGGCGTGGCGGTGGTCGAGCTGCCCAGCGTCCAGGCGCGCCAGCCGGGGGCCGCCAGGCCCGGATCCCATGGCTGGCCGGCGTACAGCGCCTGGCCGGCCGAGTTGCGCGGCCCGGTGAAGACCTTGGCGAGCGCGTCCACCTGCCCCGCCGAGAGGCAATCCGCCCCCTTGGCGCCGCTGCACTGCAACACGGCCGGGTTGAACTGGCAGGCCTTGGTGTTGTTCACCATGCCGTCGGCCACACCGTCGGCGGCGTCGCAAGACGACTTGACCGCATTGGCCACCAGGTTCAGGTCTGCGTTGCTGAAGGCCTGCGACAGGATGCGGTTGCCCGAAGCGTCCTGCGGGGCTATGGCGTTGAAGGCAACGGTGTTCCACATCGCCGCCACCGTGGCGCCGCTGGATACGCGCATCGCCGGCGCGCCGGCTGTGATGGCGTCGAAATACTCCGGAAAGCGCTGCGAGAACACCATCCCCTGGCGCCCCCCGCCCGAGCAGCCCGAAAAATACGAGCGGTCGGGCTTGCGGCCATAGTGCGTGGCGATCAGCGACTTGGCCGATACAGCCGTCTTGTCGTAGGAGTTGTACGCATGGTCGATGCGCGCCTGCGGGTCGGCGCCGAAGCTGGCGGTGGTGCCGATGTGGCCGCCGTCGGTGGACACCACCGCGAAGCCCTGCCCCAGCGGCGAGGGCGTGCCGCCCGAGATGCTGGAGCTCAGCGAGGTATCGCGCAGAACGCCATCGTTGCCGCCGCCCCCCACGAACAGGAAACGGCCATTCCAGTTGTCCGGCAGGCTCAGTTGGAAGCCGATGGCGTAGTTCTTGCCATCCACGCCGACGCGCGGATTGATGCTGCCCGTGACCACGCAATGGCCGGGCAGAAAGGCGCCGGTGGCGGCTCCGCCGGGGCGTTTGCTGTCGGGCGCCACATAGCTGGTGGCCAGCGTGGTGCCCGCCAGCTTGGCACTGGCCACCAGGCCGGTACAGGCGGCCGAATAGGCGCCATTGGCCGGGGGCCACATGGGCCCGTCATTGCTGCCGCCGCAGGCGGCCAGCGCGATGGGCAGCAGCACGGCCGCGGGCAATGCAGCGCGGCGAGGGATCAGCGCCCGGGATGGAAGGGAAGGCATGGGGTTTGTCTCCTGTTGTGTGTTGGTTTCTCTTGCCTGCGTTCCTCAATCCGCCTTGAAGCCCGTGGCGGCCACGGCCTTGCCCCAGGTGACCGTGTCGGCCGCGATGATCTTGGTGAACTCCGGCGACCCCGTACCCGTCACACGAAAGCCGGCCTCTTCCATCTTGGCCTTGCCTTCGGGCGACTGCACTGCCTTGACGATGTCGGCGCTCAACTTGGCCACGATCTCGGGCGGGGTCTTGGCGGGCGCCACGATGCCGAACCAGGACGAGAACTCCAGGTTGGCGTAGCCCTGCTCCTTGATGGTGGGCACGTCGGGCAGCGCGTTGGTGCGCGTGGCGCCGGTGCTGCCCAGGGCCGCGAGCTTGCCGGCCTTCACATTGGGGGCGGCCAGGCCCACGCTGGCGAACACACCCTGTACGTCACCGCTGAACAGGCCGCCCAGCGCGTCGGCCGTGTTCTTGTAGTGCACGGGCTCGGGCTTGAGCTGCACCGCGTCACCGAACATGAAAGCGCCAAAATGCCCCGGCGTGCCCGCGCCGAAGGTGGCCAGGAACAGGCCCTTTTGCTGCTTGGTCCACTCCAAGAAATCCCGGACGTTGCGCGCGGGCACCTTCTGCGGGTTGACCAGCAGCACGAAGTCCGAGGTGACCACCTGGCTCACCGCCACGAAATCCTTTTGCGGCGAGTACGGCAGCTTGCTGTAGCTGCTGGGCGCGATGCTCAGCTGGCCGGTTTCGCCCAGCATCAGCGTGTAGCCATCGGGTGCTGCACGGGCCGCTTCGCTGGCGGCGATCAGGCCACCGGCGCCCGGCTTGTTGTCCACGATGACCCCCATGTTGCCCCAGCCCTCGGAGAGCTTTTGCGCCAGCAGGCGCGCCACGATGTCCGGCCCCGTACCGGCCGGAAAGCCGACGATGATGCGTACCGGCTTGTTCGGGTAGGCAGCGGGCTGCGCCTGAGCGCCGGCCCACGGTGCGGCCAGGCCTGCTGCAACGGCCGCAGCCAGCAAGGCGCGCCGCACGGGTTTGAAAGAGGTGTTCATCATGCTTGTCTCCAGTGGTTCTTGTGAGGGAAAGTCGGGGAAGAAAAAATGGAAAGCTCAGGCCAGTTCGAAGAAGCGCATCGCCACCGCATCCGGGTAGCGCGCGCCCGAGCCCACGAACATGCGCTCGGCAATCCAGGCCAGCGTGGGCGAGGCGGTCTCGAAACTCGGGCTGCAGCGGAAATAGATCTGCCCCGGGTCCACCGGCTCGCCACGCACCAGGCGGGCGATCAGCTCGGGCGGGCCCGAGCGCACGGCCCGGTTCTGCACGTAGATGAAATCGCCGCCATCGGTTTCGAGCACATAGCGCGCATCGAGCTCGGACAGGCGGTCATTGACGATGAGCTGAAAGTCCGCGCCGCCCGGGAGCACGCGGGCCGTCCAGCCATCGCCCGTGGCCGTGCCACCGGTGATGGGGATCAACCGCCGCAGGCCATGGGCGGTCTGTCCCACCTCCTGCGGCACACCCACCTGCACGCGCAGGTCGGCAAAGAATTTCAGGCGGGGTTCGGGCAGGGGGGGCAGGTCGGACATGGGCGGTGTTGGCGGCAAAATTGGTTATGAACCTAGCGTAAATCCGGTTGTGCCCACCGCCTGTCATCCCTGAGGATGACAGCGCTATGACACGGATCTCCCCCACCCCATGAGGCAATGGCTTCCCCCTGTGGCGCCCGCATCGGGCAGGCAACCCTCCAGCGGCCAGGCCCTGGCCGGCATGGTGCAGCGCCTGGGCGAGCCCGGTTTTGCATCCGGCCTGCTCGACGACCTGGCGCCGGTGCTGCCTGCGGCCTCCTGGTCGGTGTACCGCACGGGCCAGCGCTGCAAGCCCACCCTGTTCATGTCGGCCAGCCGGGGCGTGCCCGACACCACGCAGGACTGCTGGTGGGCGTACCTGTCAGGGCCCTACCGCCGCGACCGCACCTGGGGCCGCTCGTTCGAGGACGCCCCCGCCGAACCGCTGACGCGGCTGTGCCATGTGACGGCCACCGAGGTCGAGGGTGAGCACCGCGCCCGCGTCTACGAAGCGCATGGCGTGGCCGAGCGCGTCTCGGTGGTCGACTATGAGAGCGACGGCTCGGTGTTCGCGGTCAATTTCTACCGCCACCTGCACCAGCCGCCGTTTCGCGATGGCCAGATCAGCGGCTTCGAGAGTGTGGCGCCCGTACTGCTGGCCCTGGCCCGCAAGCACATCGCGCTGGCGCGCCCGCAGGCCATGGTGCCGCTGGTGCAGGAGGAAGACACGGACCATGCCGTGCTCCCTGCCCTGGTCGCCCTGCCCCAGGGCCTGCCGGCGCTGCGCGAGCGGCTGCTGCGCCTGCAGCATGACCTGACAGACCGCGAACTCGACGTCTGCGCGCGCGTGCTGCAGGGCATGACGCACGAGGGCATCGCCGCCGACCTGGGCCTGGGCGTGCCCACCGTCAAGACCTACCGCAACCGCGCCTTTGCCCGCCTGGGCATTCACTTTCGCAACGAGCTGTTTGCGAAAGTGCTGGGGCGGTAGCGTTCAGCCGCCGAAATTCCAGGGCGGCGGCCGGCGCCGGATGGTCTGCGCCTTGACGATGGCGGTGCTGGTCTGGGCCTTGTCGGCGATGCGGTCGAGCACGCCGTCGAGCTGCTCGATGGAGCGCACGTAGACCCGGGCGATGAAACAGTCGTCGCCCGTCACCTTGTCGCATTCGCAGAACTCGGGTGTATCGCGTATCAGCGCCTCCACCGCCGCCAGTTGCCCCGGCAGCGGCTTGATGCGCACGATGGCCTGCAACTGGTAACCCAGCGCGCGCGGCTCGATGTCGAGGGTGAAGGCGCGGATCACCCCGCGCTCCTCCAGCCGGCGCAGCCGCTCGGACACGCTCGGTGCCGAAAGGCCCACGCGCTCGGCCAGCAGCTTGAGCGAGGTGCGCGAGTCCGCGTGCAGCACAGACAGAATGGATTGATCGACCAGGTCCATGGAAAATTACTCCAATTTCGAGCCATGCCTTCGATTATGAGGACTATCTGAAAATCAGCCTTCTTTCAACCATTCACTCGGCACTGCCATTTTTCTACACTCGGTGCATCTGACTACAAGGTGGAACGGTGATGGACAAGAAGACGCAGGGCACGCTGGAAATGAGCGGCGCCATGGCCATTTCAGGCACGATCGGCTGGTTTGTCGTGCAATCGGGGCAGGCCGCGCTCGACGTGGTGTTCTGGCGCTGCGCCTTCGGCGCGGCCACGCTGGCGCTGGTCTGCGCGGCGATGGGCATTCTGCGCGGCGTGCTCAGCTGGCGCCAGGCGGCCTGGGCCGCGCTCGGCGGCGTGGCCATCGTCACCAACTGGCTGCTGCTGTTCGGCGCCTACTCGCATGCCTCCATCTCGATTGCCACGGCGGTCTACAACACCCAGCCCTTCATGCTGGTGGCCTTTGGGGCCCTGCTGTTTGGCGAACGCGTTACCCTGCCCAAGCTCGGCTGGCTGGCCCTGGCCTTTGGCGGCATGCTGCTCATCGTGCAGGCGCGCCCGGGTGCCGGCGATGCGGGCAGCAACTATGCACTGGGCATTGCCATGGCGCTGGGCGCGGCCTTCTTCTGGGCCGTGGCCTCGGTGATCGCCAAGCGGCTCACGGGCACACCGCCGCACCTGATCGCGCTGGTGCAGGTCTGCGTGGGCGTGCTCATGCTCGCGCCCTTCGCCAATTTTGGCACCCTGCCCCAGGATGCGCGCACCTGGCTGCTGCTGGTCACCGTGGGCGTGGTGCATACCGGGCTGATGTACATCCTGCTCTACGGCGCGGTGCAAAAGCTGCCCACCTACCTGCAGGGCGCGCTGTCCTTCATCTACCCGGTGGTGGCGATTGCGGTAGATTTCATCGCCTTCGGCCACCGGTTGCAGCCCGCCCAGTGGCTGGGCGCGGCCGCCATTTTGCTGGCCGCAGCGGCCATGAATCTGCAGGGCAGTCGGCCGCGGGCGACGCAAGAGCCAGCTGCGCAGGTCGCGAAGTAGATCGGTGGCAAAAGCACAAAATATCAAAACCAGCGTGCGGCCGTGGGCACCATCGCAGCTCCTATTTCACTTCAAGGAGCTCACATGGACAACGCACTGCAAACCACCTGGGAAACCTACGTCGCCTCATGGAAGGCCCCCACACCCGCTGAAAAGCAGGCCCTGTTCGCCGCCAGCCTTGACGAACACTGCACCTACACCGACCCGCTGGGCGTGGCCTCAGGCTGGGAGGCGCTGGCGCAGACCATGCAGGGCTTTCACCAGCAGTTGCCCGGTGCCTATTTCGTGACCGAGCGTTTCGCCAGCCACCACAACGTCTGCATGGCCCAGTGGAAGATGCACGACGGCAGCGGCGCAGTGATGGGGGAAGGCGTGAGCTTTGGCCAGTACAACGGCCAGGGTAAGCTGGTGGCCATGACGGGCTTCTACGACACCCCCTGAATCTAGTACGGCATGTTCTACCTGCACCGCATCCAGCGCGGCATCGACTTCATCGAAGCGCACCTCGATACCGACATTGCCCTGTCGGAGGTGGCCCAGGCGGCGGGGCTGAGCCAGTGGCACTTCCAGCGCATCTTCAAGGCCCTGACCAATGAGACCTTGAAGACCTACATCCGCTCGCGGCGCTTCGCCAAGGCGCTGGACCAGTTGCTCAATACGCGCCTGGGCATCCTCGACATTGCCCTGGCGGCCGGCTACGACACGCAGGAGAGCTTTACCCGTGCGTTCAAGGCCTGCTTCGAGCTCACCCCCAACCAGTACCGCAAATTCGGCAGGCGCAGCCTTTTCGTGAAGAAGATCCAGTTCGACGAAGACTACCTGCGCCAGCTGGACCGCAACCTGTCGCTCACCCCGGACATCCGCGAGCGTGCGCCCCTGCAACTGGTGGGGCTGGCCACCCACTTCTACGGTGCAGACTCCGACAAGGACAACCTGGGCCAGAAGCTGCCCCCGCTGTGGGCCCGCTTCATGCCCCGGCTGGCAGAAATCCCCCACCGGGTGCCCGGGGTCTGCTATGGCGTGGTGAGCCAGACCGCGAGCACCTCGGACCTGCTGCTGTACCACGCCGCCATCGAGGTCTCGCAAGCCGGCGACTTGCCCGAGGGCATGGTGCATTTTGAAGTGCCGGCCGCCCGCTACGCGACCTTCGAGCACCGGGGCGCGCCCGAAAACGTGAACCATACCGTCAACTACATCTACGCCAACTGGCTGTCGGGGGCCGAACACCGCCACAGCGGCGGCGCGGACCTGGAAATCTACGGGCCCAGCTACCAGGGCGGATCGGAAACTTCCGTCATGCATTACGCTGTGCCCGTGGTCGGATAGTGCCCGATCGTGTCGGGTAGTGCGGGCACAATCACCGCCCAGTGACACGTTCCGGCGACCCCTTTCCCTCCCCCGCAGAACCCCTCCCGCCGCGCTTCGACCGCCAGGCAGTGGTCGCTGCCTGGGTGGCTGCCCTGCGCCGCCAGGCCGATGCCGCCGCCCTGAAGGCCCTGCCCCCGTTGACGGACGCCGAGGCCGCCAGGGTGATGGGGCTGATGCGTGGAGACGGGGAGGCCAGCACCGAGGCGATCCCATCCAGGCGCCCCACCCTGCCGCCCGGCATTGCCGCCGGCCACTTCCAGCCGCGCATCACGCTCATGACCCTGGGCCGGGGCGAGGGGCTGCTGGGCCTCAAGCCCCAGGGCAAGATGGGCCCACGCGGCGACAGCGTGACGCTGGCGCAGATCGACTGGACGTACCGCCTCGAAGACATGCCCCAGGCCACCATTGCCTGGCAGGCACCGGCTCCCACCTCCATCCTCAACTCGCGCCCTGCACCGCTGCAGGACCTGTACGACACCGGTGGCCCCCTGGTGCGCATGCAGCGCGACCTGGCGGCCGAATCCGACGCCATGGACCTGGTTTGGGAGCTGGGCCTGCAGCCCCTGGACGCACGCACCCTGCAATGGCGCAACCGCGATGCCGCGGCCAACCTGGGTCCGCTGTGGACACTGGCGCAGGAGGCCTTCTTCGGCGACTTCTGGGCCGAGCAGGTGCCGCGCCTCTCGGCCAAGGGCTGGAGCGTGGTGGTGCGACCCGGCTTTGCGCACGAGAGCGTGCCCGTGCAGCGCTGGAAGCTCATCATCGCCCCCGACACCGGCGAGGTGCTGGGCAAGGAACTGGCCGGCCCCGTGGGCCCGCGCGAGCGCCCGGTGCAAAAGCTGCAGCTGCCCGCGCGCGAAGGCGCCTGGCTGCTGAGCCTGGGCATTGAGATCGACGGTGAGACGCTGGACCTGGCGCCCATGCTGGCCGACCTGCTCAAGCGCGACGCGCGCTGGCTCATCGCGCGGCGCATGGCGCGCATCGATGACCTGGAGATCATCTCGCTGCGCGCCCCCGGCGGGCGGCGCATCGACGCGCCCGCCGGCCCGCTCAAGGCCATCGTGGGCGCCATGGTCGACCTGCTCACCGACCCCGAGCGCAAGCAGCGCCGTGACGGCGACCCGCTGCGCCTGGGCGTCTGGGAATTGCGCCGGCTCGAAGCCCTGCGCGCCGGCCTGGTGCAGGTGCACCGGGTGGATGGCGCCAATGACTGGCAGCTGCAGGGCGATATCGGCCTGTCCCAATTGGCCAAGCGCCTGAAGGCCATCGGCACGCCCGAGCCGGTCGCCGCACCCAAGGGCTTGCAGGTGCAGTTGCGCCCCTACCAGCTCGAAGGCCTGGCCTGGCTGCAGTACCTGCGCGCGCAGGGCCTGGGCGGCATCCTGGCCGACGACATGGGCTTGGGCAAGACCGCGCAGGCGCTGGCCCATATCCTGGTGGAAAAGGAATCCGGCCGCCTCACCCGCCCGGCCCTGGTGGTGCTGCCCACCTCGCTGCTGTTCAACTGGCAGGCCGAGGCCCAGCGCATGGCGCCCGGCCTGCGCCTGCTGGCCCTGCACGGGCCCGAGCGGGGCCAGTTGTTTACCGACATTGCCGAGCACGACCTGGTGCTCACCACCTACCCCCTGCTCTGGCGCGACGTGGAGGCGCTGGCAGCACAAGCCTTTCACCTCCTGATCCTGGACGAAGCACAGATGGTCAAGAACGCCGGCAGCCGCAGCGCGCGCGCCCTGCGCCGCCTGCAGGCCCCGCACCTGCTGTGCCTGACCGGCACGCCGCTGGAAAACCACCTGGGCGAGCTGTGGGCGCAGTTCGACTTCCTCATGCCGGGTTTCCTGGGCGACGTGCGCAGCTTCAACGCGCGCTGGCGCAAGCCCATCGAGGAGAACGGCGAGACCTTGCGCGCGCAGTTGCTCTCGCAGCGCGTGCGCCCCTTCATCCTGCGCCGGCGCAAGCAGGACGTGGCCACCGAGCTGCCCCCGCGCACAGAGGTCATCCAGCGCGTGCAGTTGCAGGGCAAGCAGCGCGAGCTGTACGAGGCCGTGCGCGCCACCGCCGACAAGCAGGTGCGCCGCGTGCTGGAGCGCGAGAGCTTCGATGGCGCGCAGATCACCATCCTCGACGCCCTGCTCAAGCTGCGCCAGGTGTGCTGCGACCCACGCCTGGTCAAAGGAAGCAAGACCTCTGCCGGCATGGAGCGTGCAAAACTCGAACTGTTGGCCGACATGCTGCCCGCCCTGGTCGCCGAAGGCCGGCGCGTGCTGGTGTTCTCGCAGTTCACCGAAATGCTCAACCTGGTGGCAGCGCAGCTGCACACGCTGGAGCTGCCGTTCCTGAGCCTCACGGGCGAAACACCGCCGCGCCAGCGTGGCGCCGTGGTGCGGCAGTTCCAGGCGCAGGACGAGACCAGCCCGCCCATCCTGCTGGTGAGCCTCAAGGCCGGTGGCGTGGGCCTGAACCTCACGGCCGCCGACACCGTGATCCACATGGACCCGTGGTGGAACCCCGCCGTGGAGGAGCAGGCCACGGCCCGCGCCCACCGCATCGGGCAGGACCAGCCGGTGTTCGTCTACAAGCTGGTGGTGAAAGGCAGCATCGAAGAGCGCATGCTGGAGCTGCAGGCCCGCAAGGCCGCCCTGGCCCAGGGCGTGCTGGGACACGATGCCGAGGGCGCCGTGAAGTTCAGCGAGGCCGACCTGCACGCCCTGCTGGCACCGCTGTCGGAGCCGCAGAACAACCCGCTGGCGATACCGGGCGAGGATGCGCGGCGCTGGGGTGGCACGGGCCTGCGCAGGGCGCGGCCCTTTGTGCCTGATCCCTGACCCCACGGCCACCCCTGGCATGCGACATGGGTGCAGAATTCAAAAGCAAGCTTCGGGGTGCATGGATCGCGGGCTGTTTCTACAGTCAGGCCATCTCCATTCACTTTGCGAGGCCACCCCATGCATTCCACCGCCACCGCTGACAGCACCATGCCGCCAACCCGCCTCTCCAGGGCCACCAGGGCCGCCCAGGCAGCAGCCACCCTGGCCGATCCGCGCTGGGCGGCGGTGCGCACGCGCGACGCCAAGGCCGACGGCACGTTCTACTACTCGGTGCAGACCACCGGCGTCTACTGCCGCCCGAGTTGCGCCGCACGGCCGGCGTTGCCCGAAAACGTGCGCTTCCATGCCAGCACACTTGACGCCGAGCAGGCCGGCTTTCGCCCCTGCAAGCGCTGCAAGCCAACCCAGGCGTCGCCCTTGGCGCACCATGCCGCCCTGGTCATCGAGGCCTGCCGCATCATCGAGGCGGCCGACACGCCGCCCACGCTGGACGAACTGGCCGGCCGCGTGGGCATGAGCGCCCACCACTTCCACCGCATCTTCAAGCAGGCGACGGGCCTCACGCCCAAGGCGTACGCCGCCGCCCAGCGCGCCCGGCGCGTGCGCAGCGAACTGGTGGCACCGGTTGCAAGCGTCACCGATGCCATCTTCAACGCGGGCTACAACACCGCCAGCCGCTTCTACGAAGAGGCCGATGGCGTGCTGGGCATGACGCCCACGCGCTACCAGGCGGGCGGCAATCAGGTCACCATCCGCTTTGCGATTGCGCAGTGTTCGCTGGGCGCCATCCTGGTGGCGCAGAGCGCGCGCGGCGTGTGCGCCATCCTGCTGGGCGACGATGCCCAGCTGCTGGCGCAGGACCTGCAGGACCGCTTCCCCCAGGCCCACCTGGTGGGCGACGACCGCAGCTTCGACACGCTGGTGGCGCAGGTGGTGGCCTTTGTCGAGGCCCCCGGCCTCGGCCTCGCCCTGCCACTCGATGTGCAGGGCACGGCCTTCCAGCAGCGTGTATGGCAGGCGCTGCAGGCCATTCCCGCCGGCGCAACGGCCAGCTATACAGACATTGCCCAGCGCATCGGTAGCCCTACCGCCGCACGCGCCGTGGCCCAGGCCTGCGCCGCCAATGCCCTGGCCGTGGCCATCCCCTGCCACCGGGTGGTGCGCAACGATGGCGCCCTGTCGGGCTACCGCTGGGGCGTGGAACGCAAGCAGGCCCTGCTGGAGCGTGAGCAGCGGCAGGCCACGCATGGCCAAACAGAGGGCCAGCCCGCATGAACGCCCGGCTTCCCGAACAGACGACCGACTGGGCTGCCCGCGCCAGCGCCATCGACTGGCCTGTTGTGACGGACACCCTGAACACCGAGGGCGCGGCCATCCTGCCCGCTCTGCTCAGCCCATACGAGTGCCAAGCCCTGGCCAGCCTGTATGCCACAGAAGGCATCTTCCGCAGCCGCGTGGTGATGGCCCGCCACGGCTTCGGCAAGGGCGAGTACCAGTACTTCGCCTACCCGCTGACGCCACTGGTGGCCGGGCTGCGCGAGGCGCTGTACCCGCACCTGTACCCCACGGCCAACCACTGGAATGCGGTGATGGACATCGCCACCCGCTACCCGGCCACGCATGCCGAGTTCATCGACCGCTGCCACGCGGCCGGCCAGGTGCGCCCCACGCCCTTGCTGCTGCAGTACGAGGCGGGCGACTACAACTGCCTGCACCAGGACCTGTACGGTGAACATGTGTTTCCGCTGCAGGCGGCGATACTGCTGTCGGAGCCGGGCCGCGACTTCACGGGCGGCGAATTCGTGCTCACCGAGCAGCGCCCGCGCATGCAGTCGCGTGCCGAGGTCGTGCCCCTGCGCCAGGGCGATGCCGTGGTGTTCGCGGTACACCACCGCCCGGTCAACGGCACGCGCGGGCCTTACCGGGTGAACATGCGCCACGGGGTGAGCCGCCTGCGCTCAGGCATGCGCCACACCGCCGGCATCATCTTCCACGACGCGACATGACCCTGAACCTGTTCAGCGACGACGAAGAGGCCTTGCTGCTGGCGCAGCAGGCCGGCACCCGCGAAGCCCTGGCCCCCGGGGCGGCGCTGCTGCGCGGCTTTGCACTCGGCGTGGCGCCTTCTCTGCTGCAGGCCGTGGGCGCGATCACCGCCCACGCCCCATTCCGCCACCTCGAAACGCCCGGCGGCCAGCGCATGTCGGTGGCCATGACCAACAGCGGCCCGCTGGGCTGGATCTCCGACCGCAGCGGCTACCGCTATGGCCGGGCCGACCCGCTGACCGGCCGCGCCTGGCCACCCCTGCCCACCGTGTTCGCGACCCTGGCGCGCGAGGCAGCCGATACCGCAGGCTTTGGCGGTTTTGAGCCCGACGCCTGCCTCATCAACCGCTACGCCCCCGGCACGCGCCTGTCGCTGCACCAGGACAAGGACGAGAAGAGCCACGAGCACCCTATCGTCTCGGTGTCACTGGGCATCCCTGCCGTGTTCCTGTTCGGTGGCGATGCGCGGGCCGACAAGCCGCAGCGCATTCCCCTGGTCCATGGCGACGTGGTGGTCTGGGGTGGCCCGGCGCGCCTGCGCTACCACGGCGTGATGCCGCTGGCCGAGGCCGTGCACCCATTGACGGGGGCCTTTCGGATCAACCTGACCTTCCGCAGGGCGGGGTGAGGCTCGCCCCTCAATCCAGCGCCGATCCCTTCGTGTAGCCCGTCTGGCGGCACAGCGAGGACAGCAGTTGCTGCGCCGCCGCCCTGCCGCGCAGGCTGTCGGCCACGGTGATGCCCTTGCCGCTGGCCAGCACTGCCTGCAGGCGGTAGTAGGTCTCCCTGTTGCCGCCCGTGGTGGTGGAATAGCTTTCCTGGATCTCCAGGCGCGCCACCTCGCTCGCCGAAGCCGCGCTCTTGAAGCTTGCAAGGCCGAGCAGCCGCCGCTCAGTCCGCAGGCCGTGGCGGTCCATCTGCACCGTGAGGCTGTTGCCCATGCCATAGATGGCGCCCAGCACCACCAGCCAGCCGATGCCGCCAAAGAGCACACCGAACAGCAACGGTGCATCGCTGCTCCACAGCAGGGTGCCCGCGCCCGCGAAGATGGCACCGAACACGAGCAGCGCCAGCATCTGCTTCCAGCGCCGCCCATAGGGGAAGTACAGCCGCACACCGCCGGCCACCTGCTCCACATCGGAGACGTCCTCCTCGTCCGTCTTGGCCACCTCGCCCAGTTGCGGGTGCTGCGCCGCATCGTGCTGCAGCCAGACGGATTTCTGGTTCGTGAGGTACACCGGCACGTCGAAGCTGCACCCGAACCCCGGTGCCAGGTTGTCGCCCGAGGTGCCCGGCACGCTCTTGACCTCGAACTCCCAGCGGTGGTACTCGCTGCCAGGGTCTTCCGATGCGGGCAGGTGCGCCGGCAGGTCGAAACGCCAGGCCAGGCGCACGCCCTCGCCCTGCGCCTCCACCTGCGGCAGGCCGCGCACCTGCCACAGCGTGCGGCTGTCGTAGCTGGTCTTGCCGCCCGAGCGGGAGCGGGTGTGCTGCACGCACTGCAGGGTGGCCAGAAAGCGCAGCCCCGAACTGTAGGCCACAGGCACCGCCAGAATGGCACCGAAGTGCCCACCGATGGAGCCCGGAAACGGGTCGAGTTCCAGCCGTACATCGCCATAGCGGCGTGCATGCAGAGCGCTGCGCAGTGCCCAGACCAGCAGCGCCAGCCCTACCAGCGGGAACAGCAGCAAGGTGCCCGCCAGCAGATGGTCGCCGCGCTCCAGCGTGCGCGGCACCACCATGGCGGCCATGGGGAGCGCTACCCCGTTCCACACCAGGGCCAGAACCCACAGCACCCACCGCCCGATGCGCCGGCGCGCCCGGATGCGGTTGTCCTTCCATTGCGCGCGGGACTCCCAGGGGCGTGCTTCCCAGGTCCGCTCAGCCACCCTTTCCTCGCTGGACAGCACGGACCGCATGCGCCATGCGAACAGCATGATGCCCAGGCCCGCCCCGCCAAACACCAGCGCAAACACCAGCTTGAAGGCCAGCATTCCAGGCCGCAGGCTCCTGTCCAGCACCGCTTCGGCAGGGTTGTCGGGGTTCACCCAGGCCTGCACCGGTGTGCCGCTGCGCTGCGCCTCTTCCAGCCGGGCGCCCAGTTCCTTCTGGAACTCGCCCACGTTGTCGCTGCCCGAGCCGATGGCCACGCGGCGCCCGGTGTACTCCTGCCCCGCCACGCGGTACTGGTACTCGGCTTTCACGCTGTAGGTGGTGGACTTGCTGCTGCGGCTGGCCACCGTCTCGGCCGAGGCCAGCGTGGCCTGCACCGGCTGCCAGCCCTGCATGGTCGACCAGTCGACCAGCGTGGGCAGCACGCTCAGCAGCAGCAGGCCCAGGCCCGCGGCCGCAAAGGGCAGCCCGAACAGCGCCAGCACCCAGGTGCCGGGGCCCTTGCTCTTGCCTTTACCATTGCTTTTGGGGGTGTCGGATGGCTCTGGCATCGCTGGTATCGCTGCCCCAGTCTGGGCGGCAGCGCCTTTCCCTCATGGATGTTTTGCGGTCGAACGGGCTCTTTGCCAGAATGGTGCCATGACATCACCCTCCAGCGCCACCCCCCGCCACTGGCTCATGAAATCCGAGCCCGAGGAATGCTCCATCGACGACGCCCTGGCCGCCCCCAAAGCCACCGTGCCCTGGACCGGCGTGCGCAACTACCAGGCACGCAACTTCATGCGCGATGGCATGCAGGTGGGCGATGGCGTGCTGTTCTACCACTCGAGCTGCGCCGAGCCAGGCATCGTCGGTATCGCCCGCGTGGCGTCCGGTACGCGGGCCGACCCCACGCAGTTCGACCCCGCATCGCCCTACCACGATCCCAAGTCGCCACCCGACGCGCCGCGCTGGCTGCTGCTGGACGTGCAGGCCCTGCGCAAGACCCGCCTCCTGGGCCTGCCCGAACTGCGCCAGCACCCCGAACTGGCCGACCTGCGCGTGCTGCAAAAAGGCAGCCGCCTGTCCATCACGCCGGTGGATGAATCCCACTGGAACCGGATCGTCGCGCTGCTCGACGGCAAAGGCTGATACCGGGCATCAGCCGTTGCTTTTCGCCAGCACCAGCGCCACATGCTGCAGCAGCATGATGGTCTTGCCATCCTGGATGCGCCCCGAGGCGATGGCGGCCAGGGCTTCGGCAAGGGGCATCTCGATGACCTCGATGTCTTCGCCCTCTTCCACCACGCCGCCGCCCGCGCGCACGCGGTCGCCGGGCTCGTACTCCGCCACGAAGAAGTGCAGTTTCTCGGTCACCGAGCCCGGGCTCATGTACGCCTCGAACACTTTGCGCGGTGTGCGGATGCGGTAGCCGGTCTCCTCCTCGGCCTCGCGGCGGATGCAGGCCTCGGGCTCGTCGCCATCGAGCAGGCCGGCGCAGGCCTCGATCAGTTGGCCGTCGGGCGAGCCATTCAGAAAGGCCGGCAGGCGGAACTGCCGGGTCAGGACCACCGTGCTGCGGCGCGGGTCCCACAGCAGCAGGGCCGCGCCGTTGCCCCGGTCATAGGCCTCGCGGCTGAGTCGCTGCCATTGGCCGCCGCGGCGGCGCAGCTCGACGCTGATCTTGCGCAGGGTGTACCAGCTGTCCGACAGCAGCTGGGCATCCACCAATCGGACATTGTCCGTATCGCCCGGCAGTGGCATGGGCTGGGGCCGCTTCATGCCGCCACCCCCTCTGCAGCCTGGTGCACCGGCAGTTCGTCGATATGGTGGTAGACCGGCAAACCCAGGGCCTGCGCCCGTGCCACGTCTATATCGGCACCGCGCGATGCGCCCGGCAGGCGCAGCACCGCATCGCAGCGCGTGAGCAAGCGTTCGGCTACCGGGTACTGGTAGGCATGGAACACCGCATCGCCCTGCTCACGGCCGCCGGCCGCGTGGATGATGGGCAGCGCCAGCCATTCACCCAGCATTGGCAGGTGGCCGCGCTGGTAGATGGGCAAGGCGGCGGCCTCCAGCCGCTCGCGGTTGGCGGCGATGCGGACGGGGTCGCCATCGGTGCCCGAGAGATAAGGGCCGGCGATGAGCACAAGCAGGGGGCGGTCAGCCGCCATGGGATCGGGCATGGGTTTCTCCAAAAACGCATTCGTGCAGTATCATGCATTTTCATAGAATTTCATGCAATCGGCCAGCCCATGCTCACCACCCAGCGCAAGCAACTCATCCTCCAGCGCCTCGCACAGGAGGGCCAGATAGTGGCCAAGGCGCTCAGCGACGAATGGGGCATCTCCGAAGACACGGTGCGCCGCGACCTGCGCGAACTGGCCGCCGAGGGCAAGCTGCAGCGGGTGCACGGCGGCGCCCTGCCCGCCTCGGCCGCCGTGGGCGACCTGCGAGTGCGCCAAGAATTGGCGCCCGACGAAAAGCGCCTGCTCGGGCGTGCCGGGGCGGCACTGGTGCGGCCCGGCCAGGTGGTCATCCTCGATGGCGGCACCACCTCGCTGCAGGTGGTGCAGCACCTGCCGCTGGATCTGCGCGCCACGGTGGTGACCCACAGCCCCGTGGTGGCCGCCGCGCTGGCCGGGCACGCGCACATCGAGGTGCTGAGCCTGGGCGGGCGCCTGTACCGGCACTCGATGGTGAACGTGGGTGCCAGCGTGGTAGAGGCGGCCGAGCGCCTGCGCGCCGACCTGTTTTTGATGGGCGTGACGGGCGTGCACGCCGAGGCAGGGCTCACCACCGGCGACTTCGAGGAAGCCACCGTCAAGCGCGCCCTGCACCGCCGCGCGGCGGAAACCGTGGTGCTGGCTTCCCTGGACAAGCTTGGGGCCGCATCGCCCTTCACCGTGGCACCGCTCAAGGAGTTGGCCGCGCTCGTGGTGCCCGCCACCGCACCCACGCGCATCCAGAAGGAACTGCGCGCCACGGGCGTAAACGTGTTCCTGGCAGACTGAGCCTGCTTTGAAAACGCAAAACCCCGGGGCATCACTGCATCCGGGGCTTCACGTGCGGCAAGCGGGCGCACCCGCTGGGCGTCACTTCACGGCGTCTTTGACCGCTTCCTTGGCGTCGCCATAGTTCTTCTGGATGTTGCCTTCCACCTGCTTGGCGGCGCCCTTGGCTTGCTGCTCGGGGCTGTTGATCACCTCCCCGGTCTTTTGCTGAACCTTGCCAGCTGCTTCTTTCAATGCGCCCTTGACTTGATCGGTGTTCATATTGGTTCCTTGGGTGGTAGAGCAGAGCAGGATCGCTTTGCATGGCCCCAAGGTTACGCAGGCACCTTGGCGCACGAAGCGGGCCAATGCCGATCAAAGCCGTCGGAACCCACCTACACCCCCTGGCGCGCGCCACGACTGCTGCGCAGGTGCTCGACCAGCGCGGCCGCAAAGCCCGATGGCTCTGCTCCCCTGCGCACGCAGATCTGCAGGTCGCGCCGGGCCCAGGGCTCGTCCATTTCCACGACCACCGGCAGATCGCCAACACCCGCCAGCTTGACGGCGCTGCGCGGCACCATGCCGATGCCCACACCTGCGCCCACCATGCGGCAGACGGCCTCGAAGCTGCGCACCTGGATGCGCACATCCAGGTGCCTGCCCAGAGCGGCGGCCGCATTCATCGTGAAGGTGTGGATGGCCGATCCCGCATGCAGCATGACGAAGGCGTGGTCCAGCACCTCGGCAAAGCCGACCTGCGTACGAGACGACAGGGCATGGCCGGTGGGCACGATCAGCACCAGCCGGTCCTGCCGGTAGGGGGCCAGCTCCACGCCCGCGCTGTGGCCGCTGTCCGCCAGCACACCCACTTCGATCTCGCCACTGGCCACGGCCACCACGATCTCGGCACTGGTGCGCTCCTCCAGTGTCACGCTGACCTGCGGGTGCTGCTTGAGAAAGCCAGCCAGATCGTCCGGCAGAAAGGTGTGCGTGGCATGCGTGTTGGCCCACAGGCTCACATGGCCGCGGATGCCGGTGGCAAAGGGCGAGAGGTTGGCATGCATCTGCTCCAGGCTGGCCAGCACCTGGCGCGCATTGCGCAGCAGCGCTTCGCCGGCTCGGGTGAGTTGCACGCCGCGCGTCTGCCGCTCGAACAAGGTGGTGTGGAGTGCATCTTCCAGCCGGCGCAGCCGGTGGCTGGCCGACGATGGGGCCAGGCAGGCGCGGGCAGCCCCGCGGGTAAGGTTGCATTCTTCGGCAATGGCGACAAACAGGCGCAGGTCAATGAGGTCGTAGTTCATGAACAAAGGCCCCGCCATCGTTCGGCAAAAACGAACGCAGGCTTGCGGGAATAGCAATTGTGCACCGCGACATCGTCGGGCACCATGGCCTCACCGATTTGCCCTCCCCCTATCGCATGCATGCATAACGTTCGCAGTAGCCGCATGCACCATGTCACAAGACTTCCCCATGCCTTCCTGGAAACACTGGCCCGCCGAACGCATCGGCCTGGCCCTGGCCGTTCTCGCCGCCCTGGGCTTCTCGTTCAAGGCCATCTTCGTCAAGCTGGCCTATGCCGTGCCGCAGGCCACGCCGGTCGATTCGGTCACCCTGCTCGCCCTGCGCATGGCGTTCTCGCTGCCGGTGTTTGCCTGGGTCGGCTGGCGCGCCAGCCGCAGCCTGGCATCGCTGGCCAGGCGCGACTGGCTGCTGGTCATCGCGCTGGGTCTGCTGGGCTACTACGGCGCCAGCATTCTTGACTTCATCGGCCTGCAGTACATCACGGCCAGCCTGGAGCGGTTGATTCTGTTCACCTACCCCACGCTCACCATCGTGATCGGCGTGCTCTTCATGGGCGAACGGGCATCGCGGCGCGAAATCGGCTCGCTGCTGCTGTCGTACGCGGGCATCGGGCTGGCCTTTGCGCACGACCTGCATGTGGCCGGCGATGCGCGGGCCGTGCTCATCGGCGCGGGCTTCGTCTTCGGCTCTGCCGTGTCGTACGCTTTCTACCAAGCCGGCAGCGAGCCGGCCATCCGCACCCTGGGCGCAGCGCGCTTCACCGCGCTGGCCATGCTGGTGTCCACTGTCGCCACGCTGGCCCACTTCATCGCGACCCAGCCGGTCGCGGCTTTGGCGCAGCCCGCGCCCGTGTACCTGCATGCCCTGGGCATGGCCGTCTTCTCCACCGTGCTGCCGGTGTTCATGACCTCCGCCGCCATCCGCCGCATCGGCGCCGCCCGCACCGCGCTGATCGGCAACCTGGGGCCCATGCTGACGATCTTCTTCGGCTGCTGGCTGCTGAACGAACCGCTGTCCTGGTGGCAGATGGCGGGCGCCGGGCTGGTGCTGGCGGGGGTGCTGCTGGTCAGCAAGCGCAGCAAGCCGGCGGATTCCGCCGCTGCAGTGGCGCCTTGGGGCCCGGCGGCGGGCAAGCCTGGCTGACGCCCCGCCCTGCCTGCAGTCCTATGCAAAGTCGTCATCAGGGCTGCGCCGCCCGCGCTGGCGGTCCGCACCCACATCCAGCACGATGGAGCTGTTCACCACCTCGGCGTGGCGCGTGAGCACCGACAGGATCTGATCCAGCGCCTTGACCTGCCCTGCATCGAGCACCGACACCACCCCCCGATTGATGTCGGCGATCTGCGGAAACAGCTCCTTGTGCAGCGCCACGCCTTCGCGGGTGGCTGCAATGAGCGCGAACCGGCGGTCGCCACTCTGCACCTCGCGGCGCACCAGCCGCTTCCTGGCCAGTGCCGCGATGACGCGCGACGCGCGGGCCGGGTCCAGGTGCGCCAATTCGCTCAGGCGCGACGGCGATACGGGGCCGCCGTCGACCACCAGGCACAGCAGGCGGAATTCGCGCCGTGTCACACCGTAGCGCCCTTCGCACAGGCGCACGACAGGTGCGCCCGCCAGTGCGAACAGCCGCAGCAATCGATAATTCACGAAATCGTCCGGCACACGGGGATTGCGCAACATCAGGGAATGTCTCCTCTTTTCTTCATTAGATGAACCATCGGCTGAGGCCCAAGAATTCTCCGCAGAGTTCCATATGCCGTCGGAGTCAGCCCTTGCCCATTCGTACATTCATCCTCTTCGCGGCCCTTCAGGTGACCACCGCCCACGCGGACGTCGTCATCGCCCAGGTCTCGCCCACCAAGGGCCCCCTGGCGGTGACAGCCGTGGGCAACTACGAGGGGGCCATGGCGTATTTCAACACCGTGAATGCCAAGGGCGGTGTCAACGGGCAGAAGGTCCGCTTCGTGCACGAGGACGACCAGTACAAGCCAGAGGATACCGTGCGCCTGGTCGAGATGATCGCCGGGCGCGACAAACCGCTGGCCTTCATTAACCTGTTCGGCTCGGCCAATGTGCTGGCACTGCAATCGAGCAAGGTGCTGGAGCGCATCAAGACCCCGGCCGTGGGCGCCACCCCGGGCGCGGAAGCCATGCGCAACCCCGGCAGCCCGTGGATCTTCCATGTGGGCGCGGGCGACCGCGCGCAGATCCGCCACATCCTGCAGCACCTGTCCACGCTCGGTATCCGCAAGGTGTCTGTCGCCCACCAAGACAACCCCATGGGCAAGAGCGGCTTGGGCCACTTCAACGAAGCGGCTGCGGAGTTCAAGCTCGAGGTCGTCGGCCGCGTGCCCGTGCCCCCAGTCGGAGAGCAGCTCGCGGCCACGGCCAAACAGCTGCAGGCAACAGGCGCGCAGGCCTATGTGATGGTGCTGGTGCGCAACAGCGGCGCGGCGCTGGTTCGCGACGTGCGTGCAGCCTCTGACCGCACGCCGATCTATGGCATGTCCTACGTGCCGGCAGAAGCCATCATTGAAAAGACGCCACTGGAATCGGCCATCGGCGTGGGGGTGGCGCAGGTGCTGCCCAATGCCTCTGCCGACAAGACCCGCCTGACGCGGGACTTCCGTGCCGCAATGCGCACCCACTATCCGAAATCCGAGCCGTCCAACCCGCACCTGACCGGCTACGTGGCCGCCCAGGTCGCAGTGGAGGCCATCTCTCGCGCTGGCGCATCCCCCACGCCCGAGAAGGTAACGGCCGCGCTGCGTCAGTTGCGCATGGACCTGGGGGGCCTGCCGCTCGATTTCACCGATGGCCAGAACATCGGCACGCAGTGGGTGGACATCGGCGTCGTGAACCGCCGCGGCCAGCTGATGTACTGAGCTTCGACAAGGAGTAACCATGGGCATTTTCAAGACGATCCGCAGCGCCGGTGCCATCGGCCTCATTGCGCTGGCGCCCTGCGCCGCGCTGGCACAGGCCTGGCCCACCGGACCGGTGCGCCTCTTCGTGGGCTCGCCGCCCGGCGCCCCGTCGGACATCACGGCGCGGCTGTTCGCCGACCAATTGGGCAGGCTGGTCAAGCAACCCGTGATCGTGGACAACCGCCCTGGCGCCGGCAACAACCTGGCTGCCATCGCGGCAGCCAAGGCGGAACCCGACGGCGCCACCCTGGTCCTCAGCCCGGACACCGTGCTCACGGTCAACCCGCATATCTACAAGAACCGCGATTTCGATCCCAAGGCCGATCTGGTGAACGTGTCCATCATCGGCAGCTTTTCGCAGATGCTGGTGTGCCACCCTTCGGTGGGTGTGAAGACGGTCAGCGAATTGGTGGCCAAGAGCAAGACCGAGCGCATCCTCTACGGATCCGGTGGACCGGGGGTGCCCGGGCACCTGGCGACCGAAATGTTCCTGGATGCGGCGCACGCACGCATGGAGCACATCCCCTACCGCGGGCCCGCGCCCGCTACGCAGGCGGTGCTGGCCGGCGAAGTGCAATGCGGCTTCCTCGCCACGCCCACCGTGCTGCCGCATGTGCGGGCCGGCAAGCTCACGGCACTGGCCGTCTCCTCGGCCACGCCATCGCCGCTGGCGCCCGAGGTTCCCACGCTGGCCCAGGCCCTGAAGCAGCCAGGCCTGGACGTGAGCTTCCGGCTGGTGCTGCAGGCCCCCAAGGGCACGCCGCCCGCCGTCATCGCCGAACTGGCGAAACGGGCGCAGGAGGTGATGAAACTGGCGGAGGTGCGTGCCAAGCTGCAAAACAGCGATGTGACGGCCCTGGGGACCACCAGCGCGCAGGCGCAGACGACGCTGACCCAGGAAATGGCCCGTTGGGAACCCGTTGTGAAGCGCCTGGGGCTGACGGCCGATTGAGAACCGGGGGGGTGACGACCTGCGCCCTTCGCAAAGCATCCATGGGGCTGGCTGGGGCGCCGGCCTACAGGGCGGCAGCCGGCTTGCCTTTAGGATGGGCGCACCGTTCGCCCTCAGCTTTCCGCATGCGCAACCTGCTCGACTTCACCTCCTGGTCCACCCTGCTCACCACACTGATGGGCCTGCTGTTGGCCACCCTGGTCATGGTGGGCACGCGCCTGGTGTTCATGCAGACCATCCAGAAGCGCCGCGAGCGCGAGAACCGGCAGATCAACGAACGGCTCAAGACGCTGATCGCTGCGTACAAGACACTGGGTGGATCCTTCACCGGGCAGTTGCAGGTGCACCCCACGCACATGCGCGACCTGCGGCGCCAGCAGGTGCATGACAGTGCCGTGCAGATGGCGATGGCCACCCCACAGGAAACCGATGCATCCGAAGCGGAGGAATCGGACCTGCCCTCTCCGACCCTCACCAGCACCGAACGCCAGCGCCGCATGCGCGATGCGGTGGAGGCCGCCCTGTCCGACGTGATCCTGCTCGGCACCGAGGAACAGGTGGAACTGGCCGCCAAGGCCGCGCAGGACATGGTGGCCGGCCGCAGCATCGAGACCGCGCAGTTGGTGGTGTCGCTGCGCCATTTCATCCGCGCGGCGCTGGACCTGGAGCCCATTCCTGCCGCCGTGAACATACCCAACCAGGGCCCGTTGAGGCCAGCCGGGAGCGGCGGTGCCGCAGGCAAGCGCGCGGGAGGCGGTGGCAATGGCGAAGTCGGCGGCGGGCGTGGAGGAGGTGCAGGCGGTGGTGGCTCCGGCGGGGCCGGCATGGGCGGCATGGCCCTGGGTGTCGGGGTGGGCTCACACCGCGCAGACGGCGACACGATCGACGGCCCGGGACGCTGAACCGGAGGACGTTGTCAGTCTTCGCTCTCCTCGAACAACGCATACAGCGACACAGCCACGCTCAGTGGGAGCCCCTCGTCAAAGCCCTCCGGGTCTTCCGAGACCTCGACCAACTCGCTGCCGTTGACGGGCTTCAGCATGAGCGCAGGCACGGGCCGCGCCACAGCCACACCAGGGTAGTCATCGGGCCGGCCGCCTTCGGAGGTGTGCGGGTCGAACCAGATATTGCCGGCTTGATAAAAACCCTCCGCATAGCGCTCCTCGATCAGGCGCAGCAGGTCAAAGGTGTCGGGACTCAAGGCCTGCTCTGCCGAGGTGAATTGCACATGCCACGCGGCCCCCAGGTACCAGTAGATCAGCAGCGCAGTGCCCCGGTCCAGCGTGGGCTGGTCGAGCAGCCAGCGCAGGGCCTGCTTGTTGCCGTCGTAGTTGGAGCGCGCGGCGAACACATGCCATGCGGCGGGAGATGCATCGGCCAGGTAGGCGTGCACCAGGTTCCAGGCGCGGGCTTCAATGTCGTTGTCGGAAGTCATGCAAAAAGTTGGTTGGATCAGGCGCCCAGCACAGGAGGCCGCTCGATCAGGCTCTGGAGGATGGCGTCGAACAAGGCATTGCCATCGTTGCCGCTGACGGGCTTCCACTGCACATGCTGCGTCACACGCTGGCGATGGCGCAGGGTTTCGATCCACACCTCTCGCAGGGGTGTCTTGCAGTGCAATGCCAGCACCAGCAGGGCCATCTGCTCCTGCAAGGTGAACAGGCCGTGCACGCCGCTTTCGCCGTCCCTGAGCACGCGGCTGACCTGGTCCACCGAGAGCAGCAGCTTGCCCAGGGCCGCCATGTCCTTGGGCGCATCCTGCCAGAGGATGGCGCGCTCGGCGGCCCAGAAGGCCAGGGCCTTGGCAAACTCGTCCAGGTCGTGCGCGCTACGCAGGTCGTTCTGGCCCAGGCGCGGGTTGCGGTGCCAGGGAATCTGCTGGAAATCGCTCAGGGTCCGCTCGTAGTCAGGGATGAAGGCCTTGATGCGGCTGCGCAGTTCGGGGCCGCCGATCTCATCGAGGCGCGCCAGCCAGGCCTCGCGCACGCTGGGCAGCCACCAGTGCACGGCGCAATGGATGTACTGCCGGTCATGTTCCGGCTGCACCTGTATGAAAAACGCCTGCACGGTGGGACCGAAACTGCGCTGCACCAGGCGTGCGCGTGAGTTCACCGGATGGGGATGGACCTCGAAGCCCAGCGGCGCAAGCCGCTCCATCAGTGCGCCGCACAGCACATCCAGGCTATGGGGCACCCGCGCCGGAGCAAAGCTGCCGGGCGCTGCATGGACTTTGGGCGGCTCCACCCGCAGGGAACGTTCGGCAAAGGGCTCGACCGTGCCGTCCTCGTAGACCACCTGGCGGTCCAGCCGGTACAGCGCCCCGCCCTGCGGCTCGAACAGCTGCAGCCCGGCGTCGGCCGCCACATGGCCCAGGGTGGAGAGCACTGTGGCGTCGAGTGCCTGCACATCGACACCCAGGTTCAGGGGCCAGTGGTCCAGCGGCCCGAACGGCAGGCCCTCGGTCCAGATCAGGGGCTGCTCCACGCCGTTGGCACCGGCGGCCAGCGGGTAGTAGCACTGCACCTCGCGCAAGAACTGGTCGAACATGGCCACCACCCGGGGCGTGGCCCGCTGGTCGCGCTGGCACGCGGCCAGGGCCGTGGGCACGTCGGTGGCCGTGATGCGGTCGAAGATCTGGACGATGGTGCTCATGGAAACGGCAGGCGCCCGAATATGTAACGGGATCAGAGGATTGTGCGCAATGGCGCGCCGGGCGGCTACCGGAAAACCCCGCCTGCATGGGACTCGATGCATTCGCACAACGGCTTGTAGAAAGCCATGTTGTAGCCGCGCACGCTAGATCAGTGCGTAGCCGGGCACAAAAAAGCCGCACGTGCCCAAAGGCATGCGCGGCTTTTTGCTGGAGTGAAGCGGCTCGTCTGCCTACTTACTTCTTCTGCGGCGGCACATCCGTGCAGCTGCCGTGCGCAATCTCCGCCGCCATGCCGATGCTCTCGCCCAGCGTCGGGTGCGGGTGGATGGTCTTGCCGATGTCCACTGCGTCCGCGCCCATCTCGATGGCCAGCGCGATCTCGCCGATCATGTCGCCGGCGTGGGTGCCCACGATGCCGCCGCCCAGGATCTTGCCGTGGCCATGGGCCTCGGGGCTGTCGTCGAACAGGAGCTTGGTATAGCCCTCGTCGCGGCCGTTGGCAATCGCCCGGCCTGAGGCCGTCCAGGGGAACAGGCCCTTCTTGACCTTGATGCCCTGGGCCTTGGCCTGGTCTTCGGTCAGGCCCACCCAGGCCACTTCGGGGTCGGTGTAGGCGACGCTCGGGATCACGCGGGCGTTGAAGGCGGCGCTGGCCAGCTCCTTGTTGCCCTGGATCTCGCCGGCGATGACTTCTGCCGCCACATGCGCTTCATGCACCGCCTTGTGCGCCAGCATGGGCTGGCCCACGATGTCGCCGATGGCGAAGATGTGCGGCACGTTGGTGCGCATCTGGATGTCGACGTTGATGAAGCCGCGGTCGGTGACCGATACCCCCGCCTTGTCGGCAGCGATCTTCTTGCCGTTGGGGGTGCGGCCCACGGCCTGGAGAACCAGGTCATAGGTCTGCGGTGCGGGGGCCGTGCCGCCCTCTTCCGCTGCGGCAAACGTCACCTCGATGCCTTCCGGCGTGGCCTTGGCCCCCACCGTCTTGGTCTTGAGCATGATGTTGTCGAAGCGCTTGGCGTTCATCTTCTGCCAGACCTTGACGAGATCGCGGTCGGCGCCCTGCATCAGGCCGTCCAGCATTTCCACCACGTCCAGGCGCGCGCCCAGGGTGCTGTACACCGTGCCCATTTCCAGGCCGATGATGCCGCCGCCCAGGATGAGCATGCGCTTGGGCACTTCCTTCAATTCCAGCGCGCCGGTGGAGTCCACCACGCGCGGATCGTCGGGCATGAACGGCAGGCGCACGGCCTGGCTGCCGGCGGCGATGATGGCGTTCTTGAAGGCGATGACCTTCTTGCTGCCCGTCTTCTCCTGGCCGGTGGCGCCGCTGGTTTCCTCCACTTCAAGGTGGTGGGCACCGACGAACTGGCCAAGGCCGCGCACGGTGGTGACCTTGCGCATCTTGGCCATGGCGGCCAGGCCGCCGGTCAGCTTGCCAATGACCTTTTCCTTATGACCGCGAAGCTTGTCGATGTCCAGCGTGGGCTCGCCGAAGCTCACGCCCAGGTCGGCCATGTGGCTCACTTCGTCCATGACAGCCGCCACGTGCAGCAGCGCCTTCGATGGGATGCAGCCCACGTTCAGGCACACGCCGCCCAGGGTGGCGTAGCGCTCGACCAGCACGACCTTGAGGCCGAGATCTGCCGCGCGAAACGCTGCGCTGTAGCCGCCGGGGCCGGCGCCGAGCACGAGCAGGTCGCACTCGAGGTCGGCCGTGCCTCCAAAGCTTGATGCCTGGGGTGCGGGTGCGGCAGGGGTTGCCGAGGCGGCCGGGGCCGGGGCTGCTGCTGCAGGCGCAGCCGCCGGTGCGGGAGCGGCGGCACCTGCGTCCGCTGCCTCCAGCGTCAGCACCACGGCGCCCTGGGCGACCTTGTCACCGATCTTGACCTTGAGCTCCTTGACCACGCCAGCGTGGCTGGAGGGGATCTCCATGGAGGCCTTGTCGGACTCCACGGTGATCAGGCTCTGCTCGGCCTTGATGGTGTCGCCGGGCTTGACCAGCACTTCGATGACGCCGACTTCGTCGAAGTCGCCGATGTCCGGAACCTTGATATCAATGATTGCCATACCAGGGTCTCCTCGTTACAGCAGGATGCGGCGGTAGTCCGCCAGCACCTGGCCCAGATAGGCATTGAAGCGCGCAGCGCTGGCACCGTCGATCACGCGGTGGTCGTACGACAGCGACAGCGGCAGCACCAGGCGCGGCACGAACTGTTTGCCGTCCCACACCGGCTTCATCTGGCCCTTGGAGAGGCCCAGGATGGCCACTTCGGGCGCGTTGATGATGGGGGTGAAGTGCGTGCCGCCGATGCCGCCCAGCGAGCTGATGGACATGCAGCCGCCCTGCATGTCGGCCGAGCCGAGCTTGCCGTCGCGGGCCTTCTTGGCGAGGTCTCCCATTTCCGTGCTGATCTGCATGATGCCCTTCTTGTCGGCATCCTTGAGCACGGGCACCACCAGGCCATTGGGCGTGTCCGCCGCAAAGCCGATGTTGTAGTACTGCTTGTAGACCAGGGTGTCGCCGTCCAGGCTGGTGTTGAACTCGGGGAACTTCTTGAGCGCGGCCACCACGGCCTTGATCACGAAGGCCAGCATGGTCACCTTGACGCCGCTCTTCTCGTTCTCCTTGTTGGTGGAGACGCGGAAGGCTTCGAGCTCGGTGATGTCGGCCTCGTCGTTGTTGGTGACGTGGGGAATCATCACCCAGTTGCGGTGCAGGTTGGCGCCGCTGATCTTCTTGATGCGCGACAGGTCCTTGCGCTCGACAGCGCCGAACTTGCTGAAGTCGACCTTGGGCCATGGCAGCAGGTCCAGGCCTGCGCAGGAACCAACACCGCCGCCTGCGGGCGCCTTGGCGGCCTGGGCTTTGGTCTGGGTGGCGCCGCTCATCACCTGCTTGGTGAAGGCCTGCACGTCGTCCTGGCTGATGCGGCCCTTGGTGCCGGTGCCCTTGACTTCTTCGAGCGGCACACCGAGTTCGCGGGCGAACTTGCGCACGGAGGGGGATGCGTGGGGCAGGCCTGCCGTGGGGGCGCCTGGCTGGTGGGCCGGCACTGCAACGGCGGCTGCTGCGGGCGCTGCGGGCGCTGGGGCCGCTGCGGCCTGGGCCGGCGCTGGGCTTGCTGCAGCAGGCGCAGCGGCGGGTGCCGGTGCGGGCGCGGCTGCAACCGGGGCAGAGCCTTCGAGCACGGCGATCAGGTCGCCGATATTCACGGTGTCGCCGATCTTGACCTTGAGCTCCTTGAGCACGCCGGCGGCGGGCGAAGGGATCTCCATGGAGGCCTTGTCGGACTCGACCGTGAACAGCGACTGCTCGAGCTTGATGGTGTCACCCACCTTGACCAGCATCTCGATGACGGCCACGTCCTTGAAGTCGCCGATGTCGGGCACGCGCACTTCCACCGGGCCTGAGGCTGCTGCAGGGGCAGCAGCCGCTGGGGCGGGCGTCGCAGCGGCGGGGGCCGGTGCGGGGGACGCCGCGGCTGGCGCGGGTGCAGCAGCAGCAGGCGCCGCGGCCGCTTCGCCCGCCACTTCCAGCGTGAGCACCACGGAGCCCTGCTTGATCTTGTCGCCGATGGCGACCTTGACCTCTTTGACCACGCCAGCGTGGCTCGACGGGATCTCCATCGACGCCTTGTCGGATTCGACCGTGATCAGCGATTGCTCGGCCTTGACCGTGTCGCCGGGTTTGACCAGCAATTCGATCACGCCGACTTCGTCGAAGTCTCCGATGTCCGGAACTTGAATGTCTACCAATGCCATTGTTGTCTCCGGTTCTTTTACGCGTACAGCGGGTTGACCTTGTCGGCCTGGATGTTGTACTTGGCGATGGCCTCGGCCACCTTGGCTGCGGGCACCTTGCCTTCTTCGGACAGCGCCTTCAGGGCCGCGACGACAATGTAGTGGCGGTTGATCTCGAAGTGCTCACGCAGCTTGCTGCGGAAGTCGCTGCGGCCAAAGCCGTCGGTACCGAGCACCTTGTAGGTGCGACCGGCGGGGATGAACGAGCGGATCTGGTCCGCATAGTTCTTCATGTAGTCGGTGGAGGCGACCACGGGGCCTGCGGTCTTGCCCAACTGCTCGGCCACGAAGGAGACGCGTGGCGTTTCGGTCGGGTGCAGCAGGTTCCAGCGCTCCACGTCCTGGCCGTCGCGGGCCAGTTCGTTGAAGCTCGGGCAGCTCCAGATGCCGGCGGCCACGCCCCAGTCCTTTTCGAGCAGTTCCTGGGCAAAGAACGATTCGCGCAGGATGGTGCCGCTGCCCAGCAGTTGCACGGTGGGTGCATCGGCGGCCAGGGCGGGCGCCTGCTTGCACAGGTACATGCCCTTGATGATCTGCTCTTCCGTGCCGGGCTGCAGGCCGGGCATGGGGTAGTTCTCGTTGAGCAGCGTGATGTAGTAGAAGACGTTTTCCTGGCGCTCGACCATGCGCTTCAAGCCATGGTGCATGATCACGCCGACTTCGTGGGCGAAGGTCGGGTCGTAGCTCACGCAGTTGGGGATGGTGCCGGCCAGGATGTGGCTGTGGCCGTCTTCGTGCTGCAGGCCTTCGCCGTTGAGCGTGGTGCGCCCGGAGGTGCCGCCCAGCAGGAAGCCGCGGGCCTGCATGTCGCCCGCTGCCCAGGCCAGGTCGCCGATGCGCTGGAAGCCGAACATCGAGTAGTACACGTAGAACGGGATCATGATCCGGTTGTTGGTGCTGTAGCTGGTGGCGGCTGCGATCCAGCTGGCCATGCCGCCGGCTTCGTTGATGCCTTCCTGCAGGATCTGGCCGGCCTTGTCTTCACGGTAGTACATCACCTGGTCGCGGTCGACCGGGGTGTACAGCTGGCCCTTGGGGTTGTAGATGCCGATCTGGCGGAACAGGCCTTCCATGCCGAAGGTGCGGGCCTCGTCCACCAGGATGGGCACCACGCGCGGGCCCAGGGCCTGGTCGCGCAGCAGCTGCGTGATGAAGCGCACGTAGGCCTGGGTGGTGGAGATCTCGCGGCCTTCGGCCGTGGGTTCGAGCACTGCCTTGAAGGTGTCGAGCGAGGGCACGGTGAAGCTCTCTTCGGCCTTGGGCAGGCGCTTGGGCAGGTAGCCGCCCAGGGCCCTGCGGCGCTCTTGCAGGTACTGCATTTCCGGCGTGTCGTCGGCTGGCTTGTAGTACGGGATGTCGGCCAGCTGGCTGTCCGGGATCGGGATGCTGAAGCGGTCGCGGATGTACTTGATGTCCTCGTCCGAGAGCTTCTTGGTCTGGTGCACGGTGTTCTTGCCCTCACCGGCCTTGCCCATGCCGTAGCCCTTGACGGTCTTGACCAGCAGCACGGTGGGCTGGTTCTTGTGCGCGTTGGCAGCGTGGAAGGCGGCGTAGACCTTGGCGGGCTCATGGCCACCACGGCGCAGCTCGAAGATCTCGTCGTCGGTCATGTGCTCGACGAGCTTAAGCGTCTCGGGATGGCGGCCGAAGAAGTTCTTGCGCACGAAGGCGCCGTCATTGGCCTTCATGGCCTGGTAGTCGCCGTCCAGCGTCTCCATCATCAGTTGCTTGAGCTTGCCGGTCTTGTCGCGGGCCAGCAGGGTGTCCCAGCCATTGCCCCACAGCAGTTTGATGACGTTCCAGCCGCTGCCGCGGAACTCGCTTTCGAGCTCCTGCACGATCTTGCCGTTGCCGCGCACCGGGCCGTCCAGGCGCTGCAGGTTGCAGTTGATCACGAAGACCAGGTTGTCCAGGTTTTCACGCGCGGCCAGGCCGATGGCGCCCAGCGATTCGGGTTCGTCCATCTCGCCGTCGCCGCAGAACACCCAGACCTTGCGGTTTTCGGTGTTGGCGATGCCACGGGCGTGCAGGTACTTGAGAAAGCGCGCCTGGTAGATGGCCATCAGCGGGCCCAGGCCCATCGACACCGTGGGGAACTGCCAGAACTCGGGCATCAGCTTGGGATGCGGGTAGCTCGACAGGCCCTTGCCATCCACTTCCTGGCGGAAGCTGTCGAGCTGCTCTTCGTTCAGGCGGCCTTCGAGGTAGGCGCGGGCGTAGATGCCGGGCGAGCTGTGGCCCTGGATGTACAGCAGGTCGCCGCCATGGTCTTCGCTGGCCGCATGCCAGAAATGGTTGAAGCCGGCACCGAACATGCTGGCCACCGATGCGAACGAGCCGATGTGGCCGCCCAGGTCGCCGCCGTCGGCGGGGTTCAGCCGGTTGGCGCGCACGACCATGGCCATGGCGTTCCAGCGCATATAGGCGCGCAGGCGCTTTTCAATCGCGATATTGCCGGGGCAGTGGGCTTCCTGGTCGGCTTCGATGGTGTTCACGTAGGCCGTGTTGGCCGAAAACGGCATGTCGATGCTGCTCTGGCGCGCGTGCTCCAGAAGCTGTTCCAGCAGGAAATGGGCACGCTCGGGGCCCTCTTTGTCGATCACGGCGGACAGCGCATCCATCCATTCGCGGGTTTCCTGCTGATCGACGTCGGTACCGAGGCCAAAAGCGGCCTGAGGGTCGGGCTGAGCTGACATGCTTTGTCTCCTATAGGTGTGGCAGCAATTTAGAACACTGCCCCTAGTTTCGCACAACTTTTTGCGAATTTCAAATGGTGCCCATTGATATCACATTATGAGAATTTGCTGCAGACGCACAAGAACGAGCGTTCGCAAATGATCCGCGGCCTGTCCGAAAAACGCACTGCCAGGGATCGTGGACAGGTTTGTCCCTGCTGTCCGTTACCAGGTGTGCGCCTCCTCTACACTTGAGGGACATGCATCCCACCGACCCAGCGCCCCCCACCACGGTCTCGCCCATCGCGGCCCCTGCGCGCTGGTGGCGCAAGTGGTGGCGCAGCCTCTCGCCCACCCGGCAGGACCGGTTTGCTGCACTTGCGCCGCTGGCGGCGGTGCTGATGTTCCTGGCGGCCATCGTGGCCGCCTTCTGGTACCTGCGCGCCGAAGAGGCCGAGCGCGAGCAGGAAGCCCTGCGCCGTGACGTGGAATACGCCCAGCAGCGGGTGCGCCTGCGCCTCTTGGAGCGGCAGGAGCAACTGATGCGCATTGCGCGCGACCTGTCCAACCAGGAGCTCGAAAAATCCGAGTTCGTGAGCCGGGCCGAGACGCTGATCAGCCAATACCCCGAGCTGCAGGCCATCACCTGGATCGACGAGCGCCGCCGCATCCGCGCCAGCCACGCTGCACCTACCCTGGCCAGCAGCGAGCTGCGCATTGCCGGCGAGGTGCTCAAGGCCGGCGACACGGCCGACACCTATGGCCTGGCGCGTGACCTGCAGCAGCCCGTGTATGCCCAGCCGGCCGCCACGGCGGGCGACATCACCCCCCTGCTGCAACTGCAGGTGCCGCTGAACAACCAGGGCAAGTTCAGCGGCGTGGTGCTGGGCGAATACTCCATCGACAGCCTGCTGCGCTACGGCACGCCCACCGAGGTGCTGGCGCGCTACGCGGTGACCCTGCTGGACAGCAAGAACCAGGTGCTTGCGGGCACCCCCTTGGGCCCGCGCAACCCGGCCACCCAGCTGCTGCCCTGGAGCCCGCGCGCCAATGAGTACGAGGTGCCCGTGTCCCCCGTGGGCAACGGGCTGGTGCTGCGCGCCCAGGCCTACCGCACCTCGCTGGGCGTGGTGGGCAGCGGCCTGTTCTGGCTGGTGGGCACGCTCAGCGCCATGACGGCCTGGATGCTGATCGCCACCTGGCGCCACACGCGCCGGCGCATGCAAGCCCAACAGGCCCTGGTGGCCGAAACCAATTTCCGCCGGGCGATGGAGAACTCCATCCTCACCGGCATGCGCGCGCTGGACATGGAAGGCCGCATCACCTATGTGAACGCCGCCTTCTGCCAAATGACGGGCTGGAGCGAGGCCGAGCTGGTGGGCCTGAAGGCGCCCTTCCCCTACTGGCCCGACTCGGACCACGAGGCCCTGCACGCCAAGCTGCGCGACGAGCTCAGCGGCAAGACCATCGTCGGCGGCTTCCAGGTGCGGGTGCGGCGCAAGAGCGGCACGCTGTTCGACGCGCGGCTGTACGTGTCGCCGCTGATCGACGCCCATGGCCACCAGACCGGCTGGATGACGTCGATGACCGACATCACCGAGCCCAACCGGGTGCGCGAACAGCTCTCGGCGTCGCACGAGCGCTTTACCATCGTGCTCGAATCGCTCGATGCCTCGGTGTCCGTGGCGCCGCTGGGCAGCGAAGAGCTGCTGTTTGCCAACAAGCTGTACCGCCAGTGGTTCGGCTCGCAGACGGGCGGCCACCTGCAGCTGGTGGCCCAGGCCGGCGTGGTGCCCGTGGCGGGCAGCACCAGCTCGGGGGTGGACGACGAGGACGGCCTGATGGGCCTGCCCACCGATACGCTCACCAGTGCGCGCACCGAAAACGCCGAGATCTTCCTGCCCGACCTGGGCAAGTGGCTGGAGGTGCGCTCGCGCTACCTGAACTGGGTGGACGGGCGCCTGGCGCAGATGGTGATCGCCACCGACATCACGCCGCGCCGCCAGGCCGAGGAGCAGGCCTCGCGCCAGGCCGAGCGTGCGCAGTCCGTCAGCCGCCTGATCACCATGGGCGAAATGGCGTCCAGCGTGGCGCACGAGCTCAACCAGCCGCTCACGGCCATCAACAACTACTGCAGCGGCATGGTCTCGCGCATTCAGAGCGGCCAGCTGACCGAGGAAGCCCTGCTCACGGCCCTGCAGAAGACAGCGCACCAGGCGCAGCGCGCCGGGCAGATCATCCAGCGCATCCGCGCCTTCGTGAAGAAGAGCGAGCCCAACCGGGCATTGGCCGACGTGCACCTGATGGTGACCGAGGCCGTGGAACTGGCCGACATCGAGCTGCGCCGCCACCATGTGCGGCTTACGCTGTACATCGCCGCGCGCCTGCCGCCCGTGATGGCCGACACCATCCTGATCGAGCAGGTGCTGGTGAACCTGATGAAGAACGGCGCCGAGGCGATACAGCACGCCAACCGCCCGACGGCGGGCCGCAGCGTGGAGCTGCGCGTGGTGCCCAAGACCATCGAGGAGCGCGAGGTGGTCGAATTCTCGGTGCTGGACACCGGCAAGGGCCTGGCGCCCGAGGTGCTGGAGCGGCTGTTCGAGGCCTTCTTCTCCACCAAGCAGGAAGGCATGGGCATGGGCCTCAATCTGTGCCGCAGCATCGTCGAGTCGCACCACGGCCGGATGCAGGCGGAGAACATCTACAATGGTTCAGACGTCACGGGCTGCAGGTTCTCCTTCTGGTTGCCGCTTGCCAAGCCTGCCGATGACACTACAAATTCTGTAGCAAACGCACATACTCCAAGGACAATTGCATGAGCTTGATTCCGAAAAAAGGCACCGTATACGTCGTGGACGATGACGAAGCGGTCCGCGACTCCCTGCAATGGCTGCTGGAAGGCAAGGACTACCGGGTGCGCTGCTTTGATTCGGCCGAGACCTTTCTGTCGCGCTACGACCCCCGCGAAGTGGCCTGCCTGATTGTCGACATCCGCATGGGCGGCATGACCGGCTTGGAGCTGCAGGACCGCCTGATCGAGCGCAAGTCGCCCCTGCCCATCGTCTTCATCACCGGCCACGGCGACGTGCCCATGGCCGTGAACACCATGAAGAAGGGTGCGCTCGATTTCATCCAGAAGCCCTTTGACGAGGAAGAGCTGGTCGGCCTGGTCGAGCGCATGCTGGACCACGCACGCGAGGCCTTTGCAGGCTACCAGCAGGCGGCCAGCCGCGATGCCCTGCTGTCCAAGCTCACCAGCCGCGAGGCACAGGTGCTCGAGCGCATCGTCGCCGGCCGACTGAACAAGCAGATCGCCGACGACCTGGGCATCAGCATCAAGACGGTGGAGGCGCACCGCGCCAACATCATGGAAAAGCTCAACGCCAATACCGTGGCCGATCTGCTGAAGATCGCCCTAGGCCAGAACGCGCCCAAAGGCTAAGCCCGCCCGCCGCCCAATCCCCCACCAGGGCGCCACCCGGCGCCCTTTTCGATCCGTATTCCAGCCATGACAGCCCACATCATCGACGGCACCGCCCTCTCCCGCCAACTGCGCAGCGAAGTCGCCCAGCGCGCCGCTGCCCTCACCGCCCGTGGCCACCAGCCCGGCCTGGCCGTGATACTGGTGGGTGAAGACCCGGCCTCGGCCGTCTATGTGCGCAACAAGGTCAAGGCCTGCGAGGACAGCGGCGTGCGCTCGATCTTCGAGAAGTACGAGGCCACGCTGGGCGAGGCCGACCTGCTGGCCCGCATCGCCGCGCTGAATGCCGACCCGAGCGTGCACGGCATCCTGGTGCAGATGCCCCTGCCCAAGCACATCGACCCGCACAAGGTGATCGAGGCGATTTCCACCGCCAAGGACGTGGATGGCTACTCGGTGCTGTCCGCTGGCGAGCTGATGGCCGGGCTGGAGGGTTTTCGCCCCTGCACGCCCTACGGCAGCATGAAGCTGATCGAATCCACCGGCCAGTCGCTCAAGGGCAAGCATGCCGTGGTCATCGGGCGCAGCAACACCGTGGGCAAGCCCATGGCCCTGCTGCTGCTGCAGGCCAACGCCACCGTGACCGTGACGCACAGCGGCACGCCCGACCTGGCCTACCACACGCGCCAGGCCGACGTGGTGGTGGCGGCCGTGGGCCGCGCCAACACACTCACAGCCGACATGGTCAAGCCCGGCGCCATCGTGATCGACGTGGGCATCAACCGCAACGCCGAAGGCAAGCTCTGCGGCGACGTGGACTTCGAGGGCGTCAAGGAAGTGGCCGGCTGGATCACCCCCGTGCCTGGCGGGGTTGGCCCGATGACCATTACCATGCTGCTGGTGAACACCATCGAGGCGGCCGAGCGCACGGCTGCACGGTAAAAAACCCTTGAACCAACGCCCCGAGGCGCCATCTACACCGCATGAGCAACGCCCTTCTCGAATTTTCCGGCCTTCCCCAGTTTGACCGCATCACGCCAGGCGACGTCGCACCCGCCGTCGACGTGTTGCTCGAGCGCGCCAACGTGGCGCTGGAGACGGTGACCGCCCCCGACTTCCCCGCGCGCTGGGACGCCATCGCCCAGGTGCTGGACGTGGCCACCGAGCAGTTGGGCACGGCCTGGGGTGCCGTAAGCCACCTCAACAGCGTGGCCGACACGCCCGAACTGCGCGCCGCCTACAACGCCGCCCTGCCGCGCGTGACCGAGTACTGGACGCGCCTGGGCGCCGACGAGCGCCTGTACGCCAAGTACAAGGCCATCGACCCCGCCGCGCTGAGCGTGGAGCAGCGCCAGGCACACAAGAATGCCGTGCGCAACTTCGTGCTCAGCGGTGCGGAGCTGGCCGGCCCGGCCAAGGAGCGCTTTGCCCAGATCCAGGAGCGCCAGGCCGAGCTGAGCCAGAAGTTCAGCGAAAACGCCCTGGATGCGACCGACGCCTTTGCCTACTACGCCACCGACGCCGAGGTGGATGGCGTGCCGGCCGACGTGCTGCAGGCCGCGCGCGACGCCGCCCAGGCCGAGGGCAAGGACGGCTACAAGCTCACATTGAAGATGCCGTGCTACCTGCCGGTGATGCAGTTCGCCCACCACAGCGCCCTGCGCGAAAAGCTCTACCGCGCCTACGTGACCCGCGCCTCCGACCAGGCCGAGGGCGATGCCCGCAAGTACGACAACACGGCGTTGATCGGCGAGATCCTGGCGTTGCGCAAGGAAGAGGCACAGCTGCTGGGCTACGCCAACTTTGGCGAAGTCTCGGTGGTGGCCAAGATGGCCGATTCTCCCGCCGAGGTGGTCACCTTCCTGCGCGACCTGGCGCACCGCGCCCGCCCCTATGCCGAAAAGGACGTGGCCGACCTGCGCGCCTTTGCTTCTGGCGACCTGGGGCTGGCCAATCCGCAGGCCTGGGACTGGCCCTACGTGGCCGAAAAGCTCAAGGAGGCGCGCTACGCCTTCAGCGAGCAGGAGGTCAAGCAGTACTTCACGGCGCCCAAGGTGCTGGCCGGGCTGTTCAAGATCATCGAGACGCTGTTCGAGGTGGCGATCCGACGCGACAGCGCTCCCGTGTGGAACCCGGCCGTGGAGTTCTACCGCATCGAGCGTGGCAACACGCTGGTCGGCCAGTTCTACCTGGACCAGCCGGCCCGCACCGGCAAGCGCGGCGGCGCCTGGATGGACGACGTGCGCACCCGCTGGCTGCGCCCCGACACCGGCGTGCTGCAGACCCCGGTGGCGCACCTGGTGTGCAATTTCGCCAGCGGCGTGGACGGCAAGCCACCCCTGCTCACGCACGATGACGTGATCACGCTGTTCCACGAATTCGGCCACGGCCTGCACCACATGCTGACCCAGGTGAACGAGCGCGACGTCTCGGGCATCGGCGGCGTGGAGTGGGATGCGGTGGAGCTGCCCAGCCAGTTCATGGAGAACTTCTGCTGGGAGTGGGATGTGCTCAAGCACATGACCGCCCATGTGGACACGGGCGAGCCCCTGCCGCGCGCGCTGTTCGACAAGATGATCGCTGCCAAGAACTTCCAGAGCGGCATGCAGACCCTGCGCCAGATCGAGTTCTCGCTGTTCGACATGCTGCTGCACACCGAGCACGATCCGGCCAAGGACATCATGCCGCTGCTGGGCCAGGTGCGCGCCGAAGTGGCGGTGCTGCAGCCGCCGGCGTTCAGCCGAACCGCGCACACTTTCAGCCACATCTTCGCGGGCGGTTATGCTGCGGGTTACTACAGCTACAAATGGGCCGAGGTGCTGAGCGCCGACGCCTATGCAGCCTTTGAAGAGACCGTGGGCAGCGATGGCCAGCCCAGCGCCGAGACCGGCCGCCGCTACCGCGAGGCGATTCTGGAAGCCGGGGGCAGCCGCCCGGCGATGGAGTCGTTCAAGGCATTCCGGGGCCGCGAACCGCGCCTGGATGCCCTGATGCGCCACCAGGGTATGGCCGAGCCTGCTGCGGCCTGACGCGCCCCACAACAAACCGACCCCGAGGAGAAAGACGATGCGCAAAAACCTGCTGTCCCTGCCCATGCTGGCCCTGCTGGCCTGTACCGCCGCGCAGGCGCAAACGGTGTACCGCATTGTCGGGCCCGACGGCAAGGTCACCTTCTCGGACCGGGCGCCCGACAATGCGACCAAGTCCACGGCCACCACCACCAACCCGGCGACGGGTGCCGTGGGAAGCACAACCGGATTGCCGCCGGAGCTTTCGCGGATCGCCCAGCGCTTTCCCGTCACCCTGTACACCGGCAGCGACTGCGCCCCCTGCACCAGCGCACGCAGCCTGCTGGTGAACCGGGGCGTACCCTTCACCGAGCGCACCGTGAGCACCAACGAGGACCTCGACGCACTGCGCAAGCTCAGCGGAGACACCTCGCTGCCCTACGGCACCATCGGTGGCCAGCGCATGGTCGGCTTCCAGGACACGGAGTGGACGCAGTACCTGGATGTGGCGGGCTATCCCAAGGCATCCCAATTGACGGCCAGCTACCGGCGCCCTGCAGCCACGCCACTGACGGCCGCCGCCCCGGCAGCAGCAGCCCCTGCAGCCGCCGCCTCGGATGTGCCTGCAGCAACGGCGTCGCCACGTGCGCGCCCGGCACCATCCACTGAAGGGCCATCACCCACCAACCCGCAAGGCATCCGGTTCTGACCAGCCACACTCCGACATGACAATGGGCCGCAACTGCGGCCCATTTTTTAATCGATGCCGGCAGTGCCGTCTTTGCTCAATAGTTCAGCGTCTTAACACCCTGCGCCGTACCCAGCAGGCAGACCGAGGCCTTCTGGTACGCAAACACACCCACCGTGACCACGCCGGGCCACTGGTTGACATCGGATTCAAAGGCCAGCGGGTCGGTGATGGACAGGCCCGTGACGTCAAGGATGTGCTGCCCGTTGTCGGTCACCAGGGGCTGACCGTCTTTCTGGCGGATGGAGGCCTTGCCGCCCAGGGCCGCGAAACGGCGCGCAATGTTCTGGGCCGCCATCGGAATCACCTCCACCGGCAGGGGGAATTTGCCCAGTGCAGGCACCAGCTTGGACTCGTCGGCGATACAGACGAAGCGACCAGCCAGCGCCGCCACGATCTTCTCGCGCGTGAGTGCGGCGCCGCCGCCCTTGACCATGTGGCCCTGGCCGTCGATCTCGTCGGCGCCGTCGATGTAGACCGACAGGGCCTCGACCTCGTTGGCGTCGAACACGGGAATGCCCAGGGCCTTGAGGCGCTCGGTGCTGGCCACCGAGCTCGACACGGCGCCCTTGATGTCGCCCTTCATGCTGGCCAGCGCGTCGATGAACTTGTTGACGGTGGAGCCCGTGCCCACCCCCACAATCTCGCCAGGCACCACGTATTGCAGGGCTGCCTGGCCTACGAGGGCCTTGAGTTCGTCTTGGGTCAGGGGAGTGGATGTCGTCATGGGGGAAAATCGGAGGTAATTGCGCAATTATCCCTTGTCATACCCCCATGTCCCTGATCCCCTACGCCCTCGCCCGCCCTTTCCTCTTCGGCCTGGATGCCGAAGCCGCGCATGAACTCACCATGGACATGCTGGCGCGCGGGCAGCGCACGCCGCTGCAGTGGGCCTGGTGCAATACGCGGGTGGACGACCCGGTGGAGCTGGCCGGCCTCGCCTTCCCCAACCGCGTGGGCATGGCCGCCGGGCTGGACAAGAACGCCCGCGTGATCGACGCCCTGGGCGCCATGGGCTTCGGCTTCGTGGAGGTGGGCACGGTCACCCCCAAGGCCCAGCCCGGCAACCCCAAGCCACGCATGTTCCGCCTGCCCGAGAAGCGTGCCCTCATCAACCGCCTGGGTTTCAACAACGAAGGGCTCGACGCCTTTTTGCGCAACGTGCAGCAGTCGCGCTTTCGCGACCAGCAACGCAGCGGCCCGCGCATGCTGCTGGGGCTGAACATCGGCAAGAACGCCAGCACCCCCATCGAAAACGCCACCAGCGACTACCTGACCTGCCTGGACGGCGTATACCCCCATGCCGACTACGTGACGGTGAACATCAGCTCGCCCAACACCCAGAACCTGCGCGCGCTGCAAAGCGACGAGGCGCTGGACGGCCTGCTGGGCGCCATTGCCGAGCGCCGCGAGGTGCTGGCCAGGCAGACCGGCAAGCGCACGCCCATCTTCGTGAAGATTGCCCCTGACCTGACCGAGGAGCAGGTGTCGGTGATCGCCGCCACACTGCAGCGCCACGGCATGGACGGCGTGATCGCCACCAATACCACCATCGGCCGCGATACCGTCAAGGGCCTGCGCCATGCCGAGGAGACCGGTGGCCTGAGCGGCGCGCCCGTGCTGGAGGCCAGCAACCAGGTGATACGCCAGCTGCGTGCCGCGCTGGGCAGCCGCTTCCCCGTCATCGGCGTGGGCGGCGTGATGAGCGCCGAGGACGCGGTGAGCAAGGTGCGCGCAGGCGCGGACGTGGTGCAGATCTACACCGGGTTGATCTACGAAGGTCCGGCGCTCGTGACCCGGGCGGCGCAGGCCATCAAGGCCATGCGCTGAAAGCAGCGCTGCTGGCGGTTAACATTCCACCAAGTGGTAAAACTTGGGATGTCGCAATGCATGGACGCCAAGACCATGGCATAGTCGGTGTGATACCAGATGTGTCAGCCGATGGCAATCCAATCCATTTTGACTGTGCATGCCGCCTTGGTGGCGTCACGGCGATGCCCCGTATTCCCATCCCATGAATGTTCTTGTCATTGACGATCACTCCCTGTTTCGAGAGGGGCTTCGCCTGCTGCTCGCCGAGCTCGGCTTCGGCATCAACACCCAGATCGCCGGCAGCTGCGAAGAAGGCCTCGAAAAATTGCGCCAGCAGCCTGCGGACATCGTGCTGCTGGACTGGCACATGGAAGGCCTTTCGGGCGCCGAGGCCATGGTGGCCATCCGTGAACTGGTGCCCCAGGCACGCCAGATCGTGCTGTCGGGCGAGAAGAGCGCCGCCCTGGTCCGCACAGCCATCGACAACGGCGCAGTCGGCTTCATCGCCAAGGACTCCGAACCCGAAACCCTGCTGCTGGCCCTGAACACCATCGCCTCGGGTGGCATCTACCTGCCTGCCACCCTGCTCTCAGGGCCTGGCAGGACGGCTGCGCCCTCGGACACCAACCTGCCCAGCGATCTCACCCAGGCGTTCCCCGAGCTCACCCAGCGCCAGGGGGATGTTCTGGCCGCCATCCTGCGCGGTTTACCGAACAAAGTGATTGCGCGCGAACTCAATATCAGCGACCAGACGGTGAAGTCGCACCTGAGCGTCATATTCCGCCAATTGAACGTCCAAAGCCGCACCGAGGCAGTCTACGTCTGCGCACGACAAGGCGTGCGCATCGCCTGAGTCCGCCCAGCGGCCTCAGTCGACCTGGGCCGGAGCCGGAACCACGGCCTGCTCACTGAGTTCGGCCAGCCAGTCGATGAGCAGTGAGGGCAGAACCGGTTTTTGCCACATCGCAATATTGCCCAGCCGCTCGACCTCGTGGAGGTTGATGCCGGGGTCCCCGGTGATGATCGCCACCGGCAGCCCGGGCCAGCGCGAGCGCAGCCGCTGCGCCACGTCCAGACCGCTGGCATCACCCGCGAGCCGGTAGTCCGCGATCAGCGCATGCGGGGGCGTGGTGATCGCATTCATCGCGGCATCCGGGGGCATGCCCTCCCATTGCGTGACCTTGCAGCCCCACGACTCCAGAGCCTGCGTGGTTGCCATCCGCACCAGGGCATGGTCCTCGACGAGCCAGACGTCCACGGCCGTGGTCAACGCGGGCTGGGCGGGTGCGGAAACGGCACCCATGCCCATGTTTTCAAAAATCGGAGCCTGGGGCAAGACGAGGGTAAACGCGGTTCCCCGGCCAGCATCGGACCGCATGCCCATTTCCAGCCCGAGCAGGTTGGCAAGGCGGCGCACGATGGCCAGGCCCAGGCCACTGCCCTGCCCAGGGTCGCGCGACGGATTGCCGACCTGGAAATACTCCTCGAAAACGCGGGCCTGCGATTCGCGGGCGATGCCGATGCCGGTATCGCGCACCTGCAGCTGCACCACGCTCTCCTGCGCCAGCACCGAGACCACCACGCCACCTTCGTTGGTGTACTTCACCGCGTTGTCCACCAGATTGCGCAGGATGCGCTCCAGCAGAAACGCGTCGCTCAGCACCCACGCTTCATCGGCTCCCTCGGCTTCCATGGAAATCCCTTTGGCGGTGCATCGCGGCTGGAACTCCTTGACCAGGTCCCGGACCATGGCGGCGATGTTCAGGGCCTGCATCTGCGGCACGATGGAGCCGGTCTCCAGCTTGGAGAGGTCGAGCAGGCCCGAAAACAGCTTGTCCAGCGATCCCGCTGCGTCGCGGATGTGGGCGATCAGTTGCGAGGTCTGCGGCGTCTCATGGCGGTGCAACAGGGACGAGAAGACCAGCAAGGCATGCAGGGGCTGTCGCAGGTCATGGCTTGCCGCAGCAAGAAACCGCGACTTGGCGGCATTCGCTTCTTCTGCCACCTGTTTCTCCTCTCCCAACTGGCGCAGCAGATCTGCATTTTCGAAGCGGATCTGCAGCGAATCACGAAAGGCCTGCGCCGTCTGCCGCGACGAGGCGGCGATGACCAGGCCCACACCGAACAGTGCCAGCGCCAGCGGCAGGCCATTGGTGCCGCCCTGGGTAAGCCAGAAGAGCGCCGCAAAAGCGAGGTTGATCCACGCGCCCGCAATGAAGGTCGGCGGGTGCGTCGAAGCATTCACCAGCGCCCCCCCGAGGTAGATGAGTTGCAGCGCGGTGGCAAACGTGGCCGAACCTCCGGCGCTGCCATACCCGATCCACCAGACCGTCACCCCCATCAGGGTCTGGTTGGCCACGGTGATCCACCAGTGGTGGGTTTGTTGTTCGGTCAGCGCTGCTGCGTCCGACGTATCAAGCGCTGCCAGCGCGCGCGCGCTGAGCACCGCATTGATCTGGGCCATGAGCAGCACTGGAAACATCCACGCCAGCACGCGCCAGACCGGGGTGGTGAAGCCAAAACAGATCGCAGCAACCACAGCCGCCACGACCACCATGCTGCGCGCTTTCACGGACTGCAGTGCGCGCAGCCGCAGCGACTCGCGCGCCATGGCTACATCCAATGGGTGATTGGCATCAACGGGAAAGGGCGGTAAAAGACGCATGTAAGTAATTGTTACTCAATAACGGACATCCACGGAAAGGCACCATGGCGACCCATTCTCGCTGGTCAGAGTCCATCGAAACGATGTTGCAGGCCCACCCGGCGCCCCAATGCGACGTGCTCATTGTCGGTTCTGGCTACGGGGGAAGCTTCGCGGCACGTGAACTGGCCGGTCCCGGCGTGGAAACCTGGGTCGTCGAGCGCGGCAAGGAATACGCCCTCGGTGAGTTCCCCGAGGATATCGGCCACCTCCCTGGCCACCTGCGGATGCAGCGCGGCGCCAGCGGAAAGGCCCTGGGCAACGCGCAGGCACTTCTCAACGTCCGCAATTTCGACGAGGTGGCGGTGCTGACCGGCAGCGGCCTGGGCGGCGGCTCCCTGGTCAACGCGGGCGTGGCCTTCAAGCCGGCGGCAAAGACCTTCGACCAGGAGCACTGGCCCAGCATGTACCGACACGGTGGCGCACGGCGGGAGGCCCTGATGGAGGCCCTGGACGAAGTCGTATCGGCGCTGCAAGCGGCACCACTGGAGCGCGCGGCAGACCTCTCCAAATTCCAGGCGCTGTCGCGCCTGGGAGGTGCGCTGCACGCAGGCGGCGCGCAGCCGGTCCCCCTCACCATCTCGAACACGCAGCACACCAACGCGCACGGGGTGGAGATGCAGGCCTGCGTGCGCTGCGGCAACTGCTTCACCGGCTGCAACATCGGCGCCAAGGGCACGCTGGCCACCAACCTCATCCCGGCGGCGCACGGTCGTGGCGCACGTTTTTTCGTCGGCGGCAACGCTTTGCGGGTGGAGCCCCTGGAGACACCCGCACGCAGTGCGAACGGGCGCAGCCTGCGTTGGCGTGTGCACTTCCAGTGTTCAACGGGCAGCCGCAACACAGCGCCCGTCGAGTTCAGCATCGACGCCCACACCGTCATCGTCAGCGCCGGCAGCCTGGGCAGCACGGAGTTGCTGCTGCGGTCCTTCCATGTACCGCACTCCGAGGCGCTGGGCTCGGCCTTTTCCACCAATGGCGACGTGCTCGCGATGGGCTGGCGACAGCACCGGGCCGTCAATGCCGTCTCGGCCCCCGAAGCGGACAGCACGGCACCCAGCCGTGACGTCGGACCGACGATCTGTGGAACGCTGCGCGTGCCGCTGGATGTGGAGGGCGTAGGGCAGGAAATCCTGGTGCAGGACGGCGCCATCCCTTCTGCGCTCGCCCAGGCCACGAGCACACTGGGCCACGCGCTGTCGACCCTGCACCGCTATGTGCACGATGTGGACGCGCGGTTTCCAGGCACCGACGACCCCTTGGCCCTTCCACGTGGGGCGGCGCGGCACGCGCAATTGCTGTTGGCCATGGGCCATGACGCATCGAACGGGACCATCTCCCTGCGCCCGCCCTCCGGTACCAGCCCCGGGGATCCAGACACCCTGGAACTGGATGTCAGGTGGCCCTCCAGCAGCTCCAGCTCCACAGCAGGGCATGCCGACTACTACCAGGCTGTGCACCGGGCATTCAGCCAGGCGCATGCGGCCGGCGGCTTCGATGGGGGCGACTACCTCCCCAACCCCTTGTGGCACCCGACACCCGAGGGGTTTTCCGACATCATCGCAGGCGGCCAGGGAGAAAAATCGATCACGGTCCACCCGCTCGGCGGTTGCCCCATGGGCGACGATGGCACGCAAGGGGCCGTCGACTGGCGCGGTGCGGTGTTCAAGGGCCGGGGGAATGAAGTCCACGCGGGCCTGCATGTGCTGGACGGAGCCATCGTTCCGCGCGCCCTGGGCGTCAACCCGTTCGTCACGATCTCCGCCCTGTCCATGCTCGCGGCCCGGGACATCGCCAGCGGGCTGGCGCAACCAAACGCGGACAGCGCAGCGCCTGTTGCTGCGGCACAGGGCTCCAGGTCGCAGCCCCGTGTGGCAGATGCGGGACAGACCGCATCCGACACAGGGGTGGTGCTTTTTCGCATCCACGAGCACCTGCTGGGCAGCACCGACAAAGCCCACCTGCCCGACTGGGCCCAGCGGCTCCTGTCCCGGCACGGCACACCGCTGCCCCCTGGGGCAGCCACGCAGCCGCGCGCGTTCATCGCAGCCGTCGAGGTCACAGTCGACCTGCACCAATGGCTGGCCAACCCCTCGACCCCATGGGATGCCTCGTTGGCGATCTATGCCAACCCCATCCCCGGCTGGCCGGCAATCCACGCCGACGCCTTGAAGGGCGAACCCCTGCTGCGCGGCACGGGGCAAGTGTCCCTGCTCGCGCTCGAGCATGCCGGCTTCCTGCGCCGGGCCTGGCGCGGCGTGCTCGCATTCAGCGCCTATCTGAAACGCCGGCCCGGCGGCATTTCCCAGCATGTGGGCCCCGACTGGCGCAAAAAACTGCTCGGCTTGGCCCGTGCGGGCTGGCTGCATACCCAATACCGCACACTCGACTACCACTTCACGCTGGTACCCCAAGGCGGTGCCGCAGGCCAGGCCATGGCGGTCGTCGCCCAGGGCCGCAAACTGTTGGCCTACCGGAATGGCGCGCGCACGCTGTGGGACGCCCTCACGATGCTGGACCTGGACCTGAGGTGGCAGGACAAGGCGCCCTGGAAGCTGGCGCTGCGCGTCGATCTGGCAGACCTCGTGAGCCGGCTGCGGCTGCAGGTCCGTGAAGCATCGAGCACGCCAGCCACCATCGTCGCGCTGGTGTCGTTCGCCTCCCTGTGGCTGCGCGCGGTGATGCAGACGCACTTCTGGTCACTGCGCGGCCTGGACTACGCGAAGTACACGCGCCCCGCGCTGCCGCCGCATCCTTCGCTGAAAACAGCCGGGGGCGTTGATGTCCGGCCGCAGGCCGAGGTGCTGAAGGTGGCGCGCCGCAGTGGAGAAACGGATCAGATCGACCTGCAGCTGACGGTCTACCGCCACCCTCAGGGCGCGCGGCATGTCCTCTTCATCCACGGGCTCGCCCACGGCAGCGGCGTGTATGCGACCGACACCGTGGATACCAACCTGGCCGGCCACTTCCTGCGCGAGGGCTATACCGTCTGGCTGCTGGACAACCGCATGTCCAATCGCCTGGACTACGCGCGCGATGCACACACCATGGACGACATCGCGCACACCGACATTCCGGCCGCCGTCGACCGCGTCCATGCCCAGGCAGGCGGCCAGCCCATCGACGTCTTCGCGCACTGCGTGGGCGCGGGCGCCTTCGCCATGGCGGCGCTGCAGGCGCGCTTTGACACCGCCAAGGTGCGCGCGGCCATCATCCATGCGGTGCACCCCTGGGTGGTGCCGTCCGTGTCCAACCGGTTCTCGGGAGCGCTGGCCGCGCTCTACCGCAACCTGCTCACGGGCCGCGAACTGATCGACCCCCTCCCCCCGGCCAAGCCGGGTGCAGCAGATGAACTGCTGGACCGGTTCGCGGCCACCCTGGCCTGGTCGGATGAAGAGCGCAGCCTGCACGAAGCGCACCGCGACTCGCCTGGCGCAGGGTGCGCCATCTGCAACCGGATGACCGCCTTCTACGGGCGCGAATGGGTGCATGCCAATCTGGATCCGCGCACGCATGAGCGGCTGGGCGAACTCGTGGGGGCGGCGGGGGTCGAGGTGTTCCGCCAGCTGTACTTCATCGTGCTGCGCGAGCGGCTCACCAACCGCGAGGGGGAGAACAGCTACCTCCTGGAAGACAACTTCCTCAGGAACTGGCGCTTTCCCACGCTGTTCGTGCATGGCCTGGACAACCAGGTGTTCGATCCGCGCGGAGCGGCACGCACCTGGAACCGGTTGCGCAGGGTCTTCGCGCACCAGCCCGGGAGGGTGGTCCGCACCTTCATCCGCAAGGGCTACGGCCACATGGATTTTCTGTTCGGCAAACATGCCCATACGGACATTTACCCGCATCTCACAGACTTTCTGGAGAATCCCGCCGCGTTCAAGGACATCGCCGATGGCTGCCACATCGACCCCGACCTGCCATGCCCGGACGATCAGTCCAGCGACACGGATCTGGCCGACCGGGACTTCATCGCACCCATCCGGCCACTGACCGGCCCCATGCTGCAGACGGAACGCGAACCGCACGGGAAGCGCCGGCTGGTGGTCTGGGTGGAACAGTATTTCGACACCACCAGCACGCCGATGGTGCCGGAGGTCCGGATCGGCGGCGCGCTGTGCGACTCGGTAGAGGTGAAAGGATTTCCCGGCGTGCTGGAACCCAGCTCCCCACCGGCCCTGCCAAGCCCCCCGCCCACCGGGCAGGGCTACTACTGGACCTGTGTAGTCGAGGAAAGCGAGAAGCTGCGGTTTGCCGATCTGCCGCAGATCAGCCTCACGCTGCGCTGCAGTCCACAGGAATCGAGCACGGCCCGGCCCATGGAAACCGACGGCCCGCCGCCGGGCGCTGCGCCAAGCATGTCGCTGCCCATCGTTCTCGATCTGGCCGAACTGCCCTGGTGGCAGCGCTGGACCGCAGATGACCAGGCGCACGCCAGCACCAGTTTCCTGGCCACCTCCTGCCGCTGGCCGGGCCTGGCCTTCGAGCGCCGCGCGATCGACGCGCTGGCCGGCGACATGGAGCAGCACATCGCCCACACCCCAGCGCCTGTGCAGGCCCTGCTGCTGCTGGGCGACCAGATCTATGCCGATGCCACGGCCAATATTGCAGAAACCACGGAGCGCGATGAGCGCGGTGCACAGCGCTACCGTGAGAGCTGGGGCAGCGCCGCGACGCGGCAACTGTTTTCATGCCTGCCCGTCTGGCTGGTGGTGGACGACCATGAGTTCGAGGACAACCTCGATGGGGCCGACAGTGCCACGGCGGACTCCCTGCGTGGGCAGCGTTTCTACAGCGGTTTCCTGGCGGCCACGGCCTACCAGTCACGCTTTCACCGCAAGGAGCTGCCCAGGCTGTCCCTGCCCCCCCAGGGATGGACCGTGGAACACGGCCTGTGGCATGCGTTCGAGGTCGGCGGGATCCCCGCCTTCGCCGCCGATACGCGCACCGAACGCGCACCCCGCACGCTGTACGGCTGGAAGGGTGTGCACATCATGCGGGAAGAGCAGATGCAGGCCATCGAAGGCTGGTTGCTCGCCCACCCCAAGGGGCCCAAGCTGCTGTGCAGCGGCAGCGTCTTCGCCCTGCCCGAGAACCGCTTCGTTGCCGAGCCGGCGACCTGTATCGCTGCGGACAACTGGCTCGGCTACCCGGCCAGCTGGCGCAGGCTGGTCCGGTTCATTGTCGAGAACGACATCGAGGGGCTGATCTTCGTGGCCGGTGACTACCACCTGAGCGCCCTGGTCGAGCTTGAACTCACCAGCCAGGGCAAGTCCGCGACTGCGCTCAATCTCGTGTGCTCGGCGTGGAATGCCAGCCTGCCCTTCGCCAACGCGCAGCAAGCCGATTTCACCTTCGACACACCGGTGCGCGCGCCAGGCAGCGACACGGACGCAGCCGTGGTTTCCACCGCGCGCTTCGCGTCAGGTGCCCTGCGGCAGTTCTCCAAGATCACGATCACACAAGACCCTGCGGCCAGCGGCACCGCAACCGTCGCCATGGGCATTTACGAGCCTGGCAATGTCCTGGTCAAGGAACTGCAGGCGCAACTGGCTGTCGGGAGTGTCTCCCCCACTTTTCGCTAGCGTGCGAAAGAGCCCCGGACCTGTTCCGAGGCCACCTGAGGGAGGCCGTCAGGCCCTGCGCGCCAGAAAGGGCCGCAGCCGGGTGACCAGCGGCATCGCCAGGCCCACCCATCGGACCAGGCGGCGCGGCCCCGCCACCAGGGCCACACCCACCAGGGCAGCCACCGCTGCGGGGTGCTGCTTGGCAAAAGCCGCAGCCCGCAGCGCAAACGGCTCCTCCGACGAGGCCTGCTGCGCGGACTGGGCCAGCGCCACCGATTGGGCGCGTGCGATGCGCCGCGCGCGGATGCGCTCGCGCTGCTTGGCAATGCGGTCGAGCACGCGCTGCTGCTCGGCCGTGGGTTCGGGAACAAAGGCTTGGTTGTCGGCAGCCATCACAGGCGCTCCTTGATGTCGCGCCAGTCCTGGGCCAGCTCCTGGCGGGTCAGCGCAAAGCCGTTGCCGGCCCGTTTTGCAACGGACACGAGGCTGAGCAGCGTGCCACCCCAGCCCAGCAACCAGGCCCCGGCCACCAGCCAGCCCACCAGCACGCGGTGTTCGGTATCCCAGAAATGCACCAACACCGCCATGGACAGCATGATGAGTGCCACCACCGTAAGCCCGCCGAGCAGAATGGTCAGCACCAGCAGTTGCTGCAGGCGCTGCTTCTGGTCCCGCCATTCCAGGCGGGCCAGATCCATCCGGTCTTCGGCTGCAATGGCCCCTTCTATGACATTAGCGCGCCAGCGCGCCACCAGCGCATCCAGGCCCAGAAGAGCAAGCCAGTTCATCAGTGTCCTTGGGTTCTACGAAGTGGAGACAAGCGGTGTCTGTGCAATGTCAGAGCGTCGTCGTTTCAGCGGCGGGCCAGCACGAAGCCCACCAGCGCACCGACAGCCAATGCTGCACCGGCGACACGCCACGGCTCGTCGTGAGCATAACGGTCTGCCGCGAGCGCTGCGTCCTTGGCTTGGCGGGCTGCGTCCTGCGCGGCACGCACTGCCGATTCGCGTGCAGTCTGCAGGCCATCGTCCAGCTTCTGGCGCAACAGCTTGATGTCTGGCACGGAATCAAGGTCCTTGCTCGACAGCAGGCCGCGCAGATCAGAGACGAGTTTTTCCAGATCGGCCTGGGTCGTGGAGATGGAGTCGGAAACGCTCATATGGCAAACCTTTCTGTGTACAAAAGAAAAAATCACATCCCCTGTCCGCCTACCGGCCAATGATGTGGCGCTCAGTACCATCTTAGCGGACAGATCGCCAAAACCCTTGTAGGACTTGGACGCAATGGCTTACGACTGGCATGGAGTTGACACGCATCACAGCGCTGCCACGTGCGCGCCGATGGCCAGTGAACTGGTCAACCCCGGCGACTCGATGCCGAACAGGTTCACCAGGCCCGGCACGCCATGCACTGCCGGCCCCTGGATCACGAAGTCGGCCGCAGGCTCGCCCGGGGCACTGATCTTGGGGCGCATGCCGGCATAGGCTGGAACCAACGCGCCGTCCTTGAGGCCAGGCCAATACCTGCGCACCTCGGCGTAGAAGGCATCGCCCCGGGCAGGGTCCACCTGCAGGTCGGCCGGGTCGTCCACCCACTGCACGTCGAGGCCGAAACGGGCCTGCCCGCCCATGTCGAGCGTCAGGTGCACGCCCAGGCCGGCGGCCTCGGGCGCGGGGTAGATGAGGCGGCTGAAGGGCGCCCGCCCGGCCAGGGTGAAATAGCTGCCCTTGGCGTAGTGCGGCGTGGGCACATGGCGGGCGTCCAGGCCCTCTAAGCGCCGCGCCAGGCCGGGTGCGGCGAGGCCCGCCGCATTGACCACCGTACGTGCCAGCAATTCGGTGCCGTCGGCGGCCTGCAGGTGGATGCCTTGGGCCGTGCAGCGGGCATGGGCCAGCGGCGAGTTGAGCGCCACCAGGCCGCCCGCATGCTCCAGGTCGCCCTGCAGGGCCAGCATCAGCGCATGGCTGTCGACGATGCCCGTGCTGGGTGAGTGCAGCGCCGCCACGCACTGCAGCGCGGGCTCCAGCGCTTGCGCGGCCTCGGCATCGAGCCATTGCAGGTCAGTGACGCCGTTGGCACGGGCGCGCACTTCGATGCCCTGCAGCGCAGGGATCTGTTCTGGGGACGTGGCCACGATCAGCTTGCCGCAGCGCCGGTGCGGCACGCCGCGCTCAGCACAGTAGGCGTACAGCAGATCGCGCCCCTGCACGCACAGCCGGGCCTTGAGCGAGCCCGTAGCGTAGCGTGGATGACCTCGCTGTTGCGCGAGCCAGGGCCCTGGCCACCGCCAGGCCCACCACGCCGGCACCCACCACCACGCAGTCGACGGTATCGCTCATCGCGCCGCTGCGTGATCGAAGCCGTCGAGCACGTTCACGGCGTTGTTGCCCAGTTCCGCCGCCGCGTACCCCCCTTCCAGCACGAACACCGTGGGCAGCCCCAGGGCCGCCAGGCGCTCGCCCAGGCGCGTGAAGTCCGAGGTCTTGAGCGCGAACTTGGAGATCGGGTCGTCCTCGAAGGCATCGAGCCCGAGCGAGACCACCAGCGTGTCCGCCCGGTACTGCGCGATGCGCACGCAGGCCTGCTCCAGCGCGGCAAACCATTCATCAGCCGTGGTGCCTGCGGGCAGCGGCAGGTTGAGGTTGAAACCTGCGCCCTCGCCGTCGCCGGTTTCGTCGGCATGGCCCAGGTAGAACGGGTACTCGGTCAGCGGGTCACCATGCATGCTGATGAACAGCACGTCGGCACGGTCGTAGAAGATGCTCTGCGTGCCGTTGCCGTGGTGGTAGTCCACGTCCAGCAGGGCCACACGCTGGCTGCCCTGGTTGCGCAGCCACTGGGCCGCCACGGCGGCGTTGTTGAGGAAGCAGTAGCCGCCCATGAAGTCGGGCCCCGCATGGTGGCCCGGCGGGCGGGTACAGCAGAACGCGGCCCGCGCGCCCTGGGCCACGCGGGCCGCTGCGCTGGCAGCGGCGTCGGCCCCGGCCTTGGCGGCCTCCCAGGTCCCCTCGGCCATGGGCGTGCCGTTGTCCATGGAGTACAGGCCCAGTTTGGCCACGAAGTTGTCCGGCTCCACGTCGCTGCGCAGGCTGCGCACCGGCCACACCGAAGGGAAGGGCTGGACCGAGGCGTTGGCCGCATCCAGCGCCAGCCACTGCGACCATGCGTTCTGCAAGAAAGCCAGGTAGCGCGGCGCATGGACCTGGGCCAGCACCGGCGTGCTGTCCACGTCGGGCACCAGCAGGCCATGGCCGCGCTCCAGCAGGGCGTCCTCCACATATTGGGCACGGACCGGCTTCTCGAAGCACGGCACGCGCTCGCCACGGTAGAACTCATGGAACGGCGCATGCCGGTAGTGCAAGGGGTTGTGGAAGGAAATCATGCGGGCACAGACAGGAAATGATTTTGCCCGCGTCCGTCGATGCATCCCACGGAGGCCGGCAGGGCTCACCACTTTAGCGCGTCCCACACCGCTCGAAACGCTGCCCATGCACCAGACCGCAGCAAAAGCGGGCGCCCGTCAGCGCCGGCAGCCGGCCGCATGTGCCGCGCCTCACGCGCCGGCACCAGGCCTGGTCCGGGCGCAAAAGCCACGGGCTTCCCTTTGAGCGCTAGGCGGTTCTTGCCGGACTTCCCCCCTTGCGGCACATGGACCTGACCGATCCGCTGCGGACCCGGCCGCCCTGGCACAGCGCTTGCATCTCTTCTTGTATCCAAGATTGAATTCTTCAAAATGGTGCAAGCAACAAACTCCCTGGTGGCCGAATTTCCTCCTGTGCCTGACGGTTCACCGCCCCTCCCGCTGGCTGAGCAGGCCTGGCTGGTGCGCTGCGAGCCCGCCGTCGCCGGCAGGCCTGGCGGCCCGCTCAGCGGCCTGCGCTTTGCGGTCAAGGACAACATCGACGTGGCGGGCTACCCCACGTCCGCCGCCTGCCCTGCCTTTGCCTACATGGCCACAGCCCATGCGGCGGTGGTGCAGCGCCTGCTCGACGCCGGCGCAACGCTGGTGGGCAAGACGAACCTGGACCAGTTCGCCTGCGGGCTCAACGGCACGCGCTCGCCGCACGGCGCGGTGCCCAATGCGCTGGACCCGGCCTACGTGTCGGGTGGCTCCAGTTCAGGCTCGGCCTACGTGGTGGCCACCGGGCAGGTGGACTTCGCGCTGGGCACCGACACGGCCGGTTCGGGCCGGATACCGGCCGGGCTGAACAATATCGTGGGCATCAAGCCGACCAAGGGTCTGGTCAGCGCCCGGGGCGTCGTTCCGGCCGCGCAGAGCGCCGACTGTGTCTCGATCTTCGCGCGCACGGTCAATGTGGCGGCCCAGGTGCTGCAGGTCGCACAGGGCTATGACGCGCAGGACCCCTATGGGCGGCAGCTCACCCTGGCCGCCGAGCCATTGCCCGCCAGCTTCCGTTTCGGCGTGCCCGATGTGCTCGAGTTCTTTGGCGATGCAGCGGCCGAGGCGGCATTCGCCGAGGCCGTGGCCCGCTTCAAGGCCCTGGGCGGCACGCCGGTGCCCATCCCCTACGCGCCACTGGCCCAGGCAGCAGCCCTGCTTTATGAAAGCGCGCTGGTCGCCGAACGCTATGCCGCCGTGCGCAGTTTCTTCGACCAGCATGAGGACCAGGTGGTGGAGCCGGTGCGCAGCATCCTGGCCAGCGGGCGCCGCTACAGCGCGGCCGACCTGTGCGATGCACAGACCCGGCTGCGCGCCCTGGGCCAGCAGGTGGCACCGATGTGGCAGGGCCCCGAGGCCATCGACCTGCTGCTGGTGCCCACGGCCCCCACCCACTACACCATTGCCGCCATGCAGGCCGACCCGGTGGTGCTCAACCGCAACCTGGGGGCCTACACCAACTTCGTCAACCTGCTGGACTACGCCGCCATCTCGGTGCCCAGCAGCCTGCGCGCCGATGGCCTGCCCTTCGGCATCACCCTCATCGGCCCCTGCGGCAGCGACTGGCAGTTGGCCGACCTGGGCCAGCGCTACCACCACGCCACCGGCCTGCCCCAGGCCGCCGGCAGCACGCCCTTGCCCGCGCCCCAGCCCATCGCGGGGATGCAGGCGCCCGCCACCGTAAGGGTCGCCGTGGTCGGAGCCCACCTGAGCGGCATGCCGCTCAACGGCCAGCTCACCGAACGCGGCGCCACGCTGGAGCTGGCGACCGAGACAGCCGCCGACTACCAGCTCTACGCCCTGCCCGGCACCGTGCCGCCCAAGCCCGGCCTGCTGCGCGTGGCGCCGAGCCAGGGCACGCGCATCGCCGTCGAAGTCTGGCGCATGCCCGCCGCGCACTACGGCAGCTTCGTCGCGCTGATCCCGCAGCCGCTGGGCATAGGCACGCTCACCCTGGCCGACGGCAGCAGCGTGCAGGGCTTCATCTGCGAGCCGCTGGCGCTGGCCGGTGCGCGCGACATCAGCGGCTTCGGCGGCTGGCGGGCGTACATCGCGTCCCTCAAGGCCGGCAACTGACCCATGCCCCTTCCATCCCCTCATCTTTCAACCTTGCTGCAGGAGCCTGCCATGACATCCCACAGTTCCATCCCCTCCACCGGCACTATCACCAGCACTTCGCGCCGCCGCGTCCTCACCGCCTCGGCCGCCACGCTGGGCATGCTCGCAGCCCCTGCCCTGGTGCGCGCCCAGTCCGGCCCCAAGGTCCGCATCGGCTTCTGGCCCGTGGCGGCCGGGCTGCCCTTCTTCGCAGCGGTGGAGAAAGGCTATTTCAAGGAGGCTGGCCTGGACGTGGAAGCGCTCAAGTTCGCGGGCGCCCAACAGGTGATGGAGGCCATGCTCTCGGGCCGCTCCGACGGCAGCTCCAACGGCACGGGTTCGGCCAACCTGGCCATCGGCGAAATCGCCCAGCCCGGCCTGTTCAAGATCTTCGCGACGAACCCGAGCAACGCCACATTCGTGCTCGACCAGTTCATCACCGGCAAGGACAGCGCCATCAAGACCATGGCCGACCTCAAAGGCAAGAAGGTCGCCTCGGGCCCCGGCATCCAGAACATGACGCTGTGCAAGACCATGCTGGAACGTGCCGGCGCGACGGGTGCCACCGTGACCGAGCTGCCCATTGGCCAGCACATCGCCTCCATCGTCGCCGGCCAGGTCGACGCCTGCTACACCCTGGAGCCCACGGGCACCATCGGCCGCATGAACGGCACCACGCGCATCATCGAATCGGGCGTGGTCGCCAAATACATCCTGGGCGACGCGATGGCGCCCTGGCACGGCGGCGCAGCCAGCCTGACCAGCGAATTCATCAAGAAGAACCCCGAGGTGGCCAAGAAGTTCATCGCCGCCTACGCCCGCGGCATCGAGCTGGTGCGCACCAAGCCCGACGAGGCGCGGCAGTTCATGAAGGGCTACACCGCCATCGAGGGCGCGCTCACGGCCGAGGTGCCGCTGGCCTCGTACATGCTGCACAACGAGTTCAAGCCCAGCGACCTGGCGTACTTCCAGAAGTTCTACGACCTGTTCACCGAAAAGGGCATCTTCGAGAAGAAGGTCGTGGTCGACAGCCTGATCTACAAGGCCTGAAGGGGCGCGCCATGGCCGAAACCACCTCCACCACCGCCGGCGCCTGGTCGCCGCCCGCAGGCAAGGCGGCATCCGCTGCGCCCAAGACGCCCGCCTGGGACAAGCTGCTTCCCTTCGTCGGCCCCCTGGCCCTGTTCATCCTTTGGGACCTGGTGGTGCGGCTGGGCTTCATCAAGCCCATCCTGCTGCCACCACCCGGCGCCACCGTGCTCACGCTGGTCACCGGCCTGGCGGGCGGGCCGCTGCTGCTGGACTTCGCGGTGACCGTCTGGCGCACGGTGCAGGCCTTCCTGATCGCGGCCGTGATCGGCGTGCCGCTCGGGGTGCTGCTGGGCAGCAACGAGCGCGCCTACCGCAGCGTGGAGTTCTTGATCGACTTCTTCCGCTCCACGCCCTCGTCGGCACTGATCCCGCTGTTCCTCCTGATCTTCGGCGTGTCGGACGTGAACAAGGTGGCCATCGCCGCGTTCGGCGCCTTTTTGATCGTGATCTTCAACAGCGCCTACGGCGTGATCAATGCCCGCAAGCAGCGCGTGATGGCGGCGCGGGTCATGGGGGCGTCGCGCTGGCAGATCTTCAAGGACGTGCTGGTCTGGGAGAGCCTGCAGCCCACCTTCGTCGGCCTGCGCTCGGCCGTGTCGATGGCGCTGGTCATCGTGATCGTGGCCGAGATGTTCATCGGCTCCGATAACGGCCTGGGCCATCGCATCATCGATGCGCAGCAGGTGCTCAACGTCAAGAGCATGTACGCCGCCATCCTGGCTGCAGGCGCCCTGGGCTATGCCCTCAACATCCTGTTCCTCGTCGCCGAACGCAGGATCGTTCACTGGAGCGGCCGATGAACACCGTCGTCAATGGCGCCGTGTATGCCGATGTGCCCAAGCGTGTTTTCACACCCGGCCCGGCAGGCACCCACATCACCATCCGCGGGCTGACCAAGTACTTCGCCGGCTGGCCGCTGTACGAGGACTTCGACCTCGACATCCCCAAGCACAAGATCGTCTCGGTCTTCGGCCCCAACGGCTGCGGCAAGAGCACGCTGATCAACATGATCGCCGGCCTCGTGCCCATCGACAGCGGCGAGATCCTGTTCGACGGCAAAAGCCTCAAGGACACCAAGATCGGCTATGTCTTTCAGAACTACCGCGAAGCGATGTTCCCGTGGATGCGCACCATCGACAACATCGCCTACCCGCTCAAGCTCGAAGGCAAGAGCAAGGCCGAGGTGGACCGCCGCATGGCCGAGCTGGTGGCCTCGTTCGACGTGAAGTTCGACCTCAACCGCTACCCCTACGAACTCTCGGGCGGGCAGCAGCAGACCGCCTCCATCATGCGGGCGCTGGCACCCAACCCCGAGGTGCTGTTCCTCGACGAGCCGTTCTCGGCACTCGACTTCGAGATGACGCTGTTCATCCGCGAGAAGCTGCAGGAGGTCTTCACGCAGACCGGCACCACCATGCTGCTGGTCTCGCACGACCTCGAAGAAGCCGTTTACCTGGCCGACGAGGTGCTGCTGCTGACCAAGCGCCCCACCCGCGTGGCCGAGATCCTGCACTACGACGATGCCCGCCCGCGCACGCTGGCCACGCTCAGCGAGCCCAGTTTCGTGGCCATGAAGAAGCTCAGCCTGGAGATCTTTCAGCGCGAGGTGCGCCGATGAACGCGGCCGAGCTCGAACGCTACCTCGACGCCGCGGCCACGGCCGTCGGCCTGCCCATCGCGGCCGAGCACCGCGCGGCCGTGCTCGGCTACCTGGCGCTGGCCAGCGGTTTTGCCGACACCGTCAACGCCGTGCCGCTGGACGCGACGGACGAGCCCGCCATTGCCTTCGTCCCGGTGCTGCCGGCCGAGGGAGGCCGCGCATGACGGCGCCCTGGTGGCAACAGGACGCAGCCGGCATGGCACAGGCCGTGGCGGCGCGCGACGTGACCGCCACCGCGCTGGTGACGGCCAGCCTGGACCGCATCGAGCACACCGACGCCCGCGTCAACGCCTTCACCGCCGTGCTGCGGGCACGGGCCCTGGCGCGCGCCGCCCGCATCGATGCCGGTCTGGCTGCGGGGACGCAGGCCGCCCTGCCCCTGCTGGGCGTGCCTTTTGCCGTGAAGAACCTGTTCGACGTGGCGGGCCTCACCACCCTGGCCGGCTCGAAGATCGAACGCGAGCACCCTCCCGCCAGGGCCGATGCCCTGCTGGTGCAGCGCCTGGAGGCTGCGGGCGCCATCCTCGTGGGCGCGCTCAACATGGACGAGTACGCCTACGGCTTCACGACCGAGAACAGCCACGAGGGCGCCTGCCACAACCCACACGACCTCGGCCGCATCGCGGGTGGCTCCTCGGGCGGCTCCGGCGCTGCCGTGGCTGCGGGCCAGGTGCCCATCACGCTCGGATCGGACACCAATGGCTCGATCCGCGTGCCCTCTTCGCTGTGCGGCGTGTTCGGCCTCAAGCCCACCTTCGGGCGGCTGCCGCGCACGGGCAGCTTTCCCTTCATCTCCAGCCTGGACCACCTGGGCCCCATGGCACGCAGTGTGCGCGACCTGGCGCTGGCCTATGACGCCATGCAGGGCCCCGAAGCACCTGCCGCACACACCGATGCCGGCTGCGCGCAGCGGCCGGCCCAGCCGGTGGCCCGCGACCTGGACAAGGGAATCACCGGCCTGCGCATTGGCGTGCTGGGTGGCTACTTTGCCGACAATGCCCTGCCTGAAGCGCGCGCCGCCGTGGCCCGGGTGGCGCAGGCGCTGGGCGCACAGGCCGAACCGGTGGAGCTGCCGCTGGTGGAGGCCGGCCGTGCGGCGGCGTTCCTCATCACCAACGCGGAGGCCGGGGCCCTGCACCTCGATAACCTGCGCACGCGCGCAGCCGACTTCGAGCCGCTGTCGCGCGACCGCTTCCTGGCCGGCGCGCTGATCCCTGCCGCCTGGGTGGCACGCGCGCAGCGCGTGCGCAGCCGCTATGCCCACGAAGCCGCACGGGTGCTGTCGCGCTACGACCTGCTGCTGGCCCCCGCCACGCCCTGCGCGGCCACGCCCATCGGCACCGAGCATTTCGACCTGAATGGGCGCGACCTGCCGCTGCGCCCCAACATGGGCCTGCTGGCCCAGCCCCTCTCGTGCATCGGCCTGCCGGTGTGCGCCGTGCCGGTGTGGGGCGCGCACGCAAGCCTTCCCATCGGCGTGCAGATCATCGCTGCGCCCTGGCGCGAAGACCTTGCGCTGCGCGCCGCCGCCGTGCTGGAGGCTGCGGGCATCTGCCGCGCGCCCATCGCCACTTTGTGAAAGCCATCTTTTCATGCCCTACACCATCAACCAGCCCGAGGTGCTCGCCGAGGTCGAGGCCGTGTTCGCCCGCTACGAACATGCCCTCGTGCACAACAAGGTGCAGGTGCTCGACGAACTCTTCTGGGACAACCCCCACACCCTGCGCTACGGCGCCACCGAGAACCTCTACGGCTACGCGCAGATACAGGCCTTTCGCGCCGGGCGCCCGGCCCAGGGGCTGCAGCGGCGCCTGCTCAGGACCGTGATCACCACCTATGGCCGCGACTTCGCCACCGCCAATGCCGAGTTCCAGCGCGAGGGCAGCGCCCGCACCGGCCGCCAGAGCCAGACCTGGCTGCGCACCGAGGCCGGCTGGCGCGTTGTCGCAGCCCACGTGAGCCTGCTCGACTGACCCCGATCCTCTTTCCCCCTTGCAAAACCACCCTGCCGAAAGGACCGCCATGAAACACGAGAAACCCATGTCCCGCCTTGCCAACCCGAACCGCCGCGAATCCCTGCAAGCCCTTGCGGCGCTGGGCGCTGCAGGCACCCTGGGCGGGTGGGCAATGCAAGCCAACGCGCAGGCCCCGCTCACCGTGGGCGTGATCTACGTCGGCCCGCGCGACGACTACGGCTACAACCAGGCCCATGCCCAGGCCGCGGCCGAGCTCAAGAAGATGCCCGGCATCAAGGTGGTGGAAGAAGAGAACGTACCCGAGACCGCCGCCGTGCAAAAGACCATGACCGGCATGATCGCGCAGGACGGCGCCAAGCTGCTGTTCCCGACCTCGTTCGGCTACTTCGACCCGCACCTGCTGGCACTGGCCGCCAAGTACCCCGAGGTGCGCTTTTCGCACTGCGGCGGCATGTGGACCGAAGGCAAGCACCCCAAGAACGCGGGCAGCTTCTTCGGCTACATCGACGAATGCCAGTTCCTCAACGGCGTGGTGGCCGGCCACATGAGCAAGAGCGGCAAGATCGCCTTCATCGCCGCCAAGCCCATCCCGCAGGTGCTGCGCAACATCAATGCCTTCACGCTGGGGGCGCGCTCGGTCAAGCCGGGCGTCACCTGCAGCGTCATCTTCACGGGCGACTGGTCCATGGCCGTGAAGGAAGCCGAGGCCACCAACAGCCTGGCCGACCAGGGCTGCGACGTGTTCACCATGCACGTGGACGGGCCCAAGGTCATTGTCGAGACCGCGGCCAAGCGCGGCAAGATGGTCTGCGGCTACCACGCCAGCCAGGCCAAGCTGGCGCCCCAGGCCTACCTGACGGGGGCCGAATGGAACTGGCTCACGGCCTACACCACCATCATCGAGGCGGCCCGCACCGGCAAGCCGCACCCCAACTTCCTGCGCGGGGGCTTGAAGGAAGGCTTTGTGAAGATGTCCGCCTACGGCCCGGCCGTGAGCGAAGCCGCCAGGAAGCAGGCCGACGACACCAAGGCCAAGATGATCGCGGGCGGCTTCGACATCTTCAAGGGCCCGCTCAAGAACAACAAGGGCAAGGAGGTCATCGCCAGCGGCAAGTCGTTCAAGCAGACCGACCTGGAGCTGGAAAAGATGGACTACCTGGTCGAAGGCGTCCTCGGCTCGTTCTAAGCAAGGGACTGCCATGCATTCGGCCGCCAAGGACGTCCTCTTGCCCGTTGTCGCCATCGGGCTGGCTCTGCTGCTGTTCGGCGGCTTCGTCGGCTTTGCGGGCGTGAACCCGATTGACGTGTGGACCACGCTGTTCAAGGGTGCGTTCGGCGACTGGTTCTCGTGGCAGAACACCCTGCAGCGCTCCGCACCACTCATGCTCACGGCCCTGTGCGTGGCCCTGCCCGCGCGGGCGGGGCTGACCATCATCGGGGGCGAGGGCGCACTGGTGCTCGGCGGCCTGGCCGCCGCGGCGCTGCCCATGGCCGTGGCCTTGCCCGACAATGTGGCGGGCACGGCGCTGGCCTGCGCCGCAGGCGCCGTGGCCGGTGCGCTGTGGATCATGCTGGCGGGCTGGCTGCGCCAGTACCGCGGCATCAACGAGACCATCAGCAGCCTGCTGCTGTCGTACGTGGCCATCGGCCTGTTCAAGCACTTCGTGGAGGGCACCCTGCGCGACCCTGCCAGCCTGAACAAGCCGGCCACGCCCAGCCTCGATCCGGGCCTGCTGATCGGTGGCATCGCCGGCTCGGACGTGCACTGGGGCCTGGTGCTGGGCGTGCTGGCCTGCGTGGCGCTGGGCCTGTGGCTGCACTGGACGGCTTCGGGCTTCTCGATCCGCGTGGTGGGCGGCAACCCGCGCGCCGCGCAACTTGTGGGCCTGCCGGCCACGCGCCTGATCCTGGTGGCCTGCGCCCTGGGCGGCGCGGCGGCAGGCCTCGCCGGTGCCGTGGAGGTGGCGGCGGTGCACACCAATGCCAACGGCGCGCTGATCGCGGGCTACGGCTACGCCGGCATCCTCGTGGCATTCATCGCGCGGCACAACCCGATCGCCATCATTCCGGTGGCCATCCTGTTCGGCGGCTTCGGCGCGGCGGGCAGCCTGCTGCAGCGCCGCCTGGGCCTGCCCGATGCCTCGGTGATGGTGCTGCAGGGCATTGCCTTCGTGCTGATACTGGCCAGCGAGGCGCTGCGTGACGTGGACTGGCGGGCCCTGTGGGCCCAGCGGCGCAGCCGGCCCGCCGAGACGACGACTCCAAGCGCCCCTCCCACCGCGAATGTGGAGCCCATATGACCGCAGACCAATGGATTGCCCTGGTGGCCGGCATCGTGGGCGGGGCCCTGCGCGTGGGCGCGCCCTTCCTTTTCGTGAGCCTGGGCGAGTGCCTCACCGAAAAATCCGGCCGCATCAACCTCGGGCTGGAGGGGGTGCTGGTGCTTTCGGCGATGGCAGCCTTCGGCGGCGCCTACCTGACCGGCTCGCCCTGGCTGGGCGTGTTGGCAGGGGCCACGGCGGGCGCCCTGCTGGCCACGCTGCACGGCGTGCTGTGTTCGCTGCCCCGCGTGAACGACGTGGCCACCGGCATTGCGCTGATGCTGCTGGGCACGGGCCTGGCTTTCTACTTGGGCAAGCCGCTGATCCAGCCCCAGGCCCCGCAGATCCCCGCGCTGCCGCTGGGCGGCTGGAGCGACTCGCCCGTGGTGCAGTCGGCCCTGCAGGTCAACGCCCTGCTGCCGCTGGGCATGGTGCTGGCCGTGGTCCTGTGGTGGGCCTTTGCGCGCACGCGCTGGGGCCTGCTGGTGCGGCTGGCGGGCGACTCGGCCAACGCCACGCGCGCGCTCGGCTATTCGGTGCCCGGCATCCGCATCGCGGCCACGGCGGCGGGCGGCTTCATCGCCGGGCTGGGCGGCGCCTCGCTCACCCTGTTCTACCCCGGCAGCTGGAACGAGGGCATCTCCAGCGGCCAGGGCCTGATCGCCGTCGCACTGGTGATCTTCGCGCGCTGGAACCCGCTGCGCTGCATGGTCGCCGCCATGCTTTTCGGCGGGGCCGGCGCCATCGGCCCGGCGCTGCAGTCGGTGGGTGTGGGCTGGGGCTACCACCTGTTCAACACCGTGCCGTATGTGCTGACCCTGCTGATCCTGGTGCTGACCTGCAAGCCCGGCAGCGTGGCCGCTGGCAGCCCGGGCGAACTCTCTTCCAGCAAATAACCCTCCGAAGGAACCGCCCTCGTGACCACCCCAACCACCCGCCATGTGCAGGCCAACCCCTATGCCTGGCCCTACAACGGCGACCTGCGCCCGGACAACACCGCGCTGATCGTGATCGACATGCAGACCGACTTCTGCGGCATCGGCGGCTATGTGGACGTGATGGGCTACGACATCGCCCTCACGCGCGCGCCCATCGCCCCGCTGCAGCGCCTGCTGCCGGCCCTGCGCGCGCAGGGCTACCGCGTCATCCACACCCGCGAAGGGCACCGGCCTGATCTCGCCGACCTGCCGGCCAACAAGCGCTGGCGCTCGCGCCAGATCGGCAAGGAGGGCCTGGGCATCGGCGACGCCGGGCCGTGCGGGCGCATCCTGGTGCGCGGCGAGCCCGGCTGGGAGCTGGTCCCGGAACTGGCGCCGCTGCCCGGCGAGGTAGTGATCGACAAGCCCGGCAAGGGCTCGTTCTACGCCACCGACCTGGACATGGTGCTCGGCCTGGCGGGTGTGCAGAACCTGATCCTCGCCGGCATCACCACCGATGTCTGCGTGCACACCACCATGCGCGAGGCCAACGACCGCGGCTACGAGTGCCTGCTGCTGTCCGACTGCACGGCTGCAACCGACCCGGCCAACCACCAGGCCGCATTGAACATGGTGACCATGCAGGGCGGAGTGTTCGGCGCGCATGCGCCCTCCAGCGCGCTGCTGGCCGCATTGGCCTGAAGGAAAAGGAAGCTCCCATGTCCGAACAACCCATAGGCGCACTGCCCACAGGCAAAGGTGCATTGGCGCTGGAGACCTGGAACCTGACCAAGCGCTTTGGCAGCTTCACCGCCATGGACCGCGTGAACATGCGCGTGGAGCCCGGCAGCGTGCACGCCCTGCTGGGCGAGAACGGCGCGGGCAAGAGCACCCTGGTCAAGTGCGTGGCGGGCTTCCAGAGGGCCGAGGAAGGCGCCATCCTGCTGGACGGGCGCGAGCAGGCCATCGCCAACCCCATCGTCGCACGCAGCCTGGGCATCGGCATGGTCTACCAGCACTTCACGCTGGCCCCGGGCATGACGGTGGCCGAGAACCTGCTGCTGGCCGGCGGCCAGACCCCCGCACTGATCGACTGGCGCGCCAAGCGCGCCGAACTGCAGGCCTTCCTGGCCACCACGCCCTTCCAGCTGGAACTGGACGCACGCCCCTCGGAGCTGGCCGCCGGCGAAAAGCAGAAGCTCGAGCTGCTCAAGCAGCTGTACCTGCGCCCGCGCCTGTTGATCCTGGACGAACCCACCTCGGTGCTGACCCCGCAGGAGGCTGACGAGGTGCTGGGCCATGTGCGAGCCTTTGCGCGCAGCGGCCAGTGCAGCGTGGTCATCATCACCCACAAGTTCCGCGAGGTGATGGCCTATGCCGACGCGGTGACCGTGCTGCGCCGTGGCCAGGCCGTGCACCACTGCCGGGTTTCCGACACCGGCCCGCAGGCGCTGGCCCAGGCCATGATGGGAGACAGCGCTGCGCCGCCAGGCGCTCCCACGCAAAGGCAGGACGCTCCCGTACCAGGGGCGGCGCCGGCAGCGACTGAACCCGTGCCGCCCGGCGAGGTGGCGCTGCAGGTGGAAGGCCTGCAGGCCCTGGGCGACCGTGGCACCCTCGCCCTGCATGGCCTCGCGCTGTCGGTGCGCAAGGGCGAGGTGCTGGGCGTGGCCGGCGTCTCGGGCAACGGCCAGCGCGAACTGGTCGAGGCGCTGGTGGGCCAGCGCCCGCGCCTGACGGGCCGGGTGCAGGTGCTGGGCCGGGACTACACGGCCACCCGCGCACAGAACCGTGAGCTCAAGGTGCGCAGCCTGCCCGAGGAGCCGCTGCGCAATGCCTGCGTGGGCGACCTCTCGGTGGCCGAGAACATGGCCCTGCGCGACTTCGACCAGCCGCCGCTGTCGCGGGGCGGCGTGCTGCGTTTTTCGGCCTGGCGCAGCCGGGCGCGCGAGTGGATCGCCGGCTACGGCGTCAAGACCCAGGGCGAGGGCGCGCCCATCCGCAGCCTGTCGGGCGGCAACGTGCAGCGCGCGGTGCTGGCGCGCGAGCTGGCGGGCGAGATCAATGTGCTGATCGCCGCCAACCCGGTGTTCGGCCTGGACTTCGCCGCCGTGGCCGAGATCCACAGCCGCATCCTCGGCGTACGCGAGCGCGGCGGCGCCGTGCTGCTCATCAGCGAAGACCTGGACGAATTGCTGGAGCTGGCGGACCGCATCGTCGTCATGAGCGAAGGCCGCATCGTCCACGAGACCCCGGCCGCCATCGCCGAGCGCCATGTGCTGGGCGCCTACATGGGCGGCGGGCACGATCACACACCCCACCAGGAAGCGGCATGAGCCTGACGACCATCCACGCCAACCCTTTCGCCTTTCGCTTCGCGCTGGCGCACACCGCGCTGGTGATCATCGACATGCAGCGCGACTTCATCGAGCCCGGCGGCTTTGGCGAGACGCTGGGCAACGATGTGTCCCTGCTCGAAGCCATCGTGCCGGCCTGCCAGGCTGTGCTGAGCGCCTGGCGCACTGCGGGCGGCCTGGTGGTGCACACGCGCGAATCGCACCGGCCCGACCTCTCCGACTGCCCGCCCGCCAAGCGCCTGCGCGGCAACCCGCAGCTGCGCATCGGCGACGCGGGGCCCATGGGCCGCATCCTGGTAGCGGGCGAGCCAGGCAACCAGATCATCCCCGCGCTGGCCCCGGTCGATGGCGAAATCGTGGTCGACAAGCCTGGCAAGGGCATGTTCTACGCCACGGGGCTGCACGAAACGCTGCAGGCGCGCGGCATCACCCACCTGGTCTTCATGGGCGTGACCACCGAGGTCTGCGTGCAGACCAGCATGCGCGAGGCGAATGACCGCGGGTATGATGGCCTGCTGCTCGAAGACTGCACCGAGAGCTATTTCCCCCATTTCAAGGCAGCTGCCATCGAGATGCTGCGCGCCCAGGGCGCCATCGTCGGGTGGACCGCGCCATCGGCCGCGCTGCTGTCGGCATTGGCCGACGCGGTACTGGCCCCGTAGTTGCTAAAGTCGCCTTGTGCAGACCCCCCGCCCCGCCTCCCCTCCTTCCAAGCCCAAGCCGGTGCGCAGCTCGCGCGCCGACGATGTGTACGCCCAGCTCAAGCGCGACGTGGGCGAGTTCAAGCTGGTGCCGGGCGACCGCTTCACCGAGAACGAGATCTGCGAACGCCTGGGCGTCTCGCGCACGCCCGTGCGCCAGGCCCTGGTGCGGCTGCAGCAGGAGGGGTACGTGGAGGTGCTGTTTCGCAGCGGCTGGCGCGTGCTGCCCTTCGACTTCGACCAGTTTGAGCAGCTCTACGACCTGCGCATGGTGCTGGAGACCACCGCCGTGCACCGCCTGTGCGACGAAGGCACAGGGGCGCTCAAGTCCATCCAGGTCGACCACCGGTTGCTCGACGAGCTCAACACCATCTGGCTCGTGCCGCCGGACCAGCGCAGCACCGACACCCTGCAGGTGGCGGCCTGGGACGAGGCCTTCCACTGCGCGCTGGTGCGCGCCGCCGGCAATGCCGAGATGACGCGCGTGCACCGCGACGTGACCGAGCGCATCCGCATCATCCGCCGGCTCGACTTCACGCAGCAGGCGCGCATCGATGCCACCTACGACGAACACGCCACCATCCTCAAGGCCATCCGCGCGCACCGCGGCGACCAGGCCGCCATGCTGCTGCGCGCCCACATCCAGACCAGCCAGGCCGAGGTGCGCAAGATCACGCTGCACCAGGTGCACATGGCGCGCAACGCCCCGCTCGCCGCAGGTTAGACGGGCCTGCGGCGTCCGCCCGGCCTATGCCGGCCGGGCGCTCTGCGCCAGCCCGCGCACATCCGCCAGATGGCCGAGCTGCCAGCACGAAGCGATCAACTGAACCGAGCGCTGCGCGCCGATGACGGCAGCGGCCAGCTCATTGAATTTGGCTTCGAGGTCACCATCGGTCATGGGCCGCTGCAGCGAGCCAATGGCATGGTCGACGCGCACATGCACGCGGCGGCCATCCCGCAGCACCGCCGTCACGTCCGCCGCAGCCTCGTCGATGGAGTCGTCCACGGTGGCCAGCACCTTGCGGCGCAGCGCCACCACGTCCTCACGGTTGACGATGGCGTCGTCGTACTCGCCCTCGCCGGCCTTGCCGAAGAGCAGCCCGGCCGCGCAGCCGTGGTATACGCTGAACTTGGCAGCCAGGCCGTCGGCCGGCTCCTTCTTGCCGGTGAGCTCCAGCACCAGCGAATGCACGCTCAGCTCGATGCGTTCAACGTCGGCTGCCCGCACGCCCTGGGCGCGCAACTGCACGCAGGCGTCGATGCTGGGGTGGATCACGATGCCGCAGGCAAACGGCTTGTAGGCGTTGAACGAGATCTCGAAGCGCTGGCCCAGTTCGTCGGTCACTTCCGACCAGGTGGCCTTGGGCGAGATCACCTGCACGAAGCCGCGCGGTGCCTCCAGCGCCCGCGCGCTGGCGGTGAAGCCCTGCTGCGCCAGCAGCGCCGACATCAGGCCCGCGCGCGCTGCGGCGCCTGGGTGGAACGGCTTGGTCATGGTGCCGAACTGCTCGCGCAGGCCCACGGGCTGGGAGGCGGCGATGCCCAGGGCCATCTGGGTCTGGCGCACGTCCAGCCCCAGCAGGCGGGCACAGGCCGCAGCGGCCCCCAGCATGCCGGTGGAGCCGGTGATGTGCCAGCCGCGGTCGTAGTGGTCCGGGTAGATGGTGTTGCCCACGCGGCAGGCCACGTCGATGCCGAGCACCAGTGCGTCGATCAGCTGGCGGCCGCTGGCACCGGTGTGCTCTGCCAGCGCAAACGCCGCAGAAGCCACCGGGCCTGCCGGGTGGATGATGGTCTTGAGGTGCGTATCGTCGAAGTCGAAGGTGTGCGAGGTGATGCCGTTGACCAGCGCCGCGCTGGCGATGTCCACGCGCTCGCTGCGCCCGGCCACCGTGGCCTGGGGCGCGGGCTGCAGCACGGCGATGGCGGCCAGCGCCATGTCGGCGGTTTCGTGGCGCGCAGCACCGATGGCGCAGCCCAGCCAGTTCAGGAAGGTGCGGTGCGCTTCGTGTTCCACGGCGTCGCTCCAGCCGCGCGAGGGATGCTGCGCGACGTACTCGGCCAGGATGCGGGTGATGGGAGGGGCGTTGTGGTCGGCGGCGACCTGGGTATTGCGTGCCATGGTATGTGTGACTTGGGATTGGATGAAAAAACGGGGCCGGTGCGCCAGGCACTCAGCGGCATAAGCCGGGTTCCCGCAGGCAGTCGCAGCCGGAAGCGCTGCTCATGCGTCCAGCGAAATCTTGCGTTCCCTGGCCAGGGCCGTCCAGCGCGCCACGTCGTTGCGGATGTAGGCGGTGAACTCTGCGGATCCCATGGGCGATGGCTCCACGGCCTCGCCAGCCAGCTTGTCGAGCATTTCGGGGGCGCGCAGCACGGCGCCCAGGGTCTCGTTGAGCCGGGCGACGATGGCCGGGGGCAGGCCTGCGGGGCCGACCACGCCGTACCACTGCACGGCATCCAGGTTCTTCAAGCCCAGTTCCTCGAAGGTGGGAATGTCCTTGATCTGCTGCGCCCGCGCCAGCCCGGTGACGGCGATGGCCCGCACCCGGCCCGAGCGCAGGTGCGGCAGTGCGGCGGCCAGGCCCGGAAAGCAGGCCTGCGTCTGGCCACCGATCACGTCGGTGATGGCGGGCGCCACGCCGCGGTAGGGCACGTGGGTCAGCGGCGTGCCGAGCTGCTGGGTCAGCAGCTCCATGGTCAGGTGGGTGAGCGAGCCGGCACCTGCCGAGCCGTAGCTCACCTTGCCGCGGTTGTCCTTGAGGTAGTCGACGAAGCCCTTGAAGTCCTTCACCGGCAGGTTGGCATCCACGATCAGCACGTTCGGGGTGGCGCCGATCATGCCGATGGCCGTGAAGTCCTTGACCGGGTCGTACGGCAGCTTGCGCGTGGCAGGGCTGGTGCCGTGGGTGGCGACGTAGCCCTGCATCAGCGTGTAGCCGTCGGCGGGCGCGCGCGCCGTGTTCTGGCAGGCGATGACGCCGCCGCCACCGCCGACGTTCTCCACCACGAACTGCTGCCCGAGCGAGCGGCCCCAGCGCTCGGTGACGGTGCGGCCGATCAGGTCGCTGCCGCCACCGGCCGCCACGGGCACGATGTAGCGGATGGGCTTGTCCGGGTAGGCCTGTGCCCGCGCGGCCTGCCAGCCCAGCCCGGCCGGGACGATCAAGGCAGGGGCCGCCTGCAGAATGCGCCGTCGTTGCATGCTCATGTCTGTCTCCTGTGGTGGTTCTGCGTGGCGGCCTTGCAGGGCAGACTGCCATCGCGGGGAGGCTGTGCCCTCAGCCCGTGCGTCGCCGAGGTGCCCGAACAGGCAGCACCTTTTCTTTCCATCCACCAGAGGCCCTGGCACGCCGCGTGGCGCGCCAGGCACCTGGCTCCATCAGCTGTCTTCGAAGAAGGCCATCAGCCGCACGCGCCCCGCCTGCACATGGCGCTCGGCAGCGGCGCGGGCCCGCGCGGCGTTGTTGGCCGCGATGGCGTCGAAGATCGCGCGGTGCTCGACGTTGGAGCGCCGCATGTTGCCCGGCGCATTGAAGTAGCGGCGCCGCACCAGGTGCAACTCCTTGACATAGTCGTCATAGGCCTGCTGCGCACGCCGGTTGTTCGACAGCTGCATGATCAGCGCGTGGAACTGCAGGTTGAGCTCGTAGTAGACGGTGCCCTCCCCTGCCTCGCAGGCCTGGTCCATGCCCGCCAGCAGCGCCTCGCAGCGCTGGCGGTGTTCTTCGGTCATGTGGTCGCATGCGCGCTCGGCCGCATAGCCGAACACCAGGGCGCGCAGTTCGTACAGTTCCAGCGCTTCGCGCAGCGTGAGCTGGCGCACGTACACGCCTTTGTTCGGAACTGCGGTGACGATGCCCAGCCCGGCCAGCACCCGCACGGCTTCGCGGATGGGGCCGCGGCTGGTGCCCATGCGCAGGGCCAGCGCCGCCTCGTTGAGGCGGTCGCCCGGCTTGAACTCCCCCGTGTAGATCAGCTGCTTGAGCTGCTCCACGATGGAGTTCGAAAGGCCTGCGCCGCGGGGGACCGAAGGGGATGTCGTCATGGGGGTGGATCGTACCTGCGCCCGTTGCGGAGACCGTGCGCTCATTCGACCTTCACATTGGCGCTCTTGACCAGGCCGACCCAGAACTTGCCGTCCTCTTCGAGGAACCGGCCGAAGTCCGCCGGCGAGCCGGACAGGGACACTTCGGTCCCGTCGCGGGCGAGCGCAGCCTTGACCGACGGCTTCTGCATGGCCGCCACGGTGGCCGCGAACACCTTTTGCAGGATGGGCGCGGGCGTGTTGGCCGGCAGGAACATGCCGTACCAGAACTCGAGGTCGTAATCCGGCAACCCGGCTTCGCGCATGCCCGGCAACTGCGGCACAAGCGGCGAGCGCTCCCGGGTGCTCACCGCCAGAGCGCGCAGCTTGCCGCTGCTGGTCATGGGCAGCACCGACGGCGAGGTGCCGAACGTGACCTGGGTGTCGCCGGCCATGACGGACTGGATCGCCAGGCTGCCGCCCCGGTAGGGCACGTGGGTCATCTCGGTCTTCGTCACCTGGCTGAACAGCGCCGCACCCAGGTGCGGGGCCGAGCCATTGCCCGACGTGGAATAGTTGAGCTTGCCCGGGTCCTTCTGCGCCGCCTTGATCAGGTCCTGCACCGAATTGATGCCGGTGGCGGGATGGACCGCCAGCACCAGCGGCGAGGTCGTGATGCGGGTGACCGGCGCCAGATCTCGGGCGGTGTAGGTCAGCTTGGGATTGAGAGCCGGGTTGACGGAGATGCTGCTGGGGCTGGCAATGAGCAGGGTGTAGCCGTCGGGCGACGACTTGGCCACGATGTCCGCCGCGATGCTCGATCCATTGCCCGGCTTGTTGTCGATGACGACGGGCTGGCCAAGCTCCTTGGAGAAGGCGTCGCCCATCGCCCGGGCCACATAGTCGGCCGCGCCGCCGGGCGCAAAGCCCACCACCAGCCGGATCGGCTTGGTGGGGTAATTGGCCGGCGTGGACTGGCCGATGGCGCTGGTGGCGCAGGCCACGAGGGCCATCGCCAACAGCAGCTTGTTGTGGTTCATTGATTTGTCTCCTGGTGTACCGTTGCGGGGGCTACGTGGGCATGCGCAGAACGATCTTTCCGGCATGCGCGCCCGCTTCCATGCGCGCCTTGGCCTGCGCCAGGTGGGCGAAGTCCACCACCTCGTCGATCCGGGGGCGGATGCGGCCGCTGGCGAACAAGGGCAGCACCTCGGCCACGAAGCGCGGAACCGCGGCGGATTTCTGTGCCTTGCTGCGCAGCTTGTTCGATACGCCGAAGACGGTCAGGCGCCTGGCATGCAGCGCGCCGAGGTCGATGTCCCCATGCACCACGCCATCCACGTAGCCCACGGTTGCCAACTTGCCCTCGAAGGCCAGGCAGCGGATGCTCTCCGCGAAGACCGTACCGCCCACCGTGTTGATGGCGAGGTTGACACCTTTGCCTGCGGTCGCTTCAAGCACCTGTCCAGAGAAATCCGGGGCCCGGGTGGGAATGCCCAGGTCGAGGCCGAGAGAAGCCAGAAGTTCGAGCTTTTCCCTTGAGCCGGAGGTACCGATGACCTGGGCCCCCAGCGCCTTGGCCAGCTGCAGCGAGGCGACGCCCACGCCGGACGACACGCCGTTGATCAGCACCCACTGGCCTGCTTCGAGCCCGCCCTGCAATACCAGCATGTCGTAGGAAACGAGAAAGGTCAGCGGAATGCTGCCCGCCTCCTCCCACGACAGGGCGGCCGGCACGTGCATCGCCTCGGCGGCATCGATCAGCGCGTACTCCGCGAAGGCCCCCGCACAGCGGCCCATGCTGCGGTCGCCGATGGCAAAGCCGGTGGTGCCTTCCCCCAGCGCTACCACCTCGCCCGAACATTCGCCGCCAATGGCCTTCCAGCTGCCGGGAGCGCCGTGCAGCCCATGGCCGGCAACAAACTCACCGCGGTTGAGCGATGCGGCACGCACACGCACCAGCAGTTGCTGCGCGCCCGGTGTGGGCACCGGCACGCTGCGCTGCTCCAGCAGCGATGAGTCGTCGTTTTGCTGCATCCAGTAGGACTGCATCTGTTTCGGGCCCATGGGTCGGTTCCTTATGGTGAGGGATTCAGCGGCCGGTGAAGACCGGCTTGCGCTTTTCCATGAAGGCCGTGCGGCCCTCGGTGTAGTCGGTACTCTGAAAGCACCCTTGGATCAGCGATGTGCACAGCGGCAGGTCGATGTCCGTCGAGGGCTTGAGGATCTCGCGCGTGATGGCCTTGCCGGCGGCGATGGTCAGCGGCGCGTTTTGGCCGATGGTGCCGGTGTATTCGGCCAGCAGCGCGGCCAGGGCTTCGACAGGGGCCGTGCGGGTGACCAAGCCCACGGCCTTGGCTTCGGCCGCGTCGATGCGGCGGGCGGTGAAGAACAGATCCTTGGCGACGCCCGGGCCCACGAGGTCGACCAGGTTCTTCATGGCCGAGTAGCGGTAGCCCAGGCCCAGGCGGGCCGCCGGCACGGAGAACACCGCATCGTCGGCCGCAATGCGGATGTCGCAGCTGATGGCCACGTTCACGCCGCCGCCGATGCAGTAGCCTCGAATGCTGGCCAGGGTGGGCTTGGGAAAGTCATGGATGGCCATGAGCGCCTCTTCGGCCATGGCCTCGTAGCGCGCCACGGCCTCGCGGGCCGCCCGCATGTCCTCGAACTGCGAAATGTCCGCCCCGGACACGAAGGCCTTGTCGCCCGCGCCCGAGAACACCACCAGGCGCACGCGGTCGTCGCCCTGCGCTACGTTCAGCAGCCGGGGCACGGCCTCCCACATGTCGACGGACAGGGCGTTGTGCCGTGCCAGGTTGTTGAACTGCACGTGCAGCGCATTGCCGTCGAGCCAGGAAAGCACCCGCTCGGTGCCGGATTCATAGAGGGGTTCGGACATCAGAAAACTCCCTGTTCCTTCATCTGGGCGATGTGCTCTGCCGAGAGCCCCAGTTCCTGCAGCACCTCCTCGGTGTGCTGGCCCCGGCGCGGCGCGGCGCGCACGATGGTGCTGGGGGTGCGTTCGAGCTGCACCGGTTGTCCCACCAGCCGCTGCGGCCCCAGGCGCTCGGACACCACCTCCTTGACCATGCCCAGGTGATCGATCTGCGGCTCGGCGAACACCTCGCGCATGTCGCTGATCAGGCCGCAGGCCACGCCGCCCTCATTGAACTTCTCGACCCAGTGTGCGCGGTCCTGCGCGGCCAGGCGCAGGTTGATCTCGGCGTTGAGGGTGTCGCGGTTGACCGAGCGCGAGGGCTTGTCGTGGTAGCGCGGGTCCGCGATCCACTCTGGCGCACCGAGGATGTTGCAAAAGCGCTCCCAGATCTTGGAGCCGAAGACGGCGATATTCATGTAGCCGTCGCGGGCCTTGTAGACCCCGGTGGGAATGCTGGTCGGGTGGAAATTGCCGGCCTGCGTCGCCACCTCGCCATCGATGAGAAAGCGGGAAGTCTGGAAATCGAGCATGTAGACCATGGATTCGAGCAACGAGGTGTGCAGCCACTGCCCCTTGCCCGACGCTCCGCGTTCGAGCAGCGCCACCAGGATGCCCTGGGCCGCAAAGATGCCGGCACACAGATCGGCGATGGGGATGCCCACGCGGATCGGCCCTTCGCCGGGCAGGCCGGTCACCGACATCAGGCCGCCCATGCCCTGCGCGATCTGATCGAACCCCGGGCGCTGCGCCAGCGGCCCGGTCTGGCCAAAACCCGAGATGCTGGCATAGATGAGGCCGGGATGGTCTTTGGCCAGGCTGTCGTAGTCGATGCCCAGGCGGTACTTCACGTCCGGCCGGAAGTTCTCCACCACCACGTCCGCAGTGGCGATCAGGCGCTTGAGCGTGGCGATGCCCTCCTCCTCCTTGAGGTTGAGCGTGATCGAACGCTTGTTGCGGTGGGTGTATTGGTAGTCGGATCCATCCTGGCCACCCAGCGTGTCATCACCGCGCATGTGCTCGGGCATCTGCACCTGCACCACATCGGCGCCCCAGTCGGCCAGTTGGCGGCAGGCGGTGGGTCCGGCGCGGACCTGGGTCAGGTCAATGACGCGAAAGCGCGATAGCGCAGCAGATGCGGGCAAATGGGGCATTGCAATTCCATAACAAGAGGGTCAATTGTTTTCACCAAGCCGCTAGACTGTCAACACTTTTGATGTTTTAGTTGACTTAGGGTTATCCATTGTTTTCCGTTTTCATGCCCGGCGACACAATCCGTCGGCCATGTGTGCGCCAACCCGGCGGCCCATCGCCATCCGACCAAAGAAGGAGCACTGCCTTGCCTCTGCCCAGCCCGCTCGCCCGTCTCCCCGTACCGCAAAGCCTTGCGCCGCTGCTGTTCGCAGCCCTGTTGGGGGGCTGCGCCACCCCGGCGCCCACCGGGTCGCCGTCCTCCCCGCCCATGTCGGCGGAAGCCATCCGGGCACTGGCGCCGGACGGGACGCTGCGGGCCTCAATCAACCTGGGCAACCCGGTGCTCGCCTCGCGCGATGCGGCAACGGGTGCGCTCAAGGGCGTATCCGTCGATCTGGCGCAGGAGCTCGGGCGGCAACTCGGTGTTCCGGTGGAGCTCAAGGCCGTGGATGCGGCCGGCAAGTCGGTGGAGGTGGTGCGTGCGGGTGCGGCCGACGTCGGCTTCTTCGCCATCGACCCGGTGCGCGGTGAAGGCGTGTCGTTCACTGCGGCCTATGTGGTGATCGAGGGCGCCTACCTGGTGCGCGCCGATTCGCCGCTGGCGGCCAACGCCCAGGTCGACCGGCCGGGCACCACGGTGGTGGTCGGCAAGGGCAGTGCCTACGACCTGTTCCTCACCCGCGAGATCAAGCAGGCCACACTGGTGCGGGCTCCGACCTCGCCCCAGGTGGTCGACGAATTCATCTCGCGCAAGCTCGACGTTGCGGCCGGTGTGCGCCAGCAGCTGGAGGCCGATGCGCAGCGCGTGCCCGGCGTGCGGCTGCTGCCCGGCCGCTTCATGGTGATCGAGCAGGCCATGGGTGTGCCGGCCAGCCGCCCACCGCTGGCGCGGGCCACGCTGCATGCCTTCGTGGAACGCATGAAGGCCAGCGGCTTTGTCGCCGCGGCGCTCAAGCGCCATGGCATCGAGGGCGCTGCCGTCGCCGACCCGGCGCCGCAGCGCTGACCCTTTCCCATCCCCACTTTCAAGGAGATCCCATGCGCCTGACATGTTATGCCGCCGCCCTCTTGCTGGCCACCACCCTTTCGGCCCAGGCCCAGACCGTGAAGGTGACGCCCTTGGGAGGCATCGAGGGTGAGCTGTGCCCGCAGGACCGGGCCCTGGTCTTCGAGGACCCCAACGGCACACGCGTGCTGTACGACCCGGGCCGCACGGTAGCCGGTGCCAATGACCCGCGCCTGGGCAAGATCGACATCATCCTGGTGAGCCACATGCACGGCGACCACATCGGCAATGCGCACAACAAGGCACCCAATTCCGGGACCTGTGCCAGCCCCGACATGTCGGTCTCGGCCCTGCCCAACTCCAGCGCGGTGAACATCGCGCTGGCCAAGAAGTCCAAGATTGTGACCGGCAGCGAGATGCCGCCCTTCTTCGCGGCCAAGCTCAAGGCCAATGGCGGCGACCCGGCCAACTCGATGCTGGCTCGCTTCGGCGGCAGTGTCACGGTGGGGGGCGTGCGCATCGCCACGGTGACGGCCGTGCACAGCAACGGCGTGGACCCGGACTACATCGGCGGCCAGTTGGGCGATGCGATGAAGGCGGCCGGCATTGCCGGCGACGTCGGCCTGGCAACCGGCTATGTGCTGACCTTCAGCAACGGGCTGGTGGCCTACCTGTCGGGCGACACCGGCATCACCGCCGACCAGGAACGCGTGGTGCGCGACTACTACAAGGCCAAGCTGGCGGTGATGAACATCGGCGACGGTTTCAGCACCGGCCCTGCGGAGGCCGCCTACGTTATCAACGACCTGGTCAAGCCGGCATCCGTGATCGCGTCTCACGTCAACGAGGTCGGCACGGTGGATGGCGTGGTGCGGCCCGGCAGCAAGACCGAGGCCTTCATCAAGGCCTCGCGCGTACCGGTCATCGTGCCGCTGTCTGGCCGAACCATGGAGTTCACGGCGGCCGGCAACTGCGCGGCGGGCTGCGGCAAGACGAATAACTGAACCGAAACGAAAAAACCCTTGCAGACCGCAATCTGCAAGGGTTTCGAATTGGTGGGAGATGCAAGTTTCGAACTTGCGACCCCTGCAGTGTGAATGCAGTGCTCTACCCCTG
>NZ_LMIH01000016.1:173548-173665 GCF_001428645.1 Acidovorax sp. Root217
GCAGCGCCATCCTTCGTGCGAAGGACTTTGCCGTGGCCTGTCTGCGAGCGTGGGTGGTGGGAGATGCAAGTTTCGAACTTGCGACCCCTGCAGTGTGAATGCAGTGCTCTACCCCTG
>NZ_LMIH01000016.1:173709-240096 GCF_001428645.1 Acidovorax sp. Root217
TTTGTCGCTGCGACAAGCCTTCGATTATAGCCCAACTTTTCAGGCCGTCTGGAATTTTCGCCAGATTGTCTTGCCGTTGCTGGCCTTGTCGATCTGCGTGAGCACATCGGCGTGCGACGCCACTTCCTGTTCGCTGGCAGGCAGCACGGGCAGCACCAGGGCGCTCAGGTCGATGGCAGCCACGCTGATGCCGCCGGCGCTGTCGTCCGTGTCGTCGATCACCAGCAGCGCATCCTGCCCGCGCGTCATGTTGATGTAGACGTCGGCCAGCAGCTCGGCATCGAGCAAGGCGCCGTGCAGCGTGCGGCCCGAGTTGTCCACCTCCAGGCGGTCGCACAGCGCGTCCAGCGAGTTGCGCTTGCCGGGGAACATCTCCTTGGCCATGGCCAGGGTGTCGGTCACGCTGCCCACGTAGGTCTTGAGCGGCGGGCGGCCCGTGAGTTCGAGCTCCTTGTTCAAAAAGCCCACGTCGAAGGCCGCGTTGTGGATGATGACCTCGGCGTCCTTCAGGTACTCAAGGATGTCGGGCGCCAGCTCGGCGAACTTGGGCTTGTCGCGCAGGAACTCGTTGCTGATGCCGTGCACCTTGAGCGCGTCCTCGTGGCTATCGCGCCCCGGGTTGAAGTAGAAATGCAGGTTGTTGCCGGTGAGCTTGCGGTTGAACAGCTCCACGCAACCGAGTTCGATGATGCGGTCGCCACCTTCGGCCGAGAGGCCGGTGGTTTCGGTATCGAGAACGATCTGCCGTGTCATGTCAGTGATTCTCTTTCGCGTGGTTGATCGTGTACTTGGGGATTTCCACGGTCACATCGGTTTGCGCCAGGATGGCCTGGCAGGACAGGCGCGATTGGGGTTCCAGGCCCCAGGCGCGGTCCAGCAGGTCTTCCTCTTCTTCTTCGGCATCGTTGAGCGAGGACAGGCCCTGGCGCACGATGACGTGGCAGGTGGTGCAGGCGCAGCTCATGTCGCAGGCGTGCTCGATGTCGATGTGGTTGTCCAGCATGGCCTCGCAGATCGAGGTGCCGGCAGGCGCCGTGATTTCGGCGCCGGCAGGACAGTATTCCGGGTGGGGCAGGATTCGGATGACGGGCATGGCGGGCGTCTTGTTCTTGTAAGGGATGAAAAAGGGGCGGTCAGAAGGACTGCACGTTGCGGCCGGCCAGCGCCTGCTGGATGCCGCGGTTCATGCGCTGCGCGGCAAAGGCTTCCGTGCCCTTGGCCAGGGCTTCGGTGGCGGCCTCGATCACGGCGGCATCGTCCGATTCGCGCTGCTGGCGCAGGGCCTGCATCAGGGCGTCGATCTCGGTGCGCTCTGCGGCCGACAGCACGTCGCCATCGGCGTCGAGCGCACTCTGGGTGGCCAGCAGCATGCGGTCGGCGTCCACGCGGGCCTCGACCACGGCGCGGGCGCGCATGTCCTGCGCTGCGGTGGCAAAGCCGTCCTGCAGCATGCGGGCGATCTCGTCGTCCGACAGGCCGTAGGAGGGCTTCACGTCGATGCGTGCTTCCACCCCGCTGCCCTGCTCCTTGGCGCTCACGCTCAAAAGGCCGTCGGCATCGACGGTGAAGGTCACGCGGATGCGCGCCGCGCCGGCCGCCATGGCCGGAATGCCGCGCAACTCGAAGCGCGCGAGGCTCCGGCAGTCCTGCACCAGGTCACGCTCGCCTTGCAGCACGTGGATGGCCAGGGCGGTCTGGCCGTCCTTGTAGGTGGTGAAGTCCTGCGCCTTGGCGGTGGGAATGGTCTCGTTGCGCGCCACGATGCGCTCCACCAGGCCACCCATGGTCTCGATGCCCAGCGACAGCGGGATCACGTCGAGCAGCAGCAGGTCGCCCGCCGTGTTGTTGCCGGCCAGCTGGTTGGCCTGGATCGAGGCGCCCAGGGCCACCACCTCGTCGGGGTTGAGGTTGGTCAGCGGTGTGGTGCCGAAGAAGTCGGCCACGGCCTGCTGCACCTGCGGCATGCGGGTGGAGCCACCGACCATGACCACGCCCTGCACTTCCTCGCGGGTGAGGTGTGCATCGCGCAGCGCACGGCGCACTGCCACCATGGAGCGCGCCGTGAGCGGCGCCGTGGCGGCCTCGAAATCCGCGCGCGAAACGGCGTACTGCACGCCCTCGCCTGCCAGCTGTGCGGTGAAGGGGGCGCTGTCGGCGGCGCTCAGCGCCTCCTTGCAGGCACGTGCCGCCATGCGGGCCGCGACCTTGTCGCCGGGCGCCTCCACCGTGCGGCCCAGTTGCTGCAGCACCCACTCGGCCAGGGCGGCATCGTAGTCGTCGCCGCCCAGGGCAGAGTCGCCGCCCGTGGCGATGACCTCGAACACCCCCTGCGTGAGGCGCAGGATGGAGATATCGAAGGTGCCGCCACCCAGGTCGTACACGGCGTAGACGCCCTCGCTGCCATTGTCCAGCCCGTAGGCGATGGCTGCGGCCGTGGGCTCGTTGATCAGGCGCAGCAGGTGGATGCCGGCCAGTTGGGCCGCGTCCTTGGTGGCCTGGCGCTGGGCGTCGTCGAAGTACGCGGGCACGGTGATCACCGCGCCGTACAGGTCGTCGTTGAAGGTGTCTTCGGCGCGGTAGCGCAGCGTGGCCAGGATCTCGGCGCTCACCTCCACGGGCGACTTCACGCCGCCCACGGTGGCCAGACTCACCATGCCCAGGGCGCTGTCGGCCGGGGGCACGAAGTCGTAGGGCAGCTTGCCGGCATCGGCCACGTCGGCCAGGCCCCGGCCCATGAAACGCTTGACCGAGGCAATGGTGTTGCGCGGGTCCTCCACCTGCGCGGCCACGGCGTCGTGCCCGATCTGGCGGCCGCCCTCCTCCAGGTAGCGCACCACCGAGGGCAGCAGCACCCGGCCCTGGTCGTCGGGCAGGCATTCGGCCACGCCGTTGCGCACGGCCGCCACCAGGGAATGCGTGGTCCCGAGGTCGATGCCCACGGCAAAGCGCCGCTGGTGCGGGTCGGGGGACTGGCCGGGTTCGGAGATCTGCAAAAGCGCCATGGAGTGATTCTTGTCGTCGTGTTCTACGTTGTCTGCAAGCCCGCCGCGCGGCCCGCAGGAAAGGGGGCAAGCCCCGCTACCCTCTATTGTCCCAGTTGATCCCGGCGGCGTTCGATGTCGTCGGCAAATCGCGCAATGAACATGAGGGCTCTGACCTCGCGCGCCGCGCCTGCGGCATCGCCCTCGTCGTCCAGCAACTGGCCGCAGCGGGCCAGCGCTGCGCGCCGCGCCTGCTGTACCTCGTCGTCCAGAGCCTCCAGAGCGGCCTCACCCTCTGCGTCTTCGAGCGCTTCGCGCCATTCCATCTGCTGCATCAGAAAGGCCGCCGGCATGGCCGTGTTGTCCTCGGCGCGGATGGGGGCAGCGCGCAGCTCGCACAGGTAGGCGGCGCGGCGCAGCGGGTCCTTCAGGCGCTGGTAGGCCTCGTTGATGCGCACCGACCATTGCATGGCCACGCGCTGGGCGGCGGCGCCCTGGGCGGCGAACTTGTCGGGATGGGCTTCGCGCTGTAGCTCCTTCCAGCGCGCATCGATGGCGCTGCGCTCCTGCGCAAAGCGCTGCGCCAGGCCGAACAGCTCGAAATCGTCGGATTGCAGGTTCATGGAGGGGAAAGGGTCAAGAAAAAACCGCCAGCACAGAGGTGCGATGGCGGTTTGGCTGGGCAGTCGGCGCCGGCACCAGGGCCGGCACAGCAAGCGACTAGACGCGGAAGCTCTCGCCGCAACCGCAGCGGTCGCGCTCGTTGGGGTTGTTGAACTTGAAGCCTTCGTTCAGGCCCTCGCGCACGAAGTCGAGCTCGGTGCCGTCGATGTAGGCCAGGCTCTTGGGGTCGATCAGCAACTTCACGCCATGGTTCTCGAACACCACGTCTTCAGGCGCGCTGTCGTCCACGTACTCGAGCTGGTAGGCCAGGCCCGAGCAGCCCGTGGTCTTGACGCCCAGGCGCACGCCCAGCCCCTTGCCCCGGCGGGACAGGTAGCGGGTCACGTGCCGCGCAGCGGCTTCGGTCAGCGTGATGGCCATGGTCGATCAGGCAGCCACTGCGGCAGCGTGCTTGGTCTTGTAGTCGAGCACTGCGGCCTTGATGGCGTCTTCCGCGAGGATGGAGCAGTGGATCTTGACGGGCGGCAGGGCCAGCTCTTCGGCGATCACGCTGTTCTTCAATGCAGCCGCTTCGTCCAGCGTCTTGCCCTTGACCCATTCGGTCACGAGCGAGGACGAGGCGATGGCCGAGCCGCAGCCATAGGTCTTGAAGCGTGCGTCTTCGATCACGCCGGTTTCGGGGTTCACCTTGATCTGCAGCTTCATCACGTCGCCGCAGGCGGGCGCGCCCACCATGCCGGTGCCCACCGAATCGTCACCCTTGTCGAAGGAACCCACGTTGCGGGGGTTCTCGTAATGGTCAACCACTTTGTCTGAATAAGCCATGATGTGTACCTCTTCAATTCGTCAAATGCAATTCGGTCAGTGCGCAGCCCACTGGATGGTGCTGATGTCGATGCCATCCTGGTACATCTCCCACAGCGGGCTCAGCTCGCGCAGGCGGGCGACGTTCTCGCGGATGGTGCCAATGGCGTAGTCGATCTCTTCCTCGGTCGTGAAACGGCCGATGGTCATGCGCAGGCTGCTGTGGGCCAGCTCGTCGCTGCGGCCCAGGGCACGCAGCACGTAGCTGGGCTCCAGGCTGGCCGAGGTGCAGGCGGAGCCCGACGACACGGCCAGGCCCTTGATGCCCATGATGAGCGATTCGCCTTCGACGAAGTTGAAGCTCATGTTCAGGTTCTGCGGCACGCGGCGCTCCATGCTGCCGTTGATGAACACCTGTTCGATGTCCTTCAAGCCATTGAGCAGGCGCTGCTGCAGCGCGTACGCCTTGGCGTTGGACTCGGCCATTTCTTCCTTGGCGATGCGGAAGGCCTCGCCCATGCCCACGATCTGGTGCGTGGGCAAGGTGCCCGAGCGCATGCCGCGCTCATGGCCGCCACCGTGCATCTGGGCTTCCAGGCGCACGCGGGGCTTGCGGCGCACGTACAGGGCGCCCACGCCCTTGGGGCCGTAGGTCTTGTGCGCGGTCATGCTCATCAGGTCGATGGGCAGGGTGTTCATGTCGATCTCGACGCGGCCCGTGGCCTGCGCTGCATCCACGTGCAGCAGCACGCCTTTTTCACGGCACAGTGCGCCGATGGCCGGGATGTCCTGGATCACGCCGATCTCGTTGTTCACGAACAGGATGCTCACGAGCACCGTGTCGGGGCGGATGGCGGCCTTCAGGGCCTCCAGGTCCACCAGGCCGTCTTCCTTGACGTCGAGGTAGGTGGCTTCAAAGCCCTGGCGTTCGAGCTCGCGCACGGTGTCCAGCACGGCCTTGTGCTCGGTCTTGAGCGTGATCAGGTGCTTGCCCTTGCCCTTGTAGAACTGGGCCGCGCCCTTCAGGGCCAGGTTGATCGATTCCGTGGCGCCACTGGTCCAGACGATCTCGCGCGGGTCGGCGTTGATCAGCTCGGCCACCTGCACACGCGCCTTTTCCACCGCCTCTTCCGCTTCCCAGCCCCAGGCATGGCTGCGCGATGCCGGGTTGCCGAAGTGCTCGCGCAACCAGGGGATCATGGCGTCCACCACGCGGGGGTCCACCGGCGTGGTTGCGCCGTAGTCGAGATAGATGGGAAAGTGTGGAGTCATGGCGTGGCTGGCTCAGGAAGGTTGCTGGCTTGCAAACAACAAGGGGCAGTACAGTAAAAAACGTTCAGGGCGGTGCCGACCCCAGGGCCGGCATGGTCGACCTGGAGGTCAGGACTTGGCGAACACGTTGCCGAGTGCGAACACCGAATTCGGCGCATTCACACGGATCGGCTTGACCACAGGGGTGGTCGAGATGGCGCGGCGCACGATCGGCTTGTCTTCGATCTGCACACCCTTGGCCAGTTGCTCTTCCACCAGCTTTTGCAGCGTGACGGAGTCGAGGAACTCGACCATGCGCTGGTTCAGCGAGGCCCACAGCTCGTGCGTCATGCAACGGCCGGCTTCGCCCAGGCAGTTTTCCTTGCCGCCGCACTGGGTGGCGTCAATGGGTTCGTCCACGGATACGATGATGTCGGCCACCGTGATGTCGCCCGCCTTGCGGGCCAGGGTGTAGCCGCCGCCGGGGCCACGGGTGGATTCCACCAGTTCATGGCGGCGCAGCTTGCCGAACAGCTGTTCCAGGTAGGACAGCGAAATCTGCTGGCGCTGGCTGATGGCAGCCAGGGTGACGGGTCCGTTGTTCTGGCGCAGGGCCAGGTCAATCATGGCGGTGACCGCAAAACGGCCTTTGGTAGTGAGACGCATCGCAAGCTCCTTGTGCTAAGGCTTGTTCGTTGTAGAAACTGCCGACTGCTGACTGTTGGCCAGCAACGACACCGTCTCCGCCCCTTACTCCGCACCGTTGTCCGCTGCGGAGCCCTTCATCGCTGGGCTTTGTTCTTGAGTAGTTTGTAGGAGTATAGCACAAATCCCTATCGAATCAGTCGGGATAAGAAACCAGCGGGTCACTATTTCCCCATACGCGTTTTTACGGACCGCCCAATTCGCCAGGAATGCACTTCCCCGTCCTCATGTCGGGGTGCAAACTCGCTTTCACAAGGCCACGGAATCATTGCCATGCGCACCGAAGGCCTGGTCCTTCAGGCGCGTGAGCTGGTCCCGCACGCGGGCCGCCTGCTCGAACTCGAGGTTGCGCGCGTGGTCGAGCATGGCCTTCTCCAGCCGCTTGATCTCGCGCGCCACGTCCTTCTCGGACATGTCCTCGACCTTGGCGCGCTGCAGCGTTTCCTGCTCCAGGCGCTCGGCATCCTTGCCCGCTTTCTCGCTATAGACGCCGTCAATCAGGTCTCTTACCCTCTTGACAATGCTGCGCGGCGTGATTCCGTGGGCCTCGTTGTGTGCGATCTGTTTGATGCGCCGGCGTTCCGTCTCTCCCATGGCTTTTTTCATGGAGTCGGTGATGCGGTCGGCATACAGGATGGCGTGGCCATTCAGGTTGCGCGCCGCACGGCCTATGGTCTGGATCAGGCTGCGCTCGGCCCGCAGGAAGCCCTCCTTGTCGGCGTCCAGAATGGCCACCAGCGACACCTCGGGGATATCGAGCCCTTCGCGCAGCAGGTTGATGCCCACCAGCACATCGAAGGCGCCCAGGCGCAGGTCGCGGATGATCTCCACGCGCTCCACCGTGTCCACGTCGCTGTGCAGATAGCGCACCTTGACGCCGTTGTCCGTGAGGTAGTCAGTGAGCTGCTCGGCCATGCGCTTGGTCAGCGTGGTGATGAGCACGCGCTCGCGCTTCTCGGCGCGGATGCGGATCTCCTGCAGCACATCATCCACCTGGTGGGTGGCGGGGCGCACCTCCACAATAGGGTCCACCAGGCCCGTGGGGCGCACCACCTGGTCCACCACCTGGCCGGCATGGGTTTTTTCGTAGTCGGCCGGCGTGGCCGAGACGAACACCACCTGGCGCATGCGCTGCTCGAACTCCTCGAACTTCAGCGGCCGGTTGTCCAGCGCCGACGGCAGGCGAAAGCCATACTCGACCAGCGTGGTCTTGCGCGAGCGGTCGCCGCTGTACATGGCGTTGAGCTGGCCGATCATCTGGTGGCTCTCGTCCAGGAACATCAGCGCGTTCTTGGGCATGTAGTCGGTCAGCGTGCTCGGCGGGTCGCCCGGCGCGGCACCCGAAAGGTGGCGCGTGTAGTTCTCGATGCCCTTGCAGTGCCCTACTTCGCTGAGCATCTCCAGATCGAAGCGGGTGCGCTGCTCCAGGCGCTGAGCCTCCACCAGCTTGCCGTCGTCCAGCAACTGTTTCAGGCGCTCGGCCAGCTCGATCTTGATGGTCTCCACAGCCGCCAGCACCTTGTCGCGCGGCGTCACATAGTGGCTGCTGGGGTAGACCGTGAAGCGCGGGATCTTCTGCTTGACGCGGCCGGTGAGCGGGTCGAACAGCTGCAGGCTCTCGATCTCGTCGTCGAACAGCTCGATACGGATGGCCAGCTCCGAGTGCTCGGCCGGGAAGACGTCGATGGTGTCGCCGCGCACGCGGAACTTGCCGCGCGAGAAATCGGCCTCGTTGCGCTGGTACTGCATGCGGATGAGTTGGGCGATCACGTCGCGCTGGCCCAGCTTGTCGCCGGTGCGCAAGGTCATCACCATGCGGTGGTAGCTCTCGGGCTCGCCAATGCCGTAGATGGCCGACACGGTGGCGACGATGACCACGTCGGTGCGCTCCATCAGGCTCTTGGTGCATGACAGGCGCATCTGCTCGATGTGCTCGTTGATCGCGCTGTCCTTCTCGATGAACAGGTCGCGCTGGGGCACATAGGCCTCGGGCTGGTAGTAGTCGTAATAGCTCACGAAGTACTCCACGGCGTTCTTCGGAAAGAACTCGCGGAACTCGCTGTACAGCTGCGCCGCCAGGGTCTTGTTGGGCGCGAACACGATGGCCGGACGACCCATGCGGGCGATCACGTTGGCCATGGTGAAGGTCTTGCCCGAGCCGGTCACCCCGAGCAGGGTCTGGAAGGCTTCGCCGTCGTTCAGCCCCTCGACGAGCTTTTGGATGGCCTCGGGCTGGTCGCCCGCAGGAGGGTACGGTTGGAACAGCTCGAACGGCGAATCGGGGAAGCGCACGAACTCGCCGTCTTGCTGATCCGGTATGACTTCTGATATTTCCAGCATGGGGTAGGTCAACGGTTGGTGGGGGCTAGCCGTTAAAATCGGCGGAACCTGGCACGTTACACCACGCCCGGATTCTTCGCTACTGACAACCTTTCAAGGATTTTCATGTCTCTGTTCACCGCCGTCGAAATGGCACCCCGCGACCCCATCCTGGGCCTCAACGAGCAATTTGCTGCCGACACCAACCCCAACAAGGTCAATCTGGGTGTGGGCGTGTATTTCGACGACAACGGCAAGCTGCCCCTGCTGCAATGCGTGCAGGCCGCTGAAAAGACCATGATGTCGACCCCCACGGCCCGCGGCTACCTGCCCATCGACGGCATCGTGGCCTATGACAATGCCGTCAAGGGCCTGGTCTTCGGCGCCGACAGCGAGCCCGTGACCTCCGGCCGCGTGGCCACCGTGCAGGCCATCGGCGGCACCGGCGGCCTGAAGATCGGCGCTGACTTCCTCAAGAAGGTGAGCCCGAACGCCAAGGTGCTGATCTCCGACCCGAGCTGGGAAAACCACCGCGCGCTGTTCACCAACGCGGGCTTCGAAGTCGACAGCTACGCCTACTACGACGCCGAAAAGCGCGGCGTGAACTTCGAAGGCTTCCTGGCCAGCCTGAACGCGGCCGTGGCCGGCACCATCGTCGTGCTGCACGCCTGCTGCCACAACCCCACCGGCTACGACATCACCGCCGACCAATGGGACCAGGTGATCGCCGCCGTCAAGGCGAAGAACCTCACCCCCTTCCTGGACATGGCCTACCAGGGCTTTGGCCATGGCATCGCCGAAGACGGCGCCGTGATCGGCAAGTTCGTGGCCGCCGGCCTGAATTTCTTCGTCTCCACCTCGTTCAGCAAGAGCTTCAGCCTGTACGGCGAGCGCGTGGGCGGCCTGTCGGTGCTGTGCGCCAACAAGGAAGAAGCCAGCCGCGTGCTGAGCCAGCTCAAGATCGTGATCCGCACGAACTACTCCAACCCACCCATCCACGGCGGCGCCGTGGTGGCCGCCGTGCTGGGCAACCCCGAGCTGCGCGCCCTGTGGGAGAAGGAACTGGCCGAAATGCGCGTGCGCATCAAGGCCATGCGCCAGAAGCTGGTCGACGGCCTGAAGGCCGCCGGCGTGAAGCAGGACATGTCCTTCATCACCACCCAGATCGGCATGTTCAGCTACTCCGGCCTCTCCAAGGACCAGATGGTGCGCCTGCGCACCGAGTTCGGCGTGTACGGCACCGACACCGGCCGCATGTGCGTCGCCGCCCTGAACAGCAAGAACATCGACTACGTCTGCCAATCCATCGCAAAGGTTGTCTGAGTTGAATGATGAAGCGGCGCTGCGGCGCCGCTTCGTGAGCCAGGCGCTCCAGAACCCGCACAACGCGGCCATTCTGGGGCGTTTGCCGCTGCTGGGCCTGCCCGATGCCTGGCTGGTCGCGGGCTGCCTGTTCCAGACGGTGTGGAACCTGCACGCTGGCCACACGCCCGAGGCGCGCATCAAGGACTACGACCTGTTCTACTTCGACGCGGGCGACCTGTCGGCCGCCGCCGAAGAGGCCGTGCAGGCGCGTGCTGCAGCCCTGTTCGCCGACCTGCCCATCACCGTGGAAGCCAAGAACCAGGCGCGCGTGCACCTGTGGTACGAGGGCTGGTTCGGCTACCCCTACACCGCCCTCACCTCGGCGCGCGAGGGCATTGGCCGCTTTCTGGTGCCCTGCACCTGCGTGGGATTGCAACCGACGCCTTCAGGCCCGGTACTGCATGCGCCTTACGGACTCGATGAGCTGTACGCGGGCATCCTGCGGCCCAACCCTGCCTGCCTGCACCTGCCACTGTTCGACGCCAAGGCCGCGAGCTATCAGCAGCGCTGGCCTTGGTTGCAGATCGTGCGGGAATTCACCCCCACAGCACCGAGCGCATCGATATAGACGCCGACTGGAAGCCGGTGTTGAAGAAACGCGGCATTTCGGTCGATTGCACCGCTCCGGCTGCATACAGCAGCGGCAGGTAGTGCTCGTGGGTGGGGTGCGCCTGCTTCGCCACGGGGCCCAGCTTCAGAAAGTCCGCCAGCGCACCGAGTTGGCCCTTCTTGATCTGGTCCTGCACCACGACATCGAACTCCTGCGCCCAGTCGTAGGCCTCGTTGGCCGCCGTGCCCCGGCGCGTCACGCGCAGGTTGTGTACCACGTTGCCGCTGCCCACGATGAGCACGCCGCGCTCGCGCAGCGCCGCCAGCTGCCGGCCGAGCGCATAGTGTTCGGCCGGGGCACGGCTGTAGTCCATGCTCAGCTGCAGCAAGGGGATCTGCGCCTTGGGGAACATGGGCTTGAGCACCGACCAGGTGCCATGGTCCAGGCCCCAGTCGCCCTCGTCCACCCCCAGCGCCGCGCCGGTGGCCGGTGATTTCAGCTCTCGGGCCAGGCTGCGCGCCACGGCCGGTGCGCCCGGCGCGGGGTACTGCTGGTCGAACAGCGCCTGCGGAAAGCCGCCGAAGTCGTGGATGGTCTTGGGGCTGGCCATGCCCGTGAGCTGCCAGCCACCCTGCGTAAGCCAGTGGGCGGAGATGCACAGGATGAGCTGGGGTTGCACCGCGCGCGCCATCAGCTCCGTGCCCAGCGCCTCCCAGGCACGGCGCCAGGCGTTGTCCTCGATGGCGTTCATCGGGCTGCCATGGCCCACGAACAGCACCGGCATGCGCGGCGACGGCTTGAGGGATTGCAACGCGGGCAAGGCGGCGGCACTGCTGAGCGAGGTCACGGTAACTCCCGGAAAAGCAGCCAACCCTGCGAGGGTGGCCAAATAGGTTCTGCGGTGCATGAATGGGAGAAGGTAACAAATTTTGTATAACGCAGGGAGTGAGCGCTCGGCCTGGCCAAAGTTCCGGCCATCGGGTGCCTGCGCATCGCCGCCCTTCCATTCCCATAAAGAGACATGACCACCACCACCCTGCCCCAGCCCCTGCGCAACACCCGCGTCCTGAGCCTTGCCCTGAACCTGCCCGGCCCCGCCGCGCTGATGCGCTGCGCACGCATGGGTGCCGAATGCACCAAGCTCGAACCGCCACCGGTGGCCGGCTACCCAAGCGCCGACCCGATGGGCATCTACAGCCCGGCGGCCTATGCCACGCTGCACCAGGGCGTGCGCGTGCTGCACGCGCACCTCAAGACGGCCGAGGGCCAGGCCACGCTGCACGAGGAACTGGCGCGCACCGACGTGCTGATCACCTCGTTTCGCCCCTCGGCCCTGGCCAAGCTGGGCCTCGGCTGGGAGGCCCTGCAGGCCAAATACCCGCGCCTGTCGCTGGTGCGCATCGTCGGCGCCGCCGCCGAGCGCGCCGAAGAGCCGGGCCACGACCTCACCTACCTGGCCGATGCCGGCCTGGTCACCGGCACCGAGATGCCGCCCACCCTGTACGCCGACATGGGCGGATCGCTGATGGCCAGCGAGGCCGTGCTGCAGGCCCTGCTGGAGCGCGCCCACACCGGCGCCGGCGTGTGCATCGAAGTCGCGCTGGCCGACGCCGCCGCGTGGCTGGCCCAGCCGCGCGACTGGGGCCTGACCACGCCCGGCGGCGACGTGGGCGGCAACCACGCCGGCTACCGCATCTACCCCTGCGCCGACGGCCGCGTGGCCGTGGCCGCGCTGGAGCCCCACTTTGCTGCCAGCCTGTGCGCAGCGGCTGGCCTGCCCGCCACAGGCGATGCAGAGGTGCTGCGCGCCCCCGCCACGCACGAGGCGGTGGCTGGCTTCCTGCGCACGCAGACCCGTGCGCAGCTTGATGCGCTGGCGCAGGCGCAGGACATCCCCTTGCACACCTTGGCCTGATTGGAGCCCACGGCATGCAAAAGCAGGGAACGGTGGCGCGCTGGAACGCCGAGCGCGCCTTTGGCTTCATCCGCAGCCCGGACACCGATGCGGATGTGTTCTTCCACGTGCGCGACTTCCGCGGCGGCGGCGCACCGCGCGAAGGCCAGGCCGTGGTCTACGAAGAGATCCACGTCGGCGGCAAAGGCCCCCGGGCCATGGCGGTGCAGCCCGTGGGCACGCAGGCGGCGGCCGGCACCACGGCACGCGGCAAGGGCACCGCGCCGAAGGCACCGCAGGCACGCCAGCCGAGCAAGGCACCAGCGCCCGCACCCCGCCGTCCGCAGCGTATGCGCACAAACCACGCGGGCAGCGCGGCATCCACCGGGCCTGCGCTGCTCCTGATGGTGCTGTGGGTCGCCCTGCTGGCTTGGGGCGTCTGGAGCGCACGGCTGCCCCTGTGGCTGCTGGGCGCTGCCGCCGCAGTCAATCTGCTGACCTATGTCGTCTACGCCATGGACAAGGGCGCCGCGCAAAGAGGCCAGTGGCGCGTGCCAGAGAAGAACCTGCACCTGCTGGCACTGGCGGGCGGATGGCCCGGCGCCTGGGTGGCGCAGCAGACACTGCGACACAAGTCGAGCAAGGCCGAGTTCCGGGTCGTTTACTGGGCAACGGTAGTGCTGCACTGCGCAGGCCTTGCGGCCTGGGTGATGCGCTGGATCGGCTGAAGGAACAGCCCCAATGTGTGATGACAGGTAAATTGTCCCTGGGACTACACACGGCGACATTGCCAACGGCTCCAATGGAAGAAGTATCCACCCCTCCAAAGGAGACGGCCATGAAGCCAATGATTCTTGACTCCACCATGACCAATATGGGCGGCGTGTTCTATCCCACAGGGCATGTGTTCGCCCTGTTCCCCGACGAGGACTGCGTGCGCCAGGCGGCGACGGCACTCGAAGCTGCCGGCCACAAGGGCGAACTGGCCTATGCCAGCCCCGAGGCCATCATGGCCGACATCGTGCGCACACTGGGCACTGCCGATGCGCCCCTGCCCTCCGTAGGCGCCGAAGGCGACATGGTGCGCCGCATTGCCGACCTGGCAGGTACCGGCCACCACGGCCTGCTGATCCAGATGGACAGCAAGGACGAACCCGATACGGTGGTCGCGGCCATCGCTCCCGAAGGCGCTGCCACGGCCTTCTACTACCGCACCTTCATCATCGAAGACCTGGTCACGCCGCCGGTGCCGGACGAGAAGACCCAGTCTGTGGTGGTAGGGACGCACGCAGCGACGAGCTGATCCCTCCCCCGGCCACCCCACCCCGAACCCGCGCTCCGCAAGGCACGCGGGTTTTTCCACATCTGCGGCCGCAGTGCCTGCAGCCAAGGATTTGGTGCCAAGCCGACCGGTTGCCGATATAGTGGTCTTGCGCGGCCAAGGCTCGCACGCTCGCTCACCCACCGGCTCGGTGGCCTGGGGAGCAGATGTAGCCCACCGCATGGGAGGAACCGGTATGGGATTGTCCAGCCACACAAGCCCGCTCCAGGCGCACCGGGCCGCAGGGCCCTGAAGCGCAACAGCAGCCGCCGTGCATGACCAACGCGCGCGAGCCACCAGGCCAAGGACCGCTGCGTTCGACGCTGCGGATCACCTGGCCTTTCCTGCTGATGGTGCTTTTGCTTGCCGCTTGCGCCTCGGGTAGCCTGTATGTGCTGTCCGCCGTGCGGGCCTTCGTGGCCGGCGAGAGCCTCTGGACCAAGGGGCAAAAGGACGCCATCTACTACCTGGACCGCTACGCCGCTACCGGCTCCCCAGACGCCTACGCGCAGTACCGCAAGGCCGTCGAGGCCCCCCTGGGCGACAAGGCGGCCCGGCTGGCCCTGCTGGAATCTCACCCCATCGACCTGAACGCCGCACGCGAGGGATTCGCCCGCGGCGAGAACCACCCCGATGACATCGACAGCCTGATCTGGCTGCTGCGCTGGTTCCACCACTTCGAGATCATGCAGCAGCCGCTGGCCCACTGGCTGGTCGGAGACCAGCACATTGCCAGCCTGCAGCTGCTGGCCGAAGAGATTCGGCAGGGCCATGCCGCAGGGCTGGTGGACGCTGCCACGCGCCGCGGCTGGCAGGCCAGCATCCGTGCCATCAATGCGGGCGCCACGCCGGCCGCCCGCGCTTTCAGTACATCACTGGGAGACAGCTCCCGGCGCATCGTGCAATGGCTGCTCTGGGCCAACATGGGCATGGCCGCCGTGCTGATTCTGCTGACCACCTGGCACACCAGGGCGCTGCTGGCCCAGCGACAGCGTGCGGAGCTGGCGCTCGACGCGGAGCGCGAGCAGGCGCATGTCACGCTGGCGGCCATTGGCGATGCCGTGGTGACCACCGATCTGCATGGCAGGGTGCTGTACCTCAATCCCGCCGCCGAGGCCCTGGTGGGCATGGCGGCGCAGGAGGCCACCGGTCGCCCCCTGGCCCAGGTGCTGCAGCTCAATGACGGCACGGGCCCGCTGGGCGCCGACCAGTTGGTGGAGCGGGTGCTGCGCGGCGGACCCACGCACCGCGATGGCTTCACGCCGACCGTGGTGCGGCCCGACCAAAGCCTGGTGCCCATCAAACTGGTGGGCTCGCCCATCCACCACCAGGCCCAGCCTCGCGGGGTGGTGCTGGTGCTGCACGACGTGACGCGCGAACAGCACTATGTGGAGCAGCTGTCCTGGCAGGCCAGCCACGATGCACTCACGGGCCTGGTGAACCGGCGCGAGTTCGAGCGCCGGCTGGAGGCCCTGCTCGCCCAGCCGCGTGCCATGGGGCGCGAAGGCGCCCTGCTCTACGTGGACCTGGACCAGTTCAAGCTCATCAACGACACCTGCGGCCACCAGGCTGGCGACGAGATGCTGCGCGGGGTCTGCCGCATGCTGCAAAGCCACCTGCGCGAGGGCGACACGTTGGCGCGGCTGGGCGGGGACGAGTTCGGCATCCTGCTCAAGGACTGCCCGCCCGGCCCCTCGGCACGCATTGCAGAGCAACTGCGCCAGGCCGGGCACGAACTGCGCGTGCTGTGGGAGGGGCGGCAACTCTCCACCGGCCTGAGCATCGGCATGGTGCAGCTGATCCCCGCGCTCAGTACCATCCAGGAAGCCATGCGCGTGGCCGACATGGCCTGCTACCGCGCCAAGGAGGGCGGGCGCAACCAGGTCTTCATCTACCAGGCGGAAGACATCGAGATGAGCCGCCGTGAAGGCGACATGGATTGGGTGCGGCGCCTGCGCCTCGCGCTGGAGCACGACCGGTTTCGGCTGTATGCGCAGACCATCACGGCCCTACAGGGTGCCAGCATGGGCATGCACCTGGAGGTGCTGCTGCGCCTTGCCGAAAACCATGAAGAGCTCGTATCCCCCGGCTGCTTCATCCCCGCAGCAGAGCACTACGGCATGATGCCCGCCATCGACCGCTGGGTGGTAAGGCACACGCTCGCCCTGCTGGCGCAGCACCAGGCCACGGATGGCCTACCGGTGCACACCTGTGCCATCAACCTTTCGGGCACCAGCCTGGGCGACGAGAGCCTGCTCAAGTACATCCGCAGCGAAATCGAGCAGTCGGGGGTGGATGCGCACAGGCTGTGCTTCGAGATCACCGAGACCAGCGCCATCTCCCACCTGCCCAGCGCGGTGCGGCTGATGAAGGACCTGCAGCAACTGGGCTGCCGTTTCGCGCTTGATGATTTCGGCGTGGGAATGTCCTCCTTCACGTACCTCAAGCACCTGCCGGTGGACTACCTCAAGATCGATGGCAGCTTCGTGCGCGACCTGCTGGACGACCCGACCAACCGGGCCATGGTGGAGATGATCAACCACATCGGCCATGTCATGGGCAAGGAGACCATCGCCGAATTTGCCGAGTCCACGGCCATCGTCGATGCGCTGCGCTCCATCGGCGTGGACCATGCGCAGGGCTATGCGCTCTCGCGCCCCGTGCCGCTCGCGGACTGCCTGCGCGGTAGTTGAGCAAGGGCGCCGCTGCCCAGCGCAAGACCGGGCACCACCAGCAGCACGGCGACCACCAGGGCGCCCGAGACCGGCTCGCCGAGCACCCAGTCCCCACCTGCGGCCGTGAGCAAAGGCACCAACGCGGCGGACAGGGCCGCCCGCGCCGCGCCCAGCCGCGCAATCGCCACGCTGTAGACCACCAGCCCGAGCAGCCCGGCCGCCACGCCCTGCCCCAGCGCCTGCCAGGCCACGTCGGCCCACGGCGCCGAGAGCAGGCGCGGCGCACCCGCCACCAGCAGCACGGGCAGCAACAGCAGGGCCGAGCCCAAGTTCACCACAGCAGCGCCCTGCCATGGCGTGAGGCCGCTGCCGCGGAACGCCAGCGTATACACCGACCACAGCAGCGCTGCCAGCAGGAACAGCAGGTCACCACGCCAGGCACCCTCCACCGCGCGCCAGCCGGCGGCACCGAAGACCCCCATGCCCGCCACGATCAAGGCCAGCCCCAGCAGCCGCGAAGGCGCCGGCCGCTCGCGCGACACCAGCCAGCCGCCCAGCGCGGTGAACACCGGCAGGCTGCCTGCCACGAAGATGCCCATGTGCGCCGCAGGCGCCCACTGCGCCCCCGCCAGCACCACCAGCCCGAACGGCAGGCCACCACACAGCACCAGCAACGCGCAGCGCCTGTACGACAGGCCGGCTGGCCACCCGCTGCGCCGCAACCACAGCGGCGCCAGCACCAGGGCCGGTACGGCATAGCGCAGCACGGCCAGCTCGACCGGCCCCAGCGTGGTGGTGACGCCATGGCGCGAGGCCAGCTGCCAACCGCTGCCGATGAGCGCGGCCGCCAATGCGGCCAGAGCGCCGACCCCGAGTGATGGAATGGAGGAATACAGGCGGCGCAAGGAGGATGCGAAAGCAGGCATGCCCGCAGTCTCGGCGCGGCGCCCTGCTGCGGCTATCAGAATCCTGCGGAGATCAGCCCTGCAGCGCCTGCCGGGCCTGCGCCGGCGTCACGCCGACTGCGCGGCGCAACGCCGTGCCCAGGTGGCTCTGGCTGCTGTAGCCCAGGTCATGCGCCAGGGCGGCCAGGTCGCCCTCCCCCTCGTCCAGGCGCTGCAGCGCGGCCGCCAGCCGCAACTGCTCGCGGTAGGCATGCAGGCCCAGGCCAGTGTGGGCGCGGAACAGGCGCGCAAGGTGGAAATACGAGCAGCAGGCCGCATCGGCGACGTCGTGCAGCGACCAGGCCAGGCCGTCGGCAGCCGCGGTGCGCGTGGCCATGAAGCGCCGCGCCCGCGCCACCGCCGCATGGGCCATGCCGTCGTCGCGCAACACACCCTGCCCGAGCACAGGCCCGGTGGCCTGCTCGCGCCCCTGCGCCAGCGCACGCCAATGCAGGCGCAGCTGCCACAGGGCCCGGGGTGGCAGCGTCCAGGCAAGTGCGCTCTGCGGACTCTCGGCCGATGCGCTGCCGGGCTGCATGCTGACCACCATGTGGCTGCGCGGCGCGGCCTGCCATTCGTGGATCTGGTAGGGCAGCCCGGTGGGCAGGGCCACCACGGTCAGCCCGTCGAGCAGCACCTGCTGCCCCTGCACATGGAACTCGGACACGCCGCACACCGGGAACACCCAGCGTGGCGTGGCCACCTGGTAAACCGGATTACCGGGATGGGCCGCGCCCGCCGGTTTGACCACCCGCTCCACCCGCCACACAGCGGTGTCGGCGTAGAGGATGCGGTCCTGCGGCATGGGCAGTGCCGTGGGTCAGCGGCCCTTGCGGCCGGCCGAGGGCTTGGCCGAGCCGGTCACGCGCGGTGGCAGGCCCGTGTGCTGCGTGAGCATGCGGCCCTTTTGGGGCTGCGTGGACTTGAGCGCCACGCCCTGCGACGGCTTGGATGCCACGGCCGCAGTGCCCGCCTTGGCACCGCCAGGCGTGGAGTTCTTGCGCCGTGCACTCTGGTAGCCCCCATCGGTCAGCGGCTGGAACGTCGGGATCAGGTGGTGCTTGCCGTTGCCGATCAGGTCGGCCCGGCCCATGGCCTTGAGCGCGTCGCGCAGCAGCGGCCAGTTGTTCGGGTCGTGGTAGCGCAAAAAGGCCTTGTGCAGGCGGCGGCGCTTGTCGCCGCGCACGATGTCCACGCCCTCGCTGTCGCGCGTGATCTTGCGCAGCGGGTTCTTGTTGCTGTGGTACATGGCCGTGGCCGTGGCCATGGGGCTCGGGTAGAAGGTCTGCACCTGGTCGGCGCGAAAACCATTCTTCTTGAGCCAGATGGCGAGGTTCATCATGTCCTCGTCGCTGGTGCCCGGGTGCGCCGCGATGAAGTACGGAATCAGGAACTGCTTCTTGCCCGCCTCTTCGCTGAACTTCTCGAACATCTGCTTGAACTTGTCATAGCTGCCGATGCCCGGCTTCATCATCTTGGTGAGCGGGCCCTGCTCGGTGTGCTCGGGCGCGATCTTGAGGTAGCCGCCCACGTGGTGCTGCACCAGCTCCTTCACGTACTCAGGGCTCTTCACCGCCAGGTCGTAGCGCAGGCCCGAGCCGATCAGGATCTTCTTGATGCCCTTGAGCGCGCGGCCGCGGCGGTAGATCTTGATCAGCGGATCGTGGTTGGTGCCCAGGTTGGAGCAGATGCCCGGGTACACGCAGCTGGGCTTGCGGCAGGCGGCCTCGATCTCGGGACTCTTGCAGCCCAGGCGGTACATGTTGGCCGTGGGGCCACCCAGGTCCGAGATAGTGCCGGTAAAGCCGCTCACCTTGTCGCGGATGTCCTCGATCTCCTGGATGATGGAGTCCTCGGAGCGGCTCTGGATGATGCGCCCCTCGTGCTCGGTGATCGAGCAGAAGGTGCAGCCGCCAAAGCAGCCGCGCATGATGTTCACCGAAAAGCGGATCATCTCCCACGCCGGGATCTTGGTCGTGCCGTCGTGGCTGCCGTTCTCGTCGGCATAGCTCGGGTGCGGGCCGCGGGCGTAGGTCAGGTCGAACACATAGTCCATCTCGGCCGTGGTCAGCGGGATGGGTGGCGGGTTGATCCACACATCGCGGGCGGTCACGCCCTCGCCGTGCGCCTGCACCAGGGCCCGCGCATTGCCGGGATTGGTCTCCAGGTGCAGCACGCGGTTGGCGTGGGCGTAGAGCACCGGGTCGCTCTTGACCTGCTCGAAGCTGGGCAGGCGGATCACGCTGCGCTCGCGCGGCGGCACCTTGAGCTTGGCCTTGAGCGCCGGGTTGGCCACGAACAGCATGGGCCGGATGGCGGGGTTGGGCTCGGCCCCAGCGGCTGCGCCGGCCTCGGCATCCAGGGTCCCGTCTTCCTTGCTGCAGGTGCTGCCCTGGGCAGCGGCCTGCTCGCTGGTCGTCATGTAGGGGTTGATGTGCGACTCGACCCGGCCCGGCTCGTCCACGCTGGTGGAGTCGATCTCGAACCAGCCCTTGCCGGTCTCGTCGTCAGGCCGGCGCACGAAGGCCGTGCCGCGCACGTCGGTGATCTGCTCCACGGGCTCGCGCGCGGCCAGGCGGTGCGCCACCTCGACCAGGGCGCGCTCGGCATTGCCGTACAGCAGCAGGTCGCACTTGGCATCCACCACCACCGAGCGGCGCACCTTGTCGCTCCAGTAGTCGTAGTGGGCAATGCGGCGCAGGCTGCCTTCGATGCCGCCCAGGATGATGGGCACGTCCTTGTACGCCTCGCGGCAGCGCTGGCTGTAGACGATGGCCGCACGGTCGGGGCGCTTGCCGCCGATGTCGCCCGGGGTGTAGGCGTCGTCGCTGCGGATCTTGCGGTCCGCCGTGTAGCGGTTGATCATGGAATCCATGTTCCCCGCCGTCACGCCCCAGAACAGGTTGGGCTTGCCCAGTGCCTTGAAGGGGTCGGCGCTCTGCCAGTCGGGCTGGGCGATGATGCCCACGCGAAAGCCCTGCGCCTCCAGTGTGCGGCCGATCACGGCCATGCCGAAGCTCGGGTGGTCCACATAGGCATCACCCGTCACCAGGATGATGTCGCAGCTGTCCCAGCCCAGTTGCTCCATTTCGGCGCGGCTCATCGGCAGGAACTTGGCCGTGCCGAAGCGCTTCGCCCAATAGGGGCGATAGCTGGTCAGCGGCTTGGCTGCGCGCGCGAAAAAGGAGACGTCGACGGGGGCGTTCATGTGGGGGGTGCGAGACCTCGAATGTGCAAGGCCGTTATGGATAACCCGCGATTTTACGTTGGCGAGCCTGTTTTGTCGCCTTGCGTCGGTTTGTCCTATGTATCGACAGGCCATGGCTCCAGGGCATACACTTGCCAAAGTCAATTAATTACATGACAAAAGCAATCAATCATGGAAACCCTGGCCTCCGAAGCTCCTGCAAGTGCCGTGAAGGCCGTGCGCCGTTTCAACCGCTTTTTCACCCGCCGCATCGGCGTGCTCGACCCCTACCTGGGCAGCGAGCTGTCGCTCACCGACGTGCGTGTGCTCTATGAACTGGCCCACCGCGATGCCCTGGTGGCCAGTGACCTGGCCCGCGAACTGGGGCTGGACGGCGGGTACCTGAGCCGCATCCTGCGGCGCTTCGAGGGCGCGGGCTGGATCAGCCGGGCGCCGAGCGCCAGGGACGCGCGCCAGAGCGTGCTCACCATGACGCCGGCCGGGCATGCCGCCTTTGCGCCGTTGCAACAACGCTCGCGCGACGAGGCGGCCGCGTTGCTCGCCCCCCTGCCCGCTCCCCGCCAGGCGGAGCTGGTGCAGGCCATGGAACGCATCGAGGCGCTGCTGGAGCCCGCCACTGCCGCCAGCGGGCCTGCCAGGGTGGCCGTGCTGCGCGACCCGGTGCCTGGCGACATGGGCTGGGTGGTGCAACAGCATGGCGAGATCTACGCCCGCGAATACGGCTGGGACATGCGCTTCGAGGCCCTGGTGGCCGATATCGCGGCGCAGTTCGTGCGCAAGTTCCAGCCCGGGTGGGAAAAATGCTGGATCGCCGAGCTCGACGGCGAGCGCGTGGGCGCCATCTTTTTGGTGCGCAAGTCGGCCACCACCGCCAAGCTGCGCATGCTGATCCTTTCGCCCAAGGCCCGCGGCCTGGGCCTGGGGGCGCGACTCACCGACGAATGCATCGCTTTTGCGCGTGCCAAGGGTTACAAAAAAATGGTGCTGTGGACCAACAGTTGTCTCATTACCGCACGTTCGATCTATGCCAAACGGGGTTTCACCCTCGTCAAGTCGGAGCCCTACGAGGACTTCGGGCAACAATTGGTGGGAGAAACCTGGTCGCTCAAGCTATGACCCGCCCCTCTTCGACACCCACCCTGCGCCTGCTCACCCCGCACGATGACCTGGAGCGGCTGACGGCGCTCATCCACTCGGCCTACGCACCGCATGCCGCCAAGGGCCTGCGCTATTGGGCCACCCACCAGACGGTGGAGGACACGGCCAAGCGCCTGGCCTCGGGCCTGGCACTGGTCATGGAAATCGAAGGGGACTATGCGGCCACGGCCACGCTGCGCGCGCCGCAGCCGGAGTCGAAGGTAGCGCTGTACCGCGACAGCACTGTCTGGTCCATCACGCAGTTCTGCGTGGCGCCCCGCTTCAAGGGCCAGGGCCTGGGGAAGTTGCTTCACGCGGAGCTGGTGCAGAGGGCGCGCAATGCCGGGGCCGCCACCCTGGCACTGGACACCGCCCAACCGGCCCATGCTTTGATTGCGATGTACGAATCCTGGGGCTACCGAGTGGTCGGCGAATGCGACTGGAGGCCGCTCACCAACTACACCAGCGTGCTCATGTCACGCCCGGTCGACAGCACGGCCGCATAAGCAGCCGCCGCCCCATGCGCCGATAGTTCTTACCACTCACCCACTTCACGCACGCGCTGGGCCAGGTCGAACTCTTCCTCGTCCTCGAAATCGGTCGCCGCATCGGCCCGCAGGGCGCTGGCGGCAGCGGCAGGAGACTGCACGGCCATGCGTGGCGTGGAAGATGCAGCGAAGCGGCCGAACACGTGGCTGGCCAGGGTGCTGGGGAGGGAGGCGGTCAATGGCAGTGCGAACATGGCGGGTCCTTGGGTACGTTTGCTTGCTTGTTGTTTGCCGAGAATAGTTATCGGCTATGGGGTCAAGTGTAGGAACGCACCGCGTCTGCGCTTGTGACAGAACGCACACTTACAGGCCCGAGCCCGACCAGCGGGCGCGCGGCTGTGACAGGCGTCACATAACTGCCACCTCCAGCGCCGCAGGTGAAGCATTTGCACCACACCCATCTGGGGGATGCCGGTGTACAGGCCCTGCCGCCGAGTGGCGTGGGCAACGCACAAAAACGCAATCCGCTGTGCCTTATGCTCTGCGCCCCATGCCACAGACCCTTGCAGCCCCCGCCCACAGTGAGCTCATCATCAAGAAGAGCCGCTTCATCGGCTGCGTGCAGCCCATGGCCGACCGCGCCAGTGCGCAGGCCGCCGTGGACGCGCTGTGGAAGCAGCACCCGGGCGCCGCACATGTCTGCTGGGCGCTGCTCGCGGGCGGCCAGTCGGCCGCCGTGGACGATGGCGAGCCCGGCGGCACGGCCGGCCGGCCCATGCTGGACGTGCTGCGCCACCAGGACCTGGAGGGCGTACAGGCCACGGTGGTGCGCTATTTCGGCGGGGTGAAACTGGGCGCGGGCGGGCTGGTGCGGGCCTACACCGACACCATCGCCCAGGCCTTGCTCACGGCGCCCAAAATCATTTTGCAGCGCATGGCCACGCTGCAGTGCATGGTGCCCTATGCGCTGGAAGGCCTGCTGCGCCGGGAGGTGGAGGCCGCCGGTGCCGAGCTGATCGACGTGCAGCACGGCTCGCTGGTCACCCTGCAGATGCGGTTGCCGCAAGCGCAGGCCGACGCCTTCGTGCTGCGCGTCAATGACCAAGGCCAGGGCCGGGTGGGCTGGACCGATACCGCCGCCTGAACACATTGGGCAACCCGCCTACAAGCCCAGGGTGCCACGCCCTTCAAACTACCGACTCCAATGCACCTCGGGAGACGCGATCCATGGGCCAGCCGCTCGACACCATCATCATCGGCGCAGGCACGGCCGGCCTGGCCGCCCTGCGCGAGGTGCGCAAGCGCACCGAGCGCTACCTGATCGTCAATGACGGGCCCTGGGGCACCACCTGCGCCCGCGTGGGCTGCATGCCGTCCAAGACCCTGATCGAGGCGGCCAACGCCTTCCACCGGCGCCACGCCTTCGGCGAATTCGGCATCCGGGGCGCAGATGGCCTTACGGCCGACCTCCCCGCCGTGCTGCAGCGCGTGCGGGCGCTGCGCGACGATTTCGTGGCCGGCGCGATGCAGGCCACCGACGACCTGGGCGGCGCCAGCCTCTCGGGCCGCGCCGTGTTGCTGGATGCGCACACGGTGGACGTAGGCGGCGTGCGCTACCACGCCGACAGCATCATCATCGCCACCGGCTCGAGGCCCGTGGTGCCCGAGGAGTGGCTGGCCCTTGGCGACCGCATCCTGACCACCGACACCCTGTTCGAGCAGCAGACCCTGGGCCCGCGCGTGGCGGTAATCGGCATGGGCGCCATCGGCGTGGAGCTGTCGCAGGCCCTGGCGCGCCTGGGCCTGGAGGTAGCGGCCTTCACCAGCGGCCACACGCTGGGCGGCCTGAGCGACCCGACCCTGAATGCCGAACTGGCGGCACTGCTGAAAAAGGAAATGGTGCTGCACACCCATGCCAAGGCCGAGCTGCGCGAGGTGCCCGGTGGCATCGAGGTCAGCAGCGGCGCCAACCGCGTGGTGGTCGACCACGTCATCGCAGCCATGGGCCGCACGCCCAACACCGAGCACCTGGGGCTTGAGACCCTGGGCGAACCGCTGGATGAAAAAGGCATGCCCCACGTTGATCGACAGACCCAGCAGATCGGCAAGCTGCGCGTGTTCCTGGCGGGCGATGCCAACGACGATGCCGCACTGCTGCACGAGGGCGCCGACGAAGGCCATATCGCCGGCATGAATGCCCTGGCGGCCGAGCCCACGCGCTTCGTGCGCCGTGTGCCCTTGGCCATCGTGTTCTGCGACCCCAATGTGGCGGTGGTCGGCGTGCCCTTTTCCCAACTGGATGCGGCACACACCGTGGTGGGCGCCGTGGACTTCGACAGCCAGGGCCGGGCCCGCGCCGCCCTGCGCAACCAGGGGCGCTTGTGCGTGTATGCGGACAAGGGCAGCGCCCGGCTGCTGGGCGCCGAGATGTGCGCCCCCGGCGGCGAGCACCTGGCCCACCTGCTGGCGCTGGCCGTGCAGCAAAAGCTCACGGTGCACCAGTTGCTGGGCATGCCCATCTACCACCCGGTGCTGGAAGAAGGCCTGCGCACGGCCTTGCGCAATGCCGCCCGGCATCTTCCCGACGCCAGCGCATCGGACCTGGCGGCCTGCACGCCCATCGGGGTTGCCGCGCTGGAATGAAGGGGGCCGCACGGCGCCCCAGGATGTAACAGTGCGCAAACGCCCTTCATTTCAGGCGCAGAATGCCGATAAGAGAGACAAGATTCGGAGAACCCGCATGGATGTCGCACTCACCAACAGCATCGTCAACACCGCCACGGCCCTGGCCAGCCGCGAGACTTCGGACGCCATCAACATCACCGTGCTGAAGAAGGCGCTGGACATCCAGGCCACTTCGGCCGCCACGCTGCTGCAGGCCCTGCCCCAGCCACCGCTGGCCACCTCGGGCTCGCTGGGCACCCAGGTCAACACCTTTGCCTGACCACTGGACCGGAATCTTCCCTTTTTCTCCAAGGTAAGCCCCTCCCAAGCCGCCCCTAGAGGCGGCATTTTTTTGTGCCTTTGCCTGGCCCTGCGGGTGGCGGCCTCCCTGCCATGGCGGCACAGAAGCCCCTCGTGCGCAACGGCCACCGGCATCGTTACAAGATGTAGGTAGACTGGTGAATGAAGAGTAGCCCTGCCTGTCACTGCAATGCGCATTCCATGTACCGCACGGTGGCAAGGCAGTTGGCGGGAGGTGCCGCACTGGCCACCAACGGCTGTGCGCGATGCAGTGCATTCCATATCCACTTGAAAGGCGAAAAATGGCTGAGGCAGTCAAGATGATCAACAACTCCACCGGAATCACCAAGACGGGATTCCATGGGTTTTCATGGACCACTTTTTTCTTCGGTCCGTTCCCCGCCTTGTTTCGAGCGGACTACCTCACGTTCATCGGATATTTCGCCGTTGCCGTCATCTTCGCCGCCATGACGGCAGGCTTGAGCTGGCTCCCGATGTGCATCATCTGGGCCTTCATCTACAACGGCTTCTACACCAAGAAGCTGCTGGAAAAAGGCTATACCTTCAATGACATGCCAGAACGCGTGAACGCAGCCATTGCAGAGCTAAAGCTGGATTCGTCCAGGTACCAGCCTGATGTGCCCGCAGCGTCCCCCAGCCAGGCAACCAATCGATTCATGGGCGAGATGTCCGTGGACAACGATGCCTACAAGCTGTTCCTGGTCAAGAAATACAACATCGAGAAGAACACCACGCTCGATAAATTCGTCGCCAACGAAAAGCTCTTTGGCACCGTGGAGGATGCCATTGCCTACGTCGATGGCATCGAAAAAGGAATCGCGGCCGAACACAGCCAGCGCGCGGCACAACAACAGAATGAAGCCCGGCAGCAGGAGGAAGCTGCCCGCCAGTCCGCCCTGCTGAGCGAGACGGTCGTCGAAGAGGGCAAACTCGCAGGCACACAGTGGACGTACCGCCTGCACCAGGACGGCTCCGTCGTGGTCAAGGATGAGCACGGTGCTGAAACCCGCTACAAGTCCATGGCAGCCGCCAAGGCGGTCATCACCTGGTGGGAGTGACACCCGGCAGCGGCCCGGGTTGCGCCCGTCAGGCGCCAGCCGCCGCAAACCGCTCGCGGTAGCCCTTGGGTGACACGTTCAGGTGGCGCATGAATGCGCGCCGCATCACCTCTTCCGAATTGAAGCCGCACTGCACTGCAACCGCCTTGTTGCTGTGCCGGTGCGCCTCGATCAGGCGGCAGGCCTTCTCCAGGCGGATGCGCTCGACCGCGTGGGCGGGCGTGGTGCCGGTGTGGGTGGTATAAAAGCGCGCAAAGGTGCGCAGGGTCATGCCCATCTGGTCGGCCATGCGCGCCACGTTGAGGTCGGAGCGCAGGTGTTCGGCAATCCAGGCGTGCAGCCGGGTGATGCGCTCGTCGCCGGCCGTCTGCTCCAGCAGCGCACTGCTGAACTGCGACTGCCCGCCGGGCCGCTTGTAGAACACCACCAGCTTCTTGGCCACGGCCATCACGATGTCGCGGCCCAGGTCGGCCTCGACCATGCCCAGGGCCATGTCGATGCCGGCCGTGACCCCGGCCGAAGTCCACACCCGCCCCTGGCGGAAGTAGATCGCATCGGGCTGCACCGCAATTGCCGGAAAACGGGACGACAGCTGCTCGCAGGCGGCCCAGTGGGTCACCGCGCCGGCCCCATCAAGCAAGCCGGTGTGCGCCAGCACGAAAGCACCGGTGCACACCGATGCCAGCCGCTCGATGCGCGGTGACGCCCGCTGGATCCACCGCGCCAGGGCGGCCGCCGCAGGCGTGTCTGCCGCTTTGCATGATGGGGTGGCCGGCCGAAACACCCCGGGTCCTCCAGGCACCACCAGAGTCTGCACGGTTCTGGCCAGCCGCTTGGGCAAGGGCCGCGCGAGCACTTCGACCCCGCTGGAGCTGCAGGTCGCGCCACCTTCGAGGCCATAGACAGCGGTCTCGTAGACCGCAGGCCGCCCCGCCAGACGCAGCTCATCGTTGGCCGTGGCAAACACCTGCAGCGGCCCGCTCACGTCGAGCAGCTGGAATTGATCGAACACAAGAAACCAGACCTGGTGCGCGGGGTGGGCCATTGGGGCAAAGCGAGTTGGCAGAAATCGTGGTTGTTGTGTCCTGACGGACAAGCAGCCCGATCCTACAGTGGAGCCATCCCTCCCACCCACGAAAGCCAACCCCCATGAACATCGGCATGCTTGTATTTCCGGACATCACGGCCATCGACTACGTCGCGCCCGCCGACCTGCTGGTGCGCATACCCGGCGCGCAATTGAACCTGGTGTGGAAGCACACCGACCCGGTCCGCACCGAGCTGGGCTGGGAATTCCGCCCCACGGCGTCCTTCGATACCTGCGGCCAGTTGGACATGCTGGTCGTACCCGGCGGTCCGGGCATCGAGGCGCTGCTGAGCGATGAGGAGACCCTGGCATTCCTCGCACGCCAGGCCCAGGAAGCGCAATGGATCGTGGGCATCTGCACCGGCCCGCTGGTGCTGGGCGCCGCTGGCCTGCTGCAAGGCTACCGGGCCACCTGCCACTGGGGATCGCACGAACTGCTGTCCCTGGTAGGCGCCACCCCGGTCGATGAACGCGTGGTGGTGGACCGCAACCGCATCACCGGTGCCGGCATGACCTCGGGCATCGACTGTGCGCTGCAGGCGATTGCGCTGGCCAGCAGCACCGAAGTGGCCCAGGGCATCCAGCTGTTTGCCGAGTACGACCCAGAGCCGCCCTTTGACACCGGCTCGCCGCACAAGGCGCCGGCCTCCCTGGTGCAGGCCGCGCGGGCCCGGCTTCACCCCATCGTCGAGCGGCGCCGTGCGCTGCTGACCCAGCGCCAGGCCGCCTGACCACCATCCCCCCAGCCCCACGAGGACGCCATGCCCCACCCTTACCCATTCGCTCTGTCCCGCCGCCGCTGCCTGCAAGCCGCGCTGCTGGCCCTCCCACTGCTGGTCGCAGCCGGCGCCGCCCAGGCGCAAACCTACAGCGGCCCCATCCGCATGCTCGTGGGCTACCCGCCGGGCGGCCCTGCGGATACCACGGCGCGCATCGTGGCCGAAAAGCTCGCTATGCAACTGGGCCAGCCCGTGCTGGTGGACAACAAGCCCGGCGCGGGCGGGCAGATTGCCGCCCAGGCCCTGAAGGCCGCGCCCGCAGACGGCTCCGTCATCTTCATGAGCAACACCCACACCGTGGCCATGGTGCCGCTGACCATGAAGGCGCCGGGCTTTGCGCCCGCCACCGACTTCCGGCCCCTGGGCGCCGTGGCCAATTTCGAGCTGGCGCTGGCCGTGCACCCCAAGACAGGGGCTGCGAACCTGGCGGAACTGGGTACCTGGTTCGCCGCGCACCGCAGCGAGGCCAGCATCGGCGTGCCCGCCCCGGCCAGCGCACCGGAGTTCATTGCCGGCGAAGTGGCGCGCCAGCTCAAGGCCGACATCGTGCCCGTGGCCTACCGGGGCGCCACCCCCATGGTGACGGACCTGCTGGCCGGGCAGATCGCGGCCGGCGTGTCGGGCATCTCGGATTTTCTGCAGTACCAGAAGGCGAGTCGGCTGCGCATCCTGGCAGTCAGCCGCACAACGCCCTTGCTGCCGGGTGTACCCTCGTTCGCGCAGGCGGGCCTGCCCAGCCTGGACGCAACCAGCGACTTCCTGGGCCTGTACGCCCCTGCCGGGCTGAACGACGCGACCGTGGCCCGCTACAACACGGCGCTGAACCAGGTGGTGGCCCTGCCCGAGGTGGTGGCCAAGCTGCAGGCCAATGCCATGACACCGGCTGCAGGCACGCCCGGCGAGCAAGCACTGCGGCTGGCACAGGTATCCAGGGCGCTGGCAGCGCTGGTCGCGCAAAGCGGGTTCGTACCCCAGTAAGCGGGTCCGGATTCATTGCTTGGCCGGACATGCCCAGGCTGTTACAAAGGAGTGCCCGCACAACCCCAGCACCCACAGCTATTTGCCTCCTGCATGTCCTCCGCACCGCACTCCGCCGACACCCTCTGCTCTCCCCATGACCGCGGCGCGCTGCAGGTGCCCTACCTCAAGCGCTGCTGGTCCAGCTGGATGGCCGCGCGCCAGGGCCAGGCGGGCTCGGGCATGCAGGAAGCACATCGCACCCAGATCGTGCTGGCCGCACTGGGTGTGGGGCTGGAGCAGACCATGCAGCACGTGCTGCGCGAAGCACCGGACTTCGCCGACTTCGAGGACTGGATCGTGCGCACTGCGGGTGCACCCGACGCCGCCACCGTGGCACGCATCCAGGCCCTGGTCGACGGTGGCCCGCCGCCCGATGCGCTGCGGGAACTGCACGCCCGGATAGAGGCCATGCCGCCCGTGCTCGACGCGGCCGATCTGGCGCACTGGGACACCCATGGCTACGTGGTCGTGCGGCAGGCCGTGCCCGCAGCCGACAGCGCCGCCGCCGCGCAGGTGGTGTGGGACGCGGTGAACGCCACGCCGGACGACCCGGAGTCCTGGTACCCCCATGCACCGCGCAACATCATGCTGCAGTTGTTCCAGCACCCGGCCTTCGAGAAGAACCGCCGCTCCCTGCGCATCCACAAGGCCTTTGCCCAGCTGTGGGGCACGGCCGACCTGTGGCGCAGCACCGACCGCTGCGGCTTCAACGTGCCCGAGCGCCCGGGCCATGCCTACGGTGCACAAGGGCTGCACTGGGACGTGAGCCTGGCCCAGCCCATCCCGTTCTGCACCCAGGGCATCCTGTACCTCACCGACACACCGCCCGAGCAGGGGGCACTCACCGTGGTGCCCGGCTTTCACCGCACGGTGGGCGACTGGCTGGCCCGCCTGCCGCCCGGCGCCGATCCGCGCCGCCAGGACTTCCAGGCCCTGGGTGCCACGCCCGTCGGCGCAGGCGCAGGCGATCTCGTGATCTGGCACCAGGCCCTGCCCCACGGTGCCAGCCCCAACCGGGGAACCCGGCCGCGCCTGGTGCAGTACATCAACATGTTCCCCGCCGAGGTGGCGACCCACGACACCTGGCTTTGACAAGGAGACACCCCGCCATGGACACCACCCCAGCCAATCCAGCCAATCCAGCCTCCACCTTCGTGGCCACGCACGCCACCAACGCCCCCTTCACGCGCGGCCTGCGCTCGTTCTTCGAGTACCGCGACCTGGGCATCAAGGACGCCACCGACGGCCGCGTGGTGGCCCACGTGATCCGCGCTGCGGGCGGTGCCGAATTTTCGAGCCAGCCGCACCTGCACCGCACCACTTTCCAGCTAGTCTACATCCTCAAGGGCTGGATCGAGTTCGAATACGAGGGACAGGGCGTGGTGCGGCTCGAGGCCGGCTCCTGCGTGTACCAGCCGCCCGGCATACGGCACCGAGAGCTGGGGCACAGCGAGGACGTGGAGATGCTGGAGGTGGTGATGCCGGGCGAGTTCCCCACCGAGCTGGTCGATTCGGTGGGCGCCTGACAACGCCAGGGCGCCAGCGCGCGCCGGTAGACTTCATGCACCAGGAACAAAGCGAGGGAGTGCAATGGGCGTCGGCAGATTTTTTTCGTGGGTCATCGTGGTGATCCTTGCGCTGGTGCCGGTCAACTGGCTCCGGCTGTGGCTGCAGGGGGAGATTCCCCCCAGTGCCACGCTTTTGCAGGCCGTGATCGGCGTGGCCCTTTGCTGGGGTATCGCGGGCGCCCTGGGTTTCTTTCTGGTGGTGAGTGCGCGCGGCATCAGAATCCGCAAAGCCCGCGAACAGCAAGCCCTCGTGCGCTTGCAGGAACAGCCCCTGACCCCAATGGTTCCGCGCCAGGCCTTGGTGCGGCCCGGAGAAGTCGCCTATGCAGCGGTCGAGGCGGGCCTGCGAGAGGTCCACACCGTGGGCTACGAAACCGAGACAGCGGGAACCAGCCACCCGCAACTGTTTGGCGTGGGCACCAACCACCACAGCAATGCCACCAGCATGGCAGTGAACGAGGCCCTCATCGTCGCTACCGGGGAGCTGGTGGTGACCGACGAGCGCGTCATCTTCGCGGGCGACCACAAGTCCTTTGTCCTGGCGCTCAACGCTCTGGTGAATATCAGCGCGTACACCAACGGCTTCACGCTGAGCGACGGCCGGGCCACCCACACGGTGGTCATTGCAGACCCCTACCAGCACACGGTCTTCCGGATCACGCTCCAGAAGGCACTGCAAGCGGTCGGAATGCGCTGAATTCCGGGCTACCTGGGTGCTGCTGCACCCACGCGCCACACGGCGTTGCCCACGTCATCGGCCACCAGCAAACCACCGCGCGCATCCACGGCCACACCCACGGGGCGGCCATAGGCATCGCCGTCCGGGCTCACAAAACCGGCGAGCACGTCGATGGGCAGGCCCGAAGGCTGGCCATCGACAAACGGCACGAACACCACCTTGTAGCCGCTGCGCGGCTTGCGGTTCCACGAGCCATGCTCGCCCACGAAGGCGCCGCTGGCCAGCTGTGGCGCCAGGGCCGGCCCTTGCGAAAACGCCATGCCCAGCGGCGCCACATGCGAGCCCAGGGCATAGTCAGGCGACACGGCCTTGGCCACCAGGTCGGGCCGGGGCGGCTGCACGCGCTCATCCACATGCTGGCCGTAGTAGCTGTAGGGCCAACCGTAGAAGGCGCCATCCTTCACCGAGGTGAGGTAGTCGGGCACCAGGTCGCTGCCAATCTCGTCGCGCTCGTTGACCACCGTCCACAGCGCGCCCGTACCGGGCGCCCAGCCCAGGCCGTTGGGGTTGCGCAGGCCGCTGGCGAAGATGCGGTGGGAGCCGCTGGCGCGGTCCACCTCCCAGATAGCGGCACGGCCCTCTTCGGCCTGCATGCCGTTCTCACCCACGTTGCTGTTGGAGCCCACGGTCACGTAGAGCTTGCTGCCGTCGGCGCTGGCGATCAGGTTCTTGGTCCAGTGGTGGTTGATGGGGCCGCCGGGCAGGTCCACCAGCTTGGTGCCCGGGGCGGTGATGCTCGTTTGCCCCGCCTCATAGGGAAAGCGCACAACCGCATCGGCATTGGCCACGTAGAGTTCGTTGCCCACCAGGGCCATGCCGAACGGCGAGTTCAGGTTCTGCAGAAAAACGCTCTGTGTTTCGGCCCTGCCATCGCCATCGGCGTCGCGCAGCAGCGTGATGCGGTTGGCCGAGGGGCGTTTGCCCGAGCCGGCCTTGCCCATCACCGTTTTCATGACCCAGCCCTTGATGGCGCCGAGCACACCACCCGATGGCGCGCCCTCGCCCTTGGGCGGGGCCTGGCTTTCGGCCACCAGCACGTCGCCGTTGGGCAGCACCAGCACCCAGCGCGGATGGTCGAGCCCGGTGGCCAACGGCGTGACCGACAGGCCCGGGAGGCTGGCGGTGGGCATGGATCCCTCGGGCCAGCCTTTGGCAGGGGCGATGTGCAGCGTGGGAATCAGCGATTGGTTCGGCGCCGGCAAGGTGGGCGACTTGCCCATGCCCTGCTCGGGCGAGAGGATGGCGGTGTCACCGCAGGCGGCCAGGCTGGCCGCCAGCACCGTGCCGGTGAGCAGCGCCGGCCAGGGACGCGATGTCAGGGAGAAGGAAAATGGCATGGCGATGGGCCTTTGTGGCGAGCGATGGCTGCAGTGTGGAGGGCCAGGCACGCGCGCCCTGTCAGCCAATTGCGCAAAATGCGCAGCCCCGCGTTACATTTATTTCCACAACCCTAACGCATTGGCCGCCGCAAGAACTTCCATGAGACTCAAGACCGTTGTCCTGCTGGCGATCATTTTGCTCATCGGCTTTTTCGCCGTCGAGAAGCTGCGCCTGGGCCGGGTGGACAAGCGGCTGCAGGGCCAGTCGGCCACGCAGCAGGTGTTTGCCGAGGTACCGCAGCAGACCTCCACCAGCGCTGCCCCCTTTGCGTTGAAGGAGTACCAGGTCAAACCACTGGCCCAGTTCGCCATACGCGCCAGGGTGCTGGGGCGCGAGGAATACTCCTTTGGCCGCGAAGCCGATCTGTCCCCCGTGGACCTTGCCTTGGGCTGGCGGCGCATGGCCGAGCCGGCGGTGTACGAGCCCTTGAACATCACCCAGGGCGGGCGCTGGTACCGCTATTCGTGGTCGAGCCAGCCACCGATCCCCCTGCAGGAGATCATCGAGTCATCGGCCAACATGCACATGATCCCGGCCAACGCGGCCGTGGAGCGGGTGCTCAAAAAGGCGCGCACGGGGCAATTCATCCGCATCACCGGCCAGTTGGTGGAGGTAACGCACCCCGGCGGCTGGCGCTGGACCAGCTCACTCACCCGCTCGGATTCGGGCGCCAACTCGTGCGAGCTGATCTTCGTGGAGACGGCGCAGGTGGAGTAGCCACTTCGGTGCGCTGAAAAAGACAAAATTTCACCGACAAGGTGTCCAGATGTGACGCCTGTCGGTTCCGTGGAATTTTTCACGGTTTTTTGGATAACCTTGCACTGGCGACACAAGGCAATGCCGCCTGCGCGACCTTTGGCCCCGTCCCCAGTGCACGAAGAGGAGCTCCCCATGGCGAAGATTCTGGTCACCAAGTACGAACACCAGGCCGATGCAACCGTCTGCGAAGTGGCCCATGAAAGCCAGGCCGACCTGTGCTGGTACGAGGCCGCCTACGAGCCCCAGGCGCGCGGGGACACCACCTGGTACTTTGTTGACTACGCAACCCAGGCCAGCTTCAAGATCTTCAAGGTGAAGTTCGAGAGCCAGGCCGACATCAAGGCCTTCCAGGTCAAGACGCCCGAGCAGGCGGGCTGGCGCGATGCGGGTAACAGGTTCAAGGGCAAGATGGGCTGAGGGGCCTCGGCCACCACCAGCAAAAAGCCTCTGCCGCGCATTTACTGCGTGGCAGAGGCTTTTTTCGCAAGGGCAGCAAAGCTGCCGTGACAATGCGCCGCCCCTTGGCTCGGGCTAGTCCCAAGGAGTACTATCTTGCTCTCGGAAGCTGACGCTTGATAGCTTCGTAGCGGGTTTCGTTGCTAGTACTTGCCACATTCGAAAACTTGGTGGTCATGAAAGGCTGCAACTTCTCCAGGCGGTCTTTAGGCGCCGGGTGTGTTGTGAACAGTATTTCATACGCCGTGTTGGAACTGGAACCCGTGGCCGCATACATGTTCAACACCGTGGGCAGGCCAATGGGTGCGTAGCCAGCACGGGCAGCATACAGAACACCCTGGCGATCCGCATCGAACTCATCCGACTGGTCCAGGCCCTTACTGTAGATATCTTTCGCCAAGCCAATAACGGCAGAGCTCACCATGGCATTGCCTGAGCGCGCCTGGATTACACCGCCTGCGGCCTGAGCGAAACCGCCTTTCTTCAGCGCAGACAGGTAGTGGCCCCGCGTCACGTGGGCTATCTCGTGACCCAGCACGCCGGCCAGCTCTGCTTCGGACTTGAGTTGGCGCATCAGGCCAACAGTAATAAAGACAAAGCCACCAGGCGTAGCGTAGGCATTCACGGCCTCAGATTCAGTGACACCAAAACGCCATGCGAATTGGATCTCCTTGCCATCCTTGTCCTTGGGTTTTTCGGCCTGAGCAGCAACCCACCAGCCGACTTGGCTGACATAACGCTGCACTGGATCGTTTTTCAGCAGCGGAGCCGCGCCCAACAGAACAGACGCGAAGTCATGGCCCATGGCGCGTTGCTCTTCAGCAGAATAGTCCTTGAAGGCCGTGGACACGCCCTGAATCACATCCAAAGCGCCGCCCATGCGCGAACCACCACCAGAACCACCGCCCAGTACGGAAGAAATAGCGCCCAACCCACCAGGCGCACCACCGGCTTGCGGCATGGTTTCACAACCGGTTAACAGTGCGACCGTAACCAGTGCCATGGCTGCAACTTTGAAGCGTTGGATTCTCATTTTTCTGCTCCGGTGTACGCATCAATCTTCTGTGCCACGACCTTGCCATTGCGCGCAAAGGTTTCCGCTTGGTTCATGTTGATAGCGTATTTTTCCAGTTGTGCCATTTCAGCCGGGGCAGGTTGTGCCTTGGCCAGATCTTCCTTGGTGAAGCCTCGGGTACCGGTGGTAGGAGTAGCCCGATTGGTCGGAGCGGAGAACAGACCCGCCAGGTTAGTTCCCGAACTCGCCGGCGCAGCTGCAGGCGTCGCCTCCAGCGACTTCACGTGCGTCAGGCGCACCCAGCCTTCGTAGCGTGCGAACTTCACCTTGACCCAGCCGCTCTGGGCTTCGGTCTGCTCGAGCTTGTTGCCTTTGGCCAGGTTGACCAGCACTTTGCCGTCAAAGGCTGGTGTGGCGCGTAGCTGGGTAGCCGTGGTGACTTCCAACTGTTGGGCGTGCACACCGAGACCCAGCCCCAGCAGCAACGCAAGCAGCAGGCCCTTCAAAAGGCCTACGAATGATGTGTTCACTTTCCTTCTCCTCTCTCTATGTCAAAACCGGGGTTGCGGCGGGTGCCGACTCCCCCATCGACGAACGGCGCTGCGGCTCGAAAAGCCGCACCGCCTGGTCACGGCCCTTTACTTCGAAATCGCCGCGGTCAATGAAAACAAATGTTTCCCCGCATTGTGCCCTTGTCGACTCGGAAACCAAAACCCGGGCTATGCCTTTTGTGCAACCTTCGATGCGGCTGCACAGGTTGACGGCATCGCCGATTGCGGTGTAGTCCAGCCGCCGGGAGGTACCGAGGAAGCCCACCACGGCCGACCCCGTGTGCACACCGATGCCGATGTCGAATTTGGCCGTGGGGTCCTCGCGCGCCATGTCGTCGGCAAAGCGCTGCAGCGCATCGGCCATGCCCAGTGCCGCCTCCACCGCCAGCACCGCATGGTTGGGCTGGGCGATCGGAGCCCCCCAGAAGGCCATGATGGCATCGCCGATGAATTTGTCCAGCGTGCCCTGGTAGCGAAAGATCACCTCCACCTGCATCTCGAAGTAGCGGTTGAGGATGTTCACGATTTCCTCGGGCTTGCGGTGCTCCGACAGGCTGGTGAAGCCCCGGATGTCCGAGAATAGCAGCGTGATTTCGCGGCTGGCGGACACCTCGGCCTCAGCCACTGCTTCGGAAAGATCCTGCACGATGCGCGGGTCCACGAAGCGCGAGAACATGGCCTGCACATGGCGCCGCTGGCCCATCTCCAAGCGCGAAGACAGCAGGCCGAAGGCCAGCAGCGCCACGGCGCCCAGCACCAGGGAGGACACGGGCATCCAGTACACATGCGCCTGCTGCAGCGCGATCACGCTGCCCCCAATGGCAGCAGTAGCGAGCGCCCCGTAACCAACGACCACCCAGGTCGGCGACACGCGCACCACAAAAGCCAGCGCCAGCCCGCAGACCAGCAGCAGAACCAGGGACGGATTCACCCAGTCTGGCGCCTCACGCAGCCACTCGTTGTTCTGCAGGTTGGCCAGCCCTGTCGCCAGGACGAAAGGGCCAGGCGTCGCGGCGTCCATGGGCGTGGGCACGAAGTCCAGGATGCCGCTGGCCGTGGCGCCGATCACGATGATCTTGCCGCGCGCGTCAAACGGCAGCTTGCGATCACCCGTTTGGGTGGCCAGGTAGGCCTTGGCGTAGGAGATGCGCGTGAAATCCGTGCCATACCAGTTGAGGCGAAAGCCGGGCTTCTTGGGTTGCGGTAACTGCAGGGCGTCGGCCACCCGGCCGATGATGTGCGGGATCCACCAGCCCTCCGTCTCGCGGCCCACCTCGGTACGGCGGCCTGTGCCGTCGCGGTCCTTGATGAAGTTGATGTAACCAGTGCGCCAGACCTCCACCGGCAGCGACAACGGACCTTCGATGCCGTAGGCGGCGTCGGGGTTAGCATTCGCCAGGGGGCGAATGCCCATGGCGGGTGGAGCCATCGTCAGAGGCGCTTTCTGCTCAGTTCCCTCCTCAAGCACCATGGGAATGAAAGCACGCTCAAAAGCCAGGGCCTTGGCCAATTCCGCATCGTTCTCGGGACGAAAGCGGTCGGGCTGCGTCAGGATCAGATCCACAACGATGGCTCGTGGTTGCTGGGCCGCCAGCGCGGAAATCATTTCCGCGTGGATCACCCGTGGCCACACCCATTTGCCGGCAACGTCGAGCATCTGCGGATCGACGAGCGAGAACTGATCGATGTCGATCACGACAATATCGTCCGGCGGCTTGCGGCTGTCCGCATGCCAGCGCAGCAGCGCATCCCCGACCCGGTTGTCGATGGCATCGAGCTTGTGCCAGGTTGTCACCTCGAACAGCGCCAGCGCGCAGAGCATGAGGCACAGCACGGCGTACAGCGCACGGCGGCCAAAGCGCTGGCGCAGCCGGGTGAGCACGGTCGATGAATGGTGGGAAGGGGCAGAAGGCACAACCGAGAGTATCCACGCCCGGCTTCACCGGCGGCAAGCGCATCTACCCTGCGCGTTGCGCTCCCCCTACTCGTCAGCGCGCATCAGCCCCCGGTGCACACCTGCCGCTGCTCGCCCAGCCCCGTCGCGCCCAGGCGGACCACGTCGCCGGGCTTGAGGAACCAGGGCGCGGGCTTCTGGCCCAGGCCCACGCCGGCGGGCGTGCCGGTGAGCACGATGTCGCCGGGCTCCAGCGTCATGAACTGGCTGATGTACGCAATCACCTGGGGCAGGCCGAAGATGAAGTTGCGCGTGTTGCCGTTCTGCACGCGCTGGCCATTGACTTCGAGCCACAGGTCCAGTGCATGCGGGTCGGCCACCTCGTCGGCGGTCACCAGCCAGGGGCCGACGGGGGCGAAGGTGTCGTAGCTCTTGCCCTTGACCCACTGGCCGCCGCGCTCGATCTGGTACGAGCGCTCGGACACATCGTTGGCCAGCACATAGCCCGCCACGTGCTGCAGCGCGGCTGCCTCGTTCACATGGCTGGCGCGGGTGCCGATGACCATGCCCAGCTCCACCTCCCAGTCGGTCTTGAGCGAGCCGGGCGGAATGCGCACCTCGTCGTTCGGCCCGCTCAGCGAGGTGATCGCCTTCATGAACAGCACGGGCTCGGCCGGCGCCTGCATGCCGGCCTCGGCCGCATGGTCGGCGTAGTTCAGGCCCACGCAGACGATCTTGCCCACGCCACCCACGGGGCAGCCCAGGCGGGGCGTGCCCTCCACGGCCGGCAGGCGCGTGGCGTCGATGGCGGCCAGGGCGGCCAGCGTGCGCGGGTTGAGCTGGGCCGGGCCCAGCTCGGGCAGCAGCATGGAGAGGTCGCGCAGCACGCCCTCGCTGTCGAGCAGGCCGGGGCGCTCGGCGCCAGGTTGTCCGTAACGGATGAGTTTCATGTCGGGATTGGTTCAGGATGCGGGAAGGCGCCAGCATACCCATCTGTGGCCGCCAGCAGGTACCGAGCCGTTTAACATCGCAGGGTTGCGCCGCAACGGTGCCCAGAACCTGATCCCGCTCTGCTCCCCATGGCCCCTGCCGTCCCGCCCTCTCCCATCCAGCCCGTACCGGCAGAGCCGCGCCCCGCCCCGCGCAACTGCACCGACCTGTTCTGGTCCTTCACCTGGCTGGCGCTGCAGGGTTTTGGCGGCGTGCTGGCCGTGGTGCAGCGCGAACTGGTGGAACGCAAGCGCTGGATGACGAACGAGGAATTCGTCGAGGAATGGGCCGTGGCGCAGATCATGCCGGGCCCCAATGTGGTCAACCTGTCCATCACCATCGGCGACCGCTACTTCGGCTGGCGCGGCGCGCTGGCCGCGCTGGCCGGCATGCTGCTGTTTCCACTCATGCTGGTGCTGTCGCTGGCCGTGGTGTATGCCCAGTTTGCCAGCCACCCGGCCGTGGCCGGCGCCCTGCGTGGCATGGGCGCGGTGGCGGCCGGGCTGATCGCGGGCACGGGCCTCAAGCTCTCGGCCACACTGCGCACCCACCCGCTTGGGCCGGCGGTGTGCTCCGTGCTCACGGTGCTGACCGTGGTGGCCATGGCCGTGCTGCGCTGGCCGCTGATGTGGACGCTGCCGATCCTGGGCGGCGCGGCCTGCCTGCTCACCTGGCGAAAGCTCGCACCATGACCGGCGCCACCATCAGCCTGGGCTGGGCCGACTGGCTGCAGCTGTTCCTGTACTACATGTCGCTGTCGCTGCTGGCCGTGGGCGGCGCCATCGCCACCGCGCCCGACATGCACCGCTTTCTCGTGGAAAAGCAGACTTGGCTGACCGACCCGCAGTTCAACGCCTCCATCGCCATCGCCCAGGCCGCCCCCGGGCCGAACGTGCTCTTCATCGCCCTGCTGGGCTGGAACGTGGGCCTGAACGCTGGCGGCGCCGGCCCGCTGGGCTGGGCGCTGGGCGCCCTGGGCATGGCCGTGTGCATGGTGGGCGTGATGCTGCCCAGCAGCCTCTTGACCTGGCTGGCCACGCGCTGGGGCCACCGCAACCGCGAGCGGCGCGGGGTGCGCGCCTTCAAGCAGGGCATGGTGCCGGTGGTCATCGGCCTGCTGCTGGCCACCACCTGGGTGCTGGCCCAGGCGCACGGCGGTCTGGCCACCGCCTGGCCGCTGTGGCTGGCCACCGTGGTGACCATGCTGCTGGTGTGGAAGACGCGCCTGCACCTGCTGTGGATGCTGGGTGCCGGCGCGCTCCTCGGTGCCCTGGGTTATATGGGCTGACCGTTGATGTGCGAGCTGGACTTGATGTACAGCGTGATCGGGTTGCCTGCACCATCGTCGCCGGTGATCACCAGGGGCAGGCCGGTGCCCTTGGCCGTCCACCCTGCCGACACGCGCGCGCCATTGGTCCATTCGAACTTGCAGGCCGTATAGGTGCCGGCCGGCACGGTGATGCTTTCCTGGCCTCGGTAGGTAAAGGTCTGCGCTTCGCGGACGGTGCTTGTCTGGGTTGGCAATCCCGGTATTTCCATGGTGGTCTGCCGCACCTCGTTCAAGGTGTAGCTCTCGTTCACGGCCAGCGAAAAATCGCGGATCCGGTTCACCGGGGTGTTCACGATCGTGGTTCGGGTACCTGCCAAGGGCACGTCCATGAGCACGATGCTTCCGTAGCGCAGCAGTACGGGCCCCTGCGGCGTGTTCTCCACGCTTTCGTACTCCCGCACGCGGGATGTGAATGGGGGCGCCCCGGCCCGGCCCACCGACACGGTGCGCTCGGTTTCGATCACGCCCGTCTGCCCCGCAAAACTGGCCGGGCCATTGATGCGCCCCTCGGTGCTGAACTGCACGGCGCCGTCACTGGACTGCCAATCCCAACGGTAGGTCGTTCCCTGCTGCAACAGCACCGGGTTGAAGCAATCCGACGCGGCGCCGGTGCCCGTGCCGGGGGGAGGCACGGACGTGGTCTCGCACAGCGCAGCATTGAGCTGGCACAGGGCCGCCGTCAGGTCCACGATCTGCCCCGCGGTCTGGGTCTGGCTGGCCACGAGAAACTTGCCATCGCTGAAGGCAAAGGCATTGCCCACCGAAGGGTAGAACCGGTAGGCATAGGGCCCGGCCATTCCGTCCTGCCCGGCACCGGGCGGAAAAAGGGCGGGGAACGAGCTTTCAAGCCATTGCCGCGCCGCGTCGCGGCTGGAGGGGCGTACCGACAGCTGCGCCTGGGCGGTGGCGACAACCGATACGCCGAGTGCCAGCGCTGCAAAGCGCCTGATTGATGATCGCATCATGGTTTCTCCGGTGAAGGCGTAGACCAGGAGCTCTGCATACCCCGGCTTGCCAGATATCCCCGCGTGAACAGACCCTGTCACCTGCAAGGCACGGGTTCCCTGCAGGCTGGGCGAAGTGTCCTCTTTGCAGGGCACTGAAGTCCATAGGCCCACTGGCTGGCAGGCGCCCCCGCCGTGAACAACATCACGCACAGGCCTGCCCCTATCGCACGCACGAAGGGCGCTGTCCTCAGCAGGACTCAAAAAAAGCAGCAACAATGCTTCCGAACAGTCCCCCGCATCCCCATCCAAGGAACCCCACTCCATGAACCTCCGTCCCCTGGGCCGCTCGGGCCTGCAAGTTTCCCCTCTGTGCTTTGGCGGCAACGTCTTCGGCTGGACGGCCGATGAGGCCACCTCGTTCCGGCTGCTCGACGCCTGGGTGGACGCCGGCTTCAACTTCGTCGACACGGCCGACGTGTACTCGCGCTGGGCGCCGGGCCACACGGGCGGCGAGTCAGAGGCGGTGATCGGCCGCTGGCTCAAGCAGAACGGCAAACGCAACCGCATCGTGCTGGCCACCAAGGTCGGCAAGGACATGGGCGACGGCAAGGTGGGCCTGCGCCCCGAGTACATCTGCCAGGCGGTGGACGCCTCGCTCAAGCGCCTGCAGACCGACCACATCGACCTCTACCAGTCGCATGACGACGATGCCGCAGTGCCGCTGGCCGACACGCTGGGCGCCTACAGCGACCTGATCAAGGCCGGCAAGGTGCGCGCCATCGGCGCCTCCAACTTCACGGCGGCACGCCTGGCAGAATCCCTGCAGACCAGCGAAAGCCTGGGCCTGGCCCGCTACGAGAGCCTGCAGCCCCTGTTCAACCTGTACGACCGCGCCGTCTTCGAAAAGGAACTGCAGCCGCTGTGCGTGGAGCAAGGCGTGGGCGTGATCAACTTCTATGCGCTGGCCGCCGGCTTTCTGACCGGCAAGTACCGCACCGAGGCCGATGCCGCCAAGAGCGCCCGCGGCAAGAACACCACGGCAAAGTACCTCAACGAGCGCGGCCTGCGCATCCTGGGCGCGCTGGATACCGTGGCGGCCCGCATTGGCGCCACCCCCGGCCAGGTGGCCGTGGCCTGGCAGATCATGCAGCCGGGCATCACCGCACCGATTGCCAGCGCCACCTCGCTGGCGCAGCTGCAGGACCTGGTGAAGGCCAGCCAGCTCACGCTGGATGCCGAGGCCTTGGCCACGCTGGGCGCCGCCAGCGCGGAGTGAAAGGGTCAAAACCCACGGAAGCATTACACACCGTGGAATCGATGCGAACCTGGCATGCATAAAAAAGCCCGTCACCACAGTGACGGGCTGGCTTCCAGGGTTCTCAAGAACCCAGGTCAATCACGATCACATGTGGTCGATCATCACCTGCCCGAAGCCCGAGCAGCTCACCTGCGTGGCCCCATCCATCAGCCGCGCGAAGTCATAAGTCACCTTCTTCGACGCAATCGACTTCTCCAGCGAGCTGATGATCAAATTGGCCGCCTCGATCCATCCCATGTGGCGCAGCATCATCTCGGCCGAGAGGATTTCGGAGCCCGGGTTCACATAGTCCTTGCCGGCGTACTTGGGGGCCGTGCCGTGGGTGGCTTCGAAGCAGGCCACCGAGTCGGACATGTTGGCGCCCGGCGCGATGCCGATGCCACCGACTTGGGCGGCCAGTGCGTCGGAGATGTAGTCGCCGTTGAGGTTGAGCGTGGCCACCACCGAGTATTCGGCGGGGCGCAGCAGGATCTGCTGCAGGAAGGCATCGGCGATGCTGTCCTTGATGGTGATGTCCTTGCCCGACTTGGGGCTCTTGAACTTGCACCAGGGGCCGCCGTCAATCAGCTCGGCGCCGAATTCCTTTTGCGCCAGGGCATAGGCCCAGTCGCGGAACCCGCCCTCGGTGTACTTCATGATGTTGCCCTTGTGCACGACGGTCACACTGGGCTTGTCGTTGTCAATGGCGTACTGGATGGCCTTGCGCACCAGGCGCTCGGTGCCTTCGCGCGAGACGGGCTTGACGCCGATGCCCGAGGTGTTGGGGAAGCGGATCTTCTTGACGCCCATCTCGTCCTGCAGGAACTTGATGAGCTTTTTGGCCTTGTCGGATTCGGCCTCGAACTCGATGCCGGCGTAGATGTCTTCCGAGTTCTCGCGGAAGATCACCATGTTGGTCTTTTCGGGCTCTTTCAGGGGCGAAGGCACGCCCTTGAAATACTGTACCGGGCGCAGGCAGACGTACAGGTCGAGCTCCTGGCGCAGGGCCACGTTCAGCGAGCGGATGCCGCCGCCCACGGGCGTGGTCAGCGGGCCCTTGATGGACACCACGTACTCGCGCAGCACGGCCAGCGTTTCCTCGGGCAGCCACACGTCGGGGCCGTAGACCTTGGTGGATTTTTCGCCCGCGTAGACCTCCATCCACTGGATCTTCTTTTTGCCGCCATAGGCCTTGGCCACGGCGGCATCGACCACCTTGATCATGACCGGCGTGATGTCCAGACCGGTACCGTCACCTTCGATGTAAGGAATGATCGGCTCGTCCGGCACATTCAGGGACATGTCGGCGTTGACGGTGATTTTCTGCCCTTGGGCAGGCACCTTGATGTGCTGGTAGCTGGTCATGGGCGAAGGTCTCCGTTGGATATCTGAAACACAATGGGGCAGGCCGTGCGGGGTGCAGCCAACCACAAAGATTCTATAGACAAAAAAATGCCGGAAAGCCCTGTCAACCGTGCGGGGGCTGCTATCGTTGCAGGTGGAGCTTCGTGAATTTTTTGCGAAGCCCTCAACCCGATAGTTCGTCTAGGAAATGGCATATATGAAAAAACTCCTCGCTGTCCTGATGGCTGGTCTGTTCTCTGCCGGTGCTTTCGCACAGGCCCCAGCCGCCCCTGCTGCCGCAACCGCTCCAGCAGCTGCTCCCGCGGCAGCCCCCGCCCCCATGGCCAAGGCGGCACCTGCACACAAGCAGTCCAAGAAAATGGCACAGAAGAAGACCAAGAAGCACGCCAAGAAGGCCGCAGCCTGATGCGGCTGGGGGTTTGTGCCCTGCACTGACCCCTGCACCGCTGGTTTGCTTCAGAATCGCCCGCAACCGCGGGCGTTTCCGTTTCTGGCGCCCGTCCCGTCATCCCGTTGCCGAAAGAGTCCCATGACCCGCCTGAGCCGTACCCGCCCCGCCGCCCGAGCCCTTGCCCCCCTTCGCCTGCTGGTCGCTGGCGTACTGGCCATGTCGCTTGCTGGCCTGGCTGCCACCGTCCAGGCCCAGGAAGGCCCGCAGCTGAACCTGCAGCGCGTGGAGCTCTCTGCCGGCATGCACCGCATCGATGCCCAGGTGGCCATGGCCCCCGTGGAGCGCCAGATCGGCCTGATGAACCGCCCCGAGATGCCCCAGCACGAGGGCATGCTGTTCGTCTTCGAGCAGCCCAGCGAGCAGTGCTTCTGGATGAAGAACACGCTGCTGCCGCTGACGGCCGCCTTCGTCGCGGACGACGGCACCATCGTCAATCTGGAAGACATGAAGCCCCAGACGCTGGATTCGCACTGCTCCAAGAAGCCCGTGCGCTTCGTGCTGGAGATGAACCAGGGCTGGTTTGCCAAAAAGGGTATCAAGGCGGGCTTCAAGCTAGGTGGCGCGCCCTTCTCGCGCAAGTGAACCTGCTGCGCCCATAAAAAAACGGCCCGAAGGCCGTTTTTTTTGTGCCCACCCGGCAAGGGCAGGCAGGCCGGTAGCCGGCAATCAGGCGAAGTTGGCTTCGGCGAACTTCCAGTTGACCAGCTTGTCCAGGAAGGTTTCGACGAACTTGGGGCGCATGTTGCGGTAGTCGATGTAGTACGCGTGTTCCCACACGTCCACCGTCAGCAGGGCCTTGTCGGCGGTGGTCAGAGGCGTGCCGGCGGCGCCGGTGTTCACGATGTCGACGCTGCCGTCGGCCTTCTTCACCAGCCAGGTCCAGCCCGAACCGAAGTTGCCCACGGCGCTCTTGACGAAGGCTTCCTTGAAGGCGGCGTAGCTGCCCCACTTGGCGGTGATGGCCGCAGCCAGCGCGCCCGATGGCTCGCCGCCGCCGGCGGGTGCCATGCAGTTCCAGAAGAAGGTGTGGTTCCAGATCTGGGCGGCGTTGTTGTAGATGCCGCCGCTGGCCTTCTTGATGATCTCCTCAAGGGTCATCGTCTCGAATTCCGTGCCCTTTTGCAGGTTGTTGAGGTTCACCACGTAGGCATTGTGGTGCTTGCCGTGGTGGTACTCCAGCGTTTCCTGGCTGTAGTTCGGGGCCAGGGCGTCGATGGCGTAGGGCAGCGGGGGAAGGGTATGTTCCATGGTGTTTTCCTCGTGGTGGTTTGAATTGTGGTGGGCCCGCTGCGCCATGAGTTCCACGCGGCGTGCCTGTGGGTGAACGGGCATTGTAGGAAGAACATGTGACCTGTGCAGCGAAGGGTGCAACGATTCGTGCAAGTCCATGACAATGCCGCGATTGTCCTACAGCAAACGAGGCTGCGATGCGGCGGTGACGTCCACGATGCCGTCGGCCAGCGTGGCGCGCAAGGCGTCGCCAGGATGCACCTGGCGCACGCTGGTGACTGCGTGGCCATCCGCATCGGCCAGCAGCGCATAGCCGCGCTGCAGCACCAGGCGCGGGTCGAGCAGCTCCAGGCGCAGCGCGGCGCGGTCGACCCGGTCGCGCAGGCCGTCGATGCGGCGCTGCACCTGCACGGGCAGTGCCGCAGCGGCAGCCTGCTGCGCCTGCTCCATGCGCTGCAGGCGCAGCAGCACGGCGTGGCGCATGCGCTGGGCCATGCGCGCCATCTGCATCTGCTCGCGTGCCACCAGGCCCGAGGGGCGGCCCAGGCGGGCGGCGGCCTGGTCCAGGCGCTGGTGGCGGGCGTCGAGCTGGCGCTGCAGTCCGTCGGCAATGCGGCCTTCGATCAGTTCCAGGGCACCCAGCCACACCTCGCGCGGCTGCGCCACCAGCTCGGCCGCAGCCGTGGGCGTGGGTGCGCGCAGGTCGGCGCAGAAGTCGGCAATGGTGAAGTCGGTCTCGTGCCCCACGCCGCTGACCAGCGGCACCGGGCTTTGCACGATGGTGCGGGCCAGGTGTTCGTCGTTGAAGGCCCACAGGTCCTCGATGGAGCCGCCGCCGCGCACCAGCAAGATGGTGTCGATGGCCGGCTGGCTGGCCGAAGGCCCCTGCTCCGCCAGCCGGTACAGCCGGTTGAGCGCGGAAATGATGGACTGCGGCGCGGCTGCGCCCTGCACCTGGGCGGGTGCCAGCACCACGGGGATGTGCGGCACCCGGCGGCGCAGTGCCGTGACCACGTCGTGCAGTGCGGCAGCACCCAGCGAGGTGACCAGGCCAATGCCACGCGGCTGCACGGGCAGTGGCCGCTTGCGGGCGCCATCGAACAGGCCTTCGGCCTCCAGCTGGGCCTTCAGGCGCAGGAACTGCTCGAACAGCGCGCCCTGGCCGGCGCGCTGCATGCTTTCCACAATGAACTGCAGGTCGCCCCGGGCCTCGTACACGCCGAGCTTGCCGCGCACTTCCACCAATTCGCCATCGCGCGGCGAAAAGTCAAGCAGGCTGGCGGCGCGGCGGAACATGGCGCAACGCAACTGGCCCTGGGCGTCTTTTACCGAGAAGTAGCAATGCCCGCTGGATGCGCGCGAGAAGCCCGTGATCTCGCCGCGCACCGCGACAGGATTGAAGCGCGCCTCCAGCGCATCAGCAATGGCGCGGCACAGCGCGCCAACTTCCCACACACGGGGCGCCACTGTGGGGTTTCCACGCTCAAACATGAGCAACGGCGGCCATTGGCGCCCCATTGGAGGGCCAAGTCTTCCACAGAAGCGGCGATGCAGCGGCCACCAGTGTCTGAGAACCATTTACCCACGGCAAATCACGAGAGCACGTGCAAGTCATTGATTTATATGTATTTTTCACTGCGCAATTTTTCATCAATCTGTTGCAAGCACGGCGCCAAGCCACTTTGCGGGCCTGAGCGACCCGGTTGCCCACAAAGTTATCCACAGATTTTGTGGGTGACGCTGCGGTCACCCGGAGCATCCGCCAAGGTAACGGTTTGTGACGAAAAGTGGCCAGCAAGCTGGGCCATAATCGCCGATTGCCCCTCATCTGCGCGGAGAGAGATTTGCTGTCCATCATACAAGCCGCAGGCTGGCCCATCTGGCCGCTGATCGTGTGTTCCATCCTCGGTATGGCCCTGGTTATCGAACGTTTCGTGGCCCTCAAGACGGCCCGTGTCGCGCCGCCCAAGCTGCTCGACGAAGCCATCACCGTTTCGTCGAAAAGCCTGCCCACACCCGACGTGGTGAACCAGCTGGCGCAGAACTCTGCTTTGGGCGAGGTGCTGGCCAGTGGCCTGCGCACGCTCAACAGCAACCCTCAGTGCAGCGAGGCCGATCTGCGTGCCGCCATGGAGGGCACGGGACGCTCCGTCGCCCACCGGCTCGAAAAATACCTCAGCGCCCTGGCCACCATTGCTTCGGCGGCCCCCTTGCTCGGCCTGCTGGGCACGGTCATCGGCATGATCGAGATCTTCGGCTCGCAGACCGGCAGCGGTGGCGTGGGGCAGGCCATGGGCGGGGGCAACCCTGCCCGGCTGGCGCACGGGATCTCGATCGCCCTGTACAACACGGCCTTCGGCCTGATCGTGGCCATCCCGGCGCTGATCTTCTGGCGCTACTTCCGTGGCCGCGTCGATGCCTACCTGCTGACCCTGGAACTGGCCTCGGAACAGTTCGTGCGCCACATCCTGCGCCACAAGAAGTGACGGGGCGGCCATGAACTTCCGCCCCCGCGCCAAGGAAGAGCCCGAGATCAACCTGATCCCGTTCATCGACGTGCTGCTGGTGATCCTCATCTTTTTGATGCTGACCACCACCTACAGCAAGTTCACCGAGTTGCAGCTGACCCTGCCCGTGGCCGATGCCGACCAGCAACGCGACCACCCCAAGGAAGTGGTGGTCGCGGTGGCGGCGGATGGCCGTTATGCGGTCAACAAGACTGGCGTGGAAGGCAAGAGCGTCGACGCCGTGGCCCGCGCACTGCGCGAGGCGTCTGCCGCCATCGGCAAGGACAGCGTGGTCATCATCAGCGCCGATGCGATGTCGCCCCACCAGGCCGTGGTGACGGTGATGGAGGCCGCGCGCCGCGTGGGCCTGACGCAGATCACGTTTGCCACCCAGTCATCGGCTGGCGCGAGCGCAGGCAGCGGCCGCTAGCGGACATGGCTGCCGCGGGGCCGCAGCCGCCCTCGTCTGCCGGCCTGGTGCAGGCCTGGCAATCCCGGGGCCTTGCGGCCTGGGCTTTGTGGCCCGTCTCCCTGCCTTACAGCCTCCTGGTGCGGCTTCGCCGGGCCCTTTACCGCCACGGCACACTGCGCTCTGAACACCCTGGGCGCCCGACCATCGTGGTGGGCAACGTGATTGCCGGCGGCGCCGGCAAGACCCCGGTAGTCATGGCCTTGGTGCAGCACCTCAAGGCCCGGGGACTCAAGCCAGGCGTCATCTCGCGCGGCTATGGCCGCAGCACCACCGATTGCCGCGAGGTGCTGGCCGACAGCCCGGCCAGCGAGGTCGGCGATGAGCCCGCCCTGATCGCCCGCAGCTGCGGGGTGCCGGTCTTCGTGGACCGCCAGCGCACAACCGCAGCGCGCGCGCTGCTGGCGCGCTACCCGGGTACCGACGTGATCGTCTGCGACGATGGCCTGCAGCACCTGGCGCTGCAGCGCGACCTGGAGGTCTGCGTCTTCAACGACCAGGGTGTGGGCAACGGCTTTCTGCTGCCCGCCGGGCCGCTGCGCGAGCCCTGGCCGCGTGCGGTGGACTGGGTGCTGCACCCCGATACCACGGCAGCCCCTGCCGGCACGGCAGCCGCGTTTGCATTGCAGCGCGGCCTGGCCGACCATGCCGTGCGCGCCGACGGCAGCAGCCTGCCCCTGCAGTCGCTGCGCGGCCAGCCCGTGCATGCCCTGGCGGCAATCGCCCGGCCCGAGGACTTCTTTGGCATGCTGCGGGCCCGGGGGTTGACCCTGGCGCGCACCAGCGCCCTGCCAGACCACCACGACTTCACCGGCTGGACCGAAGGGACTGGCGCAACGCAGGGCGGACAGTTGCCCCTGCTGTGCACGGCCAAGGATGCCGTGAAGCTCTGGCCACTGCGCCCCGACGCCCTGGCGGTGCCATTGGAGGTGGGCCTGGACCCGGCCTTTTTCGCGGCACTGGACGCCCGGTTGGCCACATTGGTACCGCCACTCTCGCTATCATCGCCCCTGCCCGCCCCCTAGGATTGAACGAACGTTTGCTGGAAAGCTGCCGCCATGGACCCCAAACTGCTTGAACTGCTGGTCTGCCCCGTCACCAAGGGCCCGCTGACCTTTGACCGCGAGCACCAGGAACTCGTCTCGCGCAGCGCGCGCCTGGCGTACCCGGTGCGCGACGGCATCCCGGTGCTGCTCGAAAACGAGGCGCGCACGCTGACCGACGAAGAAATCGAGGCATGAGCGCGGTGGCCGCATCCGAAGCCTTCACCGTCGTGATTCCGGCGCGCATGGCCTCGAGCCGCCTGCCGGACAAGCCCCTGGCCGACATCGCCGGCCTGCCCATGGTGGTGCGCGTGGCGCAGCGCGCCGCGCTGAGTGGCGCCGCCCGCGTGGTGGTGGCCGCCGATGACGCCCGTGTGCTGCAGGCCTGCCAGGCGCATCGCGTACCTGCCATCCTGACCCGCACCAACCACGCCAGCGGCAGCGACCGCCTGGCCGAGGCCTGCGAGCAATTGGGTCTGTCTGGCGACGACATCGTGGTCAATGTGCAGGGCGACGAGCCGCTGATGGACCCCGGCCTCATCGACGCCGTGGCGGCCCTGCTGCCGGCGCGGCCCGAGGCCAGCATGGGCACGGCGGCCCACGCCATCGCCACCCTGGCTGACTACGAGAACCCGAACGTGGTGAAGGTCGTGCTCGATGCACGCGGCCTGGCGCACTACTTCAGCCGCGCGCCCATCCCGCTCGCACGTGACCATGCGGGCACTGCGTGGTGGGACAACGCCACGGGCGCCGTGCCCGCCGGCTTTGCCCCGTTGCGCCACATCGGTATCTACAGCTACCGCGCGGGTTTTCTGCGCGCCTTTCCCACGCTGACGCAGGCCCCCACCGAGGTGATGGAAGCGCTGGAGCAGCTGCGCGCGCTGTGGCATGGCCACCGCATTGCCGTGCACGTCACCGATACCGCGCCCGGCCCCGGCGTGGACACGCCGCAAGACCTGGAGCGCGTGCGCGCCCTGTTGGCGTAGGCCGGCGGATGCCCCGCAGGGGCCGGCAAATGCCCCATGCTGGTGCGCAAACGGGCCATCCTACGCATTTATACGCATGTCATATCGCGCGTGTAAGCCAGTGCAAGGCGGTCACATGCTATCCTCGACCGCAACGAGAGCATTGCATCCCGGGCCCCACAAGCGCCTGCGCGAGCACTGCCGTTGCAGCACACCCCCGCAGGCCCCGCCCCATCCGTGGAGCACTGCGGTCTTTTTTTGCTGCCATGGCCGTGATCGAGCGCCCGCGCGTGGTGCAGCCCCAGCCAGCATTGCCAGCCGATTTCTAACCTTCGAGGACCTTCATGAGACTGATTCTGTTGGGCGCGCCTGGCGCCGGAAAGGGCACGCAAGCCACGTTCATCTGCCAGAAGTACGGCATTCCGCAGATCTCCACCGGAGACATGCTGCGCGCAGCCGTCAAGGCAGGCACTCCGCTGGGCCTGCAGGCCGATGCCATCATGAAGTCGGGCGCCCTGGTCAGCGACGACCTGATCATCAACCTCGTCAAGGAACGCATTGCCCAGCCCGACTGCGCCAAGGGCTTCCTGTTCGACGGCTTCCCCCGCACCATCCCCCAGGCCGATGCCATGAAGGCTGCGGGCGTGAAGCTCGACCACGTGCTGGAGATCGATGTGCCCTTCGAGGCCATCGTCGAACGCATGAGCGGCCGCCGCTCACACCCCGCCAGCGGCCGCACCTACCACGTCAAGTTCAACCCGCCCAAGGTGGAAGGCAAGGACGACGTGACCGGTGAAGACCTGATCCAGCGCGACGACGACAAGGAAGAGACCGTCAAGAAGCGCCTGCAGGTCTACAGCGACCAGACCCGCCCCCTGGTGGACTACTACAGCCAGTGGGCCAAGGCCGACCCGGCCGCCGCCCCCAAGTACCACGCCATCAGCGGCATGGGCAGCGTGGACGACATCACGCAGCGCGCCTTCACGGCCCTTTCCAGCTGACCCGCTGTGACCTGCTGACCTGCTGATTTTTCAGCGGCACCAACGACAAAGCCGGGCATGCCCGGCTTTGTCGTTTTCTCACGGGTGCTTCGCACCCGACATGCTTACTTCTTGGGGGCCGGCGTGGCAGGCACGGGCATGTTCGGCATGGTTGGCATGCCGGGCTTCTGGCCTGGCGCGCAGGCTCCCACCCAGCGCGCCTCGATCACCGAGGTGTCGCTGGACTTGCCCATCATCGGCGGATTGAAGGTACTGTTGACCACGACCTTGTAGGCGCTGGTGAAATCGCCCGTGGCCACGCTCTTGGAGGTGACACTGATCGAACCCATCTTGCACTCCGCGCTGCCGGTGATGGTGTTTCCCTCACGCTTCATGTCATTCTTGCTGCACATGGTCTTGGACGTCTCCAGGGCCATCTTCTGCATCTGTGTTTCGAAGGCCTCATCGGTGCACTGCTGCATGACCATGGGGGGCGCACCCTCACCGGAGGTGGACTTCATCTCCCACAGCCCCGGCTTGCGCTTGGGCAACTCCAGGGCCTGTGCGGGCAGGGTGGCCAGCGCCACGGCAGCGGCTACGAGAGAAAGGGATACAAAGCGCATGACGACGACTCCTGCAAAGTAATGTGCCGGATGATAGTGGCGGCAAACCCCAGCGCTGCACGCAGCAAAGCACATCAAGGAAACGAAACGTGCACTATTCGACGATCCCGGCGCCCACCCGTCGGCCCATCAGCGCTCAAGCCGGGCTTGAGCGCAGCCCGTAGACCTTGCCGTCCACAAACAGGTACTCAGCCCGCAGCACCGCATCGCCCTTTTCCTCGCGCAGCGTGAAGCCCAGCAACGAGATCGCTGTGCCCGGCTTGATCTCGGCCACCTGCCAGGCCTGCATGCGGGTCAGCGGGGCCAGCTCAATCTCCCACTTGCGGTCCTTGCGCGTGGGCAGCACGGCACGGGCCAGCAGGGCCTTGCCATCGACCGGAGCCGTCTGCGCGGGCAAGGCGCGCTGCGCCAGGTTGGGCGGCAACGCCAGGTTGGCGGGCAGCTCCAGCTCCAGCTCGGCATGCGGGTTCTGCCAGCGCACCTTGCGCACGGTGCCTTCGAGATAGATCGGGCGGTCCGCGTCGAAGCTGCTCCAGCCGTGGTGCGCATGGGCCGCCAGGGGAACCAAGGGAAGAACACTGGCCACGGCGAGAACCTGGCGACGCTGCAAAAGCATGGGATTTTTCCTTTCGAATGTCAGAGGTACGCGATCCAGCGGCCACAGGCGACGATGGCGAGCCAGATGAGGGTGGACAGCAGCATCTGCGCCCGCGCCAGACCATCCAGCCGTGCGAGCGAACCACGCCCATGAAACCACGCCGCGTTGCAGCCGGCAAGCATCAACAACAGCATCTTCAGGGTGAAGGCCCGGTTGGCGAGCAGCTCCTGCGGCTGGGTGGCGAACATCACCAGGCCCGACAGAGCCGCCATGCAAAAGCCGCACAGTGCCAGCGAGAGGCTCAGACGCGCCAGATCCCGGGGTGGCAGCGCGCCCCCCAGGCCGAACACCCGCAGCTCCAGCAGCACCAGATTGCCCAGCAGCAGCGCGATGCCCACGATGTGCACCACCTCCAGCGCGGGATAGGCCCATACGTGGGAGCGGAGTGCGGTGAACATGCTGCGGCCTCGTCTCTGAACGTTCTGGTCAATGAAGAAGATCGAGCACCAGGCTCACGCGGGCCTTCACGGGCGACAAGCCGGGCGCGGCCTCAAAGGCGTCGCCGGCCGTGGGCAGCAACTGCCCTTCGGCGCAGCGCGTGGAGCGCACCACACGCACGCCCACCGCCTGCGCACGCGCCAGCGCGCCCCCCAGCGCATGATGGACGGTGCCATTGCCTGTGCAGGCCACCACCAGCCCCTGCACACCCTCGCGCACCAAGGCATCCACCGCGCGGCCACTGGCCCCTGCATGGCTCACGACCAGCTCCACCCAGGGCCAGGAGGCGTCGGCCTGCATGCTTGCGACCGCTGCGGCAGCCTTGCCGCCAGGCGCCTGGGGCCATGCCTGTACCAGGCGGGCCGCGCCCTCTTCGACCCACCCCAAGGGCCCGGCATCACCGGAGCTGAACGGATCCACCCGGTAGGGGTGCACCTTCTGCACACGCTGCGCGCCATGGATGGTGCCGGCAGCCACCACCACCACGCCCTGCGCACCGGCGGTGGCGGCCACGGCCACGGCGTCGAGCAGGTTCTGCGGGCCATCGGGCACCAGCGCGGTCGATGGGCGCATGGCGCAGGTCAGCACCACGGGCTTCGAGGCATGGAGCACCGAATGCAGGAACCAGGCCGTCTCTTCGATGGTGTCGGTGCCATGGGTGATGACGACACCGCGCACGGCCGGGTCCCGCATGCACTCGGCGCAGCGCAGCGCCAGGGCACGCCACACGCCCATCTCCATGTCCTTGCTGTCGATCTGGGCCACCTGCTCGACCACCAGGGGCCCGCCAGCCACCGCTTCAAGCCCGGGAACCGCCGCCAGCAGCTCGCCCACCCCCACCTGTGCGGCCGTGTAGCCGATGTTGTCCCCCGCCTGCGCAGCGGTGCCGGCAATGGTGCCGCCCGTACCCAGAACCACAATTTTTTGCGCACTCACTTGCATACTCCGAAAAACTGGTGAAAAATACAGCTACTGGATTAAAAAACAGTCATTTGCCACTTTACCGGCACACACTGGAAACCACCATGCTCGACAACCCCAAGCTCACGGCCCGCCAGCAACAGATTCTGGACCTGATCCAGACCGCCATTGCGCGCACCGGCGCCCCCCCTACCCGCGCCGAGATCGCGACCGAGCTGGGCTTCAAGTCCGCCAACGCTGCCGAAGAGCACCTGCAGGCCCTGGCCCGTAAGGGCGTGATCGAACTGGTCAGCGGCACGTCGCGCGGCATCCGCCTGCGCGGCGAAACCGTGCGCTCCATCAACGCAGCGCGCGGCACCCAGTTCAGCCTGCCCATTCCCGGCCTGTCGCAGCTGATGCTGCCGCTGATCGGCCGGGTCGCGGCGGGCTCGCCCATTCTCGCGCAGGAGCATGTCGATCAGACCTACAGCGTGGAAAACAGCCTTTTCCAGCACAAGCCCGATTACCTGCTCAAGGTGCGCGGCATGTCCATGCGCGACGCCGGCATCATGGATGGCGACCTGCTGGCCGTACAGTCCACGCGCGAGGCGCGCAATGGCCAGATCATCGTGGCCCGCCTGGGGGATGACGTCACCGTCAAACGCCTGCGCCGCACGGCCACCGGCATCGAGCTGCTGCCCGAGAACCCCGATTACCCGGTAATCACCGTGCAGCCCGGCGAGCCCTTCGAGATCGAAGGCCTGGCGGTCGGCCTGATCCGCAACACCATGCTCATGTAGCGCCACGGGTCCGCGGCACCCCCTGCGCAAGGCAGGGATGCCACAAAGGACCCGACGTGCATGGCCCAGGTGGCGGGCGTTTGACAGGTGGGATGCGGGATTTTCTGCAACCCACTGGTCAGCCCTGGGCCCATGCACATCCCTCGCAATCCTGCCTGTGTTCACCACCGACCTTCGGAGTCTTCACATGGGAATTGCTTCTTTGACCTTCTCGGCCTTCTCGCAACCGCTGCATGCGCTGACGCGCTGGCTGCAGCCTGCCGCGTATGGCGGGCACGACACCACTGCGGCACGGCCACGCACCTGCAAGGCACCTCTGCCAGCCACCCCGGCACCAGCATGGCCGGCTGCGGCTGCAGCCCGCATGCCGCGCGACGAGACGCCACTGGCGGCAGCGGGAAGCCGCTTGCCCAACCCGGCCCAGGGCACGGAGGCCGTGTGCAACCACGCCCAGGCACGCCGCGTGGTGAGGGTGCTGAGGACAGCCGCCTCCGGCGCCGATGCCGGGCGCCTCGTGATCTCGGGCCGCATGGCCGATGTCTGCGCGGAGCTCGACCGCATGGCCGCCCGCGAGGCACTCCAGCACTGAAGAGTGCCATTCTCTGGGCATGGCGGGCAAGGCCAACACCGGCCTTGCCAGGCCACGGGTACCCATGGCCCGCAGTGCAGGTGAGGGGCGGTGCTCCCGCTCCGCGCAAATCGGCGGCCCAGGGTGCCCGGCATTCACGCAGCGTTGCAAATGCCGTGCGCCCGATGGGCCTTGGGGCACAAAGACTACAGCGCTCCAAGGCACAATGTCGGGATGAACATCGTGATTCTTGACGACTACCAGGATGCAGTGCGCAAGCTCCATTGCGCCACCCGGCTCGACGCCTACACCGCCAAGGTCTATACCAACACCGTCAAAGGCCTGGGGCAGCTGTCGATCCGGCTCAAGGATGCCGACATCATCGTGCTGGTGCGCGAGCGCACCCAGATCACCCGCCAACTGGTTGAGAAGCTGCCGCGCCTGAAGCTCATTGCCCAGACCGGCAAGATCGGCAACCACATCGACGTGGCAGCCTGCACCGAGCGCGGCATTGCCGTGGCCGAGGGCGTGGGCTCGCCGGTGGCGCCTGCGGAGCTGACCTGGGCCCTGGTGATGGCGGCCACGCGCCGGTTGCCGCAGTACATCTCCAACCTCAAGCACGGCGCCTGGCAGCAGTCGGGCCTGAAGACGGCGTCCATGCCGGCCAATTTCGGGCTGGGCACGGTGCTGCGCGGCAAGACGCTGGGTATCTGGGGCTATGGCCGCATCGGCCAGCTCGTGGCCGGCTATGGCCGGGCCTTCGGCATGAATGTGCGCGTGTGGGGCCGCGAGGCATCGCGCGCCCAGGCCCTGACCGATGGCTACCAGGCCGCCACCACGCGCGAGGAGTTCTTCTCGCAGTGCGACGTGATCTCGGTGCATCTGCGCCTGAACGACGAAACGCGCGGCATCATCTCGCTCGAAGACCTGTCGTGCATGAAGCCCACCTCGCTGTTTGTGAATACCTCGCGTGCCGAACTGGTGGAGTCCGATGCCTTGATCGCCGCCTTGAACCGGGGCCGCCCCGGCATGGCCGCAGTGGACGTTTTCGAGAGCGAGCCCATCCTGCAGGGCCACGCTTTGCTGCGCCTTGAGAACTGCATCTGCACCCCGCACATCGGCTATGTGGAGCAGGACAGCTACGAGCTCTATTTTGGTGCAGCCTTCGACAACGTGATCAACTTCATCAAGGGCACGCCCACCAACATCGTGAACCCGGGTTCGCTGCAGGTGCGCCGCTGACGCTCCCTCCTGCCGGCAACGCAAGCAGCGTCGGCGGCATGAACGAAAAAGGCTTCCCGAGGGAAGCCTTTTTTGATTCCGCAGGGCACTGCCCGAAGGCAGCGCTCCCGCACGGGATTGCATTCGACCGGATAACTAGGCGGGGAGCCGCAGACAGTGCTGTAGCACGGCAAGGCTCCGGAGCGACGTTAGCCGGTTGAAGGCAAGTCCGTCCCTTAGTTCAGGGGGGTCTTCTTGCCGTCCTTGTAGTTGTACAGGGTGATGGCAGGGTTCTTCATTTCGCCGTTGGGTTCGAAGGCGATCGTCGAGGTCACGCCCTTGAAGCTGGACTTGAGCAGCTCGGGGGTGTAGACCTTGGGGTCCACCGAGTTGGCACGCTTCATGGCGTCCACGATCAGGTACGTGGCGTCGTAGGTGTAGGGGCTGTACACCTGGAACTGGTTGGGGTACTTGGCGTCGTACTTGGCCTTCCAGGCCGTGCCGCCAGGCATCTTGGCCAGCGATGCACCGCCTTCGGCGCAGATCACGTTGGCCAGGGTCTTGGCGCCGGCGGCCAGCTTGGCGATTTCAGCCGTGCAGATGCCGTCACCACCGAAGAACTTCACGTTGCCCATGCCCAGCTGTTCCATCTGGCGCAGCATCGGGCCACCTTGGGGGTCCATGCCACCGAAGAACACGGCATCAGGGTTCTTGGACTTGATGGCGGTCAGAATGGCCATGAAGTCGGTGGCCTTGTCGGTCGTGAACTGCTCGTCCACCACCTTGATGCCCTTGGCGGAAGCGGTCTTCTTGAACACGTCTGCAACGCCCTGGCCGTAAGCGGTACGGTCATCGATGATGGCGACCGTCTTGAGCTTCAGCGTGTCCACGGCGTAGGCAGCCAGGCCAGCGCCCAAGGCGTTGTCGTTGGCAATGATGCGGAACGTGGTCTTGTAGCCTGGCTTGGTCAGGTTGGGGTTCGTGGCCGCGCCGGTCACGTGGGGGATGCCGCAGTCGTTGTAGACCTTGGAAGCAGGAATGGTGGTACCGGAGTTGAGGTGACCCACAACGCCAGCCACCTTGGCGTCGCACAGCTTCTGTGCAGCGGCCGTGCCTTGCTTAGGATCGGCTGCGTCATCTTCTGCCTGCAGTTCGAACTTGATCTTCTTGCCGCCGATCGTGATGCCCTGCGTGTTCAGTTCTTCAATGGCCATGCGGGCGCCATTTTCGTTGTCCTTGCCGTAGTGGGCTTGGGCGCCGGAAACCGGAGCCACGTGGCCGATCTTGACCACCTGCTCTTGTGCAGAGGCCACACCAGCAGCAGCCGCGATAGCAGCAACCACGGTCAGTTTCAACTTCAATTGCATATCAATCTCCAGTAAAGATAAACGCTGAGAATTAGTCTTGTGTCTCAACGCAGGCGAACATATCGCAATTTACGGGCCAGATCATTAGGGAACACGATTAAATGAGGGAGAAACCACAGGGGAATACCCTGTCATCCCTTTGTCGGCGCAGTGTGGCTGCCTGCGAGCTCATCGGCCACGGCCTCGTATACCGCGTGGCGGACCACGGATTCGATCTCCTCGCGCAGCCTGGGAAGCACCGACCGCGTCTGCTCCTGCACCACTGTGGCGATGGCATCGCGCAGGCGCTGGTCCAGCGCCACGTCCACCCGCTGCATGACCCGGTGCACCATGTACTCCTCCATGCCCTCTGGCAGTGCACGCGCAGCGGTCTGCTGCCCCATATTCGGCACCACGGGGGCTGCTGCAGGCGCTGCAACGGCCACGGCCACCGGAGCTACCACGGGGCGCGCCGCTGCGGCTGGTGGCCTGGCGGGCAAGGATGCCGCAGGCACTGCGGGTGAGGGTGTGGGCGCTGGCGCAAGCGAGGGTGCCGCCATGGCCTGCGGCACCGCCAGCGAAGCCACAGGGGCGGCCAAGGCCGAGGGGGCGGCCGCCGCGATCTGCGCGCGGCGCAATGCCAGGGCCTCCAGGGCACGGCTGGCCGCCTGCGCCACCGGTGAGGCGGCTGCGGGTGTGGCGGCGGCAGGCGCCTGCGCAGGAGCAACCACCGAGGCCGCCTGGGGCACTGCACGGCTGGGCGTGGCGGCTGCAGGGGCGACAGGGGCCGCTACCGCAGGAAGCGGGTGCGCCGCAACCGGAGAAGGCGCTGCTGCTGGCGGCTTCGCCACCAAGGGCACGGGTATGGCACCGGGCACCTGCACCACTTCAGTGAGCGTGGGCACGAAACGGGGCGGCGTGCGGGGTGGCGTGGTGGCCATCAAGCGCCCTTCAGCACCAGATCGTGGCGCACGATGGCGTAGCCGCGCGAGGCATAGTGGCGCCAGCGGTTGCGCGCCTGTCCCCGGTCTTCTTCATCGTGGGCACTGACGACCTCGATCAGCTTCTCGAAGCGGCCAAAGCCTTCGGGCACCTCGGCGCCCAGGTTCAGCAGCACCTCGTGGTGCGGTGCACCCTGCACGTCCGAGGTCAGCAGCACCGGCGAGGCCAGGCGCAGGTCCTCGTCGGCCGCGTCGGTGCAATGTGCGACGAAATCCTGCGGTGCCATGCTCCACATCTGCCGGTCCAATGCCGCCAGCACATGGGCCGGGCCGGCGATGACCAGGCGCGCATCGCTGCGCAGCACCTTGCGCGCAAACCGGCAGGCGTACGCCACCTTGTCCGGCGCGTTGAAATGGAAGGCGACTTCTGTCATCGGGCTCAGGCAGCCTTGGCGCGGGTGGTTCGGGTCGCGCGCTTGGCGGCCGGCTTGGGGGCCGACGAGGCATCGGCCTCGCGGTCCAGCAGGTACTGCACCAGCAGGCCCACGGGGCGACCCGTGGATCCCTTGGCCGCCCCGCCCTTCCAGGCGGTGCCGGCGATATCCAGGTGCGCCCAGGGCATGTCGCCCACGAACTTCTGCAGGAACTTGGCGGCCGTGATGGCACCACCCGCGCGGCCGGCCACGTTGCCCATGTCGGCAAAGTTGCTCTTGAGGCCGTCGGAATAGTCATCGTCCAGCGGCATGCGCCAGCACGGGTCCTGCGCGGCATCGCCGGCCACCTGCAGGGCCTGGGCCAGGTCTTCGTTGTTGCTGAACAGGCCGCTGCGTACGCCGCCCAGGGCAATCACGCAGGCGCCCGTGAGGGTGGCGATATCCACCACCGCTGCCGGCTTGAAGCGCGTGGCATAGGTCAGCGCATCGCACAGCACCAGGCGCCCTTCGGCGTCGGTGTTGAGCACCTCGATGGTCTGGCCGCTCATGCTGGTCACCACGTCGCCCGGCTTCACGGCCCGGCCATCGGGCATGTTCTCGCAGGCGGGGATCAGGCCCACCACGTTGATGGTGGGCTGCAGCTCGCCCAGGGCACGGAACACGCCCAGCACGCTGGCGGCGCCGCACATGTCGAATTTCATCTCGTCCATCTCGGCCGCCGGCTTGATGGAGATGCCGCCGGTGTCGAAGGTGATGCCCTTGCCCACCAGCACCACGGGCGCCTGGTCCTTGGCCGCACCGCTGTAGCGCAGTTCGATGAAGCGCAGCGGCTCTTCCGACCCCTTGGCCACCGCCATGAAGGAGCCCATGCCCAGGCGCTCGACTTCGGCCGGGCCGTGCACCTTGCACTGGATGCGCGGCTGCTTGGCCAGCGTCTTGGCGGCATTTGCCAGCAAGGTGGGCGTGGCATGGTTGGCGGGCCGATTGCCCCATTCGCGGGCAAACTCCACCCCTTCCACCAGGGCGATGCCCTGGTAGAAGGCCACCCGCACCTCGGAGGGGTCGGGCACACCCACAACCACGCGGTTCAGGCTGCGCGCCTCGGCCTTGGGCTTGGTGGTGGTGTAGACATAGCTAGCGTCGGCCACGGCCTGCACCGCCGCGCACACCGCATCGGCTTGGGCGCTGCCTGCAAAGCACAGCACCACGCGCTTGGTCTGGGGCGCCTTGAGCGCCGAGGCCACCGCGCCGAGCGCCTGGCGCACGGCACGGGCCGCGCCATCGCCCACACCCAGCAGCAGCACGCGGCGCGCCGCCACGGCGGGCACCTGGTACAGCGCCAGGCTCTTGCCGGGCTTGGCGGAAAAGTCGCCTTGCTTGAGCGCCAGGGCCGCCAGCGTGGACAGGGCGTCGCGCCCCGGTTTGAAGCCCTCCGGGACCAACACGACCAGCAGGTCGCATTTCTCGGAAGCAGCTGCCGGCAATTCAAGGGTCTTCAGATCAAAGTTCATAATCGGTGTTTTCCTTATAGCCAATGTTATTCGATTCATCCATCCGCAAGGAGCTGGCGCGCAGCTTCGGGGCCACGCTGGTGGTGCTGGTCACCGTGGTGATGACCATGATGCTGATCCGCACCCTCGGCCAGGCCTCACGCGGCAGCGTGAGCCCCTCTGACGTGATGCTGGTCATGGGCTTCACGGTGCTGGGCCAGCTGTCCACCATTTTGACCCTGAGCCTGTTCGTCGCCGTGGTCAGCACGCTCTCGCGCATGTACCGCGACAGCGAGATGGTGATCTGGTTCGCCAGCGGCCGCGGGCTCATCAGCCTGCTGCGCCCGCTGCTGCGCTTTGCCTGGCCCTCGATGCTGGTGATCGCCGTGCTCTCGCTGCTGGTGTGGCCCTGGGCCAACACGCAGATCCAGGAGCTCAAGACCCGCTACGAGCAGCGCAGCGACATCGACCGCATCGCCCCCGGTGAGTTCCAGGAGTCGGCCAACGGCAGCCGGGTGTTCTTCATCGACAAGGACAGCCCCGACAACATGGTGGGCAACAACATCTTCATTGCCACCAACGTGGGCAAGAAGGAGACCGTTACCTCCGCGCGCAGTGCCCGGCTGGAGACGCAGGGCGGCGAGCGCATGGCCGTGCTCAGCCAGGGGCAGCGCCTGGAGACCGCGCACGACAAGCCGGGCCTGAAAATCAGCGAGTTCGAGGAATACACCACCCGCATCGGCTCGGCCCCCGCCGGCTCTGCCGAAGAGCTCTCGGTCAAGACCCGCGCCACCCATGAGCTGCTGATGCAGCCCCTGCCGGCCTACCGGGCCGAGCTGGGCTGGCGCATCGGCCTGGCCTTGGCGGCGCTGAACTTCGTGGTGCTGGGCCTGGCCGTGGCCACCGTCAACCCACGCGCGGGGCGCAGCACCAGCCTGGTGTTCGCGCTCTTCGCCTTCATCGTCTACTACAACCTCATGACCCTGGGTACCAGCTGGGTCGGTGCCGGGCGCCTGGGCCTTGCCAGCTTCATGCTCATGCTGCACGGCGGCATCCTGGCTTTTTCGCTGCTGCTGCTGACCGCGCGCCACAACAATTGGAGCCTGCGCCGCCTTTGGCAGCGCCGGAGCCCCGCATGAAAACCATCCGCCGCCTGATCCACCGCGAGGCCTTCTTCGCCGTCGCCTATGTCACCATCGGCTTCCTGTCCCTGTTCTTCTTCTTCGACCTGGTCGATGAGCTGCGCTGGGTGGGCCGCACGGGGCCCCAGGGCTACCAACTCTCGCACGCCATGCTGTTCGTGGTGCTCAGCCTCCCCAGCCACCTGTACGAGCTGCTGCCCATCACGGTGCTCATCGGCACCATCTTCGTGATGGCGCGCCTGGCGCAGAGCTCCGAATTCACCATCATGCGCACCAGCGGCATGGGCCCCTGGCGGGCCATGCGCACCCTGCTCACGCTTGGCGGCTTTTTCGTGGTGCTGACCTTCGCCGTGGGCGACTACATCGCTCCCCTGAGCGACAAGGCCGCGCAGCTGATCAAGGTGCGCCACCTGGGCCGCCTCACCTCGGGCGCCACCGGCGCCTGGCTGAAGGAGCGCCAGGACGACCACTCCTTCGCCGTCAACGTGCGCGCCCTCACGCCCGACGGCGGCATGCTCGACATCCGCATCTTCGAGTTCGACGCCAAGGGGCTGCTGGCCTCGCAGACGCGCGCGGCATCGGGGCGTTTTGGCGACGGCGGCGGCTGGGAGCTGACCGACGTGCAGCGCAGCAGTTTTTTGCAGCGCGGCGAAGACCAGGCCCGCGTGGACCGGCTGAGCGTGCCCGCACTGCAGTGGCCCACGCGCATCAGCGCCGACATGGTGGCCGCCTCGCTGCTCAAGCCCGACCGCATGGCCACGGTAGACCTTTTCCAGTACATCCGCCACCTGGACAGCAACGGCCAGTCGGCCCAGCGCTACGAGATCGAGTTCTGGCGCAAGGTGTTCTACCCCCTCTCCTGCCTGGTGATGGTGGTGCTGGCCCTGCCCTTTGCCTACCTGCACTTCCGCTCGGGCGGCATCGCCGGCTATGTGTTCGGCGGCGTCATGGCCGGCATCAGCTTCTTTTTGCTCAACAACGTGTTCGGCTATGCCGGCAACCTGCAGAACTGGTCGCCCTGGCTCACGGCGGCAGCGCCGGGGCTGATCTACTCTTTACTGTCCCTGGGTGCCTTCAGCTGGCTGGTACTCAGACGCTAGCCACACCCATGCCCGACCACGCCATCGTCCTTTTCGCCCACGGCTCACGCGACCCCCTGTGGCGCGCACCCATGGAAGCCGTTGCTGCGCGCATCGCCGCGCAGCAACCCGGCCGGCCCGTCGCCTGCGCCTACCTGGAGCTGTGCGCCCCCGCCCTGCCCGACGCTGTCGCCTCGCTGGTGGCACAAGGCGCCCGCCAAGTCACCGTGGTGCCCATGTTCCTGGGCACCGGCAAGCATGCGCGCGAGGATTTGCCCGTGCTGCTGGAGCAACTGCGTGCCAGCCACAGCGGCGTGCAGTTCAGCGTGCAGGCCGCCATTGGCGAAGACCCGCGCATGACGGCTCTCATGGCCGAGATCGCCTGCGAATTGCCTGCCAGCTGAGTTTTTGCCAACCGTCTCCGGTATCTCTTAGATGCTTGCAGCATAATGATGCAACTCTTTAGGCGATATCAGATATGAATCTGCACCAATTCCGCTTTGTCCAGGAGGCCGCGCGGCGCGGCCTGAACCTGACCGAAGCCGCTAAGGCCCTGCACACCTCGCAACCGGGCGTCTCCAAGGCCATCATCGAGCTGGAGGAAGAGCTGGGCGTGGACATCTTCGCGCGCCACGGCAAGCGCCTCAAGCGCATCACCGAGCCCGGCCAGCATGTGCTCAAGAGCATCGAGGTCATCATGCGCGAGGTGGGCAACCTGAAGCGCATTGGCGAGCAGTTCAGCGCCCAGGACAACGGCACGCTGAGCATTGCCACCACCCACACCCAGGCCCGCTATGTGCTGCCCGTGCCCGTGGCGCGCCTGCGCGAGGCCTATCCCAAGGTCAACATCAGCCTGCACCAGGCCACGCCCGACCAGGTGGCACGCATGGTGATCGACGAGGTGGCCGAGATCGGCATGGCCACCGAATCGCTGGCCGACTACCCCGAACTCGTGACGCTGCCCTGCTACGAATGGGAGCATGTGCTGGTGCTGCCCCCCGGCCACCCGCTGGCGCAGAAGGAGCGCATCGGCCTCGATGACATCGCCCACGAGCCGCTGATCACCTACCACCCCTCGTTCACCGGGCGCGGCAAGATCGACCACGCCTTTGCCGCGCGCCGCCTGCAGCCGCGCATCGCGCTCGAAGCCATCGACTCCGACGTGATCAAGACCTATGTGCGCCTGGGCCTGGGGATCGGCATCGTGGCCGAAATGGCGATGCGCGACGACCCCGTGGGCGACCTGGTGGTGCGCCCCGTGGGCCACCTGTTTGGCCAGAGCGTGGCGCGTGTGGCCTTCAAGCGTGGGGCCTACCTGCGCAATTTCGTGTACAAATTCGCGGAATTGCTGAGCGACCGCCTGAGCCGCGAGCTGATTGCCCGCGCCATGAGCGGCCACGTCAACGACTATGAACTCTGATAACCGGACCATGAATTCTTCTTCGACAACCGCAGCCCCTTGCGTTTGCTGCGGCCAGACCCTGCGCGCCGGACTGGAGGAATGGCACTGGGTATGCGCGCTGTGCGGCTACGAATTCGCACAGTTTGCGCCCGCGATCAATGAAGCCGAATCCCACAAGAAGCTCGATGAAGCCCAGCGCGACACCGCACTCAAGAGCCTGCGCGAGGCCAATTTCAACCAATTGCTGGACCGCATCGGCCGACATACCGCCCCCGCTGGCACGCGCCTGCTGGACGTGGGCGCAGCCCATGGGTGGTTTGTGAAAGCTGCGGCATCCCGGGGCTTTACCGCCCTGGGACTGGAGCCGGACCACGCCGTGTGCGAGCAGGCGCAGCGCAACGGGGCACTGGTGCGCGAGGGCTTCTTTCCCGATGTGCTGGCTGTGCACGAGCAGTTTGACGTCATCGTCTTCAACGATGTGTTCGAACATATCCCGCATTCCGATGCGCTGCTGTCGCAGTGCATTGCACGGCTGGCACCCGGGGGGTTGCTGGTGCTGAACCTGCCCTCCAGCCGCGGCTTCTTCTACCGAATCAGCAAGATGCTGCACCGGTTCGGCGCGGGCGCATTTTTTGACCGGCTCTGGCAAAAAGACATGCCGTCGCCCCATCTGCACTACTTCCATGCACGCAACCTCACCCAGTTGAGTGCGCGGCACGGCCTCACCCTGATCGACTCGGCCCATCTGGCCAGCGTGCACCTCGATGGCCTGTATGCGCGCATCACCTACTTCAAATCGGGCGTGCGCTGGCTGGCCCCGCTTATCTGGCTGGCCATCGTGGCGGCGTACCCACTGGTGCGCTGGGGTGCCCCGAGCGACATTGACGTGGTGATATTCCGCCGCAACGGCGGCTAGGTCGCCAGCCATCGGCGCACCCGCATACCCCTTTCCTTTCCTTCCCTCCTCCTCCCCGTCCCATGACCCTCGCGACCGACACCGCACGCACCCCCGTCCTTGCCAGCAAGCTGCCCCAGGTGGGCACCACCATCTTCACCGTGATGTCGGCCCTGGCGGCCGAACACAATGCGGTGAACCTGGGCCAGGGCTTTCCGGACTTTGCCTGCGACCCGGCATTGGTCGATGCGGTCACCGCCGCCATGCAGGCCGGCCACAACCAGTACCCGCCCATGACCGGCGTGCCCGCGCTGCGCGAGGCGGTCTCGGCCAAGATCGAGGCACTGCATGGCCGTCGCTATGACCCGGCCAGCGAGATCACCATCACCGCCGGTGCCACGCAGGCCATCATCACCACCATCCTGGCCATCGTGCACCCGGGCGACGAGGTCATCGTGCTCGACCCCTGCTACGACAGCTACGTGCCCAACATCGAGCTGGCCGGCGGCCGCGCGGTGCGCGTGCCGCTCACGCCCGGCACGTTCCGGCCAGATTTCGGCAAGATCAGCGCGGCCATCACGCCGCGCACGCGCGCCATCCTGATCAACACCCCGCACAACCCCAGCGCCACCGTCTGGAGAGCCGAGGACATGCGGGCGCTGCAGGACCTGCTGGCCCCCACCGACATCCTGCTGATCAGCGACGAGGTCTACGAGCACATGGTGTTCGACGGCGGCCAGCACCAGAGCGCTGCGCGCTTCGCGGGCCTGGCGGCGCGCGCCTTCATCGTCTCGAGCTTCGGCAAGACCTTCCACGTCACGGGCTGGAAGGTGGGTACCGTGGCGGCGCCCGCCGCGCTGGCGGCCGAGTTCCGCAAGGTGCACCAGTTCAACGTGTTCACGGTGAACACCCCCGTGCAGTACGGCCTGGCTTCGTACCTCAAGGACCCCGCCCCCTACCTGCAGCTGCCCGCCTTCTACCAGGCCAAGCGCGACCTGTTCCGCGAAGGCCTGGCTGGCTCGCGCCTGAAGCTCCTGCCCAGCACAGGCAGCTACTTCCAGTGCGTGGACATCTCGGCCGTGAGCGACCTGAACGAATCGGACTTCTGCCAGTGGCTCACGCGCGAGATCGGCGTGGCCGCCATCCCGCTGTCGGCCTTCTACGGCGACGGCTTCGATCAGCGCGTGGTGCGCTTTTGCTTTGCCAAGAAGGACGATACCTTGCGCGCGGCGCTGGAGCGGCTGCGCAAGCTGTGACCGGCGAGCCGCGTCAGCGGTAACCCGCCACGTCTACCGGCTCCCCCCCCCCCCCCCCCCCCC
>NZ_LMIH01000016.1:240126-261408 GCF_001428645.1 Acidovorax sp. Root217
CCCCAGGCATCGGGCTGGCTGCCGTCCAGATCCGTGAAGCCATAGACCCGCGCCAGCTGCCCGCTGGAGAGGGATTGCCCATTCCAGCGCGCCACCTGCGGGTCCTGCGCCAGCGCCACCACGGCCCGGCCCACGTAGGCCGGGCTTTCGGCCACCGCGAAGCCGGGCACGCGCGCCACCGCATCGCGCCAGTGGGCCTCGGTGACGCCAAAGGCCTCCAGCATCGCTTCGGAACGCATCCAGCCGGGCGACAGCGACACGCCGGTGGCGCCATGGGGCCCGAGTTCGTGCCCCAGCGCAAAACCCATGCGCAGCACGGCAGCCTTGGCGATGTCGTAGAAGAACGAGTTGCGGTAGCGCATGCCGTTGTACTCGGCCGTGCCGTCGTTGACCTCTACCACCAGGCCACCCGGCGCCTTGAGCAGCAAGGGGATGGCAAAGTGGCTGGTGATGGCATGCGTGTCCACCGCCAGGCGCAGGGTGCGCAGGCCGTAGTCCAGGTCGGACTCCCATACGGTCTTGTTCCATTCGATGTGCGTGGCGCCGAAGATATCGTTCACCAGCAGATGCAGCGCACCCAGCTCGCGTTCGATGCGGGCCACCAGGGCGCGCACTTCCTCCTGCACCAGGTGGTCCACGCGCACGGCGATGCCCTGGCCGCCGGCCTGGTCCACGAGGGCTGCGGTTTCCTCGATGGTCTCGGGCCGGTCCATCTCCGAACGCTGCGCGCCCGAGGAGCGGCCGGTCACGTAGACGGTGGCCCCGGCGGCGCCGAGTTGCACGGCGATGCCGCGGCCGGCCCCCCGGGTGGCTCCGGCCACGAGGGCCACTTTTCCCTTCAGGGATGCTGGCGCTTGATTCATGCGGTCAATCCTTGGTTCTCTTGATGGACCACCACGGTACAGAGGCCCGGCGCTCAGGTCTTGGAAGAAAGCGAAGCGCCGCGCTGCAGAAACTCGTTGGGCGACAGTCCACAAAGCGCCCGGAACTCGTTGGCCAGGTGCGCCTGGTCGTAGAAGCCGCCATCGGCGGCCAGCGCGGCCCAAGGCGGCGCCACTGGAGCTCCGCGCAGCACGCGCAGGCAGGCGTGCAGGCGAGCAAGCCGGCTCCAGGCCTTGGGCGACATGCCCACCTCGGCACGGAAGATCTGCTGCAGGCGCCGCTCGCCCATGCCGAAGGCCTGGGCCACGTCTCGGGGGCGCAGGCGGCCTGCAGATTCGGCCATCAGCATGGCGGCCTGTGCCGCACAAGGGTTGGCAGGCCGAGTGCTCCGCACCAGGCGCTGCTCCAGCGCGGCCCGCAGCAGGGCAATGCGCGCCTGGTCGTCGCGCTGCCCGGCCATGCGCTCGCGCAGTTCGGCAAAGGCCCCGCCCCACAAGGCATCCAGCGGCACCGCCCTGCCCTGCAGCTCCCATGCAGGCACGCCCAACAAGGCCGATGCGGCGCCAGGGCGCAGCGCCACCGACACACTGTGCATGCTGCTGCGGCGCCAGCGCAGCAGCACGGGCGCGGTGGCGGCGCCCAGGGCGACGCTGCCCTGGCGCTCACTCGCCGGCCCGGCCAGCGTGCTATCGCCCAGGTGAATCACCAGGCGCACGGCCCCGTCGGGCAGCACACGCTCGGCCACCTCGGCGTCGCCAACAAAGGTCTCGCGGTACAGCAGGATCTGGGAGACATGGGCACCCAGTTGCTTGCCCACCTGAAAGGCGCGCAGCGTGTCGGCGGGCACCGTGGTTTCCGGCCCGTGCGAGGGGTCGCCATCGAGGCGGAGAAAGAGGCGCTCGATCATGGGATGCTGTAGATGGCTCCATCCTAATCCACTGCCTGTACCGGCAGGCGCCCGCGCGTTCCGCTACAGCAGCACGATGTCGTACTGCTCCTGCCCCATCGCACTTTCCGACTGCAGCGAGATCGGCTTGCCGATGAAGTCCGACAGACCCGCCAGGTGCTGGCTTTCCTCGTCGAGGAACAGCTCCACCACGCGCGCCGAGGCGACCACGCGGAACTCGCGCGGGTTGAACTGGCGTGCTTCGCGCAGGATCTCGCGCAGGATGTCGTAGCACACGCTGCGCGCCGTCTTCACGCTGCCCTTGCCCTGGCAGGCGTCGCAGGGCTCGCACAGCATGTGGGCCAGGGATTCGCGGGTGCGCTTGCGCGTCATCTCCACCAGGCCCAGCTGCGAGAAGCCGCCCGCCATGGTCTTCACGCGGTCGCGCCCGAGCTGTTTCTTGAACTCGGAGAGCACGGCCTCCTGGTGGCCGCCCTGCACCATGTCGATGAAGTCCACGATGATGATGCCGCCCAGGTTGCGCAGGCGCAGCTGGCGGGCAATGGCCTGGGCGGCCTCCAGGTTGGTCTTGAAGATGGTGTCGTCGAAATTGCGCGCGCCCACGTAGCCGCCGGTGTTCACGTCGATGGTGGTGAGCGCCTCGGTCTGGTCCACGATGAGGTAGCCGCCCGATTTGAGGTCCACGCGCCGGCCCAGGGCCTTGGCCACCTCTTCGTCGATGGAGTACAGGTCGAAGATGGGCCGCTCGCCCTTGTAGTGCTGCAGCTTGGGCGCCGCGGCCGGCATGAACTCCTGCCCGAAGGCGCGCAGGCGCTGGTACTGCTCGAGCGAATCGAGGCGAATGGTCTGCGTGTGGTCGCCCACCAGGTCGCGCAGCACGCGCTGCAGCAGATCCAGGTCCTGGTGCAGCAGCGACATGGGCGGCAGCCGCAGCGATGCCTCCTTGATGCGCGCCCAGGTCTTGCGCAGGTAGGCGATGTCCTCGGCCAGCTCGGCATCGGTCGAGTCCTCGCCATTGGTGCGCAGGATGAAGCCGCCGCCACCGCCCGTGGCCTTGTCGCCCACCATGGCCTGCAGGCGGGCACGCAAGGCATCACGCTCAGCCGAGGGGATCTTCTGCGACACGCCGACATGGTCGTCCTGCGGCAAGAAGACCAGCAGGCGCCCGGCAATGCTGATCTGCGTGGACAGGCGCGCACCCTTGGTGCCGATGGGGTCCTTGATGACCTGCACCATCAGCGACTGGCCCTCGAACACCTGCTTTTCGATGGGCACCTGCGGCTCGCCCTTGCGCGCGAACGCGGGTGGTTCGCCATCGGGCTGGCGCTGCCAGACATCGGCCACGTGCAGAAAGGCGGCGCGCTCCAGGCCGATGTCGATGAAGGCCGACTGCATGCCCGGCAGCACGCGCGAGACCTTGCCCAGGTAGACGTTGCCCACCAGGCCGCGCTCCAGCGTGCGTTCGATGTGCAGCTCCTGCACGGCGCCGTGCTCCACGATGGCGACGCGTGTCTCCTGCGGCGACCAGTTGATGAGGATGTCTTGTTGCATGGTCGTCAACGCTTGTTGTTCTTCAAACAGGGAATCCGGCGGCGCGCAGCAGCTGCGCCGTCTCGTACATGGGCAGGCCCATGATGCCCGAATAGCTGCCGCTCAGTTGCGGAATGAAGGCCGCCGCGCGGCCCTGCACACCATAGGCACCGGCCTTGCCCAGGGGTTCGCCGGTGTTCACGTAGTCATCGACCTGCTGCGGCGTGAGTGCTGCGAAGGTGACGCGCGAGACCGACAGCGCCGCCACGCGCCGCGTGCCCATCTGCAGCGCCACGGCCGTGAGCACACGGTGTGTGCGGCCGGCCAGCTCGGTCAGCATGCGCCCGGCATGTGCGGCATCGTCAGGCTTGCCGTAGATGGCGCGGCCCAGTGCCACCGTGGTGTCGGAGCACAGGATGGGCGCCTCGGGCAGGCCCCGGCGTGCGCGGCGCGCCATGGCGGCATCGAGCTTGAGGCCGGTGACGCGCTGCACGTAGGCGGTCGGCACCTCGCCAGGGTGGACTTCCTCGATGGCCTCGGCATCCTCGCCCATGTCGCCGTCCACATTGGGCACCAGCAGTTCATGGCGCACGCCCAACTGGTCGAGCAGCTGGCGGCGGCGGGGGCTTTGGGAGGCGAGGTAGATGAAGTCCGGCATGGTGGATGAAGGATAACCAAGAACGCGCAGTAGAACCGCGAATTCCTATCATCCCTTGCTACGCAATCGGTAGCAAATCACGCCCGGGACATCATTCCCGATGGTAGGGGTGGCCCGCATTCACGGACCAGGCGCGGTAAAGCTGTTCGATGAGCAGCACGCGCACCATGGCGTGCGGCAGGGTCAGGTCGGACAGGCGGATGCGCTCATGCGCCGCCTGGCGAAAGGCCGGGTCGAGCCCGTCGGGCCCGCCGATGACCAGTGCCACGTCGTCGCCGCCCAGCTGCCAGCCCTTGAGCCGCTCGGCCAGGGCCTTGGTGGTGAGGTTGGTGCCACGCTCGTCGAGCGCGACCACGCGGGTGCCCCGGGGAATGGCGGCCTCGATGCGTTCACGCTCGGCGGCATACAGCGTCTCGATCGTCTTGGAGCCGCGCGGCTCGGTCTTCACCGCCTTGAGCTCGACCTTGATCTCGAACGGGAAGCGCTTGGCATAGTCCTCGTAGGCGGTCTGCGCCCAGTCGGGCACACGCTGGCCCACGGCCACGATCAGCAGTTTCATGGCAATTCAGGCGCCAGGAGATTGTTGCGGGAGGCGGGCCGAAGCCCCCCTCCATCGCCTCACTTGCGGCCGGGCGCCCTCTTGGCTGGGGCCTTGGCCGCTGGCCGTGCACCACCGCGCGACGCCGGCTTGGCAGCCTCGGCATTGGCCTTGCTGCGCGGCACCGATGGCTTGACCACGATGGTCTTGATCGGTGCCTTGGTGGCGGCCGGCTTCTTGGCTGCTGGACTGGTCTTCGCTGCGGTCTTGCCTGGTGCGGCCTTGGCGGCAGCGCCGGACTTTGCGGGGGCACGGCTCGGTGCCTTCGCGGGGGGCTTGGCTGCCGGCTTGGCCGCAGCTGGTGCGGGCCTGGCTGCCGACCTGGCGGCGGGGCGCGTTGCCGACTTGGCAGGTGCTGCAGCCTTCTTGGCCGCAGGGCGGGCCGAGGTACCGCTCTTGGCTGCCGACTTGGCATCGGACTTGGCGGCCTTCTGGGCCGACTTCTTCTCGGCCAGCTCGGTGGCGGCCGACGATGCCGGCTTGGCCGCGCCCAGCTTCAGGCGCACGGGGATCTCGCCCCACAGCTCTTCCAGGCGGTAGTACTGGCGGATGGCGGGCTGCATGATGTGCGCCACGGCGGCGCCGCAGTCCACGATGATCCATTCGCCGTTGTCTTCGCCTTCGATGCGCGGCTTGGAAAAGCCGGCTTCCTTCACCGCATCACGCACGCTGGCGGCCAGCGCCTTGGTCTGGCGGTTGGAGGTACCGGATGCCACGATGACCCGTTCAAACAGCGGCGAGAGATGCTCGGTGTTGAAGACCTGGATGTCTTGCGCCTTGACGTCTTCCAGGCCATCGACGATGGCGCGCTGGAGTTTGGTGACGTCTTTCTTGGCGGCGGTTTCCGATTTGGTGGATGTGGTCATCAGGCGGTGATTTATGAGGAATGGAATCAATATAGCGCGCAACGGGGCGTGCAGCCAGTGGGCTGGGCCTTGGGTGTTGCGCGGTGGCGCTCAGGCGATAAAGGGCGTTGGAGCCCTTCGCTGCTGGCGCCAAAAGCGCGTGCAGCTATTGAAATTATAGCTTTTTGCAGACAACGGTCGTTTCAGACGGTATCTGCAAGCCAGTCACGCCGCACCAGGAAGCGCTCTGTCAGCGCCGCTTCGGCCGAATCGGCGCCCTCCTGGCGCTGGTACGACCACGACACCAACGGCGGCATGGACAGCAGGATGGACTCGGTGCGACCGCCCGATTGCAGGCCGAAATGGGTGCCCCGGTCCCACACCAGGTTGAACTCCACATAACGGCCCCGGCGGTACAGCTGAAATTCACGCTCGCGCTCGCCGTGGGGCATGCCCTGGCGCTTCTCGACGATGGGCAGGTAGGCGGACAGGAAGGCATCGCCCACCGATTGCGTCATGGCCAGGCTCTGCTCGAAGCCCAGCTCGGAGAAGTCGTCGAAGAACACGCCGCCCACGCCGCGCTGCTCACTGCGGTGCTTGAGAAAGAAGTACTCGTCGCACCACTGCTTGAAGCGCGGGTACTTGTCGTCGCCAAAGGGCTGCAGCGCTTCGCGGCAGCTGCGGTGAAAGTGCACCGCATCGTCCTCGAAGCCGTAGTACGGCGTGAGGTCCATGCCGCCGCCGAACCAGCAGGTCGGCGCCTGTCCGGGGTGGCCCGCAGCGATCATGCGCACATTCATGTGCACCGTGGGCACATAGGGGTTGCGCGGGTGGAACACCAACGACACGCCCATGGCCTCGAACGGCGCACCCGCCAACTCGGGCCGGTGCTGCGTGGCCGATGGCGGCAAGAGCGGCCCTCGCACATGCGAGAAGCCGCAGCCTGCGCGCTCGAACACGCGCCCGCCTTCGAGGATGCGCGTCACGCCATCGCCCTGCAGCGCCTCGCCGGGCGCCTTGTGCCAGGCATCGGCCAGAAAGCGGGCCCCGCCCTCGCCCTCCACGGCCTCCAGGGCTTCGGTGATGCGCAGCTGCAGCCCCTGCAGGTAGCTGCGCACGCGCTCCACCGTGGCGGCGGTGTTCAGGGAGTCAACCGACATCAGCCTTTGAGGGCGCGAAAGCCGATGTCACGGCGGTATTGCGCGCCGTCGAAGTGGATGTTGCGCGCCACGTCATATGCGCGCTGCTGTGCCTGCTTGACGCTGTCGGCCAGCACCGTCACGCACAGCACGCGGCCGCCCGTGACGCTGACCACGCCGTCCTTCAGGGCCGTGCCCGCATGGAAGGCCACGGCGTCGTCCGCATCGGCCAGCAGGCCGGTGATGGTGTCGCCCTTGCGCGGGTTCTCGGGGTAGCCGTGGGCGGCCATCACCACGCCCAGCGCGGTGCGGCGGTCCCACTGCAGCTCGATCTGGTCGAGCTTGCCGTCCACGCCGGCACCCAGCACGTCGGCCAGGTCGCTTTTCAGGCGCATCAGAATGGGCTGCGTCTCAGGGTCGCCCATGCGGCAGTTGAATTCGAGCGTCTTGGGATGGCCCTTGGCGTCGATCATCAGGCCTGCGTAGAGAAAGCCGGTGTAGGGAATGCCGTCCTTTTCCATGCCACGGATGGTGGGCAGGATGATCTCGCGCATGGCGCGGGCGTGCACATCGGCCGTGACCACGGGCGCGGGCGAATACGCACCCATGCCGCCGGTGTTGGGGCCTTCGTCGCCGTCCTTCAGGCGCTTGTGGTCCTGGCTGGTAGCCAGGGCCAGCACGTTCTTGCCGTCGCACAGAACGATGAAGGAGGCTTCCTCGCCTTCGAGGAAGGCTTCGATCACCACGCGGGCGCCCCCCTCGTTGTGGGTCACGCCGTACTTGTTGTCCACCAGCATGAAGTCCACGGCATCGTGCGCCTCTTTCAGCGTCATGGCCACGACCACGCCCTTGCCGGCCGCCAGGCCGTCGGCCTTGATGACGATGGGCGCCCCCAGGCGGTCCACGAAGGCATGGGCCGCCACCGGGTCGGTGAAGGTGTCGTAGTCTGCCGTGGGAATGCCGTGGCGGCGCATGAAGGCCTTGGAGAAGGCCTTGGAGCTTTCGAGCTGTGCGGCCGCCTGCGTGGGGCCGAACACGCGCAGACCATGCGCACGGAATTCGTCGACCACGCCAGCGGCCAGCGGCGCCTCGGGGCCCACCACGCTAAGGCTGATCTTCTCGGCCTGAGCCCAGATGCGCAGCTCGCGCACGTCGGTGATGGCCACGTTCTCCAGCTTGGAGTTCAGGGCCGTGCCGCCGTTGCCGGGCGCCACGAACACCTTGGTGACCTTGGGAGACTGGCTGAGCTTCCAGGCCATTGCGTGTTCACGGCCGCCGCCACCAATTACAAGAACCTTCATACCAGCCTATTAGAACCTGTCTGCAACCGGCCAAACGGCTGTTACAGGGACAGTGTTGTGAATTCAATCGTGGCAGCGTTTCAGAGCGCAGCGTTGTGGTAGATCTCCTGGGCATCGTCCAGGTCTTCCAGGATGTCGAGCAATTTTTGCATTCGCACGGCGTCTTCGCCCTCCAGCTCGATGGTGTTTTCAGCGCGCATGGTGACCTCGGACACCTCGGGCGTCAGGCCTGCGGCCTCCAGGGCGTTCTTCACGGCCTCGAAATCGGCCGGCGCGGTCAGCACCTCGATGGCGCCGTCCCCATCGGTCAGCACATCCTCGGCGCCAGCGTCGAGCGCCACTTCCATGACCTTGTCCTCATCGGTGCCCGGCGCAAAGATCAGCTGGCCGCAGTGCTTGAACTGGAACACCACCGAACCCTCGGTGCCCATGCTGCCACCGTGCTTGCTGAAGGCGTGGCGCACCTCGGCCACCGTGCGCACGCGGTTGTCGGTCATGGTGTCGATCATGATGGCCACGCCACCGATGCCATAACCTTCGTAGCGGATTTCCTCGTAGGTCAGGCCTTCGGCGTTGCCGGTGGCCTTGTCGATGTTGTACTTGATGCGGTCGGCCGGCATGTTGGCCGCCTTGGCCTTGTCCACCGCCAGGCGCAGGCGGGGGTTGGCAGACAGATCCCCGCCGCCCGAACGGGCCGCCACGGTGATTTCGCGAATGATGCGGGTCCAGATCTTGCCGCGTTTTTCATCCTGCCGCCCCTTGCGGTGCTGGATATTCGCCCATTTACTGTGTCCTGCCACGGGAAGTCCTTTTTGTATTGATGGAGTCTGTTGGGGTGATTTTACTTTTCGGCAATGGCCGTCGGCCGCTTGTCGGGCAGGGTTTGCCGAAACACCTTGTGAGTCGTACGCCGACCATCCCTCCGGATGACCGCCAGGGCCACCTTCGAGCCGGCTTTTCCCTTGAGACGCAGGAGGACCTGGTGTACCGGCATTCCCTGGGTGGAAATGCCGTCCACCGCAGCGATCCTGTCGCCTGGGCGGATACCGGACAGGTCCGCGGGATAGCCGGCGATGACCTCCTGGACCAGGGCATGCCCGCTTGGCGGCTGCGGCGCCAGCTGCAGCCCCACCCCCGCGCCGGAGCCCACCGGAAGGCACCGAAGCGATGCGTCCGAACGCCGGGGACCATCTGGCAACGACAGTCCCAGGGGAGCCCACGCAGCGCCGGGGGCGGCAGCCTGCTGCGCAACCGGTTCCTCGGGCCTTGCCACCACGCAGCCCCCCAGGCTCCGGTAGTCAGCCCGTCCCGGGAACCGGCGCAAAGCCGCCGCCTCATCAGGCGAGAGATCCCAAAGCTCATAGGCACGCAAGCGCAAACCCGCTTGGCGCAACTGATCCAGGTGAGGGTCCAGCCAGACCGGATCCCACCCGGCGCATTTGCCGAGCGCAGCCCTCATCGGGCTTTCACCGGTATCGAAGCGGGTGCGGGCCAGGGGCAACCCGGCCTTCGCGGCCGCGGCCACCAAAGACGCATCACAACCGAGCACCACCGAGGCCAGAATTGCCTGCCGGCCCTCGCGGGTGATCCGGGGTCCCGCCTTGCCGGCCCAGATCGCCCTCACCCAGTCGGGCCGGTTCAGCGAACCCAGCAACGCATGAACGAGGATCTCGGCATTCTTCGGATCGATGATGCTGCGATCATGCCGCAGCACATCGGGCACCCAGTCTCCGGTTCGGTATTCGTCTTTCAGCCCCCGGTACAGTGCCCCTCTAGCGCCCACATCGCCATAACGCCCTCGGTAGGCAACAAGAATCTGGCGGCGCAGCGAAGATGCCTGGGTGGGAAGCTCCTGCATCAGCCGCACGACGTCGCTGCCAGCACGGTAGCGCCCGGCATCCACGGACGCCACCCGCTGGGCCAGGGGCATCTGCCCCAGAGCGGCCAGATCCAGCACCAGTTGCACGCTTTCTCCAGGCGGCACCCGGGACAGATGCAAATCGACCCAGGCCTCCAGGGGCCGCCCTGCCAACATGGAGGCACAAGGCTTGGGATCCGCCCCTTCCCAGACATTGCGGCAGCGATGCTGCGCCTGATCACCCAACAATGTGTCCGGCTCCTTCCCAAGCTTCGCGGTCAGCCACCAGCCAGACCGGAGCAGTTCCTCCAGAACGCTGCCGAATTGGCCACGCTCCACGGCCCGCCATACGGATTTGGCATGGGCATGCGCCTGAGAAGGCACGGCAGCACCCAGCCCGCGCAACGCCCAGTACATCGTGTCCCCTCGCCTGGGTCTGTCCACATGCGCTCCGAGCATGAGCGCCCATTCCACCGCAGACAGCCCTGCAGGCCCGCGCTCGTTCAGATCAGCGCCAACCGCCGCAAGTTGCCGAACGGTTGCCAGGTCGTCGGCAATGACCGCCTGGTTGAGCCGGGTCTCCCGCGGGTATTCCAGCAACGGAAACACTGCGATGGACCCGTGGTCCATGTACTCCACGGAACGCGGAATGCTTACCCCCCCGTCTGAAGCTGCCCACGTCGCACCGTGGTCGTGCGAGCGGAAGACACGGCCCGATGCCCAGGCCATGAGCAATATCCTCGAATCGCTCGGATGCGGCGCAATCACGCGCGGTGACCAGCTGGAGGGAAGGCCGGCCCCGCCGATGCGCGACCAGGTCGCACCGAAGTCGAAGCTGTGCAACTGGATACTGGACGGAACCGACGAGAAGCCGCCTATCGCGCAGCTAGCGACCAGGTAGGCAGCGTCGGCAGGTGACTGAACGGGCCTGCAGTGTCTACCCATGGCATCCGGGTGGGGGCCTTGCTCCCAAGGCAGTTGACTCCTGGATTCGCCCGTTGGGGAAGGAGGCCCCGGCCGCCAGATGCCCTCTGCAGACCTCAGCCACCAGCCCTGGCGGGATGCAACGGCCACTCGGTCTCCCGACAGGGCCTCCATGGCCCACAGCTCCTGGCCTTCTGGAAATCCTGTCGACTGCCAGACCTTGCCATCCTCCGATCGCCAGACCTGCGCCGATGAATGCACATAGAACGCCTCCTGCGTGGCAGCCAGGTTCACCCTGAACAGCGCAAGCCCCAGATCGGGGCCGGCTTCCCACGATGCCCCCGCGTTCTGCGTAGTCCAGAGCTTGCCCATTCCATAGGCAAGCCACACACCAGGCGACGATGGGTGCATGAGCAACCTGGGATAAGTCAGGCCCTCGCCCCCCCGCGACCTTGGCACGATGCGCTTGTGTGACCATGTCTCGCCCCCATCGAGGGACTCCAGATAGTCGCCAGACCCCGGAGAAGAGCTACGCGGCACGGAGACGACCCGCCCGGGGTTGTGCGGATCAGTCACCACGCCTCCGACCTCCAGGGGCGTCTTCAACCCCACCCACGAGACTCCGCCATCGGTCGACTTGAAAACTCCATCCCCTGCGGCAAAGACAATATCGGGGTTTGATACTACATAGGCAATGCTGTCCAGGCGCGGCCCCTGGTGCCCAGTCTGGCCTGCTGCGGCCACACCGGCGGCAAGACAGACGCTCGCGACGAGCATGCCCGCCCATTTTTGCCGCACGGCATGAAAAAGCCGTCCGCATCTCCGCTTGCAGATCGCCATCAAGCAACTCCCCCTCTTTTGTCCTCTATGCTATCGAATCAGTACACACAACGATGCGGGAACCGACCATGGCCGAACCACTCCTGATTGCCAAGCACGGCACCACCGAATGCCACCTGCTCCCGAGCCTGGCCAACCGCCACGGGCTGATCACCGGGGCCACGGGCACCGGCAAGACGGTGACGCTGCAGACGCTGGCCGAGAATTTCTCGCGCATTGGCGTGCCGGTGTTCATGGCCGACGTCAAGGGCGACCTCACCGGGGCCAGCCAGCCCGGCAAGATCGGCGAGAAGCTGGCCGCCACGCTCAAGGAGCGGGGGCTGGACCTGCCCGCCCCCCTGGCCTGCCCGACCACGCTGTGGGACGTGTTCGGCGAGCAGGGCCACCCGGTGCGCGCCACGGTGTCGGACATGGGGCCGCTGCTGCTGGGGCGCATGCTCAACCTCAATGAAACGCAATTGGGCGTGCTCAACCTCGTGTTCAAGATCGCCGACGACAACGGCATGCTGCTGCTGGACCTCAAGGACCTGCGCGCCATGCTGCAGTATGTGGGCGACAACGGCAAGGAATTCACGACCGAGTACGGCAACGTGAGTGCGGCCAGTGTGGGCGCCATCCAGCGCGGGCTGCTGCAGATCGAGCAGCAGGGCGGCACGCAGTTCTTCGGCGAGCCCATGCTCAACATCCAGGACTTCATGCAGACGGTGGACGGCCAGGGCGTGGTCAACATCCTGGCGGCCGACAAGCTCATGAATTCGCCGCGCCTGTACGCCACCTTCCTTTTGTGGATGCTGTCCGAGCTGTTCGAGCAGTTGCCCGAAATCGGCGACCCGGACCAGCCCAAGCTGGTGTTCTTCTTCGACGAGGCCCACCTCTTGTTCAACGAGGCTCCCAAGGTGCTGGTGGAGCGCATCGAACTGGTGGTGCGCCTGGTGCGCTCCAAGGGCGTGGGCGTGTACTTCGTGACGCAGAACCCCCTCGATATCCCCGACACGGTGCTGGCCCAGTTGGGCAACCGCGTGCAGCATGCGCTGCGCGCTTTCACCCCACGCGACCAGAAGGCCGTGAAGGCCACGGCCACCACCATGCGGCAAAAGCCGGGCCTGGATATCGAGACCGCCATCACCGAGTTGGCCGTAGGCGAAGCGCTGATCAGTTTTCTCGACGCCAAGGGCCGCCCCAGCGTGACCGAGCGCGTCTTTGTGCTGCCCCCGGGCAGCCAGCTGGGCCCCATCACGCCGCAGCAGCGCCAGGCGCTGATGGCCAGCTCGCTCGTGGCCGGCGTGTACGAGAAGGTGGTGGACCGCGAGTCTGCCTACGAAAAGCTCAAGGGCCGCACCGCCGACGCCACGGCACAGGCACCTGCCGGCAAGGGCAATGGAGGCGTGGCAACACCCGCTGAGGAAGGCGGCGGACTGCTGGGCGGCCTGAACGACGTGCTGTTCGGCTCCACCGGCCCGCGCGGTGGCAAGCGCGACGGCTTGGCGCAGACCATGGCCAAGTCGGCCGTGCGCACCATGGGCACCTCGCTGGGCAAGGAAATCCTGCGTGGCGTGCTGGGCAGCGTCTTCGGTGGAAGGAAGCGGTGAGCGCACTCTAAAAATAGTCACATCAGCCCCTCGAAAAAGAGGTAAAACCCCGGAAAACAGACACATAACAAAGGGGGAAACCGATGGGCAAGATCGACAGGCTGCTGGTGCGCTACGGAGGCAACGTGGTGCAACTGGCCATCACGGTATGGGCACTGGCCCTAGTGGCCGCCTTTGCAGGCTTGCTGCGGCCCAATTGGCGCTGGGCCATCTACCTGGTGTGCACGGTGGCGGTCACCGCCATCGTCGTGCAGTGGACACGCACGGTGCGCGAGCGCTACATCCGCGAGGCGCGCCTGCCCGCGTATCTGAAGCGCAAGCTGCGCGAAACCTACCCGCACCTGAGCCAGAAGGACTGCGAGCTCGTGGAGCGCGGGCTGCGCCAGTTCTTCATGGCCTGCATGCGCAGCCGCAAGCAATTCGTGGCCATGCCGTCCAAGGCCGTGGATGCTCTCTGGCACGATTTCATTCTGCACACACAGGCCTACAAGACCTGGTGCCACAACGCGCTGGGCTTCTTTTTGCACCACACCCCTGCCGAGGCCCTGGGCGCCAAGGCCAGGAACAACGATGGCCTGCGCCGCGCCTGGTTCTGGGCCTGCAAGGACGAAGCCATCAACCCCAAGGCCCCCAGCCGGCTGCCGCTGCTGTTTGCGCTGGACGCCAAGATGGCGATTGCCGGCGGCTTCACCTACCTGCCCGACTGCAGCAACATTTTGGCCAAGAACGCCGCAGGCGGCGATGGCAGCGGCACCTACTGCGGCACCAGCTTTGCCGATGGCAGCCACAGCGGCAGCTCGGATGATTTCGGCGGGGCCGACAGTTCCAGCAGCAGCAGCGACAGCTCCAGCGACGGCGGGAGCGATGGGGGCAGTTGCGGCGGTGGTGGCTGCGGCGGTGGTGGGGGCGACTGAGAATGCCATGACGGAAAACTGACGGCGCCTGCCGGCCGGATAACCGTTGCCGACCACGGCAATAACCACACCCCTACAATGGACAGCTTCTGAACTTCAAGGGGGCCGTGTGTCCCCTGTCTATGGAAATCGCAATACTGTTCGCCCTCATCCTTTTGAATGGGCTGTTCGCCATGTCAGAGATCGCTCTGGTCACTGCACGCAAGGCCCGGCTGCAAAAGATGATTGATGAGGGCGATAGCGGTGCAGCCGCCGCCGTGAAACTGGGAGAAGACCCCACCCGCTTCCTCTCCACCATCCAGATCGGCATCACGTCGATCGGCGTGCTCAACGGTATCGTGGGCGAGGCCGCCCTGGCGGCCCCGCTGGCAGCCTGGCTGGCATCGCTGGGTGTACCCCCTCCCTACGGCGGCTACGCCGCCACCGGCCTGGTGGTGGTGCTGATCACCTACTTCTCCATCGTCGTGGGCGAACTGGTGCCCAAGCGCATCGGCCAGTCGCACCCCGAAACCTTTGCGCGCCTGGTCTCGCGGCCCATCAACTTCCTGGCGCTGGCGACCAAGCCTTTCGTCATCCTGCTGTCCACCTCCACGCGCACGCTGCTGCGCCTGCTCGGCGTGAAGGAAACCAGCGGCAGCCCGGTGACCGAGGAAGAGATCCACGCCATGCTGGTGGAGGGCACGACGGCCGGCGTGATCGAATCGCACGAGCACACCATGGTGCGCAACGTGTTCCGCCTGGACGACCGCCAGATCGGCTCGCTCATGGTGCCGCGCGGCGACGTGGTCTGCCTGGACCTGGACCTGAGCTTCGAGGAGAACCTGAAACTCATAGAGGAGTCGGACCACGCCCGCTTCCCGGTGGTGCGTGGCGGCATGGACAACATCCGCGGCGTGCTCAATGCGCGCCAGTGGCTCTCGCGCACCATCCGCGACAAGGCGCACAGCCTCTCCGACCAGCCGCTGCAGACGGCACTGTACGTGCCCGAGACCATCACCGGCATGGAGCTGCTGGACAACTTCCGCCTGTCGGACGTGCACATGGCCTTCGTGATCGACGAGTACGGCGAGGTGCAGGGCATCGTCACGCTGCAAGACCTGATCGAGGCCATTACCGGCGAGTTCCAGCCGCGCGACCCCGAGACCTCGTGGGCGCTGCAGCGCGAGGATGGCAGCTGGCTGCTGGACGGCCACATCCCCGTGCCCGAGCTCAAGGACCGGCTGAACCTAGACGCCGTGCCCGAGGAAGAGCGCGGCCGCTACCACACCCTGAGCGGCATGATCATGCTGCTGACCGGCCGCCTGCCCAAGGTGACCGACACCGTGGAGTGGGAAGGCTGGAAGCTCGAAGTGGTGGACATGGACGGCAAGACCATCGACAAGATCCTGGCCAGCCGCCTGCCCGTGCCCGAACTGGCCAACGCCACGGAAACCACGGACGGCTGAGCCCCGCCCCCGCCCCCGCCTGCCCCATCTGCCACGGGGCGGGCTCGGGCAAAACCCGCGCAGAGTCACCCACGCGACGATGGCGGCGCGGGCGTGCCGCCTACAGTGTTCGCCCATGAACACTGCCGCTCCCACCCTCACCTGCTTTTCCCTGACCACCACCGGCCATGTGGCCCACCTGGTGATGAACCGGCCCGAGGCCATGAACACCATGCACCCGACGTTCTGGCGCGAGCTGGACGCGGTGCTGGTGCACCTGCACCAGGCCGGCGAGGCGCGCGCGCTGGTCATCAGCAGCACCGGCAGGCATTTCAGCGCGGGCATGGCGCTCGAGACCTTCGGCGGCGCCATCACCATGGACGACCAGAGCCCCGAAGGCCGCGCCGCCATCTTCGACCTACTGACCGACATGCAGCACACCTTCACCCGCCTGGAAAACCTGCGCATCCCGGTGATCATGGCCATCCACGGCGGCTGCATCGGCGGCGCGGTGGACATGGTGACGGCGGCCTGCATCCGCTATGCAACTGCTGACGCATTCTTCTGCATCCAGGAGATCAACATCGGCATGGTGGCCGACGTGGGCACCCTGCAGCGCCTGCCCAAGCTGGTGCCCATGGGCGTGGTCAAGGAGCTGGCCTACACCGGCCGGCGCATGCCCGCACAGAAGGCACTGGGCTACGGCCTGGTCAACGAGGTCTTCGACACACAGGAGGCCATGCTGGCGGCCGCGCTGCAGTGCGCCCAGGAGATCGCCAGCAAGCCGCCCGTGGCCATCTGGGGCACCAAGCAGGCCGTGAACTATGCGCGCGACCACTCGGTGGAAGACAGCCTGCGCCAGATGGGCTGGCTGCAGGGCGCCATCTGGAGCAACCGGCATGTGCAGGAATCGGTCGCGGCCATGAAGCAAAAGCGCGCGGGCGACTTCCCTGCCCTCACCCCGCTGCAGCGGTTTTCAGAGCTGGGGTAGGACCTGCCTCAGCTGCGCTCGCTGCGCGCCATGTGGTGCTCCAGCCGGCGCAGCAAGGTGGTCAGCGCCAGCGTCATGCACCAGTAGGCCAGCGAGATGGCCAGGTACGGCTCCCAGTAGCGCGCATAGGCGCCGGCCACGGTGCGCGCGGCGTAGGCCATCTCGGCCAGCCCGATGGCCGACACCAGCGAGGTGTCCTTGAGCAGCGCGATCATGTTGTTGCCCAGCGGCGGCAGCATGCGCCGAAAGGCCTGGGGCAGCACCACGTAGCGCAGCACCTGCATGGGGGTCAGGCCCAGCGAGCGCCCCGCATCGGACTGGCCGCGCGAGATCGACTGGATGCCCGCGCGGAACACCTCCGAGATGTAGGCCGCCGAGTTCAGCGTGAGCGCTGCGATGCCCGAGATCAGCGCGCCATGCTCCTGCTTGAGCATGCGCGCCAGGTCGCCATCCACCAGCAGGCCCGACACCGGGTGGATGAACAGCGGCATCACCGCGAAATGCATGAGCAAAATCTGCACGAACAGCGGCGTACCGCGAAAAAAGCTCACGTACACGGTAGACGGCCAGCGCAGCAGAAAGCGGCACACCCAGCTCCATGGCGCATGGCGCGACTGCGCCAGCCGCGCCAGGGCCAGCACCAGGCCCCAGCTGCCGCCCAGCAGCACGCAGACCACCGTCATGCACAGGGTCATCCACGCGCCCTTGAAGAACAGCTCGCGGTATTCCACCAGGATGTCTGGCCGGAACCAGCCAAACCACAATTCGGGTTGATCCATGCGTCTCTCCTTCTACCCGGGGCGCGCAGCGCGGCAACCCTTCGTCAGAAAACAAAAAAGCGGCCGCATGGCGGCCGCTGCAAGTGACTCAATCGAAACCTGGCTCAGCGGCCTTTGTATTCTTTTGCGAACCACTTCTTGTAGATCTCGCCGTAGCTGCCATCGGCGCGCACGGCGGCCAGGCCGGCGTTGAGCTTGTCCTGCAAGGCCTTGTCGCCCTTCTTGACGACGATGCCGAAACCCTCTTCAGGGAAGGAAGGGTCTTCCACCGTCTTGAGCGCCGCATTCTGGCTCACGCGGTAGGCGATCACGCCGTTGTCGCCGATGGCCGCATCCACGCCGCCGCCGGCCAGCTCGGAGATGATGAGCGGCGTGCTCTCGAAGCGGCGGATGTTGGCGTTGGTCTTGCCGAACTCGCGCGAGGCCACGTCGTCGGCGGTGGAAGCATTCACCACCGCGATCTTCTTGCCGGTCAGGTCCTTGAGCGAGGCCACGGTGCTGCCCTTGGCCACGGCGATGAGCTGGTGCGCCGCGAAGTACGGGGCCGAGAAGTCGTAGCTCTGGCGGCGCTTGTCGTTGATGGTCACGCCCGAGATCACCAGGTCCACGTCGCCATTGTTGAGCGCCGCGAAGATGCCGCTCCAGGGCGTGTTCACGACCTTGATCTTGAAGTTCTGCTGTTTGGCGATGGCATTGATGATGTCAATGTCGAAGCCGACGATCTGCTTGTCCTTGTTCTCGAACGCGAACGGCGCATAGGTCGCGCTGGAGGCCACGGTGAGCTCGCGGGCCTGTGCCTGGGCGGCCAGGGAAACACCGAACGAGGCGGCCAGGCCGAGGCCCAGGGTGGCAATGCGTCGAGAAATGGACATGGTGGGCCTTGGGAAAGTCGCGAAAATGGGCAGTATATCCACGCCCCGCGCGTGCTGGCATCAATATTCATAGCGGCCTGCGCCCTGTTCTTGGGCCTTGCGCGGGCCCCGTGGACAAAAGTCAGGCAGTTTTATGATGGGTGGAATGTCAGAGCCCTTTCCGACCCGAAAGATTCCACCATGAGCAACGCCAGCCTCCCCCTGCCCACCTACGCGGATGTTGTTTCTGCCGCACAGCGGCTCGCTGGCGTGGCCCACCGCACGCATGTGCTGCGCTCCAACATGGCCGACGCGCTGCTGGGCACCCAGGTGTTCTTCAAATGCGAAAACCAGCAGCGCACGGGCTCGTTCAAGTTCCGCGGGGCGTACAACACCCTCTCGCACTTCACCGAGGCGCAACGCGAGCGCGGTGTGCTGGCCTTCTCGGCCGGCAACCATGCGCAGGCCATCGCCCTGTCGGCCCGGCTGCTGGACATGCCCGCCGTGATCGTGATGCCCGAGGACGCACCCACCGCCAAGATGGCCGCCACGCGCGAGTACGGCGCCCAGGTCGTCACCTACGACCGCTACACCGAGGACCGCGAAGCCATCAGCCAGCGGCTGGCCGAGGAGCGCGGCATGACGCTCGTGCCCCCCTTCGACCACCCGCATGTGATTGCCGGCCAGGGCACGGCCGCCAAGGAATTCCTGGAGGAGATGCCCGACCTCGACTACCTCTTCGTCTGCGTGGGCGGCGGCGGCCTGCTCGCGGGCAGCCTGCTGGCGGCCGAGGCCCTGGCCCCGAACTGCCGCGTGGTGGGTGTGGAGCCCGAGGCGGGCAACGACGGCCAGCAGTCCTTTCGCACCCGGCAACTGGTGCAGATCCCAACGCCCCACACCATTGCCGATGGCGCGCAGACAAGGTCGCTGGGGCAGATCACCTTTCCCATCATCCAGCGCCTGGCGGAAGACATCGTCACCGCCACCGACGAGCAACTGGTGGAGGCCCTGCGCTTCTTTGCCGAGCGCATGAAGCTGGTGGTCGAGCCCACGGGCGCCCTGGCCTTTGCAGGCGCACGGCATGGCAGCGTGGACGTGCATGGCGCGCGCGTGGGCATCCTCATCAGCGGGGGCAACGTGGACATGGCCCGATACGCCAGGTTTCTGGCAGACTAAGCGCGACCAAAAACAATCGAGCACAACGCCATGAGCACCTCCAGCAGCAACGTCACCGTCATCAAGCACCCCCTCGTCCAGCACAAGCTCACGCTGATGCGCAAGAAGGACGCCAGCACCAACAGCTTTCGCCGCCTGCTGGGCGAGCTGAGCACGCTCATGGCCTACGAGGTCACGCGCGACATGCCGCTGCAAGGCATCGAGATCGAGACCCCGCTGGAGACCATGACCGGCCAGGTGATCGATGGCAAGAAGCTGGTGCTGGTCTCCATCCTGCGCGCTGGCAATGGCTTCCTCGACGGCATGCTCAACGTGGTGCCTGGCGCCCGCGTGGGCCACATCGGCCTGTACCGCGACCCCGCCACGCTGCAGCCGGTGGAGTACTACTTCAAGATGCCGTCCGAGATGGACGAGCGCGACATCATCGTGGTCGACCCCATGCTGGCCACCGGCAACTCGGCCGCCGCCTGCGTCGACCGGCTCAAGAAGCTCAACCCGCGCTCCATCAAGTTCGTCTGCCTGCTGGCCGCCCCCGAGGGCGTGGCCACGCTGCAGAAGGCGCACCCGGACGTGCCGATCTTCACCGCCGCCATCGACCGCGAGCTCAACGACCACGGCTATATCCTGCCGGGCCTGGGCGATGCCGGCGACCGCATCTTTGGCACCAAATAAGAGCAGCCAACAAAACTCTTCTGGCGTAGTTGCGGAGCCTTGTCGTACTAACGTACTGCCTGCGGCCCAGCGCCTAGCCAGAACCGCTTCGCTGAGCTTTGTCAGCCGCTCTGGGCACGGGGCAAATCCTAGAGGCCGCCGCAGGAATGTTATCTCCGCAGCGGCTTTTTTGCGCCCCAAGCCGGTGCGAATTTTTACCAATTGGTGGCTTTCTTCTGGCAGACTCCATGCCAGCGCCTGCCAGCCATTGGCGCACTAATTGCTTGAGACAACGCCAGATCCGATCGCCCATCCTCCATCCGAAGAAGGAATCACCCCATGACCTCACGCCGCATCTTCACCGGCCACCTGTTCTCCACCTCCCTGGCACTGTCGGCCATGATCGGGCTGGCGCCCGGCGCGGCGATGGCGCAGGCCAAGACCAAGGTGGCGGCGATCTACACGGTGCCCTATGAGCAGCAGTGGGTGAGCCGCATCCACAAGGCGCTCAAGGCGGCCGAGGCGCGAGGCGAGATCGAATACAAGTCCAGCGAGAACGTGACCAACGCCGACTACGAGCGCGTGATGCGCGAGTACGCCACCGGCGGCAACCAGCTCATCGTGGGCGAGGCCTTCGCGGTAGAAGCTGCCGCCCGCAAGGTGGCCAAGGACTTCCCCAAGACCTCCTTCCTGCTCGGCTCCTCGGGCAAGCCGCAGGCACCCAACTTCAGCGTGTTCGACAACTACATCCAGGAGCCGGCCTACCTGTCGGGCATGGTGGCCGGCGGCATGACCAAGAGCAACAAGATCGGCATGGTCGGCGGCTTCCCCATCCCCGAGGTGAACCGGCTGATGCACGCCTTCATGGCCGGCGCCAAGGAAGTCAATCCCAAGGTGGAGTTCACCATCAGCTTCATCAACAGCTGGTTCGACCCACCCAAGGCCAAGGAAGCCACCTTCGCCATGATCGACAAGGGCGCCGACGTGCTCTACGCCGAGCGCTTCGGCGTGAGCGATGCCGCCAAGGAAAAAGGCAAACTGGCCATCGGCAACGTGATCAACACGCAGGACAAGTACCCCGACACGGTGGTCGCGTCGGCCCTGTGGCACATGGAGCCCAGCATCGACCGCGCGCTCAAGCTGGTCAAGGAAGGCAAGTTCACGCCCGAGGACTACGGCCCGTACTCGATGATGAAGCACAAGGGCTCCGAACTCGCGCCCCTGGGCACCTTCGAGAAGAAGGTACCGGCCGACATCGTGGCCAAGGTCAAGGCCAAGGAGGCCGACATCCTGGCAGGCAAGTTTTCCGTGAAGGTGGACGACAGCCAGCCCAAGTCCACGGCCAAGTAAGCTAGAGCGGCTAACAAAACTCTTCTGGCGTCGTTGCCGCGTCTTGTCGTACTACTCGTACTGCCTGCGACGCAG
>NZ_LMIH01000016.1:261451-337792 GCF_001428645.1 Acidovorax sp. Root217
GGTGGCGGTGCCCACGCATCTTCACCAGCATCCGGGCCACCACCTCACCGCGGTGGCTTTTTTCATTGGGTCCTACCGTAAGCTGTCGCCCATGACGATCACCTCTTTGCTCCCCCGTCGCATCGCCTACCTGGTAGGAGCGCTGGCACTGGCTGGTGCGTTGGCGGGCTGCGTCTCCAACCCGGCCCTGCAAAGTGCCCGCCTCGACAGCACGCCACGCATCGCCGTCATCTCGGCCTTTGCCCCCGAGATCACGGTGCTGCTGCCCCAGGTGCAGCAGCCCGCCAGGCACAGCGTCAACGGCGTGGAGTTCACCACCGGCACGCTGCAGGGCAAGCCCGTGGTGGTGTTCCTCTCGGGCATCAGCATGACCAATGCGGCCATGAACACGCAGCTGGTGCTGGACCGTTTCAACGTCAGCCACATCGTCTTTTCCGGCATTGCCGGCGGCGTGAACCCGGGCCTGCACATCGGCGACGTGACCGTGCCTGCGCGCTGGGGCCAGTACATGGAGTGGCTGATGGCGCGCGAAGACCAGCCGGGCAAGTACACGGCCCCGGGCTGGATGCAGGCCGAGCTCACCCTGCCCGCCTTCGGCATGATGCACCCGCGCCCGGTGGAGGTGCGCTCGGCTGCCAACCCAAAAGTCACGCAGAAATTCTGGTTCGAGGCCGACCCGCGCATGCTGGCCGTGGCCAATGGCCTGGCCGCCGTGCCCCTCGCCCACTGCCACGCCAGCCACTGCCTGAAGGAGCGCCCGCGCATGGTGGTGGGCGGCAATGGCGTGTCGGGCCAGGCCTTCGTGGACAACAAGGCCTTCCGCGAATACGCGTTCAAGACCTTCGAGGCGAATGTGCTCGACATGGAGACCGCCGCCACCGCCATGGTGGCGCACAGCAACGGCGTGCCCTACATCGCCTTCCGCTCGCTGAGCGACCTGGCGGGCGGCGGCGATGGCGCCAACGAGATGGACACCTTCATGCACCTGGCGGCCGCCAATTCGGCCAAGGTTCTGCAGGCCTTCCTGGCCGCCTGGAAGTAGCCCGATCCATGTCCATGGAGCCTGCTGAAACCGTTCTTCGCCTCACCGGCATCACCAAGCGCTTCGGCAAGCTGGTGGCCAATGACGGCATCGTCCTCACGCTGGGGCGTGGGGAGGTGCTGGCCCTGCTGGGCGAGAACGGCGCGGGCAAGTCCACGCTGATGTCCATTCTGTTCGGCCACTATGTGGCGGACGAGGGCAGCATCGAAGTCTTCGGCAAGCCCCTGCCCCCGGGCCAGCCGCGCGCCGCGCTGGCCGCCGGCATCGGCATGGTGCACCAGCATTTCACGCTGGCCGACAACCTCACCGTGCTGGACAACGTGCTGCTGGGCAGCGAGCCGCTGTGGCAGCCCTTCTCGCGCCGCAGCGCCGCACGCGAGAAGCTGCTGGCCGTGTCCGCCCGCTTCGGCCTCCCCGTGCAGCCCGACGCGCGGGTGGGCAGCCTCTCGGTGGGCGAACGCCAGCGGGTGGAGATCCTCAAAGCCCTGTACCGCGGCGCGCGCATCCTGATCCTCGACGAACCCACTGCGGTGCTCACCCCGCAGGAGAGCGAGGCCCTGTTCCACACCCTGTCGCAGATGGTGGCCCAGGGCCTGTCCATCATCTTCATCAGCCACAAGCTCGCTGAGGTGCTGCGCGTATCGCACCGCGTGGCCGTGCTGCGCCAGGGCAAGCTCGTGGCCGAGGCGCCCGCACAGGGCACCACGCAAGGGCAACTCGCGCAGTGGATGGTGGGCCATGCCATCGAGGCCAGCGAACGCAGGCCCGCCAAAAGCGTGGGCGCGCCGGTGTGCACGCTGGCCGACGTCTCCACGGAGGCCACCGGCCGCGACCGGCTGCAGCGCGTGTCGCTCACCCTGAATGCGGGCGAGATCGTCGCCATTGCCGGTGTCTCGGGCAATGGCCAGGTGGCGCTGGCCGATGTGCTGTGTGGCGTGCGCGCTGCCAGCACCGGCCAGGTCACGCTGCTGGGTGCACCGCTGCAGGCCAAGCCCGCCTGGGTGGTGGACCAGGGCGTGGCCCGCATCCCCGAGGACCGCCATGCCGTGGGCGTGGTGGGTGACCTGCCGGTGTGGGAGAACGCCGTGTCCGAACGCCTGCGCAGCCACTGGTTCGCCTACCCCTGGTTCCGGGCCTTCTGGGTCAAGCGCGGCGCTGCGCGCCAGCACGCCCAGCGCGTGGCCGAGACCTTCGACGTGCGCGGCGGCGGGCCCGACACCCCGGCCCGCGCGCTCTCGGGCGGCAACATGCAAAAGCTCATCCTGGGCCGCGCCCTGCTGCCGCCGTATGACGCCCACCAAAGCGCACCCGCCCCGCGCCTCATCGTGGCGCACCAGCCCACCTGGGGCCTGGACATCGGCGCCGTCACCTTCGTGCAGCAGCAGCTCATCAACGCGCGCGACGGGGGTGCGGCCGTGCTGCTGATCTCGGACGACCTCGACGAAGTGCTGGCCCTGGGTGACCGCGTGGCGGTGATGCACGAGGGGCACCTGAGCGAAGCGCGGCCCGCCGAGGGCTGGACACGCGAGGCCATCGGGCTGGCCATGGCCGGCTCTGCCCCCTGACCCTTTCCATCTGCCCATGAGACTCGAAAAGCGCAACCATATCTCCCCCGCCGCCTACGTGGCGGCGCCGGTGGGTGCGGTGGCGTTCACCCTGCTCATCAGCGGCCTGCTGGTGCTGTGGGCCGGTGCGCCCGTAGGCCGCACCTACGGGCTGCTGGTACAAGGCGCCTTCGGCTCGGTGTTTGCCCTGACCGAGACGCTGACGCGCGCCACGCCGCTGATCCTGACCGGGCTGGCGGCCGCCGTGGCCTTCCGTGCGCGGCTGTTCAACATCGGGGCCGAGGGGCAGCTCTACGCGGGCGCGCTGGCCGCCGTGGCTGTGGGCGGCCTGCATGGCGGCACGGGGCTGGAATGGTCGACTTGGCTGCTGTTCCCCCTCATGATGCTGGCAGCGGCCCTGGCCGGGGCCTTGCTGCTGCTGGGCCCGGCACTGATGAAGTCGCGCCTGGGGGTGGACGAGGTGGTGACCACGCTGCTGCTCAATTTCATCGCCCTGCTGCTGGTTTCGGCCCTGCTCGATGGGCCCATGAAGGACCCGCTCTCCATGGGCTGGCCGCAGAGCGTGGCGCTGCAGGGTGACATGGAGCTGTCCAAACTGGTGCCGCAGACGCGCCTGCACACGGGGCTGCTGTGGGCCATCGGCCTTGCGCTCATGCTCTGGGCCATTTTGCGGCGTACGGTTCCGGGCTTCGACATCCGTGCGGCGGGCGCCAATGCGCGCGCGGCGGCGTTCGCGGGCGTGCCCATCACCCGCACCGTCGTGCTGGTGGCCCTGCTCTCGGGCGGGCTGGCGGGGTTGGCCGGCGCCATCGAGGTGGCGGGCCGCACGGGCTACGTCACGCTCGACATGTCACCGGGCTATGGCTACAGCGGCATCGTCATCGCCATGCTGGCCGGGCTGCACCCTTTGGGCGTGATCGCGGCGGGCACCTTCGTGGCTGGCGTGCTGGTGGGGGCCGACAGCATGAGCCGCGCGGTGGGCGTGCCCACCTACATCGCCGACGTGATCGTGGCTACCTCGCTGATCGCGGTGCTGGTGGCCACCCTGCTCACGCAGTACCGGGTGAAGTGGAAATGACCGAGCTGCTCGACATCCTGGCCAACCCGGCCTTCTGGATCGCCACCTTGCGCGTGGCCACGCCGCTCATCCTGGGCACGCTCGGTGTGCTGCTGTGCGAGCGTGCCGGCGTGCTCAACCTGGGCATTGAGGGCATCATGGTCGCGGGCGCCTTCACGGGCTGGCTCGCGGTGTATGCCGGCTACGGCCTGTGGACCGGGGTGCTGGTGGCGGCGCTCACGGGCGCGGTATTCGGGCTCTTGCATGCCTGGCTCACCGTGGGGCTGGCGCTGTCGCAGCATGTCTCGGGCCTGGGCATCACGCTGCTGGCCACGGCGCTCAGCTACTACGGCTACCGGGTGAGCTTTCCCAAGGTGAACACGCCGCCCACCATCGAGCCGTTTGCGCCGATGGAATGGCTGGGTGTGCCCATTCTCTCGGCGCAGACGCCGCTCACGCTGCTGGCGCTGGCCCTGGTGCCCATACTGGCCTGGGTGCTCATGCGCACCCCGCTGGGCCTGGCCGTGCGCATGGTGGGCGAGAACCCGCAGGCGGCCGAAGGCCAGGGCCTGTCGGTCGCGGCCACGCGCACGGGCGCCATCGTGGCGGGCTCGGCGCTGATGGGGGTGGCGGGCTCCTTCCTCACGCTGTCGGCGTTCAACGCCTTCTTCTTCAACATGGTCAACGGGCGCGGCTGGATCTGCGTGGCACTGGTGGTGTTTGCCTCGTGGCGGCCCGGCAAGGCACTGCTGGGCGCCCTGCTGTTCGCCTTTTTCGATGCATTGCAGCTGCGCCTGCAGCAGGCCGGCGATGCCTGGCTGCCCTACCAGTTCTACCTGATGCTGCCCTACCTGCTGTCCATCCTGGCGCTGGTGCTGATGGCCCGCAAGGCGGCCTACCCGCAGGCGCTGATGAAGCCCTACCGCAAGGGCGAACGGTGAGCGCGGCGCGATGCCTGGCAGCGCTGGCACTGGTCTGCGGCGCGCCCGCCCTTGCCCTGGGCATGGATGTGCCCTACGAACGCTTTGCCACCGCCGACGCGGTGGACTGGGTGCAGGTCTGCGGCCAATGGCCCACGCGCAAGAACGAGGGGGTCTACCGCATCGTGCATGGCTCGCAGTACGCGCAGTCGTTTCTGTACCTGCAGTGGATGCAGCGTGACGACAACGGCACGCTGCAGGCGGTACACACCCGGAGCATCGCCGAGCTCAACAACGACCATGCGGAAATCACCCTGACCCGCATCGCCTGCCGCAGCACGCGCACCGGCATCCGCATTACCGCGCAGGCCCGCTCGGGGCACGAAGACAGGCTGCGCAGCATCACCATCGCGGCCGGCCACCGGCCTGGCGTCTACCGCTACACGCCCACCCCCAGGCGGTGATGTGATCGAACACCCCACACTGGCCCTGCCCTCTGCCGTCCTGGCCCGCTGGCAGCACACCACCACCGACGACAGCCCTACCACGGTGCTGCCCGATGGCTGCAGCGACCTCATCCTGCACATCGATGCCCAGGGCGCATGCGGCTGGCATATCTCCCCGTTGGGCAGTACGGCCCTGCAAGTGCCCGGCCGTGCGGGCGAGCTGTGGCTGGGGTACCGCCTGCAGCCAGGTGTGAGCATCCAGCACACGCCACTGCTGTCCGCCGCGCAGGCCCTGTGGCAGCAGGCGCAGGAGCACGCGCGCGCCAGCGCTGCGCCCCCCTGCGTCGATACGGCGCTGGAAACTGCGGTCCTGGAGGCCATCGACACCCATGTGCACCTGGACTTGCGTGCCCAGGAGGCCCTGCACACCCTGGCCCATGCCCCATCCGTGGGCCAGGCGGCCAAGTCGCTCGGCGTATCGGAACGCAGCCTGGAGCGCATGGCCCTGCAGGCCACGGGTCAGCCGCCGCGCTTTTGGCGGGCGCTGGCCCGCGTTCGCCGCGCGGCCCAGGCACTGGGCACCCATGCGCCCCTGGTCGCCATTGCAGCAGACCATGGCTATGCCGACCAGGCCCATTTCAGCCGCGACTGCCTGCGCTGGCTGGGCGCCACACCCATGCGGCTGCGCCAGTCCCCGGCGCTGCTGGCCACGGTCGCGCAGGCGGGCTATGGGTAATCAATCCGCAGGCGGCGGCCCCATGGGCGTACACAGTTCCACCAGCGCATCGTTGATGTCGGCCACATAGGCCACCGTCTGGCCCCAGGGCATCTGCTCGGGCGCCTGTACCAGGCGGGCTCCGGCGGCCACGGCACGCTCCACCGCGGCGGCCACGTCCGCTGTGGTGAATGCGATCTCGAAGCTCGGTGCGCCGGCCGAGGCCCGCTGCGGGTTCTTGCCCAATTCGGTCATCAGGCGCAGCGACGAGAAGGCCAGCGCCGTGGCACCCGTGTCTAGTTCGCCAAAATCCCCGGCCTCGTGCACGAAGCGGCGCTTGAGCCCAAAGGCGGCCTCGTAGAAGGCAATGGTGCGGGGCACGTCTTCGACGTAGAGAATGGTGTAGCCAAATTGCATGGAAGAATTCCTTCAAGAAGAACGGTCTTGGACAAGCTTAGGGCCGCCCAGGCCCCCGGTCTTGAACAAACCCGACAAATCCGCACCAGCACATGGGCCCTGCCGCCAACGGCAACCTGAAGCACCCTCTACACTGGCAAATACCGCCCCCACTCACCATCACCCGCCCATGCTCGATCTGCTCATCCACAACGCCGCCCTGCCCGACGGCCGCAGCAACATGTCCGTTGCCGTGCAGGACGGGCGCATCACCGAAGTGACCGAAGGCCTGCAGGCACCGGCGAACGAGACGCTGGACGCCGGCGGCCTGCTGCTGAGCCCGCCCTTCGTGGACGCACATTTCCACATGGATTCCACGCTGAGCTACGGCCAGCCGCGCGTGAACCAGAGCGGCACCCTGCTCGAAGGCATTGCGCTGTGGGGTGAGCTCAAGCCGCAGCTCACGCACGAAGCCATCGTGCAGCGCGCGCTGCAGTACTGCGACTGGGCCGTGGCCCAGGGGCTGCTGGCGATCCGCTCGCATGTGGACACCAGCGAACCGAGCCTGCTGCCGGTGCGCGCGCTGCTCGACGTGAAGCAGCGCGTGGCGCCCTACCTCAACCTGCAGCTGGTGGCCTTTCCGCAGGACGGCGTGCTGCGCTCCGCAGGCGGGCTCGACAACCTCAAGCGCGCGCTTGACCTGGGCGTGGACGTGGTGGGCGGCATCCCCCATTTCGAGCGCACCATGGCCCAGGGGGCCGAGAGCGTGAGAATTCTGTGCGAGCTGGCAGCCAGCCTGGGCAAGCGGGTGGACATGCACTGCGACGAGTCGGACGACCCGCTCTCGCGCCATGTGGAAACCCTGGCGCATGAAACCCACCGCCTGGGCCTGCACGGCCGCGTGGCGGGCTCGCACCTCACGTCGATGCACAGCATGGACAACTACTACGTGAGCAAGCTCATTCCGCTGATGGCCGAGGCGCAACTGGGCGTGGTGGCCAACCCGCTGATCAACATCACCCTGCAGGGCCGGCACGACACCTACCCCAAGCGCCGCGGCATGACGCGCGTGCCCGAACTGATGGCCGCCGGCCTCACCGTGGCCTTTGGGCACGACTGCGTGATGGACCCCTGGTACGGCGGCGGCAGCGCCGACATGCTCGAAGCCGCCCACATGGGCCTGCACGTGGCCCAGATGACCAGCCAGGCGGCGATGCGCCAGTGCTTCGAGGCGGTGACCACCAATCCCGCAAAACTGCTGGGCCTGGAAGGCTACGGCCTTGCCGTCGGCTGCCATGCCGACTTCGTGCTGCTGCACGCGCGCAACCCCGTCGAGGCCATCCGCCTGCGGTCTGCCCGCCTGGCGGTGTACCGGCGTGGCCAGAAGATCGCCAGCAGCCCCGCACCCGTGGCCCGCCTGGCCCTGCCCGGCAGGCCGGACAGCGTGGGGTTTCTGGCGGAGTGATCAGTGCGCTGGGCCAGCCAGGCTGAGCGTAACCACCCCGGCCACCACCAGCACCAGTCCGGCGAACCGAATGCCCGAGAGCGGCTCACCAAACAGCGCCATCCCCAGCAGCGCCGTCAACGCCAGTCCGCTGCCTGCCCACACCGCATAGGTGGTGCCCATGCCGATGTGCTTCATGGCCAGTGACATCCACCACACCGCCAGCACGTAGCAGGCCCCAGCGGCCACCGAGGGCGCCACGCGGGACAAGCCATCCGATTGCCTGAGCGCCACGGTACCAGCCACTTCAGAGGTGACACTGGCCGCCAGCAACAGCCAGGCCAGGGGTTTTGCTTCCAACAGATACGCCAACGCCATAGGCACTCCATATGCCCGCCAGCCGCTTGTACCGAGCGGAGCGAACAGACAGACGACAGGAAAGCGGTACCCGAAAGGAATGAGAAGAACGAGCGGCGGTGAGTCTACACGGCTTCGCGCAGGTGCCTGTGACAGAGGGGGCCGTGGCCGGCACATCCCCCGCAGTGCCACCGATGCTCAGAGAGCGGGCACGGCATTGGCTGCCGCCACCGCCCTCTCGGGCGCCTGCACCACCTCCACCCGGTTGCGCCCGCGCTTCTTGGCCAGGTACATGGCCTCGTCGGCACGCTGCAGTGCTGCATCAGGCGTGTCACCCGCAGTGCACAGGGTGACTCCGATGCTCACCGTCAGTGCAATCGGCCCCCGGGCTGTGGGCATCGGCTGTGCGGCGACCATGGCGCACAGGCGCTCGGCCACGATGCAGGCTCCCTCGTAGCCGGCGTTCGGCAGCACGATGGCGAACTCTTCTCCTCCCAGTCGGCCCAGCACGTCTTCACGGCGCAGGCAGCGGTTGGCCAGCAGCACGAAGTGGCGCAGCACCTCGTCGCCGCATTGGTGGCCCCAGGTGTCGTTGACCTTCTTGAAGTGGTCCAGATCGATCACCAGCACGGGGGGCCCGCCCCCCGCCGTGCGCTGGGCATGGCTCATGGCCTTGTCCAGCAGGGTCAGAAAGGCCCGGCGGTTGAACACATTGGTCAGCGGGTCCACCTCGGCCAGGTGCCGCAGTTCGCTGGTGATGAATTCATTGGCCAGCATCAGCGTGCCAAAGGCAAGCAGCAGCAGCGCCACCAGGGACTCCAGCACCACGAACTGCGAGATCTGGGCCACCACGGTCGCGTTCAGCGGCCCGTCCATCGGGCCGTCTCCCAGGGTGAACAGCAGCGGTCGCAGCAGCAGGAACAGGCCATGCCCCCCGGCAGCCGCCGCGAACATGTAGCGGGCAGGCACCAGCCCGATGCCCCCATGGGCCAGCGTGCGGGCCGTCAGCAGGAAGAACACCCCGGCCCCCAGGCCCGCAAAGACGAAGCGCATGCCCAGATGCGGTCGCACCACGGTGAAATAGACCGCAAGCAGCACCAGCGCCCCTATGGCCACTGCCGCATATCCATGCCACACCGTACGCCGCCCCATATAGGCACGGGCGCCCAGCAGGCACAGGTAGGCCGCCAGTGACACCGACCCCTGCGAGAGCACCACCGACACCACCTCGGGCAACTGCCCGCGCGCCAGCAAGCCCACGCCGAACACGAAGGCAAAAAAATAAGACAGCATCCACAGCCTCAGGCCCGGGATATTCCTGTTGAAGTGCCACATCGCAAACAGCACGGCGGTGACCAGTGCAGACAGGATGGCAGCGAGGATGACGAGTGTGGGACTGTGCACTGAGGGTTAAAGGCTGGCGGTTTTCGGGCGCGCGCGTTGGTCGAGCAACAATCAGTGATGGAATGCCGATGGGGCCCCAATGTTACCCTTGCGCCATGACCGGTGTCTGACTGTGTTGCTGCAGGTTTGCTGAAAACAAACACCTGTGCCAGCCCGCATCCAGAGAAATGGCTGCGCACCACGCCCCGCCCTGCAGCCACGCGCCTTCACCATGATCGCCACGCACTCGCCCATCCTCATCGCCCATCCTGACGCGACCATCCTTCCACTGCGGCAAAGACGGAATCGAGGAGATCGCCTACCAGGACACCGAGCACTACCGGTGACCCTTGATTTCCTCATGGACCCGCAACGCATGCTGGACCAATTGTTCGCGCAGTAGCGCTCCAACCCACCGGGAGAACCCCGCCTTGGCCATCGATCACAGCATCCCGACGGCACTGCACAGCGACGGAGCACGCTTTCGCGGCGCTTTCAGCGGCGATGGCAGCGTGATGTCGGGCACCTGGTCGCTGCAGGCCCAGGGCAGCGCGAACTGGGAGCCGTGGATGAGCGTGGTGCTCAGGCAAGAAAGCCGCGTGGGCTGAAGGCCTGCCACAAGGAGACCGCCGCCATGCGCAGACACGCGACCGCCTTCATTGCCGCGTTGACTTTCAGCGACGCCACCAGGGCCGAAGCCGCCCTGACGGACCTGATCCTCCCGATACCCAAGATCATCCTCATGGGCCTCTACCAGGAGCTGGCACGGCCCTGGGTGCTGGGCACCATCTGGGGGATCGCTGCGCTGTGCTGGGTGGCGTATTTCGTGACCGGCCGCGATGCGGTGGGCGACCTGATGGACCGATTCAGCCGCCCGGGCAAATCCCTGTTCAACCCGACCACCTACGGCGCCATGGGCTTCGTGGCCGTCGCGTCGCTGGTCTACGTTCTCATCGGCTACGCGGTATGGGGCTCGCCTCCAGAGCGCCGTGAAAGCCCGGCCTACCAGCACAATGCAACCAGGCAACCAGCCAAGCCCCGCGTCAAGCACACCTTGCCCTACCCCTACGGCAAGTCGCCTCGCAATGCCCGGGGCGAATGGCCGAGCTCCAGCGACACCCTGCCCGACCAGCCCTACCTGGCCTATGGCGGCAGTGCCATCCTGCTGCTGCGCAACCCCGGGGATGAAGGCCTCTGGGCACGCCTGTGCGCGGCCGACGCCGATCCATGCGTTCCGCTGAGGCAGATCTACCTGGAGCCCAGGCACGGCTACAGCACCGAACGGCTGGACGCAGGCCGCTACCGGGTCATCTACACCCAGACCAGCGGAAAGAACCTGTCGGGAAGCAGCGCCGCCTTCCATCTGGGCAAGAACCCGGCGGGCGCCGAAACGGTGGTCCTGTCGGACTTTCAGCAATAGGCGACAGGCCGGGCGGCCCGCCAGCCGTCAGCCCGCCACCACGTTGCACTCCCGGCGCAGCAGCGCCAGGGCATCGTGCATCTGGTAGTCCATGTCGCTCAGCAGCGTGGCCTGCGACTCCTGCACGAAGCTGTTCCACAGGTCCACATAGTCGGCCTGGCGTGCACCAGGCGCATTGGCGCGGATGAAATCCGCGGCCAGCGCGGGCTGCCAGCCGCTCTTGCGCAGCTTGCGCACCAGGCTGGCGGCGGTCTTTTCGGTCAACACCGTCTTCTTGGGCGTGGCGGTGGCCAGGCACAGGAACAGGGTGAGCAGGCTGGGCTCGTCCTCGTTGCCCTGCACCGTCTTCGTCCAGGTCTTGCTGGCGGGCTGGGGCGCATCGCCCTCCTCGTCCAGATCGGCCAGGTTGCGGTGGTAGTCGTCCACCTCGGCCAGCGGGTCGTCGAGCAGAAAGTAGCGCGCGCGAAAACTGCTGGTGGCACGCAGCAGGTTGCGCAGCGGCGTGGCGGCGTCCAGCAGCTTGGGCAGGTCGGCCAGCACGCTGGCGTGCTGGGCCTGCACCACGTCCCGCAGGTCGGCAGGCAGGCCGGGCGGCAGCGACAGCCGGACCTGGTCGGCCGTGGTCTTCTTCTTGCGGTGGGCGGTCGCGATTTTTTCGAACACCACGGCGTTGGGCCAATCACCTACCTTGGGGGCCAGGGCCTGCAGCAGCAGGCCGGCGCGGACCACGGCCTCGGCGTCGGCGCCCGACTCTTCGAGCGCATCGTCGTCCAGGTCGTACTGCTCGGCCATCCACCGGGCGGCGCTGATGGCCGCTGCGATCTGGCTGCGGCGCGCCAGCTCGGCGCGGTAGTCGGCATGGCTGCGCAGGGACCACACGGCCAGCAGCGGCGTTTCGGCGTCGGCATAGCCGCCCATGCCGAAGTTGCTGCTCTCGGGCATGGCGATCAGGCGCTTGAGCATGTCCGAGCCGCCCTTGGAGCGCGACAGGAAGGAGTTGTCGCGCAGCGATACCGCCGCCTTCTGCAGGTCGCCATCCGTGGTGTCCAGGAGGAACAGGCTGATCAGGTTGACCATGCGGTCACGGGCCTTTTCCAGCTCCGGGCGCAGGAACTCGCTGCCGAAGTAGCGTGCGATCTGCACCATGCCCTTGGGGGCGTCGGTGTTCATTGCCGCCAACTTCGCCGCGTCGATGATGCCGTGCGCCACGCCGTGGGCCAGGGCCTTTTCAAAGAACGGGCGCGCATCGTGCAGTTGCAGCGCGTTGGCGGCTGCAGGCGGATCGATGGCAGGAGATGTATCGTGCGCGGTCATGGTCGCTTAAATCGCCGATTCCTCGTCGGAAGCGCGCGCAGCGGGCGTGGCCTTGCCGCGGTCGGTCTCGCTGGTCTCGAACTTGCCGTCGTCCTCTTCCGCCGCCTCGTCGCCCTCCTCCAGGCCCAGGTCGAAGGCACGGGCCTTGGCGCGCAGCACCAGCAGGGTTTCGATGAACAGGTCGCGGCACTCGTAGCGCAGCAGCCAGGCCATCTGCATCCAGTCGCGGTCGGCCACCTCATCCTGGTCGATGCGCGGCTGCACATAGCCCGAGGCCAGCAGTTCGTCGTCGGTCAGCGTGGGGCCGTAGTCTTCCACCGCGTCGAAAGTGCCGGTGCGGGCAAAGGCCTCGATGCGGCTCCACTTTTCGGCAAAGTAGTTGGCCAGGGCCTCGCTGCCGCCCTCCAGGTCGCCAATGGCGGTGAGGAAGGCCACCGGGTCGGCATCGTCGCGGAACACCACGGCGTTGACCATGTTGCGCAGGTGCGTGTGGGTAAGGTCCTTGTACTGCTTTTCGAGCACCATGGCGCGCGCAAACTGCTCGGGCGTGACCAGCAGGTTGACCACCGAGGCCTTGGAGTCGTCGTACTCGCGCATCACGGCCAGGATGTCCTTGGGCGCAAGCTGGTCCAGCACCACCATCAGGGCGTTGTCGCCATCGGTGTCGGCCAGCTCGGCCAGCGCCGACTCGGCGCCCACGATGTCGCCTGCGGCGATGAGGCTGGTGGTCTTGGTGATCAGGGCCAGGTGGTTGTTGCTCATGGTCAGTCCTTGCGGTCAAAGCCTACGTCGGACAGCCAGTTGTCGCTGGCCTCGTCGCGGGAGCGGGCGTTGTGCGGGTCGGCGGCGTCGTCGGCGCTCAGGTTGTCGTAATCGTCGTCGTGCTCGGCGGCATCTTCATCGTCGCCCTCTTCCTCGGCTTCGGCATGCTGGGCCGCAGGCGCCAGGCGCGAATGCACCTGCAGGTATTCGAGGCCCGCTGCCACGGCCATGAAGCGCTCGCCACCGGGTTCGGCCAGCACCGTCTTGGCCAGGCTGGCGGCCCAGGGTTCGAGCAGCACGGCGCCATCGGCCAGGGTGCCCCAGGCCGGCAGGTCGTCAGCGCCCCGGCCGATCAGGCTCTCCAGCGCGGCAGGCCGCGCAAAGCGAAAGCCCTGGTGGAAGACCACGGCCACCATCTCGGGTGCCAGCTCCATCATCTGCACGAGAAAGGCGATTTCGCTGCGCTTTTGCGTGAGCCGCTTGCGCAGCACGTCCTTGCCTTCGGAATCCTGGGTCAGGTCATCGAGCTCGGCCTGGTAGGCCGAACGCAGGTCATAAAAATAAGGAGAGAGTTTCACGAAGGAAGAATGCCTTGGGTATAGGTGTGCCAGATTTCCTGGGCGGTCTGCAGCGGGTCGTCCAGCAGGTTGCGGCGGCGGTTGTCGTCGTAGGCCTGGCGGGCTTCGTCGTCGGACAGCACGTCGTAGGCCTTCTGCACCAACTGGAAGCGCTGCGCAGCATCGGGCGCCGGGTTGCGGTCCGGGTGGTAGAAGGCCGCCTTCTGGCGGTAGGCCTTCTTGATGTCGGCGAGCGAGGCGTTGGCCGCCAGCCCAAGGGCAGCGTAGTGGTCTGCGGTCATGGATTTGAAGGGTTGCTGCGGCCAGGCGCTAGGAGCGTGAGCGGAAGAAGGCATCGAAGCGAAACGCTCGAAAACCGAGGATCGCTGGGTAGCACCGACAAGCCCAGGGTGGACCCCTGGGCGCAGGAAGTGATACCCGGCGAGACCGGTTTGTCGAGCGTTGCAGCCGATGCTCCTTCTGCCGCGCACGCTCCTAGCCTCGCAGCCACCAGCCTTTTAACCACCCAGGCTCACGTAAACGTTCTGCACGTCGTCGTTGGAGTCGATGGCGGCAAGAAAGGTTTCCACCTCTTCCAGCTGTTCTGCAGTGAGGTTGGCGGGGTTCACCGGGTTCTTGGGCTTGTAGCCCAGCTTGGCCGACAGCACCGTGAAGCCCTGGGCCGGCAACGCGCGGCTCACCAGGTCCAGATCGGTCGGGTCGGTCCAGAAGGTGGTGGTGCCTTCTTCGTCGCCGGCTTCAAAGTCCTGCGCACCGGCCTCGATGGCGGCCAGTTCGGGGTCGGCACCGGCGCTGGCGGGCTCGGCTTCGATCATGCCCACATGGTTGAAGTCCCAGGCCACCGAGCCGGAGGTACCCAGTTGGCCCTTGCGGAACAGCACGCGCATCTCGGGCGCGGTGCGGTTGACGTTGTCGGTCAGGCACTCGACCATCACCGCAACCTGGTGGGGGGCAAAGCCCTCATAGATCACGTGTTCGTAGTTGACCGCGTCGGCGCCCGTGCCCGAGCCCTTCTTGATGGCGCGCTCCAGCGTTTCCTTGGGCATGGAGACCTTGCGGGCCTGCTCGACCACGAGGCGCAGGCGTGCATTGCCGGCCGGGTCGGCACCGCCGCGGGCAGCGACCATGATTTCCTTGACCAGCTTGCCAAACAGCTTGCCCTTGGCATCAGCGACCTGTGCCTTGCCTTTTGCTTTCCACTGCGCGCCCATGTTGGATCTCTTCCTAGGTGGTGTATTGGTTGTTGGCGCGCCAAGGCGCCCAAATGGAGGTCAAGGGCTGGGATCGGGGGCCGCAGGGCGTTGTAAAAAAGCCGCAGGACACAACCCAGCCGAACCCTGTAGGGTACCACTGTCACACCATCGGCCCGCAGGTATTTGTGCATGCCCCTGCCGGGGTAATCTCGGAGCCTGCAATCTTCGTGGAGACCGGATGCTCAACACCCTGTGGCTGGGTTTTTTCATCATTGCTGCCGTGGCGGCCTTCGCCCAGTGGCTGGTGGGCGGCAATGCGCAGATCTTCGGCGCCATGGTCGAGGCACTGTTCGCCATGGCCAAGCTGTCGGTCGAGGTGATGGTGCTGCTGTTCGGCACGCTCACGCTGTGGCTGGGCTTTTTGCGCATTGCCGAAAAGGCCGGCATCGTCGACGCCCTCGCCCGCTGGCTGGCGCCGCTGTTCGCCAAGCTCATGCCCGAGGTGCCGCGCGGCCACCCGTCGCTGGGGCTGATCACGCTGAACTTTGCCGCCAACGCCCTGGGGCTGGACAACGCGGCCACGCCCATGGGCCTGAAAGCCATGCGCTCGCTGCAAGAGCTCAACCCCCGGCCCGATACCGCCACCAACGCGCAGGTCCTGTTCCTGGTGCTCAACGCATCCTCGCTCACCTTGCTGCCGGTGACCATCTTCATGTACCGCATGCAGCAGGGCGCGCCAGACCCGACGCTGGTGTTTCTGCCCATCCTGCTGGCCACCTCCGCCTCCACCCTGGTCGGGCTCGTGACGGTCGCCATCGTGCAGCGGCTGCCGCTGTGGCACCCCGTGGTGCTGGCCTACCTGCTGCCCGTGGCGCTGGTGCTGGGCGGCTTCATGGCCCTGCTGACCACCCTGAGCGCGGCGGCGCTGGCCAGCCTGTCGTCGCTGCTGGGCAACCTCACGCTGTTCTCGCTGGTGGTGCTGTTCGTGGTGCTGGGCGCCTGGCGCAAGGTGGCTGTTTACGAGGCTTTCATCGAGGGTGCGCGCGAGGGCTTCGAGGTGGCCAAGGGCCTGCTGCCCTACCTGGTGGCCATGCTCTGCGCGGTGGGCGTGTTCCGCGCCTCGGGCGCGCTGGGCTATGTGCTCGACGCGATCCGCTGGTGCGTGGAGGCGGTCGGCGCCGACACGCGCTTTGTGGACGCCCTGCCCACGGCCCTGGTCAAGCCCTTCTCGGGCAGCGCCGCCCGCGCCATGCTGATCGAGACCATGCAGACCCAGGGCGTGGACAGCTTCGCCGCGCGCGCAGCCGCCATCATCCAGGGCAGCACCGAAACCACTTTCTATGTGCTGGCGGTGTACTTCGGCGCGGTGGGCATACAGCGTGCACGGCATGCGGTGGCGTGTGCGCTGCTGGCGGAGCTGGCCGGGGTCATCGCAGCGATTGCTGTCTGCTACTGGTTTTTTGGCTAAAGCGCCACTGCATCCACCCGCCTTTCACTCCCCGGCGACCGCCCCGACCAGCGCTTGTACGCCCGGCTGAATGCCGCCTCCGACTGGTAGCCCAGGCTGTCGGCCAGTTCGGCCAGTCGCACCTGGCCCTCCTGCAGGCGCGACTGGGCCAGCGCCATGCGCCACAGGGTCAGGTACTGCATCACCGGCATGCCCACCGATGCCGCGAAGCGCGCGGCAAAGGCAGAGCGCGACATGGCTACGGCGCTGGCCAGCGAGGCCAGGGTCCACGGGTTCCCAGGCTGTTCGTGCATGAGCACCAGGGCCGGGCCAAGCTGAGCATCCTGCAGGGCGCCCAGCCAGCCGGTGCGCGCGCCCGGGTCGTTCTGCAGCCAGGTGCGGATGGCCTGCAGCACCAGCACGTCGGCCAGGCGTGTGGCCACGGCCTCGCCGCCGGGTTTGAGGTGCTGCACCTCGTCCTGCAGCAGGGCCAGGATGGGCGAGAGCCAGTTCGATGGCGAGAGCGCCTGGCCGCTCAGCACGATCTGGCGCGGCAGCGCATGCACCAGGCGGCGAGCCAGCACGTCGTCGAAGCGCACCGCGCCGCAGACCAGCGAGACAGGCACGGTGCCTTCACCATGGCGCATGATTTCGAAGCGGCCACCGAGCTGCACGCGCGGCAGGTCGAAGAAGGCATCGGCCCGTGACGTGGCGGTGGACAGCAGGTCATGCCCTTCGCCGCGCGGCACCAGCGCGAAATCGCCCGCACGCAGCAGCACGGGCTCGGTGCCCGGCACACGCAGCCAGCATTCACCGGCCGTGATGGCATGGAACATCAGGCAACCCGGAATCGGCGGCAGCGCGATGCCCAGCGGCGGGTGCAGGTACGAGTAGCAATAGATCACGCCCGTCATGCGCAACAGGTGCAGGGCCCGGCCCAGCGGGTCGGTGGCGGCAGAGGCGGCTTCAACCTGGATATCCATGCCACATCCTAAGCCGGTCTGGACGAATGATCAATAAACACCGACCTTTCATCATTGGCATGCCTGCCACTCCCCAAGACACTGGACGCCTGTTTGTTCAACAACCCCTTGGAGTTCCACATGTCAGACATCGCAGTAATGGGTGCCACCGGCCACACGGGCAGCGTGATCGCCCGCAACCTCCTCGCGCTGGGCCACCGCGTGCGCGCCATGGGCCGCTCGGCCGAGCGGCTCGACGCCTTGCGCCAGCAGGGTGCGCAGGTGATCGTGGGCGACTGCGCCGACCCGGCCTACCTGACCCGCGCCTTCGAAGGCGCCGACGCCGTGTACGCCATGATGCCCTTCGACCCCACGGCCCCCGGCTTCATGGAACTGCAGCGCGCGCAAGGCTGGGCCATGGTGGAGGCATTGCAGGCAGCCCGCGTGCCCCATGTGGTGGCGCTCAGCAGCCTGGGCGCAGACCAGCCCACTGGCACCGGTGTACTGACCAGCCTGTACGAGCAGGAGCAGCGCCTGCGCACGCTGCAGCAAAGCCATGTGCTGATGCTGCGCCCGGCCATGTTCTTCGAAGGCCTGTTCAACCTGCTTCCCCGCGTGAAGTACGGCGGCAGCCTGGCCGATGCCTTCGCGCCCGGCCTGCCTATCCCCATGATCGCCACGCGCGACGTTGCCCATGCGGCCACCGGGGCCCTGGACCAGCGCAACTGGACCGGCCACAGCGTGCGCGAGCTGCTGGGGCCCGGGGACCTGAGCCACGACCAGCTTGCAGCCTTCGTGGGCGGGGTGATCGGCCAGCCGGCGCTGGCCTACCAGCAACTGCCCTATGACGACGCCGCCCAAGGCATGGCCGCAGCCGGCATTGCGCCGGACCTGGCCCGATTACTCACCGAGATGGCGCGCGGCCTGAACGAGGGACGCGTGCGCTCGCTGGAAGGGCGCAGCGCGCGCAACACCACCGCCACCCCGCTGCAATCCCTGGCCCCGGCGCTCAAGGAAGTGTACGAGGCCCTGCACTGAAAAGCACAAAGGCCACGGCAATGTTCCTTGCCGTGGTCGATGGAGATGTCTTTCCCGGGGTTAGCCCAACGCCGTATCCAGCACCATCATGATCACAAAGCCCAGCATCAGCCCGCCGGTCGCCCAGGCCTCGTGCCCCTTGCGGTGCGACTCAGGGATGATCTCGTGGCTGATCACGAACAGCATGGCGCCGGCAGCAAAGCCCAGGCCCCAGGGCAGCAGGCTCACCGAGTAGCTGACCACGGCGGCTCCGGCCACCGCGCCGATGGGCTCCACGAGGCCCGAGGCCATGCCCAGCCCCACCGCCAGCCAGCGCTTGTAGCCAGCGGCCAGCAGCGCCACGGCCACGACCAGGCCCTCGGGCACGTCCTGGATGGCGATGCCGGTGGTCAATGCGCTGGCACGCATGGCGTCGCCACTCGCATAGCCCACGCCGATGGCCAGGCCCTCGGGCAGGTTGTGCAGCGCGATGGCGAACACGAAGAGCCAGGTACGTCGCAAGGTGCGCGAGGTCTGGCCCTCCACGCCCTTGATGAAGTGCTCGTGCGGCAGCAGGCGCTCCATCAACAGCAGCACCAGCGCACCCAGCAGGATGGCGGCACCCATGGTGCCACCCGCCTCCCAGGCCCCTGCCCCGGCGGCGCGCGAGGCATTGATGCCCGGGATGATGAGCGAGAACGAGCAGGCCGCGAGCATCACCCCGGCGCCAAAGCCGAACATGGTGTCCTGCGTGCGCTCGGAAATGCGCTGCGACAGCATCACCGGCAAGGTGCCCAGGGCCGTGGCCAGGGCGGCAGCGCTGCCGCCCAGCAGGGCCGACAGCACCACCGGCTGGCCCGCAATCCACTGCCAGATCTGCCAGGTGCCGACCACGCCCCCGGTCACCACGATGGCCAGCCCCAGCCACTGGCGCCAGTGCAAAGGCTGCTGGCGGGCAGCCGGGGTCAGGCCGGCCGGCAGCGCGGCGTGGTCGGGGGATGGCGGGGGAACAACGGGCATGGTGTCGGCTCCGGGAGGCATCTGGTCAGGGTGCAAGGCGCAGTGCCGGTCGGCTCAGCCGCGCGCCAAGGCGTAGCGGCGGGCCACCTCGGCCCAGTCCACCACGTTATAGAACGCCGCGATGTACTCGGGGCGGCGATTTTGGTACTGCAGGTAGTAGGCGTGTTCCCACACGTCCACGCCCAGGATGGGGGTGTTGCCCGACGGCAGGCCGGCCATCAGCGGGCTGTCCTGGTTGCCCGAGCTCTCCACCACCAGCTTGCCGGCGCTGGTCACCGACAGCCAGGCCCAGCCGCTGCCAAAGCGCGTGAGCGCCGCCTTGGTGAAGGCCTCCTTGAACGCGTCGAAGCCACCCAGCTCGGTGGCAATGGCCGCCGCCAGCTCGCCCTGCGGCACGCCGCCGCCTGTGGGGGACATCACGGTCCAGAACAGGCTGTGGTTGGCATGGCCGCCGCCGTTGTTGCGCACGGGTCCCTGCAGGTTCTCGGGCAGTTGCACCAGGCCGGCCACCAGCTCATCGATCGGCAGGCCGGCATGGGGCGTGCCTTCCAGCGCTGCGTTCAGGTTGTTGATGTAGGTCTGGTGGTGCTTGGTGTGGTGGATCTCCATCGTGCGGGCATCGATGTGGGGTTCCAGCGCATCGTAGGCATAGGGCAAGGCGGGCAGCGAATAGGGCATGGGTTCCTTTCAGGGGTGGGGAAGAAGAAGAAAAAACTCAGTGGGCCGCGCCCTGCAGCACGCCCGAAGCAGCGGCCAGCACGGCGGTGATGTCGGGGTGCGCGCCATGCGCCTGCACATGGCGCACCAAGGCGGCGTGGGTTTCACGGCTGTGGCGCCACGCGGCCTGCTGCAACGCAGTGCCCCGGCTGCCATCGGCCATCAGGCCCAGCAGCGTGGCGTGCACGCTGCACAGCAGTTGCGTGCATTCCTCCAGTGCGCCGGCCTCGACCTGCAGGTCGGCCAGGTTCAGGTGCGAGACCACCAGGGCGGCAATGCAGTCGTCCTCGCGGCCGGCCGGGGGGACCTGGGCGATGCGCAGGGCAATGACCAGCGCCTGCTGCTGGTAGGCCAGCGCCATCACGGGCTGGTCCATGCGCAGCGCCGCATTGGCGCGCTGCAGCGTGCGCTCCCAATGGGCCAGCGTGGCGGGCTCGGGCGCCAGGGCGTCCCGGGCAGCGGCTGCGTTGGAAGAAATGGATGCGGTACGCGGGTCCATGGCAATGCTCCTGGTGGGAGCCTTTTGCGGTGGACGGGGCGTAGCGTACTCAGGCAATTAAATGATATGCATTCTCATTCGTATTGTCTAGTGAGGGGTCTTTGGGGCTGAAGCGCGCCGCGCAGAGTCACACACTTCGCGCGTGATAAATGGTGTTCTCGTGAATTAAAGCCAACGAGAGGGAATTACGGGGAAGGGAACGGCGCTTTGCCCAAAGTCCTGCTCATCATCTCGTCGTGGACAGGGTGCAACTGCCAAGGTTGTCCAGTGAGGATCAAGGCGCCATCCCGTTGAATGGCCAAGCGCCTCGCCTTTTCAGCGCCTCCCTCCGAGATGAGCACTATCCATTCGGTGTTTAGATAGATCATGCTGTAGGACGTCCTGCCCCCTCTGACATCGCGCTTCGGGTAACCGTTCGCCTGAAAAAGGGTGCCGTCTTGCAGGCTAAAGAGGACGAGACCGGCGACGGCGTATTGCTGCGGCTCGCCAGGATCTCCAGTCAGAATCATTTGCCGCAAGACATTCTCATGCGGTCCCAGCTTTACGCCTGCTAACTCTGGCAAGCCACTTATGCCGGCTCGAAACAAATTCAGTAGATGAATCAGCTTGAAGGTTGAGTAATCCACCTTCGCTTGGATCATCCGGCCAGATGTCCAGGGCGCCTTTGGTCGGAAGTGTTTCCAAGCATTTCTGAAAGGCTTTTCGTACCTGTCATTGCAAAGCGTTTCACATGCACTGCACAGCAATTCCTCCTTCAGACCGTCCTGAAGCGGTTCCACGCCATACCGCCCCTTCCCGTGGACTTGCAGCAAGTGTCCTTTTTCACCGCGAAGGGGTTTCACCACCGCCTTCGGAAAAATATGACTGTTTTGAAGCATGCCCTCTTTGAGGCATAGCTTGCAAAGGCCTTGTTTCATCGCTCCTCCTCGCTCGTTGGTCAGAACAGGCCCGCAGGCTCGCCCAAGCGGTACCAACTGTATATGACCAACTCGCCGCGCTCCACCCGGTTGGCGCCGCCACCCAAGGTGTAGTCGATGCGCAGCTCCTCCATGTCGTATGCCGCGAAGCGCTCGCGGATGGCTGGATGGTCGGTGATGTTGATTTCGGCCTTGCCCTTGGTGTGTTGAGCTTGGCCGCGATCAGCTCATACTGCTCACTGGGGCGCCGGACACCGTAGCCCAACGTCGACGCAGGCGGCCAAGTCGAGTTGCTGTAGACGCCGTTGGCGAGGCGAAGTTGGGCGGCGCTAGGGTTCTCCTCGATGCGCAGCAGGTGACACTGGGACCGGTTGTGGCGATGCCCTCGCGCTGCAGGCGGGCCGGCAGATCGGCGCATCGATCGCCATGGACGACTTCGGCACCGGCTATTCGAGCCTGTCCATGCTCGAATCCATCGACATCGACACGCTCAAGATCGACCGCATCTTCATCGCCAGCATTGGCGCGCAGGCGGCCATCAGCCCGGTCACCACGCACATCATCGAGATGGCGCAGAAGCTGGAGCTGGACTTGATCGCCGAGGGCGTGGAAACCCAGTTCCAGGCCGACTTCCTGCGCGAGCGCGGCGTGCGCCATGCGCAGGGCTGGCTGTTTGCCAAGGCCATGCCGCTGGCCGAGCTGCTGGCGGGGCTCAAGGCCCAGGCGGGTCGATAGCTCGGCTCAGGCGCCCTTTCCGCTCTTCTATGCTGGCGGCAGCACGCTGGCGCACACCCGCTGCAGCGCAGCGATGGTCGCATCGCGTGCGCCCGGGTGCCCATCGGCCGGGTGGCGCGCAAGCCAGCGCGCCAGCTCGTTGATGGCGCCATTCAGGGCCGAGGCGCAGGCATCCACTTCCAGGGCAGACAGGCCCGTGGGTGCCAGGATCTCCGTGACCACGGCATGCAGCTGCTGGTAGCCATGGCGAGCATCGAGCTCTGCCCAGGCCTGGGCACCCAGCACCGAGGGGCCGTCGATCAGCAGCACCTGGCGCGGGCCGGGGTGGGATACGGCGTCGATCCAGGCCAGCGCGCCTGCCATCAGTTGGTCTGCAGGATCGACCTGGCCGTCGGTCGCCCCGTCGATGGCGGCACTGAGCTCGGCATGCACGGCCTCGCAGACCGCGACGAACAGGTCTTTCTTGTCGCGAAAGTGGTGGTACAGCGCGCCGCGCGTGAGGCCTGTGGCCACCAGCAGCGCCTCGGTGGAGGTGGCGGCATAGCCATCCCGCTCGAACAGCGCGCGCGCCGCTGCGATGAGCCGGGTGCGTGATTGGGCGCCCTGCTCCAGCCGCCGGTTGCCCGCAGCGGGCCTGGAACTGGATTTTCCTATTGACATACAGACTGTACGTATCTATATTTTATTGAACATACAGACAGTATGTACCCGATTGACATCTGCGGTCATCCCATCCTCGCCACAGGAGCCCCATGCCAACCCCCTCCCCCGCCACCCTTTCGCAACTGACCTCGGCCTACCCCCTGGTCACCACCTCCACCGTGCAGGCCTCGCGCGACTTCTTCGTGCAGCATCTGGGCTTCGAAGTGGTGTTCGAGGCCTCGTGGTTCGTGCTGCTGTCGCGCGGCAGCACCGAGGGCGGCACCACCTCGATCACTTTCATGGCGCCCGACCACCCTTCGCGCCCGCCGGGCCCCGAGGTCTTCAGCGGCCAGGGCCTGCTGCTCACCCTGCAGGTGGAAGATGCCCGACGCGAAGAAGCCCGCCTGCGTGCGGCCGGCGTGGAGATCGCCTACGCCGTGCAGCACGAGCCCTGGGGCCAGGTGCGCTTTCAGGTGCGCGACCCCTCGGGCCTGGTGCTCGACATCGTGGAGCAGGCCGAGCCTGCGCCTGGCTTCTGGGATGACTATGTGAAGTGACTTCAGGGGCACCCAGCGGTCTCGCCCGCGAGCAACCCGTTCAGTTGCCGTCAGGCCCTTCGGGTGCAAACACCTGGCCAGCCACCATGTCCCATTCGGCGATCTGCTCGTTGGCGGCGATCAGCCGGCCCACCAGCAGCTTGATGAAGGCCTTGTCGAAGCGCGACTGCAGGTCTTCGGACGCCTCGCGCAGCGCGGGGTTGCGGATCTTGAGCACCAGCACCTCGGTCTCGGCCACGGCGGTGGCGGTGCGCTGGCGGTTGTCGGGGCGCAGGTAGGTCATCTCGCCCAGGGTCACGCCCGCACCCAGGGTGCTCAATGTCCAGCCCTGGCGGCTCACGGTCACCTGGCCTTCGATGAGGATGCAGAACGAGTCGCCGGGCTGCCCTTCGCGCATGAGCACGGTGCCCTGCTCCAGCCGGCGCCAGTTGCCCAGGCGCATCAGCTCCCACAGCGCCACGTCGTGAAAATCGGCAAAGAAGGGCAGCTCGCGCAGGCGGCCAAAGCGCTCGGCCTCGGTGTCCTGCGAGCGCTGGCGCGGCAGGTCGCGGTGGGCGTCAAGCAGCGCCTGGGCAAAGTCGCCCCAGGTGGCAAAGCGGTCGGCCGGCTTCTTGGCCATGGCGCGCAGCAGCACCGCGTCCACATGCCCAGGCAGCGAGGCGCGCAGCAGGCTCGGGGGCGTGGGTTCTTCGTGGCTGATCTTGTACAGCGTGGCGAAGTCGGTCTCGCCGTCGAACGGGCGGCGGCCCGTGAGCAACTCATACACCACGATGGCCAGCGAGAACATGTCGCTGTGGTGCGTGAGGTCTTCCTCGCGCACCTGCTCGGGCGACATGTAGGACGGCGAGCCCACCATGCCCGAGAGCTGCGTGGCATCGCTGCGCAGCGACAGCGCGGCGCCGAAGTCGGTGAGCTTGACGTCGCCGTTGGCGGCCAGCATCAGGTTGGCGGGCTTGATGTCGCGGTGTACCAGGCCTTCGCGATAGGCGTATTCGAGCGCATTGCAGCACTTGAAGGCGATGTCCAGCACCTGGGGCACGGGCAGCAGCGCATCGGCCCGGGCATGGGCCGCCAGGGGCTGGCCGTCCACGTATTCGAGCACCAGGTAGGGCTGGGCGGCGTCCTCGTCGGCGTCGAGCAAGCGCACGATGTGGGGATGCTTGAGCCGGCCGGACATGGCCGCCTCGTTGCGCAGCAGGCGGCGGTAGCGCTCGGCCTGGTCGGGCTGGGCCAGCAGGTGGGCATGCATCTGCTTGATGGCCACGCGCTTGCCGCGGAACCCGTCGAGCCCCAGGTACACGATGCCGCTGGCACCGCGCCCGAGCTCGCGCTCGATGCGGTACTTGCCGATGGTGGCGGGAATGGTGGTGGGGGTAGCGGTCATGGGCATCCGGGTGGCGATGGCCTCATTGTGGCAAAACCAGCGGCCCGCAACCACGCCCCGGGCTCTAAGGCGGGCATTTCGCACGCAAGCGACTGCCATGTGTGCGGGGCTGTGCCACCTGCACTGTTCCGTTGTGGAACAACGGGTGTGCCATGGCACACCGGCATGGCGCGCCAGCCGCTGCCGGCACACGCCCGCCGATGGGGGCGCAAGCCGCATGGGCATTGGGTTGGTGCGCCTTCGCCGACCACCGCACCCTGCCCCGCGTGCCGCTGGCACGGGCATTGCGCTCTGCAGGGGTACAGGCTCCGGCAACGGCGCCTGGCACATCCCAACCACCGCAGGAGACAAGCACATGAACATGGCAGAAATCGCGAGCCTCGGCATCGCCAACCCCTACAAGAAGCAGTACGGCAACTACATCGGCGGCCAGTGGGTGGCCCCCATCGACGGGCAGTATTTCGAGAACAGCTCGCCCATCAACGGCCAGGTGTTCACGGCCATCCCGCGCTCGAACGACAAGGACATCAACGCCGCACTCGACGCCGCGCACAAGGCCAAGACCGCCTGGGGCAAGACCTCGACCACGGACCGCGCCAACATCCTGCTGAAAATCGCCGACCGCATGGAGGCCAACCTGCTGACCATTGCCGTGGCCGAGACCATCGACAACGGCAAGCCGCTGCGCGAGACCATGGCCGCCGACATTCCGCTGGCCATCGACCACTTCCGCTACTTTGCGGGCTGCATCCGTGCGCAGGAAGGCGGCATCAGCGAGATCGACCACGACACCATGGCCTACCACTTCCACGAGCCGCTGGGCGTGGTGGGGCAGATCATCCCCTGGAACTTCCCGATCCTGATGGCGGTGTGGAAGCTGGCCCCGGCCCTGGCCGCCGGCAACTGCGTGGTGCTGAAGCCTGCGGAGCAGACGCCCGCCTCCATCCTGGTGCTGCTGGAGATCGTTGGCGACCTGCTGCCGCCCGGCGTGCTCAACGTGGTCAACGGCTTCGGCCTGGAAGCCGGCAAGCCGCTGGCCAGCAGCCCGCGCATCGCCAAGATCGCCTTCACGGGCGAGACGACGACGGGCCGACTGATCATGCAGTACGCCAGCCAGAACATCATCCCCGTGACGCTGGAGCTGGGCGGCAAGAGCCCCAATGTGTTCTTTGAGGACGTGATGGACGCCGACGACGGCTTCTTCGACAAAGCGCTCGAAGGCTTTGCGATGTTCGCGCTGAACCAGGGCGAGGTCTGCACCTGCCCGAGCCGCGCACTGATCCAGGAATCGATCTACGAGCGCTTCATGGAGCGCGCATTGAAGCGCGTGGCCGCCATCAAGCAGGGCCACCCGCTCGACAAAACCACCATGATCGGCGCGCAGGCCTCGCAGGAGCAGCTCGAAAAGATCCTCTCCTACCTGGACCTGGGCAAGCAGGAAGGCGCGCAGTGCCTGATCGGCGGCGAGCGCAACCACCTCGCAGGCGACCTGGCCGGCGGCTACTACATAAAGCCCACGGTGTTCAAGGGCCACAACAAGATGCGCATCTTCCAGGAGGAGATCTTCGGCCCCGTGCTGTCGGTCACCACCTTCAAGACCGAGGAAGAGGCGCTGGAGATCGCCAACGACACGCTGTATGGCCTGGGCGCCGGGGTGTGGAGCCGCGACGGCAGCCGCGCCTTCCGCATGGGCCGGGGCATCCAGGCCGGGCGCGTGTGGACCAACTGCTACCACCAGTACCCGGCCCACGCGGCCTTCGGCGGCTACAAGCAGTCGGGCATCGGCCGCGAGAACCACAAGATGATGCTGGACCACTACCAGCAGACCAAGAACCTGCTGGTGAGCTACACGCAGGCGCCCCTGGGCTTTTTTTGAACCCGCGCAGCATGGCCCACGAGGCACCCCGGCAAGGCCATGGCACGGACCCACCGGTCCGCGTCACGGCCACGCCTGCGGCCCTGGAACTGATCGCACGGCTGCATGCGCAGCACGGCCCGCTGATGTTCCACCAGTCGGGCGGTTGCTGCGATGGCAGCGCGCCCATGTGCTTTGCACGCGGCGAGTTCATGACCGGCGATTCCGACGTGCTGCTCGGGTATGTGGCTGGCGAGCCCTTCTACATGAGCCGACCGCAGTTCGCCGTGTGGGAACACACCCAGCTGACCATCGACGTGGTGCCCGGCGGGGGCGGCATGTTCTCGCTGGAGCGGCCCACGGGCCTGCGCTTTCTGATCCGCTCGCGGCTGTTCAGCGAAGCCGAATCGGAGCTGCTGAAACTCCACCCGGTGGCCTGACACGAAGCCCGCCTGGGGCACAAAGCATCTCAGGCGGGCTTCATTCAGTGCCCTGGCCATGCCTTCAAGGTCCACCGGCGGTATGCTCGCGCAAAGACCTACCGAAGGAGACCCTGTGACCGCACATGCCACCACGTTCCGCGGGCTGCACGCCAATGGCACCCTGCTGCGCCTGCCCAACGCCTGGGACGCTGCCAGCGCCAGGCTCTTCGAGAGCCTGGGGGCCACGGCCATCGCCACGACCAGCGCGGGCGTGGCCTGGTCGCAGGGGTACCCTGACGGCTACGCCATGCCTGTGGACGTGGTGCTGGCGTATGCCAAGAACCTGGTGCGGGTGCTGCAGGTGCCGCTGTCCGTGGACATGGAAGACGGCTATTCGGACGACCCTGCACAGGTCGCGGACCTTGCCGCGCGCCTGGCCGAGGTGGGCGTGGCCGGCATCAACCTGGAAGACGGGCGCAAGCCCGCTGAGCTACTCGCACGCAAGGCCGAGGCGATCCGGGAGCGGCTGGCCAAAAACGGGCTGGACCTGTTCGTCAACGCGCGCACGGATGTCGTGCTGGCGCGGCTGGTGGATGAAGGCAGCCAGGTCGACGAAGCGATCGCGCGCGGCAACCTGTACCGCAGCGCGGGCGTGGATGGCCTGTTCGTGCCCGGGCTGGCCGATGCCGCGCAGATCCAGGCCGTCGTGGCCGGTGTCGACCTGCCGCTGAACCTGATGGCCTGGGGCGGCCTGGCCAACGCCACGCAACTGCAGGCCCTGGGGGTGAAGCGGCTCAGCGCGGGCTCCGGCATTCCGCAGGTGCTGTGGGGCCATGCGGCGAAGCTGGCGACGGACTTTCTGCAAGGGGGTGAGTCGGACAAGCTGCAGGGGCAGATCCCCTACGGGCAGATGCAGAACCTGTTCAACTGACCCCGAAAGGCCCGCGCCGCCGCGAAGCCGCGCGCTTCAGCCCGCCGCCTGGGCGCGCAGGTGCCGGTACACCGTATTGCGCGACACGCCCAGCGCACGCGCCACGGCTGAGACATTGCCGCCCTGCGCGGCCAGGGCCTGCGCGATGACGGCCGCAGTGATGGCCTGCAGAGGCAGCGCGGCGGTTGCGGGTGCGGCTGCGAGCGCTGCAACCTCTTCGCATTCCTCCAGAAAATCCTCGGGCAGGTGTTCGCGCCGGATGGCGGTATCGCCCTCGGCCATCAGCGCCGCCGTGCGCAGCACGTTGGTCAGCTGGCGCAGGTTGCCGGGCCAGGCGCAGCGCGCGAACAGGTCCATGACCTCGGGGCACAAGGGCAGCGGCGGCGCAGCGGACTCGGTGCCCGATTGCAGCACGCGCTGCACGATGGCTGCCAGGTCGCTGCGCTCGCGCAGCGCGGGCAGGCGCACCACCAGGCCGTTCAAGCGGTAGTACAGGTCCTGGCGAAAGCTGCCCTCGGCCATCATCGCGCGCAGGTTGCGGTGGGTGGCGCAGACTACCTGGATATCCACCTCGACCTGGCGCGTGCCGCCCAGGGGCGCCACGCTGCGCTCCTGCAGCACGCGCAGCAGGCGGGCCTGCAAGGCCAGCGGCATGTCTCCGATCTCGTCGAGGAACAGCGTGCCACCATGGGCCTGCACGATCTTGCCAGGGCTGCCCTTGCGCCGCGCGCCGGTGAAGGCGCCCTCCTCGTAGCCGAACAGCTCGGACTCGATCAGTGACTCGGGGATGGACGCGCAGTTGACCGCCACGAACGGCGCCTGTCGGCGCGGCCCGTCGTGGTGGATGGCCCGCGCCAGCAGTTCCTTGCCGGTGCCGGTCTCACCCAGGATCAAGGTGGCGATGTCGCGGCCCAGCAACTTGGTGACACGGTCAATGGCCTGGGCCAGCGCGGGGTCGCCGGTGTTGAGGTAGCGCAGGCCCGAGAGCCCTGTCGAACGGGCAGGCCGCACCTGGATAGGGGCCCGGGCTGGCTCGGCTGCGCCGCCGGACCACAGGCGCTCGGCCTGCGGCCGGACCTCGGGCCGGGCCATCACCGCCACGCCACCGGGCAGGCGCAGTGTGAGCAGCGCGCCAGGTGCCCTGCGGCCATGGTCGAGCACGCTCGCCATGTCCACCCCAAACAGCGAGGCAAAGGTATGGGCCTGCAGCGCACTGTGCGACAGGCCCAGCTGGAACTGCCCGCTGCGGTTGGCCGAGAGAAAGCGCCCGTCGGTTCTGAAGGCCGCGAGCCCCTCCACCAGCGTGCCCAAAAACTCGGGCCGCGCATGGAAGTGCAGGCGCACAGCGTCCGCGTGGACCTGGTTCCAGAGGTGGTTTTCCACCATCTGGGCGGACATGCGCACCAGCGCCATGGTGTGCTTGCTCTGGCTGCGGTGGTCGCCGCTCACATCCAGCGCACCGAGCGCCCTGCCCTGCGGGTCGAGGATGGGCACGCACGAGCAGGTGAGGAACTGGTTGGCCCGCAGGTAGTGCTGGCCGGCATGCACCTGCACGCCCTGGCCCAGGGCCAGCGCGGTGCCGATGGCATTGGTGCCCTTGCGCTCCTCGGTCCACACGCCGCCGGGGCGCAGGGCCACGCGGTCGGCGCGGGCCACGAAATCGTCATCGCCCAGGGCATGCAGGATCACGCCCTCGGGATCGGTGAGCAGCACCATGCTGTGGGTGCCGGCGATCTGGTGGTAGAGCGTCTCCATCACCGGCAGCGCATGATCGGCCAGCAACTGGTTGCGCTGCAGCGTGCACCGCAGGTCCGCTCCAGCCAGGGGCATAACGTCCATCACGTCCTGCTCGCGCAGCCCGTAGGCGGCCGAGCGGGCATGGGCGTGGGGTATCAGGTCGCGCGGTGCCGCCATGGCGGCTTGCTCCAGGTGCATGGTTGTCTCCTTGCGGCCGTGGCAGTTTGCACTGCCCGGCATTTCAGGAAACCTTAGCATGCCGGCCTTACGCCAGCTTGCACCGGCAGGCTGCCATCGGGGGCATTTAGGCGAGGGCCTGTTCGAAGTCCGCCAGCAGGTCTTCGATCTCCTCCAAACCCACGGACAGGCGGATCATGCCGTCGCCAATGCCCATGTTGGCGCGCACGGCGGGGCCCGCCTCCCAGAAGATGGTGTGCGCCACGGGGATGATCAGCGTGCGCGTGTCGGCCAGGCCCGTGGCCTTGATCGGCAGTTGCAAGCGGTTGCAAAAAGACAGGCATTGGTCGGCATCGCGCAACTCGAAGGCCAGCAGCCACGAGCCGGCCTTGAAGTGCTTGCGCGCGATCGCATGCTGCGGGTGCGATTCGAGCATCGGGTAGTGCACCCGGGCGATGGCGGGGTGCTTTTCCAGCCACTGGGCCAGTTGCAGCGCGGTGGCGCTGGTGCGGTCCATGCGCAGGGCCAGGGTCTCGGCCCCCAGCGCCAGTTGGTGTGCAGCCTGGGATGAGAGCATGCCGCCCATGTCGCGCAGGCCCTTCTTGCGCACCTGCTGCAGGCCCCAGCCCTTGGCGTCGCCCTTGCGGTAGGGGGCGAAGATGTTGGGGTAGCTGCTCCAGTCGAACAGGCCGGTGTCGGTGACCGCGCCGCCCAGGGCATCGCCCAGGCCGCCGATGCTCTTGGTCAGCGAGTTGATCACCAGCCCTGCACCCACGGTGACGGGGCGGAACAGGTAGGGCGACGCCACGGTGTTGTCCACCACGTAGAGCAGGCCGCGCTCTTTGCACAGGGTGCCGATGGCTTCGAGGTCGGGGATCTGCGTGCCAGGGTTGGCAATGGTCTCCACGAACACCATGCGCGTATTGGGGCGCACGGCGGCGGCCACCTGGGCGGCGTTGGTCACGTCCACCGTGGTCACTTCGATGCCCAGGTCGGCCAGGGTGCCGAACACGCTGTTGGTGTTGCCGAAGACGAACTTACTGGCCAGCAGGTGGTCGCCCGCCTTGAGCAAGGTGAGGAACACCGCGCAGACGGCCGCCATGCCGGTGGCAAACACGATGGAGCCCTGGCCGCGCTCCATCTGCGTGACCTTGGCCTCCAGCGCCGCCGTGGTGGGCGTGCCCTGGCGGGCATAGTTGAAACCGCCCTTGATCGTGCCCTGGAACACGCCAATCAGGTCTTCCACCTTCTCGTAGCCGTATTGCACCGAGGTGTGGATGGGTTGGTGCACCGCACCGTACTCAGTGCCGGCCAAGCGGTCGGCATGCACGATCTCGGTGGTGAACTGGCGGGTGGGCTTGTCGTTGCTGCTGCTGCTCATGGGAATTCGGGCCTGCTCTGCAGGCGTGAAAAAAGGAAGGTTCTCAGCGCTCGGGCGCGATGTGTTCGGCGTAATCGTACAAGGCGCCCAGGATGTCCTGGGTGCGGTCGTCGTCGGCAGTCTCCGAGAGATTGTCGATCTCGGTGAACAACTGCTCCACCGTGCGGGCACCACCCGCCCCGTCGAACAGGCAGGCGGCGCGGTGCGCCTCCCAGCGCTCCTGCTCCTCGGGCGAGAGGGTGGCGGGGAAGTTGCGTGCACGGTAGCGCCACAGCAACTCCTTCAAGCGCGGGTCGTCGAACGAGGGGCGGGTGCGCGCCAGCTTCTCGCCGCCCATGGCGCGCATGTCGTTGAGCTGGCGGCGGTCGCCATTGCCCACGAAGCCGCCGTACAGGTCCTGGTCCACGTCGGGCGTGGGCTCCTCGGGCCGGGCGAACACCTGCGGCCAGATGCCGCTCATGTCGGGCAGCACGCGCGCGATCTCGGCATGCTGGGCGGCCTGGGGCAGGTCCATGTTCCAGTGCCTGGCGCGCTCGGCCGTAAGCGTGTTCACGTTGCCCACCACCATGGGCGACTTGTTGAGGTGGATGGTCTTGATGGGCAGGCGCGTCACGCCCTCGGGCAGGTCGGCCGCGCGCGAGAACATGCGCAGGCGGATCTCCTCCACGCCCATGCTGGCCAGCGGCGTCGGGTCGTGCGCCAGGTCCCAGGCGATCAGCTCGTTCTTGTTGGTGGGGTGGCTGGCCAGCGGCCACATCACGGCCAGGCAGCCGCGCTCGACCGGGAACATGCCGGACACATGCAGGAAAGGCCTGGCCGTGATGGCCGTGGCCGGCAGGCGCAGCTCGGCGGCCACGCGGTCCTTCTTGTGCAGGCTGAGCGCGAAGTCGAACAGCTTGGTGTTGTGCTGGCGGATAAGGCGCGCCAGGGCGATGGTGGCGCGCACGTCCGACAGGGCATCGTGCGCGGCCTCGTGCAGCAGGCCGTTGGCCTTGGACAGGTGCTCGAGCTTGAAGCTCGGCGCGCCGTCTTCCTTTTTGGGCCAGGTGATGCCGTCGGGGCGCAGGGCGTAGGTCATGCGTACCACGTCCAGCAGGTCCCAGCGGCCGCACTGGTTCTGCCACTCGCGCGCATAGGGGTCGATCAGGTTGCGCCAGAACATGAAGCGCGTGATCTCGTCGTCGAAGCGGATGGTGTTGTAGCCCACGCCGATGGTGCCGGGGCGGGCCAGTTCGGCCTCGATGCGGGCGGCAAAGGCGTGCTCGGGCATGCCCTGCTCCAGGCACTGCTGGGGCGTGATGCCGGTGATGAGGCACGAGACCGGGTCGGGCAGGTAGTCGTTGGCCGGCTGGCAGAAGATGTTCAGCGGCTCGCCGATCTCGTTGAGGTCGGCATCGGTGCGGATGGCGGCGAACTGCGCGGGCCGGTCGCGCCGCGTGTTGGCGCCGAAGGTTTCGTAGTCGTGCCAGAGAAAGGTATGCATGGAATGAAATTGCTACGGTCAGAAACACCGGAACCCGCAAGTATGCCGGGCACGGGACAATGGGGAATGCCCATTTCGCTTGCCCCCCATTTTGCCCGCCGCTTTTTGCATGCGGCACCCCGCCCTGCCCTGACTGCCTTGGCCATGGCCTGCGCCCTCGCCTTGTCGGGCTGCGCTACACCACCCGCCCCCACCGCGCCTGCCGCAGCACCGGCGCCGCGCCCCGTGGCGGCACCCGTTGCAGCCCCCGCCCCGATCACCAGCCCCGCCCCCCAGGACGCCGAGCAGGCCAGCTTTGCCGCCTGGATCGCCGGCTTCTCGCGCGAGGCCCTGGCCGCGGGCATTCGGCCGGCCACCGTGCAGCAGGTGCTGGCCCATGCCACGCTGCAGCCGCGCGTGATCGAGCTCGACCGCGCCCAGCCCGAATTCAACCGCACGCCCTGGGCCTACCTCGACAGCGCCGTGTCGGCCCAGCGCATCGCCCAGGGCCAGGCCAAGCGGGCCGAGCACCAGGCGGCCATCGACGCCGCAGCCACGCGCTATGGCGTGCCCTCCTCCATCATCACCGCCATCTGGGGCATGGAGAGCAACTACGGCAGCAACTTCGGCACGTTCCGTGCCGTCGATGCGCTGGCCACGCTCGCTTTCGAAGGCCGCCGCGCGGCCTGGGCGCGCAGCGAGCTGCTGGCGGCCCTGCGCATCCTGGACCAGGGCGACATCAGCGACGAGCGCATGGTGGGCTCCTGGGCCGGCGCCATGGGCAACACGCAGTTCCTGCCCTCGGTCTTTCTGGCCTATGCGGTCGATGCCGATGGCGATGGCCACCGCGACATCTGGGGCAGCATCCCCGATGTGGCGGCCTCCACCGCCAACTTCCTCGCGCGCATGGGCTGGCAGGCCGGCCAGCCCTGGGGCGTGGAGGTGCGGCTGCCGCAGGGATTCGACTACGCGCGCGCCGAGCAGACCGTGCGCCAGACGGCAGCCCAGTGGGCTGCCGAAGGCGTGCAGTCCGTGGATGGGCAACCGCTGCCCGCGCTGGAGGCCGCCTCCATCGCCACGCCGGCCGGCGCACGCGGCCCGGCCTTTCTGGTGGGGCCGAACTTCCGCGCCATCCTGCGCTACAACAACTCGGTGAGCTATGCGATGGCCGTGGGCCTGCTGGCGCGCCAGATCGACGGCGGCAGCGGCGTGGCCACCGCCTGGCCGCGCGACCTCGCGCCGCTGTCGCGCAGCCAGGTGCAGCAGTTGCAGACCCTGCTCAACCAGCGCGGCTTCAACGCCGGCACGCCCGACGGTGTGATGGGCCCGGCCACGCGCGCCGGGCTGCGCCAGTACCAGCAAAGCCTTGGTGCGGTGGCCGATGGCTACCCGACTGCCGAGCTGCTGCAGCGCCTGGCCACGCCCTGACCGAAGCAGCGGCCGTCAACAACCGCAGACACAACCGCATACAATCGCGCCCTGTTGGTGCTCGCAGTCCTTTTCTGGAATGCAGTTCAACGGGAAGCAGGAGGGCTTGGCAACAAGCCTGACCTGCGCTGCCCCCGCAACGGTCGGTGGAAGAGCCTTTCGGCTCGGCATCCCTCTTGAAGCCACTGGACGTACAACGTCTGGGAAGGCAAGGGACGCTTTTTCCACCCAGCCCGGATACCGGCCAACGAAGTGGCTTGCAGGCCTGCCTGCATACCGTTCAGTCCAGACCCGGCGGGGATGCCGGGGAGGACGCCCCTGTATCCGTTGCCCCATGAATCCCCACTTTTGCCGCCCCTCGGCCGGGCATGCGCCCGCGCGCTTCCATTTCTCGTGCCTCTACGGTGCCGTTCTCACACTGGCCGCTGCCACTGGCGCACAGGCCCAAACCGCCACACTGGCCCCGGTCACCGTGCAGTCCGGTGCCTTCATCGAAACACCCCAGACGCTGACCACGCCCACCAGCACCGGCAGCCGGCTGGGCCTCACGGCGCTGGAAACGCCGGCCTCGATCGAGGTGCTGGAGGGCGAGACCATCCGCCAGCGCGGCGACCAGTCGATTGCCGACGCCGCCTCGCGCGCCACCGGCATCACGCAGACGGCCTCGGCGGCGGGCGGCGCCCTGGTGGCGCGCGGCTTTGCGGGCAATACCTCGGTGATGCGCCTGTACGACGGCACACGCCAGTACGTGTCGGGCGGCACCGTCACCTTCCCGTTCGACCCCTGGCAGGCCGAGCGCGTGGAGGTGCTGCGCGGCCCCGCCTCGATCATGTATGGCGAGGGTGCCATCGGCGGCGCCATCAACACCGTGCCCAAGAAGCCCACGCGCGGCGCCATTTCCAACGAGGTGCGCCTGGCCTACGGCTCGCAGGACACAGTGCGCACGGCATTCGGCAGCGGCGGCGCCATCAACGAGCAGTGGTCGTACCGGGTGGACCTGTCGCACAACCGCTCGGACGGCGATGTGGAGCGCAGCGGCTCCAAGTCGCTGGTGGCCGCAGGCGCTTTGCGCTTCGATGCCACGCCCGACCTGCGCTTGACGCTGTCGCACGACTACGGCAACCAGGAGCCCGCGCCCTACTTCGGCATTCCGCTGGTCAACGGCCGCATCGACCCGGCACTGCGCAAGGCCAATTTCAACGTGGCCGATGCGTACCTCAAGTTCCGCGACCAGTGGACGCGCCTGGACACGGAGTGGACGCCCTCCTCGGCCCTTACCCTGCGCAACTCGCTGTACCGCATCGCCTCGGACCGCCACTGGAACAATGCCGAGGGCTATGCCTACGTGCCGGCCACGCGGCGCATCACGCGTTCGAGCTTCATCGGTATCGACTACACGCTGGACCAGGTGGGCAACCGTTTCGACGCCACGCTCAAGCAGCCCATCGCCGGCCTGCCCAATACCCTCACGGTGGGCTTCGACGTGAACCGGCTCGAATACGCCAAGACGCGGGGTGACGGCGCGGCCGCGCAGTCGCTCGACCCCTACCAGTTCGTGCCCGGCAACTTCCCCACCACGGGCGTGATTGTGGGCGAGCTGTTCAAGGCGCAGACCGACACGCGCGCGCTGTTCGTCGAAGACCAGTTGCAGCTGACCAAGCAGCTCTCGCTGGTCACGGGCCTGCGCTGGGATTCGATCTCTTACGGCAAGCAGGACGGGAAGCGCATCGACCCCGATGTGAACAAAAGCTTCAACCACCTGTCGGGCCGCATCGGCGCGGTCTATGCCGTCACACCGGTCACGTCCGTCTACGCGCAGTACTCCACCGCGGCCGACCCGCTGGGCGGCGTGGTCAACACCTCGGCGCAGCAGAGCCAGTTCGACCTGGCCACGGGCAGGCAGGCCGAAATCGGCTGGAAACAGCTGTTCGACGAGCGCAAGGGCGAATTCACGCTGGCCGCCTACTGGATCGAGAAGAAGAAGCTCCTGATCCGCGACGCGGTGGACCCCAACCTCTTCCAGCAGGTGGGTGCCCAGTCCTCGCGCGGCGTCGAGGCCTCGCTGTCCTATGCGCCGGTATCCACCATGCGGCTGGACCTCAACGCCGCCGTGCTCGACGCCAAATTCGATGACTTCAACGAAGTGGTCAGCGGCCGCGTGGTCTCGCGCAACGGCAACACCCCGCCCGGCGTGCCCGAGCGCACGGCCAATGCCTGGGCGACCTGGGCCTTCCTGCCCGCGTGGGAGGCGGGCCTGGGCCTGCGCTACGTGGGCGCACGCAAGGTGGACAACGCCAACAGCAGCAGCGCGGCCTCTTTCACCGTGGCCGACGCCAGCCTGCGCTGGGCCGTGCGCCCGGGCACGGTGCTGGCGCTGCATGTCTACAACCTCACGGACCGCATCTACGCGCAGACGCTGTACAGCGGCAACAACCAGTGGATCCTCGGCCGCCCGCGCTCGGCGGAGCTGTCGGCCCATGTGCGCTTCTGATTGCGCAGCGTGAGCCCCGCGCTGCACGCCCTGTGGCGCCCGCTGCGGCGGGCGCTGTACTTCACCCACCGCTGGCTGGGCATCGCTGGCTGCATCCTGTTCGTGCTGTGGTTCGTGTCGGGGCTGGTGATGCTGCATGTGCGCTTTCCTGCGCTCACGCCGCAGGAGCGCATCGATGGCCTGCCGGTGCTGGACCTCGCGCAGGTGACGGTCACACCGGCCGAGGCGCTGGCGCAGCTCCAGCTGGCGGCACTCCGCAGGATGGCGCTGGAGCAGAGCCTGGATGCGCCCGTATGGCGCGTCATCGACGTCAAGGGCAACCACCACGTGGCTTCTGCATCGGCCACGCCGCTAAGCGCGGTCACGCCCGAACGCGCCGAGGCCATTGCACGCGGATTCGCCCGCTCGGCGACGGCGCGCTACCTGGAGACCAGCGTCGATGACCAGTGGACCCTGCCCAATGCCAACAGTTTCGACAAGGCGCGGCCGCTGCACCGCGTCGCCATCGACGACGGCGCAGGCACGGAACTCTACGTGTCGCAGAAGACGGGCGAGGTGGTTCGCGACACCAGCGCCTTCGAGCGCCGCTGGACACTGTTCGGCACGCTGCTGCACTACTACACCTACGCCCCCATCCGCCGGCATGCAGACTTCTGGCGGCAACTGGTGCTGTGGACCTCGGGCCTGGCCATGGTGTCGGCCGGCACCGGGCTCATCGTGGGCGTGCTGCGCGTGCGCCTGCGCCGCCGCTACCGGGGCGATTCGGCCACGCCCTACCGGGGCTTTCTGGCCTGGCACCATGTGCTGGGCCTCATCGGCGGCATCGCCATCCTGACCTGGGTGTTCAGCGGCTGGTTCTCGATGGGTCCCAACCGCTGGCTCTCGCACAGTACGCCGGGCAACGCGGCGGCGAAGTTCGGACAGGCCGGGCCGGAGTTCACGCACGGGCTGCCAGGCCTGCACACGCTGGCCAGCGCCCCATCGCCCGCCAAGGCGGTTGAGGCCGCCTGGTATGGCGGCCGCCCGGTGTGGGTGGTGTCGGACGCCGCCGGCGGGCGCCGCAGCGTGGATGCCGCCACCGGACTGGCTGTGGCGGTCGTGCCCGAGGACCTGGCGAGGGCCACCGCGGCAAGCTACCCAGGCATCGCCGCGGACACCCCGGCGCTGCTGACCGAGCCCGACCGCTACTGGTATGCGCGCCACGTGCCGCCCGTGCTGCCGGTGTGGCGGATCGTGCTGCACGACGACGCGGCCACCTGGCTGCATGTGGACGCTGCCACAGGGCAGTTGCTGTCCACCAGCACCTCAGACAGCCGGCTGCGCCGCTGGCTCTTCAACGGGCTGCACAGCCTGGATTTTCCGCTGTTCCTCAAGACGCCAGCCTGGTACCTGGCGATCTGGGTGCTGTCGCTCGCGGGCCTCGTCGTGTCGGTCACCGGCGTGGTGATTGGCTGGCGCCGGCTGGCGAAATGACCGCCCGCCGGGTGTTCAGCGCGCCTTGGCCTGTGTGGCCTGTATGAGCCCCACTTCGCGGGCCACATAGGCGTACTGGCGGCCATGGATGTCGGCCACGGCCCACGCGCTGGCCTTCACCTGCCTGGCGGCGGTGCATTTGGAGACCCGAGGGTCGGGGCCGGAGCTTGCCGTCACGGCCTGCATGAGCGTGGACACATGCGGCTGCTTGGCCTTCTCAAGTGCCCAGTAGCCTGCGGAGCTGTAGGCCTTGCGCAGCATCTCGGCCTGCTGCTCCTGCGACCAGCCGCGTGTGGCCCCGCTGGCCTTGAGCTGGGATTCGAGGCGCGCCCGGTTGCGCAGGGGCCCGTCGCCCACGGTCTTGAGCGCGGCATCGATCTCGGCCTGTGCGGCGGTGAACCGGACACCCGAAGTGCATTCGGTCGGGTTCGCCTGCGCGGCCCATGCCAGGGTGGATCCCAGCAGCAGCATCAGCGATGCGGTGAATCGGGTCAGTGCCATGGTATCGGTGCCTCGGCGAAAGAAGGGGCCGCGCGGGAGCGGTCGAATCGCCCAATGTAGCGCGCGCTCCACGGCGCGCCAAGGGCCATGGGCTGCGACGGCCGTGCACCGCGCCTCGATGATGCGCAAACCAGACACTGATGCCAACGCCCTGGGCAGTGGGGGCTTGTGCAGGCCGGCCCGGCACTGCGGCCGACCAGGCCGTAACATGCCGCCCATGCCCCTGCTCGACCCCGCCCTGATCCGCGACTGGCACGCCCATGTCTACTTCGATGCCGAGAGCCGCGACGCGGCCTGGGCACTGCGCGAGACCATCGCGCGCGAACTGGCGGGCCGGGTGGAGATCGGCCGTTTCCACGAGCGCCCCGTGGGCCCTCACCCGGTGTGGAGCTACCAGCTCGCCTTCGGCACGGCCGACTTTTCGCACGTTATCGGCTGGCTGGCGCTCAACCACGGCACGCTGGACGTGTTCGCCCACCCCAACACCGGTGACGGCCTGCGCGACCACCGCGATTGCGCACTCTGGCTGGGGCACTCGCACACGCTGAACCTGGCGGGCTTTACGGGTTGAGCGAGCCAGGGCCATGAAAAAAGCCCACCGGACGGTGGGCTTCGTTGGCTGCGGCACCGGCGAGGTACCGTATTCAGATTGCTTAGCGCTCCAGTGCCAGGGACACGCCCATGCCACCACCGATGCACAGCGCGGCCACGCCCTTCTTGGCGTCGCGGCGCTGCATCTCGTGCAGCAGGGTCACCAGGATGCGGCAGCCCGACGCACCGATGGGGTGGCCGATGGCAATGGCGCCACCGTTGACGTTGACCTTGGCGGGGTCGATCTCCAGCTCCTTGTTCACGGCGCAGGCCTGGGCGGCGAAGGCTTCGTTAAGCTCGAACAGGTCCACGTCGGCGGCGTTCCAGCCGGCGCGCTGCAAGGCCTTGCGCGTGGCCGACACCGGGCCCATGCCCATGGTGGCGGGGTCCAGGCCGGTGGTGCCGAAGGAGGCGATGCGCGCCAGGGGCTTGAGGCCCAGGGCGGCAGCCTTCTTGGCGCTCATCACCACCACGGCAGCAGCGCCATCGTTCAGGCCCGAGGCATTGCCCGCCGTCACGCTGCCGGCCTTGTCGAAGGCGGGGCGCAGGCCGGCCAGGGCCTCGGCATTGGTCTTGCGGTTGAGGTATTCGTCGGTGTTGAAGAAGATCGGGTCGCCCTTCTTCTGCGCCAGGGCCACGTCCACGATCTCGTAGGCGAACTTGCCGGCGTCCTGCGCGGCGGCGGCCTTGAGCTGGCTGTTCAGGGCCAATGCGTCCTGCTGCTCGCGGGTGATACCGTACTGCTTGGCCACGTTCTCGGCCGTGATGCCCATGTGGTACTGGTTGTACACGTCCCACAGGCCGTCAACGATCATGGTATCGACCAGCTTCCAGTCGCCCATGCGCTGGCCGTCGCGCGAGCCGGGCAGCACATGGGGTGCCAGGCTCATGCTTTCCTGGCCACCGGCCACCACGATCTCGCTGTCGCCCCAGGCCACGGCCTGGGCGGCCAGCATCACGGCCTTGAGGCCCGAGCCGCAGACGGCGTTGATGGTGAGCGCAGGCGTCTCCTGCGCCACGCCGGCCTTCATGGAGGCCTGGCGCGCAGGGTTCTGGCCCACGCCGGCCGCCAGCACCTGGCCCATGATGACTTCACCCACCTGGCCGGCAGCCAGGCCCGCGCGCGCGAGGGCTTCGCGGATGACGATGGAGCCCAGCTCGGTGGCGGGTACCTTTGCCAGTGCGCCGCCAAACTTGCCCACCGCCGTGCGGGTGGCCGAAACGATGACGATGTCTTCCATGGAATGTCCTTCTTTCTGGGGGTGGATACGGGCCCATCGGCGGAACAACGGGCCCTGTGCTTTCGGATCTTGCGGTGAATTCTCTCAGGTCTGCAGGCTCAGGCTTTTTGCTTCACATAGCGGCCGGGGGCCGGCTCGATGGCCTTGAACTTGGGGGCCTTGCCATAGCCCTTGGGCGCGGCGATCTGCTTGCCCGCATGGCCCTTGAGCCAGCCGGACCAGTCGGTCCACCAACTGCCGGGGTGTTCGGCCGCGCCCTGCAACCATTGGTCGAGCGTGGCGGGGAACTTGCCGTCGGCGCGGATCCAGTGGCTGCGCTTGCCCTTGGCAGGCGGGTTGATCACGCCGGCGATGTGGCCCGAGGCCCCCATCACGAAGCGCTTCTTGCCCGGCAGCACCTGGGTCGAGGCATAGGCCGCCGTGGCGGGCACGATGTGGTCTTCGCGCGAGCCGTAGATGTAGGTGGGCAGCGTGAGCTGGCCCAGGTCCATCTTCTCGCCGCAGACGGTGAGCTTGCCCGGTTGCACCAGGCTGTTTTCGAGGTAGAAATTGCGCAGGTACCAGGCATAGAACGGCCCGGGCAGGTTGGTGCTGTCGCTGTTCCAGTACAACAAGTCGAACGGCGGCGGCGTTTCGCCCTTGAGGTAGTTGCCCACCACGTAGTTCCAGACCAGGTCGTTGGGGCGCAAAAAGCTGAAGGTCGAGGCCAGGTCCTGGCCCTTCATCATGCCGCCGTTGCCCATCTCCATCTCGCGGTACTTGACGAAGGCCTCGTCGATGAAGACGTCGAGGATGCCGGTGTCGGTGAAGTCGATCAGCGTGGTCAGGAAGGTGGCGCTGGCCACGGGCTCGTCGCCGCGCGCGGCCAGCACGGCCAGCGCGTTGGAGAGGATGGTGCCGCCCACGCAGAAGCCCAGGGCGTTGATCTGATCGGCGCCGGTGATGTTCTGCACCACGTCGATGGCCGCCATGGCGCCGTCTTCGACGTAGTTGTCCCAGGTCTTTTTCGCCAGGGCGTCGTCGGGGTTGCGCCAGCTCACCACGAAGGTGCGGTGGCCCTCGCTCACCGCATAGCGGATCAGCGAGTTCTCGGGCTGCAGGTCGAGAATGTAGAACTTGTTGATGCACGGCGGCACCAGCAGGAAGGGGCGCTCGTAGACCTTGGCGGTCAGCGGCTTGTACTCGAGCAGCTGGAACAGCTCGTTCTCGAACACCACGGCGCCCTCGGTGGTGGCCACGTTGCGCCCCACCTCGAACAGGCTCTCATCGGTCATCGAGACATGGCCCTGCTTCAGGTCGTGCAGCAGGTTCTGCATGCCCTTGGCAATGCTTTCGCCTTTGGTTTCGATGGCTTTTTTCTGCGCCTCGGCGTTGAAGGCCAGGAAGTTGCTGGGCGCCATGGCCGCCATCCACTGCTCCACACCGAAGCGGATGCGCGCGCGCGTCTTCTCGTCGGCCTCGACAGCGTCGGCCAGGCCCATCAAGGTACGGGCGTTGAGCAGGTAGGCGGCGGCAGAGAAGGCCGCCACCGGGTTGGCGGCCCAGCCTTCGCCGGCAAAGCGCTTGTCCTTGACCTCGGGTTTGCCCTGCAGGCCCTGGGCCCACAATGCCTTGGCCTCCTCCAGGTATTGCTGCTGCAGGGCCTGCAGCTTGGCAGGCGACAATTGCACGGGCGCGGGAGTGGCCGCACCTGGTGCTGCCAGGTCGATTTTCTGGAAGGATTGGACGGCCTGCGCCCAGCCTTGACCGAAAATCTGCTGGAATTGCTGGGCGCTCTGGTCCCAGATCGATTCTTCTGAACTCATCCCGTCTCCTCTGATGGTGTTCGGCTGCACCGGCACCTTGCCTTCATTGTTGCCCACCCCGCGAGGGCTGGCAACCTGCAACCGCGTTGATCGCGCCAAGAACCCGTAAACACGTTTTCAACACAATGTACCTGATCGTCATCGCCTGGCTCTACGTCACCCTCATGATGGCCGTGGCGGAAGCCACCAACACCACCGGCACGGTGCTGGGGGCCATCGTCACCTTCGTGCTGTACGGGCTGCTGCCCATGGGGATCGTGGTCTACATCATGGGCACGCCCTCGCGCAAACGGGCCATCAAACAGCGCGAGCAGGCAGAGCAGGCCGCCTGGGATGCCGAGCAGGCGGCACTGCGGGCCGCGCAGGCCGACTCAGCCGCGCCAGATGCAGGCGGCGAAACGCCCGCTGCCGCCGAGGACGGCGGTGTCGCGCCGGTGCGAAAAGAACCGTGAGGCATTGCGCACCGTGCACCAGGGTGCCGTGCCATCGTTGCCGTAAACCGCGTTGAGTCCCAGGGCCGCCAGGCGCAGCCGGGCCAGGCCTGCCAGATCGGCGAGGAACTTGCCCCCGGGCTGGGGCACGAAACAGGCATCGGCGGCGGCATCATGGCCGCAGAACGCCGCGCGCACCTCGGCCCCCACCTCGAAAGCCGTGGGCCCGATGCAGGGCCCCAGCCAGGCAATGACCTCGGCAGCAGGCGCGCCCTGGGCCGCCAGATGCTGCACCGTGGATTCGAGCACCCCCTGCCCTTGAGCCCCGGCCAGGCCGCGCCAGCCGGCGTGGGCGGCGGCCACCACGCTGCCCGCGCGATGGGCCAACAGCACCGGCAGGCAGTCTGCCACCATGATGGTGCACACGGCACCGGCCGCCGTGGCCAGGCAGGCATCGGCCGCCGTCGCATCGGGCGTGGTACGGTCGATCACGGCGACATCGGTGCCATGCACCTGGTTCAGGAAGACGGCGCGTGCCCCGGCGGTACGGGCCTGCAGCACGGACTGCAGCACCTGGCGGTTGGCCTGCACAGCGGCCACATCGTCCCCGACATGGGCGCCCAGGTTCAGGTGGTCATACGGGGCCGCGCTCACGCCGCCAGCGCGTGTGGTGCACAGCGCATGCACGCCGGACGGCGCAGGCCAGTCGGGTACCAGCCAGTCGGCCGGCAGGGAAGCATCCATGGGAAGCAATCAGGCGCCGGAAGTGCCTGCAGGGTCCTGGTGTTGGTAGACGACCTTGGTCAGCAGGGTCATCAGGACTGCGCGCTCTTCGGCATTCAGGGGGCCCATCAGGCGCTCCTGCACACGCTGGGCAGCATCGCGCATCTGCAGTGCGGCGGTTTCGCCCTCGGGGGTGATCCACAGCAGCTTGCGGCGCCGGTCGCGGGTGTCGGCCTCGCGGCGCACCCAGCCGCGCTTTTCGAGCCGGCCGATGACCGAGCCCGAGGTGGCGGCATCGAAGGCCACGCGCGAGGCCAGCGTCACCTGGTCCTCGCCCGGCTGGGCCAGCAGCTCGTGCAGGATGGCAAACTGCACCGGGGTCACGTCGAACCCGGCCGTCTCTTCCATGAAAAGCGCCACAGTCCGCTGGTGCGCGCGGCGCACCAGGTGGCCCGGCGTGTTTTGGAAATCGAAGCTCTTTGCCATGGGCGCGAGTGTAGCGCCCCACCCCCAGCAACTGCGGCGCGGGCGTGGCACACTGGCAACAGGCTCGCCTTGTACGCGATCGCCCACGGGCGCACGTGCATAGGCAGACTCCCCAACACCCTTGAAAGGCAGACATGAGCTATGTGTTTTCCCCCGCGCCGGTGGCCAGCGTCCCCGTGGTGGGCAGCGGCGACCGCTTTCCCGTGCACCGCATCTACTGCGTGGGCCGCAACTACGAAGAGCATGCGAAGGAAATGGGCTTCACCGGCCGTGAGCCGCCGTTCTTCTTCATGAAGCCGGCCGACGCCATCGTCGTCGTCGATGCCGGCCAGACCGGCGAGTTGCCCTACCCCAGCCTCACCGCCAACCTGCACCACGAGATCGAACTGGTGGTGGCCATCGGCAAGGGCGGCAAGGACATCAAGGCCGCCGACGCGTTCTCGCACATCTACGGCTACGCCACGGGCCTGGACATGACGCGCCGCGACCTGCAGAACGACATGAAGAAGCAGGGCCGCCCCTGGTGCATCGGCAAGGGCTTCGATGCCAGCGCCCCCATCGGCCCCATCACGCCTGCGGCCCAGGCCGGCGACGTGGCCAAGGCCGGCATCTGGCTGCAGGTCAACGGCACCGACAAGCAGCGCAGCACGGTGGCCCAGCTGATCTGGAACATCGCCGAGACCATCGAGCACCTGTCGGCCGCCTGGGAGCTGCAGCCCGGCGACCTGATCTACACGGGCACGCCCGAAGGCGTGGGCGCCGTGGTGCGCGGCGACACGCTCGAAGGCGGTGTGGACGGCCTCACGGGGATCAAGCTCAAGGTGGTGTAATCCCCATCGCCATCGCCCGCCGCAGGCTCGTCCTGGTGGGCGTTACACTATCATTTTCATAGCTGCAGGCGCCAGTTACGGCAGGCAGCCCCACGCTTTTACCCGCATGACCTTCCGCAGCCCGATCCGACACTGCCGCGCCTGTGGCACCGCCGTGGTGTACCGCCTGCCCGACGATGGCGACACCAAGCAGCGCGCCGTGTGCCCGGCCTGCCACACGGTGCACTACGAGAACCCGCTCAATGTGGTGGGCACGGTGCCCGTGCTGGCCGATGGCCGCGTACTGCTGTGCAAGCGCAACATCGAGCCGCGTTGGGGCAAGTGGACGCTGCCTGCGGGCTTCATGGAGCTGGAGGAGACCACTTCGCAAGGCGCCGCGCGCGAGACCGACGAGGAGGCCGGCGCGCAGATAGAGATGGGCCCGCTGTTCAGCCTGCTCAACGTGCGCCGCGTCGGCCAGGTGCATTTCTTCTACCGCGCCACGCTGCTCAGCGAGGTGTTCGACCCCGGCCACGAGACCATCGAGGCACGCCTGTTCACCGAGGCCGAAATTCCGTGGGAAGAGATCGCCTTCCGCACGGTGAAGGAAACGCTGGAGTGCTATTTCGCCGACCGCAAGGCGGGCGCTTTTGGGCTGCACTGCATCGATATCGAGTGACCCGTGAGAGGTCTGCCATGCACAGCGCCCCGCCCGACAATCTGCCCACGTACCGCCTGCTCACCGGCCCCGACGACGCGGCCTTCTGCCGACGCGTGAGCGAGGCCCTGGCGCTGGGCTATGAGCTGTATGGCTCACCGGCCGCGACCTTCAATGGCGAGCGCGTGATTGTGGCGCAAGCCATCCTCTGGCCCGGCACCAAGCCCCAATAGACCCGCTCAGGGCGGCACCTCGGCACCGGGCACCTGCCCCCCTGCGGGCGGCGGCACGCCGACCGGCGGGGGCATGGCAGGCGACAGCGGTGGCAGCACCATCTGCTCGGCCGGCGGCGCAGGTCCGCGCTGCGGCGACGCATCGGGCAGGGGTTGCAGGTCCGGCTCGCGGATCACCGGTGGCAGGGTGCCTGGGGGCAGCGGTGGCGGGTAGCCACCGGGCTGACTGGGCTGACCGGGCGCATCGCGGCCGAACAGGTCCATCACCCAGTTGCGCATACCGGCCATGGCATTGCCCACGGCGCTGGGGTCTTGCTCGTCGATGAAGCGGTCCTTGCCGTCGAGCACCTGCGAGCGGAAGGACTGCTGCACGAAGTCGCCCACCATGGGCAGCGCGCTGTGGGCGCCCTGCCCCCAGTAGTCACTGCGCAGGGTCACGCGCCCGTCGTTGAAGCCCACCCAGGCGCCGGCCACCACGCGCGGGTGCATGAGGATGAACCAGCCATCGGTGTTGTCCTGCGTGGTGCCGGTCTTGCCCGCCACGTCCCCCTGGATGCCATAGCGCGTGCGGATGGCGCGGCCCGTGCCCTTGTCGATCACGCCGCGCATGGTGGCGCGCAGCGTCTGCGCCACGCCCACGGGCAGCACCTTCTCGGCCGCGGGCGGGGTGAAGGTCTGCAGCACCTTGCCATGGCGGTCCTCGATGCGCGTGATGAGCACCGGCGACACGTAGCGCCCGGCATTGGCGATGGTGCCGTAGGCCGAAACCATCTCGCGCAGGGTGACCGGGCTGGTACCGAGCGCCAGCGAGGGCACGAGTTCGAGCTTGCTCTCGCGCACGCCCATGGCGCGCGCCAGCTCGGCCACGTGGGCGGGGCCGACCTTGTGCATGAGCTGGGCCGTGATGGTGTTCTTGGACAGGGCCAGGCCGTCGGCCAGGGTCATGGGTTCGTCGCTCGGCGGGCCGCCATCGGTGGGGCGCCAGACCTGGCCGCCGCCCAGGGGGATTTCCACGGCCTCGTCCATCAGCGTGTCGGTGGGCAGCGCGCCCTGCTCGAAGGCCGCGCCATAGACGAAGGGCTTGAAGGTGGAGCCCGGCTGGCGCCGTGCCTGCTGCACGTGGTCGAACGGGTCCTGGCCGAAATCGCGGCTGCCCACCCAGGCCAGCACGTGGCCGGTGACCGGGTCCATGGCCATGAAACCGGCCTGCACGCGGGTCTTGTTCTGTCGCAGGGTGCGCATGAAGGCGGTATCGGCCACCAGGGTCTTGAGCGCCTCCTCAGGAGTGGCGCCCTGCTCCACCGCCGTGCGGTACTCGGGCGTGTCGCGCACGAAGTCCTGCACCAGGTCGGACTGCGGGTTCCACGCGCTGCGCTGGGCCCAGGCGGTGTCGGCAATGCCCTGCAGCTGCTTGCCCTGGCGCGCCACGGCCTGGTTGGCGAAGGCCTGCAGGCGCGAGTCGATGGTGGTGTGCACCAGCAGGCCATCGGCATGCAGGCTGTAGCCGTTGGCATCGGCCCAGGCGATCAGGGTCTTGCGCAGCTGCTGGGCAAAGTGCGGGGCCAGGCCCGTGGCCTCGCTCTGGCGCTCGAAATCGACGCGCAGGGGGCGTTTTTGCAGGGTGTCGAACTGGGCCTTGTCGAGCTTGTCGCGCTTGACCATCTGCGCCAGCACGGTGTTGCGCCGCGCCTGGGCGCGCTCGGGGTTCATCACCGGGTTGTAGTAGGCCGTGCCCTTGAGCATGCCGATCAGCGTGGCGCTCTCCAGCAGGTTGAGCTTGTCAGCCGACTTGTCGAAATAGGTGCGCGCCGCCATCTCGATGCCGTAGGCGTTGTACAGAAACGGCACGGTGTTGAGGTAGGTCTCCAGGATCTCGTCCTTGGAGTAGGACATCTCGATCTTGATCGCGGTGATGGCCTCCTTGAGCTTGCGCGTCAAGGTGCGCGAGCGCCCGATCTCCTCGGGGAACAGGTTGCGCGCCAACTGCTGGGTGATGGTGGAGCCGCCCTGCGGATCCCCGCGCAGCGTGTGCACCACCGACGAGGCGGTGCGCCGCCAGTCCATGCCCCAGTGCTCGTAGAAGCGGTGGTCTTCGGTGGCGATGAGCGCATTGATCACGTGCGGGGCGATGCGGTTGAGCGCCACCCACTCGCGGTTCGCCCACCGGTATTCAGACAGCACCTTGCCGTCGGCCGAGATCAGTTGCGCGGGCCGCTCGGTCTTGGCCTTGGTGATGTCGCTGATGGAGGGAGTGAACGGGATCAGCGCCACGGTGAACAGCACCAGGGCCAACGGCAGCGCCAGGATGGCCAGCAGCCACTTGCGGCGTGAGGAGCCCTTTGCATAGGCCACCACGCGACGCAGGCCGGCGGCCAGGCGCGCGCCCAGGTTGGTGAAAAGGGGCGGCATCACGCTGCGGGCCCGCCGGCCAGCAGCGCCAGCATGCCCGCCTCGTCGAGCACGGGCACGCCCAGCTCCTCGGCTTTGGCCAGCTTGCTGCCGGCCTCTTCGCCGGCCACCACATAGCTGGTCTTCTTGCTCACCGAGCCCGAGACCTTGGCGCCTGCGGCCTCGAGCATGTCCTTGGCGGCATCGCGGCTCAGGGTGGGCAAGGTGCCGGTGAGCACGATGGTCTTGCCGGCCAGTACCTGGGGCACCTTTTCGCCCCTGGCCTGCTCCGGCCACTTCACGCCGCAGGCAATCAGTTGCTCCACCACTTCGCGGTTGTGCGCCTGCTGGAAGAAGGTGTGAAAGCTTTGCGCCACGATGGGGCCCACGTCGGGCACTTCGAGCAGTTGCTCCACCGTGGCGGCGGTCTCGGCCGTGGCGCCGATCATGGCGTCCAGCGTGCCGAAGTGCTTGGCCAGGTCCCGGGCGGTGGATTCGCCCACGTGCCGGATACCGAGGCCGAACAGAAAGCGGGGCAGCGTGGTCTGCTTGGATTTTTCGAGCGCGACCAGCACGTTCTGCGCCGATTTCTCGGCCATGCGCTCCAGCGCCACCAGCGAGGTGAGCCCCAGGCGGTACAGGTCGGGCAGCGTGCGGATCACGTTGGCCTCGACCAGTTGGTCCACCAGCTTGTCGCCCAGGCCCTCGATGTCCATGGCGCGGCGTGCGGCAAAGTGCAGGATGGCCTCTTTGCGCTGGGCGGCGCAGAACAGGCCGCCGGTGCAGCGGTGGTTGGCCTCGCCGGGCTCGCGCACCACGTCGCTGCCGCACACGGGGCACTGGCGCGGCATGCGGAAGTTGGGCACATAGGCCGGGCGCTGGCCAGGCATGACGCCCACCACCTCCGGGATCACGTCGCCCGCGCGGCGCACGATCACCGTGTCGCCCACGCGCACCTGCTTCTTGCGGATCTCGAACAGGTTGTGCAGCGTGGCATTGGTCACCGTGACCCCGCCGACGAACACCGGCGCCAGGCGTGCCACGGGGGTCAGCTTGCCGGTGCGACCGACCTGGATGTCGATGCCCTCCACGCGCGTGGCCATCTCCTGCGCGGGGTACTTGTGGGCCACGGCCCAGCGCGGCTCGCGCGTCTTGAAGCCCAGGTCGCGCTGCAGGTCAAGGCGGTTGACCTTGTAGACCACGCCATCGATGTCGTAGGGCAACTGGTCGCGCGAAGCGCCCACCTGCTGGTGAAAGGCTACGAGCTCGGCCGCGCCCTTGGCGATCTGCACCTGGGCCGCCACCGGGAAGCCCCAGGACTTGAGCGTCTGCAGCATCTCGTAATGCGTGGCGAATGCCTGGCCACCCTCGTTCACGGGCGTGGTGGCGCCCAGGCCGTAGGCAAAGAAGCTCAGCGGCCGCTGCGCGGAGATGCCCGAATCGAGCTGGCGCACCGCGCCCGCAGCGGCATTGCGCGGGTTCACGAAGGTCTTGCCGCCCTGCTCGCGCTGGCGCTCGTTCAGGGCGTCGAAATCGGCGCGGCGCATGTACACCTCGCCGCGCACTTCGAGCAGCGGCGGCACGCCGGCCGGCAGGATCAAAGGGATCTGGCGGATGCGGCGGATGTTGTGCGTCACGTCCTCGCCCACCTCGCCGTCGCCGCGCGTGGCGGCCTGCACCAGGCGGCCACCCTGGTAGCGCAGGCTCATGGCCAAGCCGTCGAACTTGGGCTCGGCCACGTACTCGATGGCAGGGTCGGACTCGGCCAGGCCGAGCTCGCGGCGCACGCGCGCATCGAAGGCCTGGGCGCCCGTGGCCTCGGTATCGGTCTCGGTGTGGATGCTGAGCATGGGCACGGCATGGCGCACCGGGGCCAGGCCATCCGCCACGCCACCGATCACGCGCTGCGTGGGCGAATCGGGGGTGATGAGGTCGGGGTTGGCCTCCTCCAGGGCCTGCAGCTCACGGAACACCCGGTCGTACTCGGCATCGGGCACCGTGGGCTCGTCGAGTACGTAGTACTGGTGGGCCCAGCGATTGAGCTGGTCGCGCAGCGCGTCGACGGCCTCGGCCGGTTGCAGGGACAGCGCACTGGCTGCGGAGGGATTGGAATCAGTCACCACGGATGGCACCCAGGAAAGTAGGAGGCTCCTGCACGGTTACAGGAATGGCGGCAGGCATGGCGCGCAGCAGAAAGTCGATGACTCGGGCGTCGAGGCGCCCAAACCCCGGGCGCACCTCGATGGGCTCGCCCGCATGGCGCTCGAACACATAGCTGCGCAGGCCAGGCGTGCCTTTGACCACGAGCGCCCGGATGTCCGCCAGCGGCACCTGCACGTGGCCCGGGCGCACATTCTGGGGCATGCTCAGGTAGATCCCTGCGCCATCGATGCGCACCAGCGGCTGCCCCATGGGTCCGAACTTGCGCCGTGCGCGCCAAGCCAAGGCCACCGGTGCAATGACGAAGCCCAGATACCCCAGGATGAAATAATTGGTCCGGCCTGCCAGGGATGCCCTGAGGAACATGCCCACGATGACCAGAAAGCCGATCACGGGCAAGCCGTAGTCGATGAAACGGTTCGAGGGGCGAAACAGCCCCTGGGGCATTTCCACCACCTGCGGAAACAGCACGTGCCACCAGCGCATGGGATCTCCTTTCGGCCCGGGATGCCCGGCCACTCAGCTGAACAGGCGCCGCGCCAGCACCGAGCCGGCCGACAGCTCGCGCCCGTCGAGCTGGTCGTACAGCAGCTCCAGGTCGGCCGCGATCGGGTCCATGGCCATGGCGGGCAGCGGGTGGCCGTTCTGGTCGCAGAGCACGCCGTCCATGGCCTCGCACAGCGCGGCGGCCACTTCGCGCAGGCGCGTGAACGGCTGTTCGCCGCGATGCACCTGGGAGACATCCAGGCTCAGGGTCACGTCGCGGATGGCGGACTGGTCCGGGTCATCGGCCAGTGCGGCCTGCGTGTCGTAGCCCAGGGTGAGCAGCGGCGGCAGGCCCGGGCTGCCAGTGGGCAGCACCAGGCGGCCTGGCATGGCAGCGGACACGAAGCCCAGGCGCGCGGCGTTCTGGTGGATGTAGCCGGGGCTCCAGGCGGCCTGGCGTGCGCGCAGCATGAAGGCCAGTTGCGCATCGTGGTCGCTGGCGAACTGGTCGAGCTCGCGGGCACGGGCCACTTCCTGCAGCATGTCGGGAAAGTCGGGGGCGGCGTTCACCGCATCGGCAAAGGCCTGGGCCTTGACCACGAATTCGGAGTATTCGATCTCGTTGAGCGCGCCCATGCGGTTGGCCAGCTGCACGCCAGCCTGGAAGCTCTGGTAGCGCTGGCCAGGCGACGGCGTCTCCCACTGCTGGGTGGCTTCGTTGTAGCCTTCGATGGCAAATGGCTTGCTGCCCGCGCGGCGGGTGGGCGGCATGGCGGCCAGCGCGGCATCGCCTGAAACGATGAGCTCAGGCTGCAAGGTGGCGATCACGTCGATCAGCGGGTCGAGCCCCGGCCGGCGCTCCAGCGACATCGGCGGCACCGGCATCTGCAGCGCATCGAGCACGTCCACCGTGTGCACCGAGGGGTCGGGTCCGCGGTCCAGGCTGTCCAGTTCCGCCGCCGTGAGCTGGGTGGCACCGGCATCGAAACCGGGCTCCTGGCGCAGCGCCGGGTCGGCCCCGTCCTCGGGCTCCTCGGGCGAGGCGCGCCGCGGCGCGTTGCGGTGCGACGTCCAGGCGTTGTAGGCCACGATGAGGGCCAGCACCAGGCCGCCGATGATCGCCAGACTCAGTTGCAATGTGCTCATAGATCTCGGTCCGGTCCGTGCCCGGCGGGAAGGCTGCGGAAGCTTGTCTTGGTCATCATGTCATGCATCGGCCATCGAAAGTGCCGACTCCATGTCGACCGCCACGATGCGCGAGACGCCCTGCTCCTGCATGGTCACGCCGATCAGTTGCTCGGCCATTTCCATGGCGATCTTGTTGTGGCTGATGAACAGGAACTGCGTGCTCTTGCTCATGCTGGAGACCAGCTTGGCATAGCGCTCGGTGTTGGCGTCGTCCAGCGGCGCGTCCACCTCGTCCAGCAGGCAGAACGGTGCGGGGTTGAGCTGGAAGATGGCGAACACCAGCGCAATCGCCGTGAGCGCCTTCTCGCCACCCGACAGCAGGTGGATGGTCTGGTTCTTCTTGCCGGGTGGCTGCGCCATCACCTGCACGCCGGAGTCAAGGATTTCGTCGCCGGTGATGATGAGCCGGGCCTGGCCGCCACCGAACAGCTCGGGGAACATGCGCCCGAAATGGCCGTTGACGGTGTCGAAGGTGCCCGAGAGCAGCTGGCGCGTTTCGCCGTCGATCTTGCGGATCGCGTCCTCCAGCGTGTTCATGGCCTCGGTCAGGTCGGCCGTCTGCGCATCCAGGAAGATCTTGCGCTCGCTGGCCAGCTTGAGCTCGTCCAGCGCCGCCAGGTTCACCGCGCCCAGGGCCGCGATCTCGCGGTGCAGGCGGTCGATTTCGCCCTGCAGGCCAGAGACGCGCACGTTGCCGTCGGCGATCGACTGGGCCACGGCCTCCAGGTCGGCCTGGGCATCGGCGAGCAAGGTGGTGTACTGCTCCAGGCCCAGGCGCGCGGCCTGCTCCTTGAGCTGGAATTCGGTGATGCGCGCGCGCAGCGGATCGAGCGCGCGCTCGAGCTGCATGCGCCGCTCGTCGCTGGCGCGCAGCTTGGCGGTCAGGTCGTCGTACTCGCCGCGTTGGGCAGACAGGGCCTTCTCGCGCTCCATCTTCACGTCCAGCGCAGCCTGCAGGCCGCCCTGGGCGGCCGCGTCGGACAGGCGGGCCAGTTCGTCGCGGGCGCGCTGCTGCTCGTCGGTGAGTGAGGCGGCCTGCTGGTTCGCCGTCTCGATGGAGCGGTTGAGTTCGCCGCGGCGTGCCTCCAGGCTGCGCTGCGAGAAGGTGGCCTCCTGCGCCTGGCGCTCCAGCGTGCGCTGCTGCTCGCGGCAGGCGGCCAGCTTGCGCTCGGCCTCGATCACGCGGTCGCCCAGCTGCGCCTCGCGCTCCTGGCTGTCGGCCAGCTGCATGTCCAGCTCTTCAAAGCGGGCTTCGGCCGCCACGCGGCGCTCTTGCAGGTCAGCCAATTGCGCCTCGATCTCGGCGATGTCGGCGCCGATCTGTGCGCTGCGCGCACGTGTCTGCTCGGCCAGTTGGGTCAGGCGCAGGGTCTCCACCTGCAGCTCGTGGGCCCGGCTCTGGGCCTCGGTGGCCTCGCGGCGGGCGCCCACCAGGCGCTGCGAGGCGTCGGCATAGGCGGCCTCGGCGCGGACCAGCGCGGTGCGCGACTCCTCGGCGATCAGTGCCTGGGCGCGCAGTTCCTTCTCCAGATGCTCGATCTCCTGTGCGCGCGCCAGCATGCCCGACTGCTCGGAGTCCTGCGCATAGAAGCTCACGCTGTGCGCGCTGACGGCATGGCCCGAGGGCACGAACACCACCTCGCCCGGTAACAGCGTGCTGCGGCGGTTCAGCGCTTCATCGAGCGTGGGGGCGGTATAGCAGCCCTGCAGCCAGTCGACCAGCACGGCGCGCAGGCCGGCATCGCTCAGGCGCAGCAGGTCGGACAGGCGCGCATGCGGCGAAGCGGCTTCGGGCGTGCCGGCGGAAGGCATGCTGTAGAACGCCAGGCGCGCCGGGGGCGCATCGGTGCCGCCCGAGCCCAGGAAGCCGCGCACCATGTCCAGGCGCCCGACTTCGAGTGCGGCCAGGCGCTCGCGCAGCGCGGCTTCAAGCGCGTTTTCCCAGCCCGGTTCGATGTGGATGCGGCTCCACAGGCCTTGCAGGCTATCGAGCCCGTGCTTGGCCAGCCAGGGGCGCAGCTTGCCATCGGTCTTGACCTTTTCCTGCAGGGCCTTCAAGGCTTCCATGCGGGCCGAGAGATCGGCCTGGCGCGCGCTTTCGCTGTTCACGGCCTGCTGGCGGGCGCGGCGGTCGTCGTCCAGCTGCGGCACGGCCTCCTGCAGCTCGGCCAGGCGGGCCTCGGTGGTCTCGGCCAGTTCCTGGGCCTCGTCCAGTTGCTCCTGCAGGTTGGCCAGGCGCGCCTCGTCGGGCGCGGCCAGGGCATTGCGGTCGGCGCGCAGGCGCTCGTAGCGGCCATCGAACTGGCGGCTTTGCTCGTCGATGCTGCGCTGCTCGGCGGCCAGCACGCCGATCTGCTGCTGCACCTGGACCACGCTGGCGCGCTGCTCGGAGGTGCGGCTTTGCGCCTGGCGCAGGGCGTCTTCGAGGTCGGGCAGCTGCATGGCCTGCTCTTCCACCTGGGCGGCCAGCAGCTCGGCGCGCTCCTCGGCGTCCACACCGGCACCGGCGAGGTTTTCGAGCTCGATGTCGGCCTCTTCCTTGCGCGCGGACCACTGGGCGATCTGCTCGGCCAGGGTTACCAGGCGCTGCTCCACGCGCAGGCGGCCTTCCACCACGTAGCGGATCTCGGCCTCCAGGCGACCGACTTCGGCCGTGGCCTCGTAGAGCTTGCCCTGGGCCTGGTTGACGTGGTCCCCCGCAGCATAGTGCGCCTGGCGGATGGTCTCGAGGTCGGACTCGACGGCGCGCAGGTCGGCCATGCGCGATTCGAGGTCGTTCACGGCCTGCAGGCCATCCAGGCGCACCTTGGCCTGGTCGGCCTCGGCATCGGCGCGCTTCAAGAACCACTGCTGGTGCTGCTTGAGCGTGGCGTCGGCGTTCAGCGCGTTGTATTTGGCGGCCACCTCGGCCTGCTTTTCGAGCTTTTCGAGGTTGGCGTTGAGCTCGCGCAGGATGTCTTCCACCCGCGTGAGGTTCTCGCGCGTGTCCGAGAGGCGGTTTTCCGTCTCGCGGCGGCGCTCTTTGTACTTGGAGACGCCGGCAGCCTCTTCGAGGAACAGGCGCAGCTCTTCGGGGCGCGACTCGATGATGCGGCTGATGGTGCCCTGGCCGATGATGGCGTAGGCGCGCGGCCCCAGGCCCGTGCCCAGAAACACGTCCTGCACGTCGCGCCGGCGCACGGGCTGGTTGTTCAGGTAGTAGCTGCTGGTGCCGTCGCGCGTGAGCACGCGGCGCACCGCCACCTCGCCGTACTGGCCCCACTGGCCACCGGCGCGGTGGTCGGAGTTGTCGAACACCAGCTCCACGCTGGCGCGGCTGGCCTGCTTGCGCGTGGTGGTGCCGCTGAAGATCACGTCCTGCATGGACTCGCCGCGCAGCTCGCTGGCCTTGCTCTCGCCCAGCACCCAGCGCACCGCATCCATGATGTTGGACTTGCCGCAGCCGTTGGGGCCCACCACGCCCACGAGTTGCCCCGGCAGCATGAAGTTGGTGGGCTCAGCGAAGGACTTGAAGCCGGAAAGCTTGATGGAGGTGAGACGCACGTGTCAGGGGGCGGGCAAAAATGGGAGTGGCGCAAGGGGGCGCACAGGCGCCAGACGGAAAAATACCGGCAAATATAGTGCGGGATGATACCGCGCCGCCTGCCGGCTCCCGCGCCAGGGAGCCCCCTCGAAGGCAATCCCCCTGCATCCATCGGCAATATTTAACAAATACCAACTCCATCGCTTGCCTGCCAAGCGCTGGCAGCTATCAATTTTGAACCACTTCCCAGGCGGGTTTCACTGCACCACGCGCACCTGGTTGCGCCCCTGCGATTTGGCGTCGAAGAGTGCCTGGTCGGCGCGCGCGATGGCCTGCGCCAGGTGCTGCATCGCAAGCACCTCACAGGCGCCGATGGAGACGCTCAGTGGCTCAGGCTCGGTGACCCCCTCCACCCCGCGGCGCAGCTTCTCGGCGACCTTGAGGGCGTCGGCCAGCGGGGTCTGGGGCAGGCAGACCAGGAATTCCTCACCGCCCCAGCGGATGATCTCGTCGCCCCGGCGCAGGGCATCCCGCAGCACCCGGGCCACGGCCTGCAGCGCCGCGTCGCCCGCATCATGGCCGAAACGGTCGTTGATGCTCTTGAAGTGGTCCAGGTCCAGCATCAGGATGGACGAGGCCGGCTCGAACAGCGAGGTGCGGTACAGCCGCCGGTCGATCAGGTCCAGGGCGTGCCGGTTGAGCAGGCCGGTGAGCGCATCGTGGTAGGCCGCGCGTTCCAGCTCAACACGCTCGGCGGCCACCGTCATGAGCGAGCCGAACAGCTCGGCCAGCCCCGAGAAGAGCCCCACCCCTAGGTCGTCGAAGTAGCCATCGCGGTCTGCATACAGCACGAACATGCCGCTGTAGCCATTGAAGGTGGAGCGGATCGGCAGTGCCAACACGTGGCGGATGCCATGCTCGCGCGCGGCCTCGCGCCACGGGCCGTACAGCGAATACTGCGACACCGTGAAGGCCTGCGCAGGCTTGCCGTCCAGGGTGGAGAAGGCCGGGCCGATCTGCGTGAGCAGGTTGCGCTCGATGTGCAGTGCCTCGGCATATGCGACCGCCGGGCCGGCGAACACCTGGGGGCGGATGGATTGCGTGTCCGAAGGGCCGAACCAGGTCCAGGCCAGGCGGATATGGGGCGTGACCTCGACGATCGCCTGGCAGATGCCGCGGATGATCTCCAGCTCGCCCCGCCCGAGGATCAGCTTGGCAGAACTCTTGAGCAGCATTTCGGCAATGGCCGACTTCTCGCGCTGGGCATCGAACGCCTCGGGAGGTGGCTGGGCCTGGCGCGGCGATCGCCTCGTATTGAATAGCATGGCGCGGGTCAGACGGTGCGAAGGGCTTGTGCAACCGGTGGCAAGCTCATGCCAGGGGCAGGCCCGGGGCGTTGTGCCGGCGCACCAGTTCCTCGAACTCGGCCACCTGCAAAGGAGGGCTGAGCAGATAACCCTGCCAGGCATGGCAGTTGTTGCGCGCCAGGAACTCGCGCTGGGCCTCGGTTTCCACGCCTTCGGCGATCACGCGCAGGCCCAGGCTGGTGCCCAGCGCCACCACGGTGCGGGCGATGGCCGCGTCGTTGGGATCGGTGAGCACGTCGCGCACGAAGCTCTGGTCGATCTTGAGCTGGTCCAGCGGCAGGCGCTTGAGGTAGGACAGTGACGAGTACCCGGTGCCGAAATCGTCCAGCGAAAAACCGACCCCATAGGCCTTGAGCTGGCCCATCTTGGCGATGGTGTCTTCCACGTCCGAGAGCAGCAGGCCCTCGGTCATCTCCAGCTTGAGGCGGTTGCCGTCGGCGCCAGCACCCGCCAGCGCGGCCAGCACCTGGGCCACGAAGCCGCTCTGGTGGAACTGCCGCGGGCTCACGTTCACGGCCAGGCCCAGGCCCGCCAGGGCGGGTTCATGTGCCCAGCGGGCCAGCCGCTGGCAGGCCACCTGCAGCACCCATTCGCCCAGCGGCAGGATCAAGCCGTTCTCCTCGGCCAGCGGAATGAACTGTGCCGGCGAGACGAAGCCGTCGCGCGGGTGGCGCCAGCGCAGCAGCGCCTCGGCACCGGTGATGCGGCCCTGGTCGATCTGCGCCTGGTAGTACAGCTCGAACTGGCCCTGGGCCATGCCCACGCGCATGTCCAGCTCCATGGCCGCGCGGGCGCTCACGGCGGCCTGCATCTGCGGGTCGTAAAAGCGCAGCGTGTCGCGCCCTGCCGACTTGGCCTGGTACATGGCCAGGTCGGCGCGGCGCAGCAGCTCGTCCACCGTCTCGCGCACGCCGCTGAACAGGGTCACGCCCATGCTCAGCGAGCTGTGGTGCGCCTCGGCGCCAATGGCGTAAGGTTCACGCAGCACGGCCAGAATGCGCTGGCCGGCCTCCTCGCAGCGTGCGGCGGCCTCCTCGGGCGTGGCGCCCAGGTCTTCGAGCAGCACCACGAATTCGTCGCCGCCCTGGCGCGCCACGGTGTCGTCCTCGTGCACGCAGGCGCGCAGGCGGTTGGCCACCTGCAGCAGCAAGGTGTCGCCCTTGTCGTGGCCCTGGGTCTCGTTCAGGGTCTTGAAGTTGTCGAGGTCGAGCAGCAGCAGCGCGCCGTGGCTCTGGTGGCGCGCGCTGGTGGCCAATGCCTGCTGCAGCCGGTCGATGAGCAGGCGGCGGTTGGGCAACTGCGTCAGCGGGTCATAGTAGGCCAGGTTCTTGATTTCATGCTCGGCCGCCTTGCGCTGGCTCAGGTCTTGCAGGGTGACGAGGTGGTCGTCCCCGATGCGCACGCCGGCCACCTCCACCGGGCGCACCACGCCGTCGCGGCACAGGAAGTGGTATTCGGCGGCGGCGATGATGCCGTCGCTGTCGTCCGCGCGCTGGCGCTCCTCGCGCCAGGCATTGCGCATCACCTCGCGCTCCTCGGGGTCGGGGTAGGTCTTTTGCCACCACACGTCCACATTGGGCACGTCCTGGGCGGTATAGCCGCAGATCTGCAGGAAGCGCTCGTTGCGAAACGAGATGGTGCCGTCCTTTTGCACCAGGCACAGCCCCATGGGCAGGCGCTGCAGAATGCCGCGCAGGTGCGCCTCGTTGCCGCGCAGCGTGTGCTCCATGCGCTTGCGCTCGCTGATGTCCTGCACCACGGCCATGTGGAAGTCGGGTTCAGTGCCCGGCGTCCACATGGGCGAAACCGTCAGGTCCACCCAGATCTCGGAGCCGTTCTTGTGGAAGTACCGCTTTTCCATGCGGAACTCGTGGATCTCGCCGGACTTGAGGCGCTCCATCTGGGCCAGATCGAGCGCCAGGTCCCCGGGCTGGCTGATGGCCCGGAAATCGAGCGCACGCATCTCCGGCACCGAGTAGCCCAGGATGTCGCAGTATTTCTGGTTGATGCGCACGAAGCGCCCGCTTTGGGTATCGATCTGCGCCACGCCCACGGCGGCCTGATTGAACAGGGCGCGAAAGCGGTCTTCACTTTCGCGCCGGGCCTCGTCAGACACCTGCGCACGCGCCAGGGCCTGCGTGCGCTGGCGCGCCAGCAGCGTGACCAGTGCCGCCAGCAGCAACGACACCAGGGCCCCCGAAGCCCCTGCCGCCCAGGGCAGGCTGCGCTCGGAGAGCGACAGCAGTGACTGCGTGGGCATGAAGCGCAGGCGCCAGCGCCGGTCGTGCACCAGGATATCGCGCTCATAGGGCACCGAGCCCGGCAAGGCCTCTGCGGTGGGCGGCAGCAGCACGCGCACCGTGGTGTCGGTGGCACCGGGGCGGGAGGGCCCCTGGTCGGTGATGGAGACCGCTATGCCGTTGAGCAGGCCCTCGCCGCGCATGAAGCGCACCAGGTCATAGACCCGGATGGTGGCGGCCACGGCCCCGATGAACACCTGCGGCTTGAGATCGGTCACACCCGAACGGTCGAACACTGGCACGCGGATCACGAAGGCCGTGCGGTGCGTCTGCTCCTGCACCAGGTCGAACGGGGCCGAGGCCACGGTGTGCCCGCTGTCGCGGCTGTACTGCATGGCCGCCAGGTTGGTGGGCTGGGCACTGATGTCGAGGCCCAGCACGGCCTCGTTGCCCTTCATGGGCCACAGGTACTCGGCCACGAAGTACTCGGGGCGCTCGCCGGGCGGGCGGATCGAAAACTCGGGATAGCCGGCGGGGTTGATCGAGGTGTCGCCCCGCACACGGGCTTCGTAGTCGGCTTTCTCGGCCAGCGCCACCCGGCGTGTGAACGACAGGTTGCGCACGCCGGGGTAGCGCTCGGAGATGTCGAGCTCGCTGGCCACCTGTTCGAACTCGGCCCGCGTGAGCTTTGGATTGGCAGAAAACAGTCCGCGCAGGCCATGCACGATTTCGGTGTGCGTAGCGATGCGCTGGACCAGCGCGTCGGTGAACAGCCGTGTCTCCTGCGTGAGGCGCGCCTTGGCCACGGCATCGGTGGCATCGGCCTGCTGCCGCGCCAGTCCAAAGCTCAGCAGCAAGCCGGCCGCAGCCACGCCCAGGCCAGGCAACCAATGCCGGTAGAAGCCGTTGAGGGGTAGCAAAGCCATTCAGAGCAGGGAGTCAGCGAAAGCCAGACAGGGTTGCACACGGCGTGCCGGGGCACTGCCGCAACAGCCCCCGAGGATAGCGGGATTCGGCCCCTCATCCGGCATGCAAGGGTCCACATCTTGTAACAACGCCGCTGTTTTTGCCGTACCGTTTATGCAACACCAAGGGCGGGTTTTTTTGTCGCCCCAAGGCTCACCCACCGACCACCGGGTAGGGCGCAAAACGGCTTCGATTCTCATTCACATCCAGCGCCCGGCCGATGGGCGGAAACGCGCGCTGCGGGCAGGCCTCGCGCTCGCAGACCTTGCAGCCCATGCCGATGGGCACGGCCGCCTCGGGGTCGGCCAGGTTCAGGCCGCGCGAGTACACGAGCTGCGCGGCATGGCGCACGTCGCAGCCCAGCGCCACCGAGAACTCCTTGCCCGGCGCGCCCCAGCCCCCTGCCCCGCCACCGCCGCGCGTGACGGTGCGAGCCACCCACAGATAGGCCCGGCCGTCGGGCATGCGTGCCAGTTGCGGCACGATGCGCCCGGGCTGGGCAAAGGCCTCGTACACGTTCCACAGCGGGCAGGTGCCGCCGATCTTGCTGAAGTGAAAATGCGTGGCCGACTGGCGCTTAGAAATGTTGCCCGCCCGGTCCACGCGGACGAAGAAGAAGGGCACGCCGCGCGCGCTGGGCCGCTGCAGGGTGGACAGGCGGTGGCACACCGTCTCGAAGCCCACGCCGAACAGGTGGCCCAGCCGGTCGATGTCGTAGCGCACCGCCTCGGCTGCGCGCAGGAAGGCGGTGTAGGGCAGCAGCAAGGCGCCCGCGAAGTAGTTGGCCAGGCCGATGCGTGCCAGTGCCCGCGCCTGGTCGCCCGACAGGCCAGCCCCGTCGGCCAGGCGACGCAGTTCGGGGCCCATCTCCAGGAAGGCCAGTTGCGTTGCCATCTGGAAGGCGCGCTGCCCGGCTTCGAGCCCCCGGGCCAGTTGCAGCACCCCGCTGCCGGGGTCATAGTGGCGCTGCGCCCCGCCCGGCAGCTCTGCCGCCATGGCCACATGCACGCCATGGGCAGCCTGCAGGCGGCGCGCCAGCCCCTCGTCGGCCCGGCCGGGCTGCAGCGCCCAGTCGGCCGCCAGCCGCTCGGCCGCGTCGTCGAGCTCGGCGATGTGGTTGTGGCGGGCAAAGAAGAAGTCGCGCACCTCCTCGTAGGCCATGGGCTGATGGCTGGCGCTTGCCAGCGCTCCACTGCGCCCGTCGCCCCACTGGGCGCCCAGGGCATCGAGCCGCTCCAGCGCCTGGCGGTGGCGCTGGTGCAGGGCCAGCAGGGTGCGCGCCACGGCAGGCATGCCCGAGGCCAGTTCGCGGATCTCGGCCAGGGACACGGCCTGGCCTTCCATGCCCGGCTCGGAGGGCGTGTCCGCCAGCACCTCGCGCAAGCCGGTGATCAGGCGCGCCTCGTCGTCGTCGGAAAAGCGCTGCACGTCCACGCCGAACACGGCATTGATCTTGAGCAGCACCGGCACGGTGAGCGGCCGCTGGTTCTGCTCGAGCTGGTTGAGGTAGCTGGCCGACAGGTCGAGCGCGCGCGCCAATGCGATCTGAGTCATGCCGCGCTCTTCGCGCAGGCGGCGCAGACGCACGCCCATGAAGGTCTTCTTCATCGCGCGACCACCTCTGAGCCACTCATTCGCAAGATTCGCAATTCATCCATTTTTTCTTCGCAATCATTCGCCAATTCAGCCCTGTACGCGGGATAGGAGCTTGCGTACATTGCGAATCATGCAACAAACCAGCGCCCTGCACCAGCCCATGCATTTCACGGAAATGGTGTTTCCCGGCCGCACCAACCACTACGGCACGCTGTTCGGCGGCCAGGCCCTGCTGCTGATGGGCCAGGCGGCCTTCGTCACGGCCAGCCGCCATGCGCGCTGCGCCGTGGTGATGGCGCGCTGCAGCGACGTGCAGTTCATGGTGCCCGTGCCCCAGGGCCAGGCGCTGCGGCTGACCGCAGAAGTCGTGCGCACCGGCAACAGCTCCATGACCGTGGAGGTCAGCGGCAGCGCCGAGAACCTGCACACCGGCCACCAGCAGCCCGCGCTGCGCGGCGCCTTCGAGATGGTGGCAGTGGACTGCGATGGCAGGCCTCGGCGCATCTGACCCATTGCCATCTTTCCCTACCGATCTATCCAACAACAGGAGACTGCCAGCATGAGCGACACCCTCGCCACCGGCTTCAAGCCCAAAAAATCCGTCGCCCTCTCGGGCGTGACCGCTGGCAACACGGCGTTGTGCACCGTGGGCCGCACGGGCAACGACCTGCACTACCGCGGCTACGACATCCTGGACATCGCCGATGTCTGCGAGTTCGAGGAAATCGCCCACCTGCTCGTGCACGGCAAGCTGCCCACCACGGCAGAGCTGCGCGCCTACAAGGGGCGCCTGAAGGCCCTGCGCGGCCTGCCGGCCAACGTGAAGGAGGCGCTGGAGCAGCTGCCCGCCAGCAGCCACCCCATGGACGTGATGCGCACGGGCGTATCGGCCCTGGGCTGCGTGCTGCCCGAGAAGGACGGGCACCACACGCCCGGCGCACGCGACATCGCCGACCGGCTGATGGCATCGCTCGGCTCCATGCTGCTGTACTGGTACCACTGGTCCACCCAGGGCAAGCGCATCGGGGTGGAGACGGACGACGACTCCATCGGCGCGCATTTCCTGCACCTGCTGCATGGCAAGAAACCATCGGCCGCGTGGGAGCGCGCCATGCACACCTCGCTGAACCTGTATGCGGAGCATGAGTTCAACGCCTCCACCTTCACCGCGCGCGTGGTGGCCGGCACAGGCAGCGACATGTACTCGTGCATCACCGGCGCCATCGGCGCGCTGCGCGGGCCCAAGCATGGCGGCGCCAACGAGGTGGCCTTCGAGATCCAGAAGCGCTACGACAACGCCGACGAAGCCGAGGCCGACATCCGCCGCCGCGTGGAGGCCAAGGAGGTGGTGATCGGATTTGGCCACCCGGTCTACACCGTGAGCGACCCGCGCAACGAGGTCATCAAGCGCGTGGCGCGCCAGCTGTCGCAGGACGCGGGCAGCACCAAGATGTTCGACATCGCGGAGCGGCTTGAGTCGGTGATGTGGGAGGCCAAGCAGATGTTCCCCAACCTCGACTGGTTCAGCGCCGTGAGCTACCACATGATGGGCGTGCCCACGGCCATGTTCACACCGCTGTTCGTCATTGCGCGCACCAGCGGCTGGGCGGCGCACATCATCGAGCAGCGCATCGACAACAAGATCATCCGCCCGAGCGCCCACTACACCGGGCCCGAAGACCTGGCCTTCGTGCCCATCAACGAGCGCAAGTAGATTCCACAGGAAGCGAACCGCCCTACCCCACGTCCATGAACACCAATTACCGCAAGAACCTGCCCGGCACTGCGCTGGACTATTTCGACGCCCGCGAAGCGGTCGACGCCCTGGAGCCCGGCGCCTGGGCGCACCTGCCCTACACCTCGCGCGTGCATGCCGAGAACCTGGTGCGCCGCTCTGACCCTGCCACCCTGGAAGCATCGCTGCGCCAGCTGATCGAGCGCCGGCGCGACCTGGACTTTCCGTGGTTTCCGGCGCGCGTGGTGTGCCACGACATCCTGGGCCAGACGGCGCTGGTGGACCTGGCCGGCCTGCGCGATGCGATTGCCGACAGAGGTGGCGACCCGGCCCAAGTGAACCCGGTGGTGCCCACCCAGCTCATCGTGGACCATTCGCTGGCCGTGGAGTTTGGCGGCGACGACCCCGAGGCCTTTGCCAAGAACCGCGCCATCGAGGACCGGCGCAACGAGGACCGCTTCCACTTCATCGAGTGGACGAAGAAGGCGTTCAAGAACGTCGAGGTGATCCCGCCGGGCAACGGCATCATGCACCAGATCAACCTTGAGCGGATGTCGCCGGTGGTACATGCCCAGGGTGGCGTGGCCTACCCCGACACGCTGGTGGGCACCGACAGCCACACCCCGCACGTGGATGCACTTGGCGTCATCGCCATCGGCGTGGGCGGGCTCGAGGCCGAGAGCGTGATGCTGGGCCGTGCCTCCTGGATGCGCCTGCCCGACATCATCGGTGTGGAACTGACCGGCCGGCCGCAGCCCGGCATCACCGCCACCGACACCGTGCTGGCCCTCACCGAGTTCCTGCGCCAGCAGAAGGTGGTGGGCGCCTACCTGGAGTTCTTCGGCGCCGGCGCCTCGGCGCTGACCCTGGGCGACCGGGCCACCATCTCCAACATGACGCCCGAGTTCGGCGCCACGGCGGCGATGTTCTACATCGACGAGCAGACCATCGCCTACCTGCGCCTCACGGGCCGTGAAGCGGAGCAGGTGCGGCTGGTAGAGACCTATGCCAAGGCAACCGGCCTGTGGGCCGATGCCCTGGCCACGGCCGAGTACGAGCGCGTGCTGTCGTTCGACCTGTCCCGCGTGGTGCGCAGCATGGCCGGGCCCTCCAACCCGCACAAGCGCCTGCCCACCAGCGACCTGGCGGCACGCGGCATTGCCGCGCCGTGGACCGAGCCGCCCGGCCAGATGCCCGACGGCGCGGTCATCATCGCTGCCATCACCAGCTGCACCAACACCAGCAACCCGCGCAACGTGATCGCCGCCGGCTTGCTGGCGCGCAATGCCAATGCCCGGGGCCTGGTGCGCAAGCCCTGGGTCAAGTCGTCCCTGGCGCCCGGCTCCAAGGCCGTGCAGCTGTACCTGGAGGACGCCGGGCTGCTGGCCGAGCTGGAGCAACTCGGCTTCGGCATCGTGGCCTTTGCCTGCACCACCTGCAACGGCATGTCGGGCGCGCTGGCCCCGGCGATCCAGCAGGAGATCATCGAGCGCGACCTGTACGCCACGGCCGTGCTCTCGGGCAACCGCAATTTCGACGGGCGCATCCACCCCTATGCAAAACAGGCTTTCCTCGCATCGCCGCCGCTGGTGGTGGCCTATGCGATCGCGGGCACGGTGCGCTTCGACATCGAAAAGGACGTGCTCGGCACGGACGCCGAGGGCCGCCCCGTCACGCTCGAGGACATCTGGCCCGGCGACGAAGAGATCGACGCCATCGTGGCGCAAAGCGTCAAGCCCGAGCACTTCCGCCGCGTGTACGAGCCCATGTTCCGCCTGCAGGCGGCCAGCGGCGAGCCCGTGAGCCCGCTGTACGACTGGCGGCCACAGAGCACCTACATCCGCCGCCCGCCCTACTGGGAAGGCGCCCTGGCCGGCGAGCGCACCTTGCGGGGAATGCGCCCGCTGGCCGTGCTGCCCGACAACATCACCACCGACCATCTCTCGCCCTCCAACGCCATCCTGATGGACAGCGCCGCCGGCGAGTACCTGCACCGCATGGGCCTGCCCGAGGAGGATTTCAACTCCTACGCCACGCACCGCGGCGACCACCTCACGACCCAGCGCGCGACCTTTGCCAACCCGCAGCTGGTCAACGAGATGGCTGTGGTGGACGGCCGGGTGAAGAAGGGATCCTTCACCCGCATCGAGCCCGAGGGCCAGGTGGTGCGCATGTGGGAGGGCATCGAGACCTACATGCAGCGCGGCCAGCCGCTGATCATCATCGCCGGGGCCGACTACGGCCAGGGCTCGTCGCGCGACTGGGCGGCCAAGGGCGTGCGCCTGGCGGGGGTGGAGGCAATCGCGGCCGAAGGCTTCGAGCGCATCCACCGCACCAACCTGATCGGCATGGGCGTGCTGCCGCTGGAGTTCAAGCCCGGCACCAACCGCCTGACCCTCGGCCTCGATGGCACGGAGACGTACGATGTGGTGGGCGAACGCCGCCCGCGCGCCAACCTCGTGCTGGTGGTGCGGCGCAAGGGCGGCGAGCGCATCGATGTGCCGATGACCTGCCGCCTGGACACCGCCGAGGAAGCCTCGATCTACGAGGCCGGCGGCGTGCTGCAGCGGTTTGCACAAGACTTTCTTGCTTCCACCTCCCAGCCACCGGTTGCCTGACATGCCCCACCCACCCCAGATCAAGATCCCCGCCACCTATATGCGCGGCGGCACCAGCAAGGGCGTGTTCTTTCGCCTGCAAGACCTGCCTGCCGCAGCCCAGGCACCGGGCACCGCACGCGACGCCCTGCTGCTGCGCGTGGCCGGCAGCCCCGACCCCTATGGCAAGCAGACCGACGGCATGGGCGGCGCCACGTCGAGCACCAGCAAGGTGGTGATCCTCGCACCCACAACCCGGCCCGGCCACGACGTGGACTACCTCTTCGGCCAGGTGGCCATCGACTCGGCCTTTGTCGACTGGAGCGGCAACTGCGGCAACCTGTCGGCCGCCGTGGGGCCGTTCGCCATCGCCAACGGCCTGGTGGATGCCGCCCGTGTGCCGCACAACGGCATCGCCACGGTGCGCATCTGGCAGGCCAACATCGGCAAGACCATCGTCGCCCACGTGCCCATCACCGGCGGGGCCGTGCAGGAGACCGGCGATTTCGAGCTCGATGGCGTCGCCTTCCCCGCAGCCGAGGTGCAGCTCGAATTCATGGACCCGGCGGCCAACGAGGACGGTGCGGGCGGCGCCATGTTCCCCACCGGCAATGTGGTGGACGAGCTCGCCGTGCCGGGCGTGGGCACGATGCGCGCCACCCTGATCAACGCCGGCATCCCCACCATCTTCGTCCATGCCGCCGACATTGGCTGCACCGGCACCGAGCTGCAGGATGCGATCAACAGCGACCCCGCCGCGCTCGCGCGCTTCGAGGCCATCCGCGCCCACGGCGCCGTGCGCATGGGGCTGATCGCCACGGTGGACGACGCCGCCCGGCGCCAGCACACGCCCAAGGTGGCCTTCGTCGCGCCGCCGGCCGGCTACACCGCATCGAGCGGCAAGGCCGTGGCCGCCGCCGATGTGGACCTGCTGGTGCGCGCCCTGTCCATGGGCAAGCTGCACCACGCCATGATGGGCACGGCGGCCGTGGCCATCGCCACCGCTGCGGCCGTCCCCGGCACGCTGGTGAATCGGGCCGCCGGTGGCGGGCAGCGCAGCGCCGTGCGCTTTGGCCACCCCTCGGGCACGCTGCGCGTGGGCGCCGAAGCCACCCGGCAATCCAACGGCGAGTGGACGGTGACCAAGGCCCTGATGGGCCGCAGCGCCCGCGTGCTCATGAGCGGCTGGGTGCATGTCCCTGGCGACGCCTTCTGACGCCCTTCGCAGAACAACCTGACTCCCATCCATCCATGTCCACCCGCAAGACCCTCAAAGCCCTGGCCGAATCGCGCCGCGGCATCCTCGTTCCCGGCGCCTTCAACGCCCTGTCGGCCCGCGTGGTGGCCGACCTGGGCTTCGAAGCCCTCTACGTCACCGGCGCCGGGGTGACGAATATGTGGTTCGGCCTGCCGGACCAAGCCTTCATGGGCCTGACCGACATTGCCGACCACACGGCGCGCATCCGCGACGCGGTGGAGCTGCCGCTGATCGTGGACGCTGACACCGGCTTCGGCAACGCGCTCAACACCTACCACGCGGTGCGCACGCTGGAGCGCGCGGGCGCCGACTGCATCCAGCTCGAAGACCAGGTCAGCCCCAAGCGCTGCGGGCATTTCAACGGCAAGGAGGTGATCAGTACCGACGAGATGCTGGGCAAGATCCGTGCGGCCGTGGATGCCCGCCGCGACCCCGACACCCTCATCCTGGCCCGCACCGACGCCTGCGCCACCCAGGGCTTCGAAGCCGCCGTGGAGCGTGCCCAGCGCTTCGGCGAGGCCGGCGCCGACATTTTGTTCGTAGAGGCCGTGACCACGGCCGAAGAGATCCGCGCCCTGCCCCGGCGCCTGGCCAGCAAGCCCCAGCTCATGAACATGGTGATCGGCGGCAAAACGCCCATCTTCAGCGCCGAGGAACTGGCCGACCTGGGCTATGGCATCGTGCTGTATGCCAATGCCGCGCTGCAGGGCGCGGTGGCCGGCATGCAGAAGGCGCTGACGGTGCTGCGCGACACGAAGCGCATCGACGAGGACCCGGCCTTGGTGGCGCCGTTTGCGGAGCGGCAGCGGCTGGTGAAGAAGAGCGAGTGGGATGCGCTGGAGCAGACGTACAGGTGATCGGGGAGACCGCAGACAGGCCTCAGGCCTGCACGTAAGCGTCCATGATCCGTTGCTCTGCGGGCTGCCTTGCAATGTGCAGGAGCACCGTTTGCGCCAACGGCACGGAATCAAAAAGCACCAACTGCTTGCAGTAGGCAAAAACCTCGTCGAGCGTTTGATTTTCGTGCCAGGACGTCATGACGAATCGGTCTTCCGGAATATCCCCAAACTTGAATTCTTCCAGCAAGGTCCAGTCCACCACGTCATCCCACAGGTCGCAACGCTCGCCCCAGGCCAGCATGCAAAGGCAACCTGAACGCACGAGCCAGGAGCTTGCAAGCGCCCGCCATGCGGGAGCCACATCCACCTCGGCAATCACCACCACCCGGCTTGGTAAGAAGTTGGAGACCAGCGGCAGTTGACCACCCGGTAAAAGGTGCAGGTAGTGCACTGTCGCGAGAGTCTTGGGCTCAACACCCATCATTTTCCGAGACCCATCGAAACACCGTCAAATGCGGCGAGGTTCTGAATTCGGGCATGGCATCTCCCAGGTGCAAATGGTCATAGGCCGCGCCCATTCGGTCCATTTCATCTGCAGCCGACAGGAAGAATGCGGCGATATCGCGCAACTCCTGCGGGCTGGCCTCCAATGTCACCTCTGCCAATTCAGCGGACGCACCGGCATCCTGCGGGCCTTCCTTTGGGTATCCGTGAAGCTTCATGGAAGCATGCTAAATCATTGCCCTTGCATCAACCCAATGAATCCGGCGCCAAGGCCGGCGAGCAGGCCTCCACGGCGGACTGCAGACATCCGAACCAATAGCCCTCCCGCTCGCTGCCCTGCAAACCATCCGCAAGGGCCTGGAGTGCGGGCAGCAGCAAGGGGCTTGCCAACTGCTCTGCCGCATCCAGCTGATAAACCCGGCATTCGGGCCCCAGTTGTGCCAAGAGGTGGTCGATCACCCTCAGGTCTTGCCGTGCCGCCAGGCCCACCAGGGCCTCACCCCGGACGTCCTCATCTTCATCACTCAGATTGCGCCACAGGACCTCGCGCAGGCCCGGCGTGTCGGCGTTCTGCAAGGTGCCAAGGCCGAAGGTGGCCCAATCGCGCACGTCCGAGTCCACGTCGGTTGCCAGCTGGATCAACGCGCCGATGGCGGCCGGATCCTGGTAGCAACCCAGCGATACGGCGACATTCCGACGCATTGCACTGTCGGCATGCCTCGCCAACACCACCAGGGTCTCCAGAGCATCTGGATGTGGTCGATGCCCGAGACCCGACACTGCGGCACAGACTACGCCGGAGTGCGAATCCATCAGGCCTGCCAGCAGCAGCGCCTGCCTGGCATCCAGGGCGTATTCCATCGCTCCGCCCATGCCTGAACGCCTGCGCCGCTGCAACTGTGACGCGACATGCAAGCCCAGGGCCCTGCGCCTCCAGCTGCGGCTCGCACAAAGTGAGCGCACCAGGTCTAGAAGCAGCGGAGAAGCGCGCAACTACATTTCGACGATGGCACTCCAGCCCCGGCCGGTGCCCCAGGCACGCAGCGCCCTGCGCACCAGTTGCTGCGGGGTCCGCTGCCGGTTCAGGTTCCGGGATGGCCTTTTCATGAACACGATGTTAGCCCCACCGGCTGCCCCATCGCCCCGCTCGCGCGCGGCTACGCTTCCATGCGCTCCAGATTGCCGCAGATGCGCACCAGCATCGCGCCCAACTGCTCCACCTCCTGCGGCGTAAAGCCGGCCAGCGCCTCGTCCACCTGCGCATCGAGCAGGGCCTTGCCCTGGGGTAGCTTGCGCCGGGCCGCGGGCGTCAGCGATACCAGCCGGCTGCGGCCGTCGGCCGGATCGGGCGTGCGCTGGACCAGGCCGTCGCGCTCCATGCGCGCCAGCAACTGGGCCATGCTGGGCTGCTCGACCTGGGCGATCTGCGCCAGCTCGGCCTGCGAGCGCGTTGCGCCGTCCTTGAGCGAGACAAGCACGGGCAACTGGCCCATGGCCAGGCCCAGGTCGCGCAGCCGGGCGTCACCCAGGCGCGTGAAGCCGCGCGCCACGTGGCCGATCATCTTGAGGGGATTCATCGTGACGGAGCTTGCTTGACTTTGCATAGGTACCTATCTTAATATAAATAGGATCCTATTTAATTTGATTGGCGCACATGACCTATCCCCGCATTGCCATCATCGGCGCCGGCCCCGCAGGGCTCACGCTGGCCCGCACACTGCACCTGGCCGGCATGGCCAGCACCGTGTTCGAACGCGAAGCCGGGCCGCTGGTGCGGCCCCAGGGCGGCACGCTGGACCTGCACGAAGGCTCAGGCCTGCTGGCGCTGGAGCGCGCCCGGCTGCTGGAGCCCTTCCAGCGCATTGCGCGCTACGACGACCAGGGCTCACGCCTGCTGGACCGGGCAGGCCAGGTGCTGTTCGAATCGGCCGATGCCAGCAGCGGCAACCGGCCCGAGGTGGACCGCACCGCCTTGCGCAGCATGCTGCTCGATGCCCTGCCGGCCGGCTGCGTGCGCTGGTGCAGTGAACTGGTGCAGGTGGCAGATGCAGGCCAGGGCACCTGGAAGCTGGTGCTGGCCGATGGGGACGATGGCGAGGCCGGGCCATTCGACCTGGTGGTCGGTGCAGACGGCGCATGGTCGCGCGTGCGGCCCCTGCTGTCGGCCTACCAGCCGCAGTACAGTGGGCTCACGTTCATCGAGTTCGGCATTGACGACATCGATGCCCGGCACCCGGCCCTCTCGCGCCTGGTGGGCCGCGGCAAGCTGCAGGTGTGCGGTGGCGGCAAGGAGATCATCGCCCAGCGCAACGGCAACGCCCATGTGCGTGGCTATGCCATCTTCAGGGTGCCGACCGACTGGGCGCACAAACGCTTCGACTTCGCATTGCCCGCAGCCGTGCGCGAGGGGTTGCTGGCCGAGTTTGCGGACCATGCCGAGGGCATCACCGACCTGTTTCGCGCCAGCAACGACCATTTCGTCGCCCGCCACATCCACGCCCTGCCTGTCGGCCACCGCTGGCAGCACCGCCAGGGCCTGACCCTGCTGGGCGACGCCGCCCACCTGATGTCGCCCTTTGGCGGCGAGGGGGTGAATGCGGCCATGCTGGACGCCAGCGACCTGGCCATGCGCCTGATCGAGCAGCTGGGCTTGGCCCGGGCGGTGAAGGACTACGAGCAGCACATGTTCGAGCGCGTGGTGCAGGCAGCCGCCGGCTCCGCCGAGGCCGCTGCCACCGAGTTGTCGCACGACAGCCTGGCCCTGACCCTTGGCCACATGCGGATGCACGAGGCGCAGGCCGCCTGAGACAGGCAGGATCAGGTGGGGGGCGGCGCCTGCACCGCCAGCATGTTCGCATCCCGCGCCAGCAGCCAGCGGCCCCGTTCCTTGCGGAACACGGTGAGCACCGGGCCCGAGCGCACGGTGGGCGGCGCAGCACCGCCGGGTGGGGTGACGGTCACGCTCAGTTGCGACCTGGCAAACGCCCACTCGCCGGCCACCTGCACCTCCTGGATGTCGCTGGTGCCGTCCACCTGGGGGCCGGCACCGCCGGCCTGCAGCCGGGCGGCGGCCTCGAAATCGGCCCTGGACATGGCTGGCCTGCCGGGCATGAGAAAGACCACGTCGTCGGTCATCAGGCCCATCACGGCCTCCACGTCGCCGGCACGGGTCGCCACCATCCAGGTTTCGATCAGTGCCCGGATCTGTGCTTCATCTTCAGAGTACATGGTCGCTCCCGCAAAGGTGCCTGTCGGACCGCCAACGTCCGCTACGCATCGTCTCGCAGCAGTGCCATGGCCAGGCTGTCATGGTAGTCCCCATCCACGCGCACCGAACGGCGGCGAATGCCCTCCAGCTCAAAGCCCAAACGCTCGTACAGGGCCCTGGCATTGGTGTTGTCGGCACGCACGCTCAGCTCGATGCGCGTCAAGCCCCGGGCCCAGGCGCCGTCGATGGCGGCGCGCATCAACCGGGCCCCGATGCCCTGGTGCCGTGCAGAGGGGATGAGCCCTATGCCCAGGGTGCCGACGTGCGCCCGCGTCTGCCCCATGCCGGGCAGGACGTCGCACCAGCCCACGACCTGGCCGTCGGCCACGGCCACCACCTGGCACTGGTCGTTGGCGATGATGTACTCATAAAAGGCGCGCGAGGACTCCCAGGGCGGCGCCTCGGTAAAGGCCAGAAAGCGCTTCTCGCGCGCGACCGTGTCGAGGGCGCGCCACAGGCCCTCGAAATGCGCTGGCGCCACTGGTTCGATGGACAGGTTCATCCCGCAGATCTCCAGTCAGCGGGGCCCATGCCCCGAGCCACAGCAGTCTACCGGCCTGCGGAGAACACCCATCCCGCACCCAGATCGACAGGCTGCACGGCAGCGCCAGCGCCTGCCGCATCCGCCCGGTGCTTGCCCATGATGCGGTGCAGGTTGCCCTCGATCCAGTCCACCAGCCCTTCGACCTGGCGTGCCACTTCGGTGCCCATGGGCGTCAGGCTGTATTCGACATGGGGCGGCACCACCGGGTGGGACACGCGCAGCACAAAGCCATCGTGCTCCAGCCACTGCAGGGTCTGGGCGAGCATCTTCTCGCTCACGCCGCCTACCTTGCGGCGCAGATCGCTGAAGCGGTGTGTGCCCGCGAGCAGGGCCACCAGCACGAGCACGCCCCAGCGGCTGGTCACATGCTGAAGCACCGCGCGTGATGGGCAATCGGGCGCGAACAGCTGGCCGCGCTGCAGCCGCTCGGCAATTCCGTCAGGGGATACCGCGTTGGTGGGGGGTGGTGAAGGGTTTGCAGACATAGGGGTACTTACCTTTATGTGCGTACTTACAAAAAGTTAGCTTGACCGCTATTCTGCCTTTTCTGTCTTTTTCAACCAAGGTTTTTCACCATGATCGCCATCACCGGAGCCACCGGCCAGCTCGGCCGCCTCGTCATCCAGTCCCTGCTCAAGACCATCCCTGCGGCCCAGATCGTCGCAGCGGTGCGCAGCCCCGAAAAAGCCCAGGACCTCGCTGCCCTGGGCGTGCTGGTGCGCAAGGCCGACTACGGGCAGCCCGACACGCTGGATGCCGCCTTCCAGGGCGTGGACAAGCTGCTGCTGATTTCCTCAAGCGAAGTGGGCCAGCGCACGCCGCAGCACAAGGCCGTGATCGACGCGGCAAAGCGTGCGAACGTGCAACTGCTGGCCTACACCAGCGTGCTGCGTGCCAACAGCTCCCTGCTGGGCCTGGCCGCCGAGCACGTGGAGACCGAAGCCATGCTGCGCGCCTCGGGCCTGCCCGTGGTGCTGCTGCGCAATGGCTGGTACACCGAAAACTACACGGCCAGCGTGCCGGCCGCCCTTGCCCATGGCGCTGTGCTGGGCAGCGCGGGCAACGGCCGCATCGCCTCGGCGGCGCGCGTGGACTATGCCGAAGCCGCAGCCGTGGTGTTGGCCACCGATGGCCACGCCGGCCGCGTGTACGAACTGGCGGGCGACAGTGCCTACACCCTGGCGGACCTGGCTGCAGAGATCGCACGCCAGTCGGGCAAGACCGTGGTTTACAAGGACCTGCCCGAGGCCGACTACCAGGCGGCACTGGTGCAGGTGGGCTTGCCGGCAGGCTTTGCCGCACTGCTCGCCGATTCGGACGCCGCAGCGGCCAAGGGTGCGCTGTTCGACGATGGCCACCAGCTGAGCCAGCTGATCGGCAGGGCCACGACGCCGCTGGCGACCACGGTGGCAGCGGCCTTGAAGGGCTGATGGCAAGGGGTGAGGCGCCCGCAGGCGCCCCACGCCCACTGCCTCATGGGGTGGCTTCGATGAGCTCGGCGATGCGCGTGTAACCCAGTCGCCTGGCGTGCTGCGCGGCGCCCAGGCCTTCGCGGTCCACCAGGGCCGGGTTGGCGCCCAGGGCCAGGAGTTTCTGGACCGTGGTGGTTTGGCCGCCCATGGCCGCCAGCATGAGTGCCGTTCTGCCTGCGTTGTCGCGCGCGTCGATGGCTGCCCCCTGGCGGATGAGGCTTTCCACCTGCTGCACGTGGCCCGTGCGGGCCGCCTCCCGCAAGTCGTCGGGCAACGAGGCACTGCCCCCGCTGTCGGCACGGGGCGCGGCCGCAGCCAGGCTGTTGTCCGCCGCGCTGCTGTCCTGCCGCCTGAGGGCCGCTTTCGGGGCAGGAAGTGCCTGAACCGGTGCGGCGGAGCGGGAAGTTTCGGCTGCTGGAGCAGGTGCTGCGCCTGGAGGCGGCGGCACCGCCGCCCCGGCAGCCGGGGCATCCTGCATGGCCAAATGCTCGCGCATTTCACCGCGTGGAGCGGAGCGGGTGGAAGGCGCCACTGGAGGCGCAGATCCAGACACCGACGAGCGGTCGGCCGTGAGAGGCGGCGATGCGGGGAAGCCCGACACCGCGCCGGCCGCGCCCGCAGCCGTTGGGGATTCGGCCTCCCGCATGGCCGGTGCGGGTACCGTCTTGGCCAGTGGCCCTGCCTGGGCCAGCGCCGATGCAGCAGGTTTTTGCGCCGCGGACCTGGCCGATGGGCTGGCCTCATCACGGGCACGGCCTTGCGGTACTGGGGGTGCGGCAGGTGCTGCAGGCGCTACCGAAGGCGCTTGTGCCGCCGGGGCAGGAGCAGGGATTGCGGCAGACGGCTGCGCGCGCGCAGGCGCTTCGGCACGCCGCTGGCCGTAGGCGATTTCCTGTTCTTCGGGTGTCCCGCGCTGGAACTGCAGCAGCAGCAAGCCGGTCAGGCCCACCACAGCCACGGTGGCCAGGGCCGTGATCTTCCAGTGCGACTGGTTGGCAGCAACCGGGCTGGGGACGGCCGGCGCGGTGGGCAACGGGGCTGGCGCCAGCATCTGCGCATGCGCACGCACGGCAGCGCGGACATGGGCACCGGGGCGGGCATCTTCCTGTTCGCTGGCTTCGCGGTACCGCTGGGTCAGCTCGTCGTCCCGCGCGCTCATGGTGCAAACTCCTGTAGCTGTTGGCGAAGGCTGGCCCGTGCATAGCGCAGGCGGCTCTTGGCGGTTTCAAAACTGACGCCAGTGGCCTGCGCAATCTCCTGCACACCGAGGTCACCTTCGGCTTGCAGGAGAAAGGCCTGCCGCTGCTCGAACGGCAGCTGCTCCACCGCAGCGATCAGCGCCGCCGCCTGCTCGCGCGACTGCAACTGCCGAACCGGGCCGAACCCGGAGTCTGCTGCCAGGGTGTTCACCAGGCTGCGCTCGTCATCGTCGCTTGCGTCCAGGCTGGCGTGGTGCTTGGCGGTGCGCAGGTGGTCCACCAGCCGGTTGTGCGCCAGGGTGAACAACCAGGTCCTGAATTTCGCCTTGACCTCATAACTGCCGGCATTGCGCGCCACGGCAAACCAGACGTCCTGCAGCAGGTCGTCGGCCACGGCCTGGACCTTCACGCTGCGAAACACAAACCGCCATACCGCCAGCTCGTGCCGGCTGTAGAGCGTGTCGAACGCGCCCAGCTCACCCCCGGCATAGCGCAGCATCAGCGTCTCGTCGGTGTCGTTGGTGTCGTCGGGTGATGGGAGGGGCGGCACCTGTGCATTATGCGGGGCCCTCATCCACCGGCGAAGGCTGCCACGCTCCGCCAGGTCGCATCACTTCGGGTCCGGCACATAGGACACGTTGTCCGACTGCGGAAACGCGCGGGGTACCGGTGGCCGCACCGGCTGCTCGCGGATCACGCCGCTGGCGACCAGGTTCTCGCGGCTGTCGTAGCGGATGCTGATGACTTCATTGGGCTGCTCCTGCAGCCGCGTGAAGGTGGTGTGGGTGACCACGGAGGTCTCGCGCTGACCATGTGCCGTGCCCAGTTTGGGCGATGGTGCTGGCGCCGCCTTCGCCAGGCTGCCCGCCGACTGCGAGCGCGCGGAGGACTCGGCTTCCGAGGCGGGGGCGGGAGCTGCGGCGGCGGGCGACGCCGGCTCCTCGCGCAGGCGCCCGAGGCTGTTGTCGCTGCTGCTGTCGCGGCGCTGGCCCAAGGGCTCGTGTACCACGGGTGGCGCGGGCAAGGGCGGCTGCTCGCGAAACAGCGCCACGCCGATCACGCCCACGTTGGCCGGCCGGCCGGTGCGGCCGGCATAGGAATTGCCTGCGCTGGAGAACTCGAAGGCGGCGATCTCGCTGCTGCTCTTGCGCCAGCCGGTGATCTGGTAGCGCTCGTAGGGAGAGAACACATAACCGCGCTGGTCCCAGGCGGCGGTCTCGCCACTGAGCACATTCACGCCGTCCACCGAGGGCACAGCCAGCACCCGCTCGCCCAGGCGGTTGTGTACCGTGACGGCATAGCGCGCGCCAGGGCGGCCGGCCACCCAGTATTCGCCTTTGGCGTAATGCACCGGCAACGTGGCGCCGGTTTCGCGATCGACGATGGTGATATCGGCCAGGCGGCCAATGGCCTGGGCCGGCAGGCTGGCCAGCGCCAGCAGTGCAGCCAGAGCGGGAAGGATGAATGAACCGGATCTCATGGCAGCTCCATCAAGTGTTGGTGCTGAGTGAAACGAACGGCGGGGATGAACGGGGTTAAGCGCCACCCAAAAAAATGAAAAATAGTAGGGCCTGGGCTTCCGGGCCAGGCGGACCTCAGGAATCGGCCGGAACGTCGGACGCATTTCGCCGGCCCAAACGCAAAACCCCCCAGTCCTTTGGAGACTGAGGGGGTTTGGGGCTATAAG
>NZ_LMIH01000017.1:0-181 GCF_001428645.1 Acidovorax sp. Root217
CAGGCAGGCGAACAGCAGGCCGTCCAGATAGTGCCCCACCATCAACTGCTGGGCCATGTGCACGGATGGGGCGCCAATCAGCAGCAGGGCGGCGGGCGTCAGCGCCTGCCAGCGCCCTAGCCAGTGGCGCAGCAGCAGATACAGCCCGCCCGCTGCGCAGGCCAGCGACAGCAGGTGGTGC
>NZ_LMIH01000017.1:280-14637 GCF_001428645.1 Acidovorax sp. Root217
GTCGTCCCAGCGCCAGTAGCCCTGCAGGGCGCTGCCGTGCAGCGCGAAGGTCAGCAGGCAGAGCACGCCCAGTGCTGCCAGTTCTGCCCGCCATGCTGGTTTCGTCGGACCCGCCATACCGTCACCTGTGCCGGGTTGCCGCGGGCATGAGCACCCCCTGGCACTGCTTGCTGCCGGCTATCGGCAGCAGCAGGAACTGGTGCTGCTGCCCAGGCAAATGGCCAGGGGCTACGGCGCACAGCTCGGTGCTGGCGGTTTGCGCCGCCTGTGTACTGCTGAAGCTCAGTGTGGCCTCGAAGCCTGCCCCCAGCATGTCCGGGCGCTGCATTTGGCTGGCCACGTCGGGGCGCTGCACGCTGGCTATCTCCACCAGGGGCACCTCGTCGAAGCCGGTGATGAACAGCTTGCGGCCTGGCCCGATGGTGGGGGTCCAGCCTGTCAGGCGCACCTGCCGGTCGACCACAGTGATCGCATCAATGGCACCACCCTGCGCATTGGCGATGTAGGGCAGCGGCCGACGCAGCGGAATGGCGAATGCCTGGTTGCCCAGCTGCGATTGCAGCGCCGCCTGCTGCTGCGCGGGTGGCAGGTCGCCCAAGGGCATGAGGCAGCGGCAGCCCTCCTGCCAGACGAGGATGCGGGTCCGCTCGGCAGCGTCTGCGGGCTCCTGGCGCACCAACGCCGGCGCCGGGTGCGCCGTGGCGGGCGCGAGCCGCTGGCGCGCCACATGGGCGCCCATGGTCACTGCAGTCAGATAGCCGGGCGAGTTGAACTCGGCGGGCAGCAGCGCCTGGCCTGCCGGAGGCTGAAGGACGAAGCCGTAGTGCGCATCGAACATCGCCTCGATCGGGCGGTCATGCTGGCGCTGCACCCAGGCCTGGTGCGCAGCCGCCGCGCTGAATACAAGCAATGCCGCCACGTGCCAGCGTGCCAGGTGCCTGGGCCAGGGCAGGCACCACAGCACGCACAGGGACACCCAGGGAACCCAGAGGATGCGCGCGTGCAGCATCCATTCAAAACCGGGGCGCGCCACGAACAGCAGCGGAAACACCACCACCGTGGCAGCAGCTGCCATGCCCAGCGCAGCCCGCATGCGCAACTGTGCCGGCTGGGCCGCCAGGCTGGCCACCGCGCAGACCAGGCACAGGGCAGTAGCGACGAGGCCCGGCGCTCCGGCACCCAGCAGCCCCTCGGTAAGCATGCGGGCCACGGTGGTGAGCACCCCGGGCAGGTCGTGCCAGCCCGTCAACGCACTGCTGTGGTAACCGCCCGCGCCCTCGAACACCTGGATGCGCACCACCGCATAACCCAAGGCCACCGCCACACTGGGCAGGGCATAGCGCCAGCGCGCCAGCCATCCGGGTGGCGAACCCGCAGGCAGCGGCACGAACAGTGTCAGCGCGATCCAGGGGACATAGACCTCCTTGCACAGCGTGGACATCAGGTAGAACACTGCTGCCAGCAGCGCCCAGCGCCATTGGCCCAGGCGTACCGCGCGGACGTAGGCCCACAGCGACAGGCAGGCGAACGTCAGGCCGTCGATGTAGTGCCCCACCATCAGCTGCTGCGCCATGTGGAAGGCCGGGGCACCCAGGAGCAGCAGGGTGGCGGGCAGCAGCGCCCTCCAGGGGCTGAGCCACTGGCGCAGCAGCAGGTACAGCGCGAGCGCGGCGGCCGCCAGCGATAGCAGGTGATGCAGGTAAAAGAGCTGCGGCCGCAGGCCGAAGAGGGACGTGTTGAGCTGGTAGATGAACAGGTTCCACGGTGCCAGCTGGTTGCCCGACACCGCGCGCGTCACCTCGGGGTCCAGGAACACCGACCAGGGGGTGTACTGCGTCACATTGAAGAGGTGCGTGCCATCATCCCAGCGCCAGCCGGCTTGCAGGGCGCTGCCATGCAGCACCAGCACCAGGGCGCAGAGCAGGGCCGCGGCAAGGAGGCCCGTGCGCCACGCCGGTCGGGGCGGGGTCAGCGAGGTACTCATCGGTACGTGAAGCTCCGATGGCCGACGAAGCTGAAAGCGGGCACGAAAACCACCACCAGCGCAATGCCCAGCGCATAGTGCCCGCCAGCGCGCTCCACCAGCCAGGCAATACCCATGCTCATCAGGCCTGCCGTCCCGGCCACCAGCGCAAAGCGCCCGGCTGTAGCCATGCCCAGGCGCGCGCCAAAGCTCCAGCGCGTGTTGGCCACATAGGACAGCAGCGTGGCCACCACGAAGGCCACGCCATTGGCCAGCGGCGCTCGCGCGCCCAGCCACTCGATCAGCACGGTTGCCACGCACACATGCGTGAGCGTGGACAGTACCCCCACCAAGGCAAAGCCGAGGGCAGAGCGACGAATGCCGGTCAAGAGGAACGACCCATTACCGCGATCACCGACGTGCCGAATGGCAGACCCATGCGCGCCACCAGCGGGCGCTCAGCCCCGAACAGGGTGCGCAAGGTGGCGTTGAGCCAGGGTGCGGGCAGGGCAGTGTCGGCATCGCCGCCTGTGCGCCCCGTCAGCTTGCCCACCAGACGGGCCAGCGCGATCAGCGGGAACAGCACGGTATTGAAGTAGCCCGCGCGGTGCACCACCAGGCCGGCCGTTGTGGCCTTGGAGCGCAGCCGGCTGGCGGTGTAGCGCCGGTGGTGGTGGTGGTCCACGTCGTGGTCCGACCACAGCCACTGGTACGCAGGCACGGTGAGCAGCAGCCGCCCCCCAGGCTTGAGCAGCCGGGCCACGCGGGCCAGCGCAGCGTCGTCGTGCTCCACGTGCTCCAGCACGTCGAGCAGGCAGACCAGGTCGAAGCTGCCATCGGCAAACGGCACGGGCTCGGGCAAGCCGCCGGCCTCAACGGGGCACAGCCCCAGGCTGGCCGCTGCGGCACGCGCCTCGGGCGCGTATTCCATGGCGCTCAGGCTGCCGTGTCGCGCCAGCATGGCCAGGTTGCCGCCTGGGCCGCAGCCGATCTCCAGCACGCGGGGTTGGGCGGCCGGCAAGTCCAGGCCGTCGATGACGGAAGAAAGAATGTCGCGCCGTGCAGCAAACCACCAGTGGGTCTGCTGCACTGCGGCCATCTGGGCAAGCAGTTCAGGGCGCATGGTGATTGGTTGGTGGGTGTGGTGCGGCCGGTTGCGCGGGTGGCGTATGTTGCGGTGGTTCGGCAGGCTCGCGCACCAGGTAGATCGGCCGCCCCTTGGACTCCATGTACACCCGGCCCAGGTACTCCCCCAGCACGCCCAGCCCGATGAGCTGCAGCCCGCCCAGAAACAGCACCACCGTGATCAGCGACGCATAGCCCGGCGCGTCGCGCCCGAACAGCAGCACCTGGCCCACGATGACCAGGCCATAGCCGAACGCCAGCAGCGCGACGGCCAGGCCCAGGTAGGTCCAGATGCGCAGCGGCACGGTCGAGAACGAGGTCACCCCCTCCACCGCCAGGTTCCACAGGCCCCAGCCAGAGAATTTGGTGTCCCCAGCCGCGCGGGCTGGCCGGGTGTAGGGAATCGTCGCCTGGCGAAAACCCACCCAGGCAAACAGCCCCTTCATGAACCGGCGCCGCTCGGGCAGGCGCTTGAGCGCATCCACCACCTGGCGGTCCATCAGCCGGAAATCGCCCACATTCGGCGGTATCTGCGAGTCGGAAATGCGGTTGTGCAGCCGGTAGAACCACTCCGAGGTCTTGCGCTTGAGCAAATGGTCCGCGCTGCGGTCGGTGCGCTGGGCCAGCACCACGTCAAAACCCTGCTGCCACAACCGCACCATCTCCAGAATGAGTTCGGGCGGGTCCTGCAGGTCCGCATCGATCGGCACCACGGCCGCGCCCAGCGCATGGTCGATGCCGCAGGTCAGCGCCGCCTCCTTGCCGAAGTTGCGCGACAGGTCGACCACCCTGAGGCCCGGCACCGTGGCACACAGCGCCTGCAGCCGAGCCAGCGTGCCATCGCGGCTGCCGTCGTTCACGCAGACGATCTCGAAGGCCAGGCCGGTCTGCGCCAGCACCGGCAGCAGCTGCGCAAAAAACAGGTCGAGCGCGGCCTCTTCGTTGTACATCGGGCACACCACCGAGAGCAGTGCGGGGGCGCTGGCGTTGCTGCTGTCCATTTGGTTGGCTGGCAGAGAGGGCGAAAGGGCGTTGTCGATCAATGGTGCTTCAAGATTGGCTCGCCCTGGGAAGGCCTCCGCAGGTCGCGGTAGGCGCAAGGCGCGGACCGCTGAAGATACACCATGCAGCGGGCCTGGCCTGTAGGTTGCCAGGAGGCATGCGTGACGGGGATCACCCGTCCTTTCTACCGCCCTTGGCCCGAGCCAATGCCCGGGCAAGCGCCGCATTGGCTTTGCCCGGCGCAGGTGCTTTTGGCGTGGCCGACGGCATGGTCGCCACCCACTGGCTGCCCCGCTGCTCCTGCGCGTCGAAATCGCACACCGCCTGGGCGATCTCGATCACCTTGGCCACGGTGGGGCTCACCACGTTCTTCCTAAACACCGCGTAGTAGTGCACGCGCGGCAGATCGGGGCTCACGCGCAGCTGCACCAGCTCGCCGCGCTCCACCATGGGTGAGAACAGGGCCGGGGGCAGGTAGCTGATGCCCAGGCCCAGCATGGTCAGGCGCGCCACCACTACCATGTTGTTGCAGGTGAGCACGCGGTTCACGGCCAGGCCCTGCTCGGTGAACCAGGCGTCGTACAGATGCGACAGGGCCGAGTTGACCGGCTGGGTGATCACCGGGTGGGCCACCAGGTCGCGCGGCGCCAGCGTCACCGAGGGGTCGAAGCCCAGCGCCGGGCTGGCCATCCACTCGTTGCGGATGGAGCCCAGGGGCACGCAGTCGTATTCATAGCTCCAGAACGGGCCGGGCATGATGGCCATGTCCAGCGTATCCTCGGCCAGCTTGCGGTACAGCGTCACGCCGCCATCGATCTCGGGCATCAGCGTGAGTTGCGGGTAGCTGCGGCTGACCTGGTCGATCAGCGGCGCCAGCCAGGTCAGGCCCACCAGCTCGGTCACGCCCAGGCGCACCACGCCCTCGAAGCTCTGGGCCGAAGCGAGCTGCTGCACCACGCGGCTGCTCAGCTCCAGCGTCTCCTGCGCCAGCTCCATCATTTGGCGCCCGCGCGGGGTGAGCACCAATTGCTTGGTCTTGCGGTCCAGCAGCGGCATGCCGCTGAAGGCCTCCAGCTCGGCCACGCGCTTGGCAATGGCCGACTGCGTGGTGTGCAGCTTGCGGGACGAAGCGCTGAAGCTACCGAGTTGCGCGCTCCAGTAGAACGCCTCCATCTGCTTGAGGGTGTACATCCCGGAAAGCATACCCCTGCCGGACAGTACCAAGGGGCTGGTCAGCCGTGGCTCGGGAGGATGTCGGACAGAAAGCGCTGCGCGCGCGGATGCTTGGGCGCGCTGAAGAAATTGGCCGGCGTATCGCTCTCCAGGATCTCGCCTGCGTCCATGAACACCACGCGGTCGCTCACCTCGCGGGCAAAGCCCATCTCGTGCGTCACGCAGACCATGGTCATGCCGTCCCGGGCCAGCGACTTCATCACCTGCAGCACCTCGCCCACCATCTCTGGGTCGAGCGCGCTGGTGGGCTCGTCGAACAGCATCACCGGCGGCTTCAGGGCCAGCGCACGGGCAATGGCCACCCGCTGCTGCTGCCCGCCCGAGAGGTTGCCCGGATAGGCATCGAGCTTGTGCGACAGGCCCACGCGCTCGAGCAGCACCTTGGCATCGGCCATGGCCGTATCGCGCGGGGTCTTTCGAATGTTCAGGGGCGCAAACATCACGTTGTCCAGCACGCTCATGTGGGGAAACAGGTTGAAGCTCTGGAACACGAAGCCGATGCCCGCGCGCAGCGTGTTGATGTTCAGGTCCTTGGCGTACACGTTCTGGCCGTTCACGGTGATGCGGCCTTTATCGATGGGTTCGAGCCGGTTGATGGTGCGGATCAGCGTGGACTTGCCCGAGCCCGAGGGCCCGCAGACCACGACGACCTCGCCGGCGGCGATGCGCAGGTCCACGTTCTTGAGGACGTGGTTCTCACCGAACCACTTGTTGACTTGTTCGAGTTGGATCATGGCGATCGATCAGAAAAGGGTTTAGCGCATGGCGCGGGTGCGGCGCACCCGGGCGTCCAGCAGGCTCACGCCGCGGCTCAGGGTGAAGCAGACGATGAAGTAGATGATGGCCAGCACGCCGAACACCTGCAGCGGCTTGGTCAGCACCAGGTTGTTCACCTGGTTGGCGGCAAAGGTCAGCTCGTTGACACTGATCACGTAGCCCAGCGAGGTCTCCTTGACGGTGGAGACGAACTGGCTCGTCATGCTGGGCAGCACGTTGAACAGCGCCTGCGGCAGCACCACCTTGAACATGGTGCGCCAGTAGCCCATGCCCAGCGAGCGCGAGGCCTCGATCTGCCCCCTGGGGATGGCCTCTATCCCTGAGCGGATCACCTCCGAAAGGTAGGCGCTTTCATAGATCACCAGGGCGCACACCAGCGTGGTGAAACCGCTCACCGCATGGCCCGTGACCTTGGGCACCACGAAGTAGGCCCAGAAGATCAGCATGAGCAGCGGCATGCCGCGCACCACATGCACCAGCGCGGCGGCGCAGCGCGCCACCCAGCGGTAGGGGCTGACGCGGGCGATGGCGATCATCAGCGCCAGCGGCAGCGACAGCAGCAGGCCCAGGCCGGCCACGATGAGCGTCATCGCCAGGCCGCCCAGCGGGCCGTGGGGGTACTGGCCTACCAGCAGCAGGGGCCAGTATTCGCGAATGATGTCAAGCACGGCGGCCCTCCTTGCGCGCAAGGCTGTAGTGCGCCTGGATGCGCGAGCCGACGTACATCAGCAGGAAGGAGCCGATCAAATACATGATCGTCGCCGCGCCGAACGTGGCGAAGGTGCGGTAGGTTTCGTTTTCGATTTCACGGGTCTGGTAGGTCAGCTCCACCACGCCGATGGCCATGGCCACGCTGGTGTTCTTGAAGAGCAGGAGGGCGCGGCCCACCAGCGGCGGTATGGCGATGCGCAGCGCCTGCGGCACGATCACCAGGCGCATGCACTGCAGGTAGCTGCAGCCCAGGGCGCGCGCCGCTTCGAACTGCGTGGTGGGGATGGCGCGCAGCCCGCTGCGGATGTCCTCTGCGATGTAGGCGGCCGAGCCCAGGCCCAGGGCGATGGCCGCGAGCGACATTTCCGCGTTGTGCTGGTACAGCCAGGCGCGCACCCCGTCGGGCAGCAGCTCGGGCATGCCGAAGTACCAGAACAGCACCTGCACCAGCAGGGGCACGTTGCGGTGGTATTCCACATACGCGTCCACGATGAAGGTGGTGGCCCGGACGTTGGCCGTACGCACCACCGTGAGCGTGAGCGCAATGGTGAAGGCCAGCACCCAGGCCACCGCGAACAGCTGCAGCGTGGTGACCATGCCGGAAGCCAGTTGCAGCAGCTGGGCGGAGTCTAGGAATTTCATGGGGCCATTTTTCTCTCGGGCAAGCCGCCGGCGGACGGCGGCTTGCCGATCAGCAACAAGAACGGATCAACGCGGGATGGGTGCGACGGTGAAGCTGCGCTTGAGCTTGTAGGGGCTGGCGGCGCCCATCCACTTGTCGAAGATGGCAGCCGCTTCGCCGGACTTCTCGGCCTCTTCCAGCACCTTGTTCACGGCGGCGATGAAGCCCGTCTCGCTCTTGCGCATGCCCAGGCCCCAGGGTTCGTCGAACACGGCCTTGTCCATGATCACCACGGGCGAGGTGGGTGGGCTTTGCAGCACCAGCCGGGCCAGCACCAGCTCAGAAGCGAACTGCCCGTCCACCTTCTTTTGCTGCAGCGCCAGGTAGGCGGCCGAGCTGTCCGCAAAGCCCAGCACCTGCGAGCCCGGCAGGCGCGCCTTGATCTCGCGCTCCGAGCTCGAACCCTTGGTGGCGCTGATGCGCTTGCCCGTCAGGTCTTCGATCTTGGTGAACTTGGACTCGGCGCGCGTCAGCAGCTTTTGCGGGCTCTGAAAGTAGGCGTGCGAGAAGGCGATCTGCTCGGCGCGCTCGGGCGAGTAGCCCAGGTTGGCGGCCAAAATGTCCACGCGCGACTCGTTCAGCTCGGGCACGCGCGCCGCCACCGACAGCAGCTTGAACTGCACCTTCACGCCCAGCTTGGCCGCGACCAGCTTGCACACGTCCACGTCATAGCCCACCAGCTCGCGCGTGGCACCGTCCTGAAAGCTGAAGGGCTGCGAGGTGCCCAGCGTGCCGCAGACGAGTTCGCCTTTTTGCTTGATGTCGGCCAACTGGTCCGCATGGGCGGCGAGGCTGGCGGTCAGGGCCGGCAGGGCAAGGCATGCACCGATCAGGAATTTGATTTGCTTCATGGCTGAATCCTAGAGGTTGTCAAAGGGCGGGGCGGGTTAAATCAGTTTTGCGCAGGCGGCACGGATGCCTTCGCAGCCTTGCGCTATGGCGTCCATGGACGCCGCGAACGACAGGCGGAAGGTGCCGGGGGCACCATACGCCGTGCCATCGATGAGTGCCACGCCGGCTTCGCGCAGCAGGTAGTTGGTCAGGTCGGTATCGGTGCGCAGCACCTCGCCCGTGGGCGTGGTCTTGCCCATCAGGCCATTGCAGTCAGGGAACACGTAGAACGCGCCCTCGGGCACCACCACCTTCAGGCCGTCGATGCCCGACATCAGCCTCACCGCCACGTCGCGCCGCTCGCGGAAGGTGGCGGCAAACTGCTGCACACAGTCCTGCGGGCCGGTCAGTGCCTCCAGCGCCGCAGCCTGGCTGATGGACGATGCGCCCGAGGTGCTTTGCGACTGCAGCACCGCCATGGCCTGGATCAGCGGCTCGGGGCCGGCCCCGAAGCCGATGCGCCAGCCCGTCATGGCATAGGCCTTGGAGACACCGTTGACCAGCAGCGTGCGCGCGGCCAGCGCGGGCGCCACCTGGATGGGGTGCACGGTAGGGCTGCCGGTGAAGTTCAGGCGGGCGTAGATATCATCCGTCATCAGCCACACGTGGGGGTGGCGCAGCAGCACGGCGCACAGGCCTTCCAGGTCCTCGCGGGTGTATAGCGCGCCCGTGGGGTTGCTGGGCGAGTTCATCATCAGCCACTTGGTGCGCGGCGTGATGGCGCGCTCCAGCGCCTCGGGCGTGAGCTTGTAGCCCTGCTCGGGCGTGGCATGGGCAATCACCGGCGTGCCGCCGTTGACCACCACCATGTCGGGGTACGACACCCAGAAAGGCGCGGGGATGATGACTTCATCGCCCTCGTTGAGCGTGGCCGCCAGCGCGTTGTAAATCACCTGCTTGGCGCCCGTGCTCACGATGATCTGCCCCACCGGGTAGCTCACCCCCCAGTCGGCCTGCATGCGCGCCGCCACCGCCTTGCGCAGGGCTGGCGTGCCCTGCGATGCGGGGTACTTGGTCTCGCCCCGCGCCATGGCCGCCGTGGCGGCCGCGCAGATGTGCTCGGGCGTGGAGAAATCAGGCTCGCCAATGGTCAGGTCGATGATGCGGCGGCCCTGCTCGCGCAGCTGGGCAATGATGGTGCGCACCGCCACGCTGGGCGACAGCTTGATGCGCTGGATGCGCTCGGAAACGATGCTGGGGCTGGTGGCAAGGGCGGCGGCGTTGGTCATGCTCATGCGCCTCCCGCGGTTTTGGCGGCAATGGTCTTGTCCACCCAAGGCTTGGTGTAGGTGCCCGCGCGGATGCGCTCCTTGATGCCGGCCTCGTCCGCCTCCTTCTTCAGGGCCAGGGCCAGCACGTCCTCGGCAATGGCCGCCGGGATGGCGATCACGCCATCGGCATCGCCCACCACCACGTCACCGGCGCACACCACCTGGCCGCCGATGCTCACGGGCACATTGATCTCACCCGGGCCGTCCTTGTAGGGCCCCCGGTGCGACACGGAGCGTGCAAAGCAAGGGAACGCACCCTGAGCGAACACATCCGCATCACGGATCGCACCGTCGATCACGAAGCCGGCCACGCCGCGCCCCTCGGCGTCCATGGCCATCAACTCGCCCCCCAGCGCATTGGTGGCCTCGCCTGCGCCATCCACCACGATCACGTCGCCCGGCTGCGCCAGCGCAATCGCCTTGTGGATCATCAGGTTGTCGCCCGGCCGGGCCTTCACGGTCACCGCCAGGCCCACCATGCGCAGGGCGCTGGCGGCATGGCGCGGCGCCAGGCCCACCACGCCGTACAGGCGGCCCATGCAGTCACTGATCTGCGCGGAGCCCACGGTGGCGAACTGCGCAAGCGCCTCGGCGCTGATGCGGGCGGCGGGCCGCTCGTTGATACGAAAACCGACGGAAGACATGAATTTGTGACAGGAAATTGAACGGAACTTGATTAAAGTCGCGCACCTACCCATCGGCCAAACGATATAAATTCGGCCTACATCACGAAAAAAATTCGTGATGTTGGTTTGCACCACGGCAGTGCGATGGCGCAATTCGCTGAAAAAAGCGCCTTCAAGGGCGTACGGGGGCACTCCATTTCCGCCGGAAAGCCCCGCCCCTGGCTGAAACGGGTTGGCTCGGCACTGCAGGCGCCCAGCCCGCTTGCGCAGGCCCTGTTCGACAGCCACGCAGCCACAGCCCGCCGCCTGCTGGTGCACTCGGGCACTGCGCCGGTGCGCGCATTCCGTTCAAAAAATGCGGGGGCCGATGGTAGTCTGTGGTCCAAAACCCCTGGCACCCATGCAATACCCCCTCATCCTCAGCAGCCACCGGCGCATCGTCATCGCGCCGCAGGGGTGGTTCGACGGCATCGGCCGGCTCGATCCGAAGGGTGGCGAACTCGAAATCGGCATCAACCAACTGGGCGAGGGCGGCCTGGCCTGGTTCGTCGATGCCCAGGGCCTTTTCCATGTCCTCCAATGGACGGGCCGGCAACCCAGGTCCCTGGCCCAGTGGGCGGGCCTGTCGCGCCAGCGTGAGCGCTATGCCATCGCGCCGTCCCGGCCCATCGCGGCGGGCGAGTTGCTGCAGCTGACCGAGGGTTACAGCGAACTGTCAGAGGACGCGCCGCACTCGGCAGACCTGCGCAGCGACCTGAACGCCATGCCGCCAGACACCGTGTTGGGTGCCGCCTTCATGGCCCGGTACCTCGGAGCCGGGGCACCAGGCCCGGCTTGACGGTTGCCGCCCGTCAAGCCTTCGCCACAGCGCCGCTGCTGCGCACCCCGCCGGGTGCCGACAGGTACAACAGCTCGAACACCCGGCCTTCGGCGTCCGCTGGCGGCTGCCCGCTCCACAGCACCGTGCGGTTCACCTGCCAGCCCTGGGCATCCAACCCCGTGAATACGCTGTGCACCCCCGGCGTGCCGGCCAGGGCGGCGGCCGTGGCGCGTTCGTCGTCCGCGCGCTGCACCAGGTCCGTGGTGTCCGGCAGTTGCGCAAAGTGCTGGGTGGCAAAGCCCGGCACCTGGCCGGCGGCCGGGCCTTGCAGGTGGGCAATGGGCGTCCAGCCATGCACCACCGGGTGCCCGTACTTCGCCTGCACGGCCGCAAAGTCGGGCGAGGTGACGAAGCCGGCCGCGCCCGCTGGGTCGTCCCAAAGATAGAAGGGCGTGTAGCGGTTGGGCGCCGTGGCCGTGCGGTCGGCCAGCAAAAAGGCCTTCAGGTGCAGGCCGGGCAGGGCGTCGAAGCGGCTGCCGATCTCCGGTATGCGGCGGCGCAGGGCGGCCATGTCGAAGTCATCGGGCAGGTCAAATCCATATTGCATCGCAAGCATGTCAGGTGTCCTTCAAGGGTGGGGCAGGGTTGAGGTGCATGCACTGTAAAAACTGCCATTGCTTTAAACAATCAAATTGTTTTCGCATAAATAGTTAAAATGGCTAAACTATGCTGCTTGACCTGCCTTCCCTGCAAACCCTGGTCACCGCCGTCGAGCTGGGCGGCTTTGGCAAGGCTGCCCAGCGCTTGCACCGCACGCCCGGCGCCGTGAGCCTGCAGATCAAGGCCCTGGAAGAGCGCGTGGGCACGCCCCTGTTTCGCAAACAGGGCCGCCAGCAGGCGCTGACCGAGGCGGGCGAGTTGCTGGTGGGCCATGCGCGGCGGCTCATCGCGCTCAACGACGAGGCCGTGCTCTCGCTGCAGGGCGCGCGCATGCAAGGCAGCGTGCGCTTCGGCATGCCGCAGGACTTTGCCGACGGCTGGCTGCCCGCCACGCTGGCCCGCTTTGCGCGCACCCACCCCGCAGTGCGCATCGACATCCGCGTGGACCGCAGCAGCGCGCTGCTGGCCCAACTGCAGGCCGGCGAGGTGGACCTGGTGCTGGCCTTTGGCGAGCCCTCGGGTGGGCAGGCTGGTGGCCAAACCATTGCCCGCCTGCCCACGCAGTGGATCGCGCAGCCAGGCCTGCCTCTGCCGCCCGGCGAATCCGTGCCCCTGCTGCTGCTGGAGCAGCCCTGCAGCTTTCGCCAGGCCGCCATCGCCGCGCTGGAGCGCACGGGCCGGCCCTGGCACACCGTGCTTACCAGCGCCAGCGTCTCGGCCATCTGGGCCGCCTGCCAGGCCGGCCTGGGCGTGGCACCCCGGGCCACGGCGCAGATTCCGGCCGGCCTGGCCGCCGTGGGCAAGCCACTCGGCCTGCCTGCGCTGCCGTCCGTGGGCGTGTCATTGCACCGCGATAGCGTGGGCGTTGCCAACAACCCTGCGGTTGAGCATCTGCAGGCGGTGGTGCAGGAGGTGGTGGCGGGGCGCCTGGTTGCGGGCGCTGCTGGTTGACCCCCATGGCACCATTGGGCCATTGAATTGAGCGACCCACACACCATGCGTTACGTCATCGTCGGCACCAGCGGTGCCGGCAAGTCCACCTTTGCCGCCGCACTGGCGCACGCTACAGGCAGCCCGCACATTGAGCTCGATGCCCTGTACTGGGGTCCCGAGTGGACAGCCGTGCCCCACGAACAATTCGAGGCCCGCGTGCGCAGCGCGACCGAGGGCGAGTGCTGGGTGGCCGACGGCAACTACACCGCCTTGCGCGAGGTGCTGTGGGGGCGCGCCACGCAACCGTGAGCCGGGGCCTGCTGCGCACCCAACTGGCCCACGGCAACCCCGAATCGCTGCGCATGGCGTTCTTCTCGCGCCACTCGGTGCTGTGGTGGTCGTACTCCACCTTTGCTCGCAACCGGGTGAAGTTTGCGGGGCTGCGCGAAGACCCGGCGCATGGCCACCTGCAGTGGACCGAAATCACCAGGCCTGCGCAGGCGCGGGAGTTCATCATCCAGCGGCGCTCGCCCCACCAGGTGTAGCGCCTCGAAGCGAGGCACCATGCCGCCTCAAATCGAATCATCATTGTGCTGCGCCCACACCGGCGCCGCCGCCTCATGCGATTCGACCCCGCGAAAGAAGGCATCGCCCAGCAGCTTGTAGTCCGCAGTGCCCGGCCCCTGCCAACCCATGAACTTGGGCCGGTGCACGGCAAAGCCACTGGGTGATTGCGCGTTGCGGTAGGGCACCGCCATGGTGAGGGTGGTTGCAGGCGCTGCATACCATCGGGCAACGATGATCAAGGCATCTGTGCGACCGGAGGGGAGGGTGATGAACCCGTCATACACCAGCGCCGCGTGCTCCGCCATGCCTGGGTTCTGGTCCAGGTACTCCTGCGCTTGGGCGACGCCGTCTTCCAATTGGTCGGCAGCAAAGCGCAGCATGTTTCGCCCATAGGCCGCCGGTTCCTGGGCCACCATGGGCGTCAAGGACTCCCCCTCGGCCACGCACCAGATGCCGTGCGCCGCGAAGAAGCCTGCGAGTTCGATGGCGCGTTCCATGGCGGCTCCTTCTCGTTGGGGCAGATCGGGGCATTCTGCATGAGGTGAGTGGGGCGTGGCCAAGTTCATTAAGGTCAACAATGTGCAACCCCGCCCCGCGAGTCCCAAATGCCCGCACCCAGCCCAATGAACTGAAAGCTTCGAGGGGTGCAAACATTCGTTTACAAAAAATGGACGTCTGAGGTAACACATGGTTGCTTAACGTTAAGAATCTTGGCTACAGTGCAGAGGATCAAAAAGTCGGCCGAATTTGAGTCGAAAAATTATTGAGGGAGGAAAATAAATGCGAACATATATTGTAAAATTTCTATTTCTTTGTGTATTTGTTTTTTCTGGAAATTCATATGCAGAAGAATATCGAGTGGCGTGCGTTGAAGGTGCCCCTAACGGCTGGGCGCATTGCCGTTTGAAGCCTGATGCCTTCGATGGTTGGGTTTGGGATTCTGGTTATGGCGTTGCTCCTCGGGTAACGATTGATGGTCGCAATGGCTATTCAAGCCTTGACCAAGCAGTGTACGAGGCGATGAATTACCTTGTGGCGGATTCAAAACTGAAGTGCAACACCTGCCACCCTGTAAGGTCCGCAGATGCACAACCCC
>NZ_LMIH01000018.1:0-181 GCF_001428645.1 Acidovorax sp. Root217
GCACCACCTGCTGTCGCTGGCCTGCGCAGCGGGCGGGCTGTATCTGCTGCTGCGCCACTGGCTGGGGCGCTGGCAGGCGCTGCTGCCTGCGGCCCTGCTGCTGATTGGCGCCCCATCGGTGCACATGGCCCAGCAGTTGATGGTGGGGCACTATCTGGACGGCCTGCTGTTCGCCTGCCTG
>NZ_LMIH01000018.1:238-46014 GCF_001428645.1 Acidovorax sp. Root217
GCAATGGCGCTGGGCCGTCCTGGCAGCGGGGTTCTACCTGCTGTCCACGCTGTGCAAGGAGGTGTATGTCCCCTGGGTGGCGTTGACCCTGCTGCTGCCTCTGCCTGCTGGCTCGCCTTCGGGCATGGCGCGCTGGCGCTTCGCGTTGCCCACGCTGGCCGTGGCCCTGGCATATGCCGTGCTGCGCATCAGCGTGTTTTCCGGCATGGGCGGGTACCACGGCATCGCACTGAGCAGCTGGCAAGACCTGCCGGTCTTCGCCAGCAAACTGGTCCATTGGCTCGTCCAGGGCCTGATGGGCAGCGGGGTGCTGGGCGCCACTGCGGTCCTGTTGTGCCTGGTGTGCCTGGTGGCCGGACTTGCGGCACAGCCGGAGCGGGGCCGCCTGGCGATGCTGGCGGGGCTGGGTGCGGTCGCACTGGTAGTGGTCTTCCCGCTGGTGTTCGTGGTGCACCCCGGTGTTGACCCGGAGGGCCATACGCGCTATCTGTGGGCGCCCTGGGTCGCCCTGTGCGTTCTGTGGAGCCTGAAGTGGCCTGCCTCGCTGGCGCGCTGGCACACCGCGGCCTTGCTGGTCTTCGCCACGGCAGTGGGGCTGCAGTCCCTGTCACAGCGCGAGCACGACCGTGCCGCCAACGCCATGTTCGATACCCACTACGCCTTCGCGCGGACCCCCCCGCCCGATCAGGTGCTGGTGCCTTACGAGCTCGCCTCCGCGACCTCCACCGTCATCCAGATGATGTATGCACATGCGGCGTTCAAGCGCCTGGAGCCCGGCAGGCCCCATGCAGAGCCGGCGCTGGTGCGCTGGGAACCCGCCAATGCAGCCGAGCGCGCCCGTATCCGGGTTTGGGACGAAGACTGCCTGTGCCTGGTGCGGCTGGACAGCCGCCCACCCGGGGAGCAAGAGTCCATTCTGCACAACCACCTGGCCAACTCCACCACGGCACTGCCCATGCACGGTCCGCTCCCGCGCATGGCGCACGGCTACGGCGGATCGATCGATTCGATCACCATCGAGGGCACCCAATTGCATGTGAAAGGCTGGACACCGACCCTGGGGCCCGGTCGCAAGATGGCCTTGGGGGTCTCAGCCCCAGATATCCGGGTACGCCTGGATTCGCTGGTCAGCACCGAGCGTCCCGACGTGGCGCAGGCTTTCAAGCGGCCAGACATGCTGATGTCAGGCTTCGAGGCCACCCTGGGTTTTGCGGACGAAAAGATGGCCCGCACGGCCAGCGAGATGCGCTGCGCCATCGTGCTTGGCCATTTGCCAGGCCAGCAGCACCAGTACCTGGTGCTGCCCGTGAAGGGAAAGCAGGGCTGCGACGATGCGCTGATACCCGAGGCGACCAGGACTGAAAGCGACAGCGGCTGAGCGCAGTGCTTCGGCGGTAAAAAATCCGCACCCGCCGTCCGAGACAGCCCCGCCTACCGCCCCTTGGCAGGTGGCTTGCCGCCCAGCGGTGCCTGCCTGCTGCTGGGTGCGCTGCCGAGCTTGCCGCGCGAGGTTTCCAGCGGTGCGGGCAGACTGCCCCGGGTGGTGGCGATGCCGCCGGCGCGCGTGGCGGTGGCTGCAGCGGCCGGGGGCCGGGCCTTGGGGGCGGGCACCACGCGCAGGGCGCCTTCGTCGGCCAGTTTGTCGCGCATGCGGCGCGTCATGGACTGGGTGCTGTTGTCCGGCGCGGTAAAGAGGAACAGCGTGCCATGCGGGCTGGACCAGGTGAGCTGGGTGTGCACGGCGCGGCCGTTGCTGATGAGCTCCACCCAGGCGCCCACCACGAATTCGGCGTAGGGCTCGGCCTTGGTGGGCGCGGCAGCGGCCGGTTCGGGCTGGCCGATGTCCACCAGGGCCTGGGCGCTGTCGTCGTAGCCGGCGACGGCCGCCACGGAGTCGTTGGGGTCGCGCGAGTCCTGAACCGAGTCCTCGGGGTCGAGGGTGATCTTGGCGAAGGCGGCGCGCTCGAAGGCGTCCTGGTGCAGGCCCACCAGGCGCTCCAGGAAGGCGCTGGTCTTGGCCGCCGGGTGGTCGATGGTCTGCAGGCCCTCGCGCAGCTTGACGAGCAGGCCGGGAATGGCTTCGGACAGGCGGTCGGGCTCGGCGCGGGTCAGCTCGGGCTGGGCGCTCCACAGCAGCAGGGGCACCAGGGCCAGGTAGCCGCCGGGGTCGTCCTCGCCGCCAGCGGCCTGCGCGACCTGGGCCAGGGCCACCACCTCGGCCCAGGGGCCGGCGGCAAAGTCGAGCACGTCGGCGGGCACGCGCTCCAGGTCGGGCAGTTTGCGGATGTCGGCGGCGATCTTGCCGGCCAGCATCTCCCGCTGCTCGGCCTGCAGCGCAGCCTTGTCCTTCTCGGCCTGGCGGGCCTTGGCCTTTTGCACCTGCGAGTTCCAGGCGGCCTGCAGGGCCTTGAGCACGGTCTCGAACGGGGTGGCGTCCTTGATCTCGATGCCGGCCAGGTAGCCCACGGATTCGTTGAGCAGGCGGATGAAGCGGGCAAAGCCGGGCGCCTTCTCGTCCGGGAAGGCCAGGCTGCGCTGGGTCATCTCGTCGAGCAGCACGCGCGCGGGGTGCGCAGGCTCCGTGAAGAAGGTCTGGTCGCGGCGCACCAGGTGCTTGAGCGCGGGCTCCAGGTTCTGCACCGCGCGCTGCACCGAGGGCAGCAGCCGCGAATCGCGTGCGATGTTCTCCATCATGCGGCCCACCACCTCGGCGGCCATGGCCGGCGGGTCCTGCGGGGCCACCACGGGCACGGTGTAGATCTGCTGGTACGGCATGCCCGGCACCGTGTACAGGTGCTGGGGTGCAGTGCCCGGCGTGGTGGGTGCCCAGCCGCCCTGGGGAACCTGGTGCATCACCTGGGGCACGGCCTGCGGCACGCCGGCCAGGCGGCCCACCAGGCGTTCGAGCTGGGCCATGTCTTCCATGGCCTCGGCCACCGCGTTGCCGGGGTGGTAGGCACCGCCCAAGCCTGAATGCATGCTGGCCGCACCGCTGGCAGCACCGCCGCCGCCGGCCCACGCCGACTGCATGGCGGCGGGTTGCGAGGGCACGCCACCACCCATGCCGCCGTAGCCGCGGGGGTCGAACGGGTCGCCGCCGGCCAGCATCTGGCGCAGGATGCCCACGGTGAGCAGCGCCTCTTCGGCAGCCGCCGCCTGCGGGGACATCATGGGCGCGGGCATCTGGGCCTCGCCGCTCCAATTGTTGTTCGGGTCGCCACTCCAGTTGTTGTGTTGGCCGCCGCCCATGCCGCGGCCATAGCCCGTGTTGCCATAGCCGGCGTTGCCGTAGCCACTGGGGCCGCCCATGGGGCCGCCATAGCCCGTGCCCGCGTAGCCGCCGCCATAGCCGGTATTGCCACCGCCACCACCCTGCATGCTGCCCCCCGTGCGCGCGCCGGCGCCGGGTGCGCCCAGCACGGCGTAGCCCACGGGCTCCACGCCGTTGTCGCGCAGGGTTTTGACCATGGTCTTGTATTCGTCGACCAGCAGCTTGCCCAGCAGGTCGCGCATGTGCTGCATCCACAGCCCGCGCACCTCGGCGTTCACGCCGGTCTCGCCCACCACCTGCTGCAGGGCGCGGATGTAGCTTTCGGGCCGCAGGGGGTTGCGCTCGGGCTGCACGCTGCGCAGGCCCTGGGCCGAACTGACCAGAGTGTTGAGCTCGGCCAGTATCGCCTCGGTGGCGTGCGAGGCCAGTTGCTGGGCGCGGGCCAGCTCCACCTGGCTTTGCATCTCGCTCTCGTCCATGAGCGAAAGCTCGCCAAAATCCAGGGGCGAAGCGTCTGCGGAGCGGGATTTGCCCGCCGCGGCGGGCGGGCCTTCGGCAAAGATCTCCAGCAGGGCCATGGAGTAGCCCTTGACCAGCGCGGCCTCATGCTGGCCCAGCAGGCGCAGGCTGTCACTGGCCAGGTTGCGCTGCTGGATGTTGCGCACCGTGCTCTCTTCGGCCGTCAGCGCACTGCGGGTGACCGCAATGAGCTTGTCCATGAGCGCCTCGCCCCCACGCACTGCGTTGACGACACAGGCACGGAAAACGGTTTTCGAAGAAGGCGCAGCCTGGGACATGGTGGGATGGGGATGGGAAAAAGGTTTCCAGCTGCAATGCTACTTGACCTGAGGGCCATCTGCACAATTCCCTGCCAGTCGGCTGCGGCACGGCATTGGGCGGTCGGCCAGGTTCACTTGGGTGCCGATAGCCGGGCTATTGGCACCCATAACACCCCGGCCGCCGGTCCGAACCGCCGCTGCCGTGCGCAAGGTCACGTACAGGGGCCCCGGCGCCTTACTTCAGCGCCTTGAAGCGCATGCGCTTGGGCTTGGCACCCTCTTCGCCCAGGCGCTTCTTCTTGTCGGCTTCGTACTCCTGGTAGTTGCCGTCGAAGAAGGTCCACTGGCTGTCGCCCTCGCAGGCCAGGATGTGGGTGGCGATGCGGTCCAGGAACCAGCGGTCATGGCTGATGACCATGATGGAGCCGGCGAACTCGAGCAGCGCGTCTTCCAGCGCACGCAGGGTTTCCACGTCCAGATCGTTCGAGGGTTCATCGAGCATCAGCACGTTGCCGCCTGCGATCAGGGTCTTGGCCAGGTGCAGGCGCCCGCGTTCACCGCCCGACAGCATGCCAACCTTCTTTTGCTGGTCGCCGCCGTTGAAGTTGAAGCGGCCGCAGTAGGCGCGGCTGGCCATCTGGAACTTGCCCACGTTCAGGATGTCGAGGCCGCCCGAGACGTCTTCCCACACGGTCTTGTCGTCCGAGAGGTCGTCGCGGGTCTGGTCCACGAAAGCCATCTTCACGGTGGAGCCGATCTTGACGGTGCCGCTGTCGGGTGCCTGCTTGCCCGCGATCATGCGGAACAGCGTGGATTTACCGGCGCCGTTGGGGCCGATGATGCCGACGATGGCACCGGCGGGCACCTTGAAGCTCAGGTTGTCGATGAGCACGCGGTCGCCGAAGGACTTGGTGACGTTTTCGAACTCGATCACTTCATGGCCCAGGCGGTCGGCCACGGGGATGAAGATTTCGTTGGTTTCGTTGCGTTTTTGGTACTCGAAGTCCGACAGTTCCTCAAAGCGGGCCAGGCGGGCCTTGCTCTTGGCTTGGCGCGCCTTGGGGTTCTGGCGCGACCATTCCAGTTCCTTCTTCAGGGCCTTGGCGCGCGATTCCTCGCCCTTTTGCTCCTGCTCCAGGCGGGCCTGCTTCTGGGTCAGCCAGTCGCTGTAGTTGCCCTTGTAGGGGATGCCGGAGCCCCGGTCCAGTTCCAGAATCCACTCGGCCGCGTTGTCCAGGAAGTAGCGGTCATGGGTGATGGCCACCACGGTGCCCGAGTAGCGCTGCAAAAACTGCTCCAGCCAGTCCACGGATTCGGCGTCCAAATGGTTGGTGGGTTCGTCAAGCAGCAGCATGTCGGGCTTGGACAGCAGCAGGCGGCACAGGGCCACGCGGCGCTTTTCACCGCCGGACAGCATGCCCACCTTGGCGTCCCACGGGGGCAGGCGCAGGGCGTCGGCGGCGATTTCGAGCTGGTGCTCGGAATCGGTGCCGGCGGTGGCGATGATGGCCTCGAGCTCGGCCTGCTCGGCGGCCAGGGCGTCGAAATCGGCGTCTTCTTCACCGTAGGCGGTGTACACCTCTTCCAGGCGGGCCTTGGCGGTCATCACCCGGCCCATGGCGGCTTCCACGCTTTCGCGCACCGTCTGGTCGGGGTCAAGCTGGGGTTCCTGGGGCAGGTAGCCAATGTTCAGGCCGGCCATGGGGATGGCTTCGCCCTCGATTTCCTTGTCCACGCCGGCCATGATCTTGAGCAGGGTGGACTTGCCCGAGCCGTTGGTGCCCAGCACGCCGATCTTGGCACCCGGGAAGAAGCTCAGGGAGATGTCTTTGAGGATCTGGCGCTTGGGCGGCACGATCTTGCCGACGCGGTTCATGGAAAATACGTATTGGGCCATTTGCTTGTCTTAAAACTTGCGGAAATTGGGCAGAAGAATTCTGCTTTCAAAACACCCATTATCGGGCCATGCGACAATACGCACCGTGACGGGCTCCAGTTGCCCGCCACATCAGCACACCGCTGGGGACGAAGGAGGCATTCCAACCTCTGGGCTCCCACCCTTGAACCTCGTCGGCTTGAGACTGGCTCGTCAACCCCCCGGTTGTACGACAGGCCGATACCCAGCGCCCCGGATGGGCGCATTCAACGACATGACATTTGACGAACTGAACCTGGCTCCTGCCATCCTGAAGGCCGTGCACGAAACGGGCTATGAGACCCCCACGCCCATTCAGGCCCAGGCCATTCCCGCCGTTCTCGCAGGCCACGACCTGCTGGCCGGCGCGCAGACTGGCACCGGCAAGACCGCCGCGTTCACCCTGCCCCTGCTGCACCGCTTGTCGCAAAGCGCTGCCCCCAAGAACAAGTTCGGCGGCAAGGGCATCCGCGCCCTGGTGCTGACCCCCACCCGTGAGCTCGCCGCCCAGGTGGAAGAGTCCGTACGCGAATACGGCAAATACCTTGATATCAACTCCACCGTCGTCTTCGGCGGCGTGGGCATGAACCCGCAGATCGACCGCATCAAGCGCGGCGTGGACATCCTGGTGGCCACCCCCGGCCGCCTGCTGGACCTGCAGCAACAGGGCTTCCTGGACCTGTCGACCGTGCAGGTGCTGGTGCTCGACGAAGCCGACCGCATGCTGGACATGGGCTTCATCCACGACGTGAAGAAGGTGCTGGCCCTGGTGCCCCGCGAAAAGCAGAGCCTGCTGTTCTCGGCCACCTTCAGCGACGAAATCCGCGACCTGGCCAACACCCTGCTCAAGAACCCCCAAAGCATCCAGGTCACGCCGAGCAACACCACCGTGCAGCGCATCACCCAGGTGATCCACCCCGTGGGCCGCGGCAAGAAAAAGCAGGTGCTGCTGCACATCATCCAGCAGCACAACTGGAGCCAGGTGCTGGTGTTCACCCGCACCAAGTTCGGCGCCAACAACGTGGCCGAGTTCCTGACCAAGAACGGCGTGAACGCCATGGCCCTGCACGGCAACAAGAGCCAGAGCGCCCGCACGCAGGCGCTGGCCGGCTTCAAGAGCGGTGACATCCGCGCCCTGGTGGCCACCGACATCGCAGCCCGCGGCATCGACATCGACGAGCTGCCGCACGTCGTGAACTACGAAATCCCGAACGTCTCGGAAGACTACGTCCACCGCATTGGCCGCACCGGCCGCGCCGGCAACAGCGGCGAAGCCGTGAGCCTGGTCTGCATGGACGAAGAAGGCTTCATGATGGACATCGAGCGCTTCACCAAGCAGCAGATCCCTGTCCAGATCATCGAAGGCTTCGGCCCCGACGCCGGCGAGAAGGCAGAGCCCATCGCCATGGGGCGCCAGACCATCTGGGGCGGCGCAGGCAAGCCCCCGAGCCGTGACGTGATGCAGGCCGCTGCCAAGGCCGCCCGCAGCGAAATGATGGAACGCATCCGCACCAACAAGGCCGGCCAGGGTGCTGGCGGCGGTGGTGGTGGTGGTGGTGGTGGTGGTGGCGACCGTGGCCCCCGCCCTGCCGGCGGTGGCAATGGTGGTGGCGGCGGCGGCCGAGGCGGCCGTGCCGGTGGCGGCGCAGCAGCTGGCGGCGGCGGTGGCGGCAATGGCCCGCGCGGCGGCGCCCGTGCCGGTGGTGGCGGCGGTGGCCAGGGCGGCGGCGCACGCGCCGGTGGCCAGGCACCTGCACGCGGCCGTTCCGGCGGCGGCGGTGGTGGTGGTAATTCCGGTGGCGGCGGCTACGAAGGTGGTGGTGGCGGCAACCGCTACGACGACCAGCCACCACGCCCCAACGCCCACCTGGGCACGCAAATGGGCCACGCCAATCCCAACCACCGCAGCTCCGGCCATGCCGGTGGCGGTGCCGGTGGCCAGCCCGACCCGATGCGCACCAGCGTAGACAGCATGGGCGGCGGCCGCCGTGGCGGTGGCTATCGTGGTGGCAACTCTGGAGGTGGCGGCTATGGCGGTGGCGGCACGGGTGGTTCTGGTGGCCGGGGCAACGGGTCTCGTGGGCCGGGCGGTTCTCGCGGCTCTTTTGGCCGCTGATCCGTCGGCAGCCAAAAGCACTACACCAAGCAACGCAAGCGCAGCGCCCGGCAACGGCGCGCTGCCACCCGAGGTGCATGCCCTGCATGCCCTCGGCCGGCGCACGCCGGACATGTCACACCCACGGCTGCACCTGCATGCCGTGGATTTTGCCGTTCTGGGCGCCAAGCCCGTGGTGCCGGCCCTGCCGCATGTCGATGACGTCTACATCACACTGGGCACCACCATCAAGGCCGCAGGCAGCCAGGCTGCGTTTCGCGCCGTAGACCTGGATGCCGTGATCGCCACGGCGCGCATGGCCCTCGCGGCCGGTGCCACCCGCTGCGGCGTGGTCACCGCCATGGGCGCCGATGCCCACTCCAAAATCTTCTACAACCGCGTCAAGGGCGAGGTCGAGCAGGTACTCAAGAGCCTGGGCTTTGCCACGCTGGTGATCGCGCGCCCTTCCCTGCTGCTGGGCGAACGCGAGGCCCTGGGCCAGGCGCCGCGCGCAGCCGAATCCTTCTCCATCCAGGCCTTCAAGTGGTTCGATCCGGTGATTCCCGCAAACTACCGCGCCCGCCCGGGTGCGGATGTGGCGCGGGCGCTGGTGCGGGCCGTGCAGGCGGGGCCGCACGAAGGAGTGCCGCAGGTACGGGTGCTCATGGGGCGAGGGCTGGAATGAAGCCGTCGCGTTGACGAACCGGGGCTTGGTAGCTACCATTGATAGCTACCACCTGAAGGGACCCCCCATGGATACCGCACGCCTCTTCCAGTCAGGCCGCAGCCAGGCCGTCCGGCTGCCCAAGGAATACCGCTTTTCCGGCAGCGAGGTTGTCGTCAAGCACTTTGGCAACGGCGTGCTGCTGCTGCCGGTGGAGGCTCCCTGGCAAACGCTGGAGCAAGGGCTGGCGGCATTCGAGCCAGGCTTTGTGCTGGAGCGCCAGCAGCCTGACGACCAGATGCGCGCAGAGATCACCCCATGATCCTGCTGGACACCAACATCTGCATCTACATCATCAATGCCAGGCCGCCTGCGGTGCTGGAGCGCTTTCGCCAATACCGGCTCGGCGACATCGGGATGTGCAGCGTGGTGGCGGCAGAACTCGCTTATGGCGTCGCCAAGAGCGGCTCGGCACGCAACCGCCAGGCGCTGGAGATGTTCCTGGCCCCACTCACCATTGCGCCGTTCGACGAGGCGGCCCTGTGGGCCTATGGCGACCTGCGCGCCGATCTGGAGCGCCGTGGCACACCCATTGGTTCGCTCGACACCATGATTGCGGCCCATGCCTTGAGCCAGAAGGCCCCGCTGGTCACCAACAACACCCGTGAATTTACCAAGGTGCCCGGCCTGCAGTTGGACAACTGGGTTCCCGCAGCCTGAGAGCACAAGCGCTGCTGCACTTGCGGCAGGCCCCGCTCCCTACTTCTTGCCAGCCAGCGATGCACGCACCGCATCCGTCTTGGCCACCACAGTCTCCGCGCACGCCGCGATGCGCTCCACATCACAGGTGGCCAACTGCCGGTCAATCAGCGTGTCCTTGCCGGTAGAAACCCAGCTCGCTGAATAAACGATGGAGCCGGCGTCCTGCGCCGACATGGTGGCGATGCGCACGGTGAGCTGCGCCTTGGACGCTGGCTCCTTGTAGCGCATGGAGCCGCTCTTGCGGATGCCCTCGGTCACCAGGGCACCCAGTCGAGCGGCCTGCGGGCCATCGGCCTCGGCCACGACGGCGACGTCGCGCACTGCAGCAGTTTGCGCATGGGCCTGCGGCAGCGAGCCGGCCATGGCGGCGGTGATGGCAATTGCGATAGCGGCCGCGCTGGCGTTCCTCTTGATCATTGTGTTCCCTCCCTTTAAGGCAGGAAGGATATGCCGCGCTGCTCACTTCACCCCCGGCGCAGGCCCAGCATTTCTTGAAAGTCTTCGTAACAGACAGCGCAGACCCAACGATAGTGGTCAGACGTGGTATAGCCCTCGCGCAGCGCACCGGGGTATCCAGCGAGAACTCGGCCGAGCAGAACTCGCAGTGGTCGTGCTCCCATTCAGGACGGTACGGCTGATAGGCCTTGCGTTCGAGCACCGCACCTTGGAGGTATTTTTCATGCCCTTGCAGGCGCCAGTCGGTCATGTGTCAGCTGCCTTGTGAAAATGCGCCAGCGCACCTCAGGGCGGCACCATGCAGCGATCCCGGCACGACCCTTGCGCGATTTCTCGCCCTAACCGAAGACCAGGTTCCCCGCGTCCAGCGACGGCGGGCGCGAAAGGTCCTCGTTGATGCCCATGGTCTGGCTGGCGCGCTCCACGGCCTGCCACAGGGGCGCGGGCATCTGCAGTATCTCTTCCGGCGAGGCAGAGCGCGCAATCCAGGCGCTGATTTCAAAGTGCTGCTCATGGGTGAGCAGCTCGAGGTGCAGCATCTCGTCGATGGTTTTCATCTTGTGTTCGGGTCAGGTCTGTGGCTTTTCATACCGGGCACTCGTACGCAGGCGCCCGGAAACATGTTCTTGGGAACATGCTGCCACAAACACCGATGTCAAGGTGCGCAGGGGTAATGGGCCTGGCTTGCGCTGACTTGATCTTGCCCCCGAAGCAGACGATGGCAGCTTGCGCCCCGGGCACCGTATCACCCATTTGCGTACTGCCCGAGCGCGGGGAATCTCGCCAAAATGGCGCGCACATCCACTCAGGCCATTGCGCCAGCGCGTCCCGTCCATGCTGATGATGATCCCCGCCATCCTGCTGATCGCCCTGCTCGCAGCCATTGCCTTGGGTGGGCCGCGCGGCATGGCGCCGCTGGCCAGCGTCAACAGCCCGCCCTGCGTGCCCCATCGCCTGAACTTCACCACGCTGCCAAAAAAATGAAATTATCCGAACAGCGAATTGCCAGCCTGGGGTTTGCCTTCAGCGCCATCCTTCCCCTTGGCGTCTGGTTCGCCCTTTTGTCACCGGATGCCTCCTCCGGCATGTCCTTCCTGCAAAGCGCAGGCGCGTTCCTGACCCGCGTAGTCACCGATGCAGAGGTGTCGCCGACGCTCAGGGTGCACTACATCCTGCTGGCGATGCTGCCTGCCCTGCTCCTGCTGCAGTCCGTCCTGACATGGCGCCAGGCGACCTTGGCGGGTCCATGCCGGTTTTGGTGCATCTATCTGGGATGGGTCGCCACGGTCATGGCGATTGCGATTCTTCACTGGCCTTCTGCCATCGCCTCGGCACTCGCCACGTACCACGCGGGCAAGCGCTCTGTGGCCTGACCAGGCTTTGGAAGCGGACCCACACGAGTTTTCACGAGCAACGCACACCCTCCATCGCCATGCCATTCGACTTTCTGGCCGGCAACGGCCCCCAGATCCGCAACCCGGCCCACCATGTCGGCAGCATCGACCACCACGAGCTGCCGGCCATCCTGCGCCTGCTCGCGCACGCCGATTCGTTTTTCTTGCACAGGATTTTCGGCCTCTATGAGGACCAGACGTTTTCGACGCAGGAGGTCGAGCAGGCGCTCTCGCACCTGGTGCCGTTGCTGGCCCGGCCCCTGGAGAGCGACGACCGCACGCTGCTGCACAAGCTCATCGCAGTGCTGGCGTATGCCCAGGTCACGCAGCAATCGCTGCATGGCGTGGCGGACTGATACGGATTTGCCTTCAACCGTCTAACGTCGTTGGTCCGCCTTGCCGTGCCACAGCACTGTCTGCGACCTCCCGCCTAGTTATACGGTTGAATGCAAATCCGTATGGGCGCCTGTTCAAGGAAGGTGTGAAGGAGGCAGCGCCCTGCCCTGCTGAGCTCAAGCGCGGGGTGCTTGCTGCCTGCGCCTGCAATGACACGGCCTGTGCACAACCTGGACGTGACGGAAATCACCGTTAATTACCCAGGGCCGCGCCACAATGGCTCACCTTTGATTTTCTGATGCATCCCTGCCGGGGTGCCCATTGCGCCATTTTCAATTTCTGATCGCACCCGGCGAGGATATCCCTCGCACTGAATTTCTGCAGACCGTTTTTTCGTCCATTTTCATGCAGGCGGGGGCTTCCATTGCCTTTCACATGGCATGGACCTTCAAATCGGCGCTGCACCGTTTTATCGAAGCAGAAAAATACAAATCCAACAGAGGAGGGAGATATTCAATGCAGCTCAGCCCTTTGGCAGTGCCGCCAGCGCCAACAGCAGCTTCTGGCGCCCCGTCGGCGCGCCCGGTGCGGCGTGCCGTATCCGCCGCAGCCACCCGAGGCCAGTGGAAGCACACGGTCTGCATCGGATTATTCCTCCTCGCATTCGCCTTTGCTCTGGTAATGGCGCGGTTGATTCCCGCCTTCCAGTCGCCGGACGAGATAATGCACCTGCACCGGGCCGACATGATCGCCAACGGCCAATTGCTCCTGGAGAAACCCGCGCCCGATGCCCGGGGCCATACCGGCGGTTATACCGACCTGCACCTGATCCGCTTTGCCACCTGGATGGCGACGATCACCGGTAACCGCAAGACCGATGTTTCTCCCGCCTGGCTGATGGACGAGGCCTCGCGCCACAGCTGGGCGCACGACCGGCATTTCGTCGATGCCGTCGGCACGGCCTATTACCTGCCGCTGATTTACCTGCCGCATGCCGCCGGCCTGGCCATCTCGCGCCAGATGGACTGGTCGATGCGGGCCAGCTACGAGTTCACGCGGGGGGTGGTGACGCTCTCGGTGCTGGCGCTGCTGGCCTGGGCCTGGCAGCTGCTGCCGCCCAACCTGCTGGTGCGGGCCCTGGTGCTGATGCCCATGTCGGCCTTCCAGATCCTGTCGCCCACCATCGACGGCCTGTGCATTGCCATGACGCTGGTGCTCGGGGGCCTGGCCATCGCGCAGTACCAGGCCCAGTGCCAAGGCAGCACCACCACGCCGACCTGCCGATGGCGGTTTGCCGCCATCGTGGGCTTCACCTTCGTGCTGGTCACCTCACGCACCAACCTGCTGCCCTTGCTGGCCCTGCCGCTGTTGCTGCTGTGCCAGCGCTTTTCGGGCACCCGGCTGGCGGCCTTCGTGCTGCTGTGCGCCGCCAGCCTGGGCTGGACGCTGTTCGTGCTGCTGACCACCATGGATGCGCGCATCGAGCGCTCGCACACCACGCTGCAGATCGTGCAGATCTACCTGGAGGATCCGCTGTACTTCATGGGGCTGGTCGGCAGCACGCTGGCCGACAAGGACAAGGGGTACATGCTCATCTACTCTTTCGTCGGGGTGCTGGGCTGGCTCGACACCTTGATCCCCAAGCCGGCGATGCGGGGGATCTGGGCCGTGCTGGCGGCCCTGGCGCTGCTGGCCACTGTCTACGCGGGGCGCGAAGAGCGGCAGTACACGCCGCTGCGGGCGGTTCTGACGGCCTGCGCCGTCAGCAGCACGCTGCTGGCCTTCTTTGCCATTGCGGTCACTTGGAACGACTACCCCGTGCCCGTCATCGCGGGCGTGCAGGGGCGCTACTTCATCATGCCGGCGCTGCTGTTGGCGCTGGCGCTCGGCCCGCTGGAAAAGGAGCGCACGCCCCTGCAGCAGGCCACCGAGTTCGGGGTGACCGGCGCAATGGCCGGGTACTTTCTGCTGGTGCTGGCGGTCACCCTGTATGGCCGCTACCAGTTGGCGGCGTTCTGATGGGTCGGCACAGGCGTCGACCTGCGCTGCGTGCGCTTGCGAACGGACGCCGGTGCGAACAAGGGTGAAACTGGCCCCATGGTTGCCGCATGCAACCGCTGCTCCGAGGGCCTTGCCATGTTGAATGCAACCGCTGTCCGTGTGGGCGCCTGCATGGCCGGGGCCATGGTCGGGGTATTCCTTCTGGTGGCCGTTCCGGGTTGCCAGTGGGGCGATGGCGTGACGTTGCTGCCACCTGATATCGCGGCCATAGAGGCCACGCTGGACGATGGCGTGCTCAGGGCCCGCATCGAAACCGCTCTGCTGCTCTCGCCGGTGATGGGCAGCACCCGCATCGCCGTCGATGTGATCAAGGGCGCCGTGCTGCTCAGCGGGCCCGCAGACGACCCGACGCAGGTCGAGCTGGCGCTGTTCGTGGTGACCCATGTGCCGGGCGTCGTCCGGGTCGAAAGCATCCTGCTCACGCGCTCGCAAACCCAGGCGTCCGATGCGGGGCAACGCAAGGCAGTCGATGTTGCCGTGGCCAGAGCGGGCTTTTTGCGCAGCGGAACACTCGACGCCACCGGGGACACCGGCCGGGCGGAGCTCTCCTCCCCCTTGCAGCGCCCCCTTGCGGATGCGACTGCGGCAGCAAGCGACCCGGGAGACGGCGCCAACGCCAGCTACGGCACCCGCATCCGGGCCATGGTGTTCGCCGCCCTGGGCATTGCCACGGTGCATGACAAACTGCTGATCAAACGCTGACCCGGCAGGGGCTGCTCTCCGGCTGCTTTCATGCGGCCACACCCATCAGCTCGGTATAGATGGCCTTGTCGGCCGCATAGCAGCTGCAGGCCTGGGCCTGCATGCCCGTGCGGTCCAGCACGGTCATCTCGCCCCGGCGGTAGGAGATCAGGCCGCTGTCCTGCAGCTCGCTGGCGGCCACAGTGACGCCCACGCGGCGCACGCCCAGCATCAGGGCCAGAAACTCCTGGGTGACGTGAAAGCAGTCCGTGCCCGCACGGTCCTGGCTCATCAGCAGCCAACGCGCCAGGCGCGGGCGGATGGTGTGGTAGCGCTCGCATGCCGAGGCGGTGGCCTGCTGGTGCAGCCGCACCAGCACGCTGGACTGCAGCAGCCGCAGCAGGGCCGGGTTGGCGGCGGTCTCCGTGCGCAGGGCGGCGGCACCGATGCGCCAGCTGGCGCCAGCGCCCTGTACCAATGCCCGCCAGGGGGTGCTGGCAGCACCCAGAATGAGCTCGGCCCCCAGCATGGCCTCGCGCCCCACCATGCCCACCTCCAGCGAGGGGTGCTTGTCCACCCCCACCACCAGCGAGACAAAGCCCTCGCGCGGGAAATAGGCATGGCTCAGGGGCGTTCCGGGCGCGCTCAGCTCGGCCGACAGGGTGAGTTCGAACGGCTCGCACTGGTCCAGCAGTTGCTTGCGCGCGGCCTGGGGAAGCCGCTCTATCAATTGGTTTTCGGTGGAAGCCATGGCCTTCGGTGCTCTTATCGCGCGGCACCGGTAAAGCCAGGCACCGCCTGTCCACTCCAAGCCTGGTCTTCGGATGGTGGGGCGGATCGCCAGTGTGGGAGCAGCAGCAGCGGCTGACTGTCTGCCAGCGCACATAGGCGCTGGGGCTATGTGGCGACGGTGCCGGGCAGCAAGCGGTCGTATTCCCTTTTGACCACGCCATAGCATTCGCAGGTACGCGCTTCCAGGCCCGGGCGGTCCAGCACGCTGATGCGGCCACGCGCATAACTGATCAGCGCGGCCTTTTGCAGCTTGAGCGCAGCCTCGGTCACACCTTCGCGCCGCACACCCAGCATGTTGGCGATCAGCTCCTGCGTCATCACCAGTTGGTTGCCCTGCAGGCGGTCCAGGCTCAGCAGCAGCCAGCGCCACAGCTGCTGGTCCAGCGAGTGGTGGCGGTTGCACACCGCCGTCTGCGCCATCTGGGTGATCAGGGCCTGGGTGTAGCGCAGCATCAGGTGCATGACCGGGCCCGAACGCGCGAACTCTTCCTTGACCACATCGGCACGCAGCCGGTAGCCCGAGCCCGCGCTTTGCACCACGGCCCGGCTCGGGGTGGAGCCACCGCCCATGAAGATGGAGATGCCCACCACCCCCTCGAAGCCCACCACCGCAATCTCTGCCGAAGCACCGTCTTCCAGCACGTACAGCAGCGACACTATGGCATTGGTGGGGAAGTACACGTACGGTGTCTTGCCACCCGACTCGTACAGCACCTCGCCCAGCGGCAGCTTCACTGGCTCGAGGACTGGCAACCAGCGCAGCCATTCGGCCTTGGGCAGCGCCGCCAGCAACTGGTTCTTCAGGGCAGCATGGGGCAAGGTCACGGGCGCTCCGTTCATCGGTCGATTCGTTGGGGATGGCGTTAGGTCAGGCAGCGGGCGCGCGCAACAGTCTGCGCATGGAACAACACACCAGATTGGCCTAACGGCTCACCCCAGTCTGTACGGTATCGCACATAACGACCTGATGGGAGAAATCCGTGTCAGTACCGCAGCCCTTGTGTGCGACAACGCACGGACGCAGCGACACGGCAATGTCACGCTGCAACGAACGCCCCCGCGCCGTCCAGCGCTGACGGCACTCTCTTGAAAAATGCAGCCGCAAGCCCGTGATGCATCCCTGGGATGCAAGCGCGCCCGCGAGCCAGAACATCCGTGAAAGCCCGCCGTATGCAGCAGCCCATCGACCCGGAAAAACAAGCCGCTGAACAGGCGCAGTTTGTGGCCATGGCCGCAGTGCACCGCTGGGAAGCGATTGTCGAGGTGCTTACACCGATCCTGGGTCAACGGGGGGTGGCTGCCCTGTACCGGCGCACCTTGAGCGTGGCAGGCGCCTCGCACCCTTGCCTGATCGAGGCGCAAGAGAGCGACGAGCCCTTGACCTTCAAGCGCTTGCGGCGGGTGCTCGCGCAGCAGAGCCCTGACGCGGCAGCCGCAGCCACCGATGCGTCGCTGCAAACCTTCCATGGGCTATTGGACAGCCTGATTGGAACCTCTCTCACCCAGCGGCTGCTGGGCTCCGTATGGTCCCCCATCTTCAGCGGCTCGCCCGCGCAGGACACCAAGACATGAAGAGCAGAGTGACGATCAGGCAGTTGGCCACCGGGGTTCCCGGCCTGGACGAGGTGCTGGGCGGCGGCATTTCCGAGTTCTCGTTCAACCTGATCGCGGGCCAGCCGGGATGCGGCAAGACCACGCTGGCGCACCAGATCATGTTTGCGCTGGCCACGCCCGAGCGCCCGGCTCTGTATTTCACGGTACTGGGTGAACCGCCGCTGAAAATGCTGCGCTACCAGCAGCAGTTCGGGTTCTTCGACAGCGAAAAAATTAACCACTCCATCCGCTTCATCAACCTGTCCGATGCCACGCTGGAGGGGGACCTGGACACCGTGCTGTGGCGCATCACCGAAGAGGTGCAAAAGCAAAGCCCGGCACTGGTGTTTGTCGATTCATTCCGCTCCGTGGTGCTGGCCAATCAGGTGCTGGGCAAGTCACAGGCAGAGCTGCAGCAGTTCGTGCACCAGTTGGGCATGCTGATGACGAGCTGGCAGGCCACCACCTTCCTGATCGGCGAGTATTTCGACGACACCGATGCCAACCCGGCGTGCACCGTGGCCGACGGACTGATCTGGCTGCGCCAGAGCGTGCAGCGCAACTCCATGGTGCGCAAGATGGAGGTCTTGAAGATGCGCGGCCAGCCCACGCTGCCGGGGCTGCACACATTTCGCATCGAACACCAGGGCATCCAAGTCTTTGCGCCTATGGAGCAGGAGCGGCAGCCACCTGCTGCGCTCACATTGCCGGTGGGCAGTGCGAGCCGCCTGTCGATCGGTGTGCCGCAGCTGGACAGCATGCTCGGCGGGGGCCTGCCGCGGGGCTACTCGGTTCTGGTGGCCGGGCCCTCGGGCTCCGGCAAGAGCATCCTTGCGGGTGCCTTCCTGGCCGAAGGAGCGCGGCAGGGAGAAACCGGCGTGATCGCCGCCTTCGAGCAACAGCCCAGCGGCTCGCGCAACCCCGTGGTGGCCGCGCTCATTGCGCAAGGCGTGGTCGGCATCGTGGACAGCCGCGCACCAGACCTTTCCATCGACGAGATCGTGCACATGCTCATCGCCGAGATAGAGCGCCTGAAGGCCACCCGCGTTGTGATCGACTCGCTCTCGGGCTTCGAGCTGGCGCTGGCGCCGACCTTCCGAGAGGATTTTCGCGAGTCGCTGTCGGGCATGGTCAGCGCGCTGGCATGCAGGGGCGTCACGGTGCTCATGACGTCCGAGCTGGAAGACCGCTACACCGACCTGCGCTTCAGCCCCTATGGCACGGCCTTTCTGACCGACGCCATCATCATGCAGCGCTACATCGAGATCGACAGCCGGCTGCGCCGCATGATCGCAGTGGTGAAGATACGTGCCAGCGCGCACTCCGATGAGATGCGCCTGTTCCGCATCGATGATGACGGCCTGCACATCGAGGACCGCCTGGTGGGCTACGAGGGCCTGCTGGGCCCGCGCCCCGCGCGCCAGCCTGACCGCCACGCAGCCGCCGGGGGGACGCGCTGATGCTGCAACCAGACACCGAGCAGGCTGCGCTGACCGCCCAGGCTGCGCCCCTGGCCCATGACCTGGCGCTGGTCGCCACGGACCTGCGCACCGCCTCGCAGGAGCTGACCGAGCTGCTGCTGCAGATCGACAACGCTCGAAGCCTGCTGGCCGACCTGCACACCGAGCTGCAGGACGCAAAGGCGCTGGTCGAGCCTGGCACCAGCCAACACCTGCTGGAAGCCAACGCTCACCTGGTCGTCACAGCCCTGCAAAGCCAGGCCAATACCGAGCAGGTCACGCAGGAGCTGACCGCGCTGTCGCGCTCGGCTGAGCTTGACGGGCTCACGCAGTTGCCCAACCGGGCGTTGCTGCACGACCGCTTCGTGCAGGCCATTGCACACGCCAAACGGCACCACAACCGGCTGGGGCTGCTGTTCATCGACCTGGACAGGTTCAAGTTCATCAACGACACGCTGGGCCATGCGGCCGGCGACACGGTGCTGCAGCAGACCGCCCGCTGCATGGAGGCGTCGATCCGGGACGTGGACACTGTGAGCCGCTATGGCGGAGACGAGTTCGTGATCCTGCTGACGGACATTGCCGACGTGTCGGACGTCAACCTGGTGTCCGACAAGGTGGCCGCCGCCATTGCCACGCCGATGACACTGGGCACCGAGCAGCTGGTGATCTCGGCCAGCATTGGCGTGTGCGTGTACCCGGACGATGGGCTGGAGCTTGATGACCTGATGCTTCGCGCAGATGCCGCCATGTACCGCGCCAAGAGGAAGAAGGACGAGGATCTGCCACCGCCTGCACCCGCTGGCGACCAGTGACGCGGGGGTGCAAGGCCCGGCGCAACCAGCAAGTGGCGCGAGCTTGCGGGAGAACTTTCGCATCCCCTGCAAAGCGCGGCAGCGCACAGATGGATGGGCGCAGGGGACGCAGACTGAACGCCCCTCCCCACTCAGGAACCACCATGAAAAGCGACTCCCAACTCAAGCAGGACGTCACCGCCGAACTCCACTGGGAACCCGCAGTCAACGCATCCCAGATCGGCGTTGAGGTGAAGAATGGCATCGTCACCCTGGCGGGCCATGTCGACAGCTACACCGAAAAGTGGCATGCCGAGCGCGCTGCCCAGCGCGTTGCCGGCGTCACCGGGCTGGCCGTGGAGATGGAGGTAAGACTCCCCGGCCCCAGCCAACGCGACGACGCAGACATCGCCCGCTCGGCGAACGACCTGCTCAATTGGTCTTCCATGCTTGCCAAGGACAGTATCCAGGTCATGGTCGAAAAAGGCTGGGTCACCTTGACGGGCGAGGTACGGTGGGACTTCGAGCGGCGCGAGGTGACTTCCAGCATCCGCAAACTCATGGGTGTCACGGGTGTCAGCGACCAGATCACCATCAAGCCCATGGTCTCCGTGACGGTGCTCAAATCCGACATCGAAGCGGCACTGAAAAGGCGCGCCCACAACGATGCCGCGATGATCACGGTGAACGTGAAAGGCGCTGATGTCTATCTGTCTGGAACAGCCCACACCTGGGCGGAGCGGGACCTGGCAGGCCACGCCGCCTGGAGCGCACCTGGCGTACAGAACGTGGTGGACAACATCGTCGTCACCTATTGAGTCGACAGCGGTGGCCGACCCGCACGGGCGGGCAATCGGCCACCGATGGGAGCAGCGCCATGTACTGCAGCACCGCTGAAGAGTCAGCGCTGTCCGTTGCCTGCCTGCGTCAAACCGCCAAAGCCTCTTTGGCAAGGCCCCACGCCTGAGACAGCTTGGCTGCGCGCCTGTGGTAGGAGTCCTTCACAAGTTCTGCGCGCGCCTCGATCATTGTGGAGGCGTCTCCCTTGGAGCGGCTGAGCTGCTCCTTGAAGGAATTGGCCTTGTCCTTGGCCTCCAGCTCAAGAAAGGCGACCCGGTCCTTGACGCGTTGAACATAGGCGTCCAAGCGGCTGTTGGTGCTGGCGATCCTGGATTGCCATCCTGATCTGGCAGCACCACTGGCACGGGACGCCTCGGCCTGCAGCTCATTGATTTCTGACTTGAGCGCAGCGACGTCGTGGTCGAACTGCTCCTCGACCATCTCCGTGCGGCTTCGCCGGAACACCTGCGCGCCAACGGCTTCCAGCGCCGCGTCCACCGGAATGACCCATTCTTCTTCGATCTCGGCCACCAGCGCGACCTTTCCGGGGGTCAGAAAGCGTTCGGTCTCCTCAATGAAGTCGCGGCCAACCCCTGCCATCCAGAAGTCGCGAATGGCACCGGCAACCGTGCCTGTGACAGCGCCCAGGGCCACGCCCACCGGCCCGCCAAGAAGGCCAATCAAGCCCCCCACGGCCAGGCTGACACCTGCGCCGACGCCCCCCTGGTCCATGGACTTTTTCACAAGGACCTTTCCATCTGCATCCTTGAGCAACACCCCGGTGGAGTACAGGGTGATATCACCCGCTTCATGCAACTTTCGCAAGGCCCGTAGCCCGGACTGCGCAGCCATCTCGTTGTCGAAGATCGATACCAACATCTTGTTCATTGCCAATCCATTTCTTTGCCAGTTGGAAAACCACGCGCCCACCTTCCGCGATGGCTTTCAGCCGGTAGCGGTGTCGATGGATTTGCGCAGGCGGGCGGTAGCAGCGCTGACCCCGGCCTCAAACTCTTTCCACCGCGCCACGGTGGCCTGCTTCATCTCCGTCAGCTTGGCTTCTGCGGATTTCACATCGCCCTGTAGAGAGGATATTTCCTGGTCGATTTTGGCCTTGGCATCGGTTGCAGCGACACCCGCCCGCTTCTCCAGGTCCGCCACCTTCGCCCTGCCCCTGGCGATGTCCTTGTCTGCATCGGCCAGGAACTGGTCTCGTTTGGTCGTGTCGTTGGCATACTTGAACTCAGGCATGGATTTGATCGAGTCCTTGGTCGCGCCAGCCATCACCAGCCTGCCTGCATGGTCCTGGATCGCGGACACAGGAATCGCCACGTCGTGGCGCCCTATGCCGACAAAGCCGCCGGCGCTGACGATGACGTACGAAACGTTTCGTTCGGGAGAAATGATCAGGTCATCGACCTTGCCTACTTTCTTGCCGGCGTCGTTGTAGATAGTCTTGCCCATCAGCGTCTTCTTGACGCTCCAGCCTCTGGCAAGCTGTACCCGACTCGGTCACAGTGGCGTCGAGCGTGGTGGTTGCGCCGGCAACCTGGGACCAGGCAGGCGTGTTCAGGCAAAGCGCGCTGCAGACGGCCAGCGCTGCCAAGGCCAGGGGGGATGATTGACTCTTCATGGTGAAGTTCCTCGTGTGTTTGCTGCCTGTGAGCGGTGGGTTGCGGATGCATCCCTGCACAAGGTTGTAAGGACTTCGGGGGGCTGCGTCTGTTCGACAGCGCACGCCAGCAGACAACCCACTGCATTCGAAGCCCGAGCGTTCGCCACCGCACAGACCGCAGGGCCCAGGCCGGGTCAAGCTCAAGATCCACTCAATGACCCGGAGGCCCCATGAAGACCGATAGCCAACTGCAGCAGGACGTGAGCGCAGAGCTGCAATGGGAGCCGTCCATCTGCGCGGCGCACATCGGGGTGGAAGTGAAGGACGGTGTGGTCATCCTTGCGGGGCAGGTTGACTCCTATGCGGAGAAATGGAACGCCGAGCGCGCGGCACAGCGCGTCTCGGGGGTGCATGCCATCGCCACTGAACTCAAGGTCCACCTGCCTGGCGGCAGCCAGCGCACCGACGCACAGATCGCCGGGTCGGCGCAGCACATACTGGGGCTGTCTTCGTCCTTTCCCGCCGATGCGGTCAACGTGACTGTGGAAGCCGGCTGGGTCACGCTGACGGGCACGGTGGACTGGCAGTACCAACGGCGCGCAGCGGCAGCAGCGGTTCGGCACCTCTTGGGGGTCACCGGCGTGAGCGACAAGATCGACCTCAAGCTTTCGCTGACCGCCAGGTCGGTTCAGTCGGACATCGAGGCGGCGTTGATGCGCTCGTCGATCTCCAACGCGAAAAACATCACCGTCAGGCTGCATGGGGCAGAGGTCACGCTGACAGGAACCGTCCAAAGCTGGGCAGACCGCGCCATAGCCACCAATTCAGCGTGGGGTACCCCCGGGGTAAGCAGCGTGGTGGACACCATGACCCTGGCGTGATAGCGGCGAACAAAACTCTTCTGTCGTTGCCGCGACTTGCCAGAACCGCTTCGCCGGGTTTTTGAGCCGCACCAAGTCCTTCGCGTGCCGCCCACCCGCTACAAAGGTTTCCATGCACCATTTTTTGTCCAACAACCGCGGCGAATTGATCGCGCGGTGCAAACGCAAGGTGGCCGAGCGCCCCCGGCGCAAAGCCACTGACCAGCAACTGGCCCATGGGGTGCCCATGTTCCTGGACCAACTCACCCGGACCCTCGCGGCCGAGGAGGATGACGACGCGGTGACCAGCGTTGCCATCTCGGGCCCCTCTGGCGGCGACGCGGGGGCCCTGTCTGAAATCGGCGTGAGCGCTACCGCGCATGGCAAGGAGCTGCTGCTGCTCGGCTACACCGTCGACCAGGTGGTTCACGACTACGGCGACCTGTGCCAGGCCATCACCGACCTTGCGTTCGAGCGAGATGCGCCGTTTGCGGTGGTGGAATTTCGCACCCTGAATCGGTGCCTGGACAACGCCATCGCCGACGCGGTGACGGAGTTCAGCGTCCAGCGCGACGCGCAGCTGTCCGTGCAACAGATCGCCGGCGAAAAGCAGCGGCTCGGGTTTCTGGTGCACGAGCTGCGCAACTCCCTGGGCACGGCCACCCTGGCCGTGCGGGCGCTCGAACTGGGCAACATGCCCATCGGCGGCGCCACCGGCGCGGTGCTCAAGCGCAGCCTGTCCACACTCGGCCTGCTGATCAGCAGGGCTACCGCCGAAGTGCGCGGCGAGGGCTCGGACCAGCGCCAGGCTTTTTCCGTCGCCGCGTTCATCTCCGACGTCGAACTGGCAGCGCGCCTGGATGTAGGCCTCAAAGGAGTCGTGCTGGAAGTCAGTGCCGTGGACCCCGCGCTGGCGGTCGAAGCCAACCGCGACCTGCTGCATGCCGCGCTGGCCAACCTGCTGCAGAACGCCTTCAAGTTCACGCACGAGAACACCGTGGTGACGCTGACGACTTATGCCTTCGGCGAGCAAGTCCACATGGACGTCGAGGACCATTGCGGCGGCCTGCCCGCAGGGGGCGCCGCCAGGATGTTCATCCCGTTCCGGCCGAACGACGACAGCCGCGCGGGCCTGGGGCTTGGGCTGTCCATTGCCCGCCAGAGCATCGAAGCCGACCACGGCACCCTGACCGTGCGCGATGTTCCGGGCTCAGGGTTCGTGTTCACCATCTCGCTGCCCCGGCATTCCATGCCATAGGCCTTGCAGCAATGGCTCGAATGAAGGCCCGGAAGACCAGCCTCTTTCACCACTGCGTCCGCCAACGCACAGACGGCATCCGCACCCCCGCACTATGTTGCGAGATGGACCCGCATCGGACGATGATATGAACACCATAGCCCATCTGTCCCGCACCCAGCGCACAACCCTTGCAGGTCTTTTGCAAGTGCGCCGCACCGAAATGCTGGTGTTGCAGGCATTGCACCGACAAGGGCTGTCGCAGGCCTACTCGGCCCGCGAGGGCCTGGCGCAGGATGCTGGCGATGCACCGCAACAGGCGAACGAACGCACGGTGGAAGGCGTACTATCCGACATGCACAGCAAAGAGTTCAATGCGGTGGTGAGTGCCCTGCGACGTATTCACGCCAAGGAGTACGGCCTGTGCATCGACTGCATGGCGGCCATCCCGTTCCAGCGGCTGAGCATTGAACCCCAGGCACTGCGCTGCGTGGGCTGCAAAAGCCGCCATGAGCGCAGCCAAAGGATGCCGGCCGACCCTATGGCGGTGACATGACCCACAACCCTGCGGCCCGCTGCTCCCCATGAAATACAAAGACTACTACGCCACGTTGGGGGTGCCCCGCGATGCCACCCTCGACCAGATCAAGAAGGCCTACCGCAAGCTGGCCCGCCAGTACCATCCCGATCTCTCAAAAGACGCCGATGCCGAGGCAAAATTCAAGGAGCTGGCAGAAGCCTATGTGACCCTCAAGGATGCAGACAAGCGCAGTGCCTACGACAACATCGGCAAGCACGTCCCCGGCGAGGAGTTCCAGCCGCCGCCGGCCTGGGACCGCTCTGCTGGCGGCAACGGCCCCACATTCGCGGACATGGACCTGGCCGACCTGCTGGCGGCCATGGGGCACGGGCGGGCGGGCCGCCAGAGTGATCGCGGGCCGGTGCCGGGCCGCGATTTCGACACCACGGCCCGCATCAGCCTGGAGCAGGCGCACCAGGGAGCCAAGCTCACGCTGGAGCTTGACGACGGTGGCGCCGGGCGTGCGCTGGAAGTGACGATTCCGGCGGGCGTGCGCGACGGCCAGAAGCTGCGCCTGCGTGGGCAAGGCGGCAAAGGCCACCAGGGTGGCCCCAATGGAGACATCTACCTGCACATTGCCCTGGCGCCGCACCCGCTGTTCCAGGTGCAGCAGCAGGACCTGTACTTTCACCTGGCGCTCAGCCCCTGGGAGGCGGCCCTGGGTGCGCAGGTGGAGATCCCCACCCTGGGCAACCCCATGCTGCTGACGGTGCCCGAGGGCACCCGCCACGCCCGCAAGCTCAGGGTGCGAGGGCAAGGCCTTGCCAATGGCCATGGCGGGCGCGGAGACTTCTATGCCGTGGTGCACCTGGACATTCCGAAGACGCTTTCTGCCCGCGAGCGGGAGCTCTTCCAGGAACTGGCCGGTGCATCGGATTTCAACCCCCGTGAAGAAACGACCCTGGAGAATGCCAATGGCCCCACAAGCACATGACTGGCACTGGCTGGACCAGCGCGCAAGCGTAAGCCTGTCCGACCTGTCCCGAGCAAGCGGGCTGACCGCGCAGGAGCTGGCGGAGCTGGTCGACTATGGCGCCATCGCGCCGCTGGCCTCGGAGCAGGAGGAACTGCACTTCAGCGCGCAGTGCCTCGTCCCGCTGCGGGCGGCGGTCAAGCTGCGCGTCACCTATGACCTGGACATCTTCACGGTGGTGCTGCTGATGGACGGGCTGCAGCGCATCGAGGTGCTCACGCACCGCATCAGGACACTGGAAAGCCAGGTGCCGCGCCCCCATGGCGCATTGCCGCAGGCGATGCCGGAGGCCATCGACGTCACGGCCGAGTACAGGCCGTCCTGAACACGGCCTGCATCTTCAGGCCGCCTTGGTCATGTACCCCATCCACGGCCAATAGGTCAGCGAGAAGAGCACCAGCAAGGCAGTGGCCGCCAGCGTGATGGCGATGCCGGTGCGCACGAAGTCGCGGGCATCGAAGGTACCGGTGCCATAGGCAATCATGTTCTGCGGTGCGTTGACGGGCAAGATGAAGCCAAAGCTCACCACGAACTGCAGCAGCATGGTCATGCCGACCACGTTGATGCCCGGGGTCTGCACCGCCAGGAGCACGCTCATGATGATGGGGATCATGGTGGATGCCAGCGCCGTGGCGCTCGCGAACCCCAGGTGGATCACGATCAGGAACAGCGACAGCAGCATCAGGATGGCGAACGCGCTGGCCTGTTGCAGGCCCAGGTTCTGCACGATAAGGTGGGCCAGCCACCCGGCGGCCTGGGTCTTGAGCAGGGCCGTGCCGATGCTGATGCCGACCGCGAACAGCACCACCGTGCCCCAGGGAAAGCCGCGCTGGGACTCTTTCCAGTCCATGACGCCCAGGCGGGGCAGCAGCATCAGGGCGATGGCCGCGATGGTGGTGGACGAGGTGTCGAAGTCGTGCAGCACCTTCTCGGTCGCCCAAAAGCCCAGCAGCGCCAGCACGATGGCCAGCAGCTTCCACTCCCTGCTGCTGGTCTTGCCGATCAGGTCGAGCTGCCGCCGTATCGTGGCCTGGCCGCCCGCGATCTCCTTCATCTCGGGCTTCATCATGCGCGTCATGAGGAAATAGACGGCAATGCTCAGCAGCGCGGAGAACGGCGCTCCGGCGATGAACCATTCGAGCCAGGTGATGCTGGCCTGCAATTGCTTTTCGATGAAGCCGATGGCCACCATGTTCTGCGCGGCGGCGGTTTTGATGCCCACGTTCCACACGCTGGCGGTCTGCGCGGCGGTGATGACCAGCAGGCCGGCGAAACGGCTGCGCTTGTCCACCTGAAAGGCCAGGATGAAGCCCATCATGATGGGCACCAGGCAGGCCACCCGCGCCGTGGTGCTGGGCACGATGAACGACAGCAGAAAGCCTACCCCCATGGCCCCGATGACGATGTGGTTGGTGCGCGCATCGACCCGGGATAGCACCAGCAGCGCGATGCGCCGGTCGAGCCCCGTGGCCGTCATGGCCGCCGCGATGAAGCAGGCGGCAGCCACCAGCGCCACCGCACTGTTGGAGAAGCCCGAGAGGGCCAGGCCAAGCGCCGCGCCCGTCCCCATGGCTGCGCCGGCAGGCCGGGCCGCATCGGGCACGGCAGCCAGCAGGAAGATCATCAGTGCGCCGATGACCACGGCGCTCACCGCGTAGTCCAGCGCTTCAGTCATCCAGACGATGACGGCAAACGCCAGGATCGCCAGCATGGCCTGGCCGGCTGGCGGCAGGCCCTGCGCCGCGGGCATCCACAGAACGGCAAGGAGCGCGGCCACGGCCAGAAAAAGCCCGACCGTTCTCACAACATGCCTGCCCGAAGCGGGAGGCACGGGCAGCACCGGAGGCACGAGGACAGGAACAAGGGGCGAGGCGGGTTTCATGGTCGTTTCCTTGTGAGCAGCTTGCGCAACTCGCTGAACCACAGCACGGTGCTGCCCATCGCGCCGCAGACCAGCCACTGGCCAGGCGACAGCGGTGCGGTGCCGAAGGCCAGGTTCAAGACCTCCAGGTGCACCACTGCCACCTGCAGCAGGGCGGACAGGGCCACCGCGCCCCACAGCCAGGGATTGGCGGCCAGGTTGGCGAACGCACTGGCGGTCTCCGAGCGGGCGTTGAAGCAGTTGAACAGGTGGGCGAAAACCAGCACGGTGAAGCCTGCCGTGCGGGCGTTGGCCAGATCGCGGTCGCCCTCGATCAGGCCGCCCGGCAGGTACATGTCCATGGTGAGCAGGGTGGCCACAGCCACCACAATGCCGATCTGCACCACGCCCCACCACATGGCGGCGTCGATCACCCGCTCGCCCGGGTGGCGGGGCTTGCGCGCCATGGCGTCGTCGCTGGCGGGGTCCATGCCCATCGCCAGCGCGGGCCAGGAGTCGGTGATCAGGTTCAACCACAGGATCTGCGCGGCCAGCAGCGGCAGCACCAGCGCGCCGCCCGGAGCGATCAGGCCGATGACGCCAGCCCCCACCACACCCAGGAACACGGTCAGCACCTCGCCCATGTTGGACGACAGCAGGTAACGCAGGAACTTGCGGATGTTGTCGAAGATTCCGCGCCCCTCGCGCACCGCCTCGATGATGGAGGCGAAGTTGTCGTCGGCCAGGATCATGCGGGCCGCGCCCTTGGCCACCTCGGTGCCGGTTACGCCCATGGCCACGCCGATGTCGGCGGCCTTGAGCGCGGGGGCATCGTTCACGCCGTCCCCCGTCATGGCGACGATGTGGCCGTCGGCCTGCAGGGCGGCCACGATGCGCAGCTTGTGCGCGGGGGCCACGCGGGCGAAGACCGAGGTGCGGCGCACCGCCTGGGCGAAGGCCGCAGCGTCCAGCACATCGAGCTCGGCCCCGGTGAGCGCCGTGGCGCCGGGCGGCACCAGCCCCAGGTCGGCCGCGATGCGTGCCGCTGTGCGCGGGTGGTCGCCGGTGATCATGATGACCCGTATGCCGGCCCGCCGTGCCTCACGGATCGCCACCGCCGCCTCTTCGCGCGGGGGGTCGATGATGCCTGCCGTTCCCACGAAGATGAGGCCGCGCTCCAGCGCATCCACCTCTTGCAGTTCCTCGTGCGCGGCCAGCGGGCGGTAGGCCACCGCCAGCGTGCGCAGGGCGTCGCCCGAGAGTGCGTCCACATCGGCCAGGATCTTCGCGCGCAAGGTGGCGTCGAGCGCGACCACGGCCATCCCCACCCGGGCATGGGTGCACAGGCCCAGCAGCACATCGGGCGCGCCCTTGCAGATGAGCACCCGCTCGCCGCTGTGTTCCAGGTCGCGCTCGACGGTGGACATGCGCTTGCGCTCGGAGGTGAAGGGGTGCTCCGCAATGCGCTCGAACCGCTGCTTGCGCCGCGCGGTGGCGCCCAGTTTGTGCTCGGCCACCAGGAACGCGGCCTCGGTGGGGTCGCCGTGGACCTGCCACGCGCCGTTGTCGGCCTGCTGCAGCGATGCGTTGCCCGCCAGGCTGCCGCCGCTGAGCAGCACCACCTGCTCGGCATGCAGCGGGCCCGGCTGCAGGCGCGTGCCGGCCCATTGCACCTGGCCTCCGGGCGCGTAGCCCACGCCCGTGACGTCCGTGGTGCCCGAGGCGGTCACGATGCGCACCACCGTCATCTCCGAGCGCGTGAGCGTGCCGGTCTTGTCGGTGCAGATGACCGAGGTGGCGCCCAGCGTCTCCACCGACGACAGGTTCTTGATGATGGCGTGGTGCCCGGCCATGCGCTGCACCCCCAGGGCCAGCACCACCGAGAGGATGGCCGGCAGCCCCTCGGGCACGGCCGCCACGGCCAGGGCCACGCCCAGCAACAGCACACCGACGACCTCGGCCATGCTGTCGGGCCGGGAGATGAGCAAAATGGTGCATACCACCACGGCAGCGATGGCCAGCACGGCCACGCCCAGCATGCGCCCGATGTGGACGATTTCCTTTTCCAGCGGCGTGGGCTGCTCCACCGTGGCGGCCAGCATGCCGGCAATCGCGCCCATCTGCGTGGCCATGCCGGTGGCGACGACCAGTGCGCTGCCGCTGCCCTGGGCGACGAAGGTGCCCTTGAACACCATGTTCAGCTGGTCGCCCAGGGCGGCGGGGCCTGGCAGGGGCGCGGGGTCCTTGAGCACGGCCTCGCTCTCGCCGGTGAGCGAGCTCTCCTGCATGCGCAGGGCGGCTGCGCGCACCAGGCGGGCATCGGCGGGCGTGGCATCGCCCTCGGCCAGCACCAGCAGGTCGCCCTTGACCAACTGCGTGCTCGGCACCCGCTGCACCTGGCCGCCGCGCACCACCGAGGCCGTGGGCGCGCTCATGCGCGCCAGCGCGGCCACGGCGTCGTGCGCCTTGGCTTCCTGCACATGGCCCAGCACCCCGTTGAGCAGGACGATGGCCGCGACGACGATGGCGTCCACGGGCCAGCCGTGCAGGCCCTCGAACACCCATGCCAGCAGCGACACCACTATCGCGCCCAGCAGCAGGTAGATGAGGGGGTCCTGAAACTGCGACAACAGGCGGCGCCAGGCGGCCGTGCGGGGGGTGGCCTGGAGTTCGTTGGGACCGTCCTGGGCCAGTCTGCGCGCGGCTTCGTGTGCCGGCAGGCCGCTGACCAGGTCGGTACCCAGCAGGCGCGCCAGGTCCTCGGCACCTTGCGTTGGTGGGTCGTTCGGTCCTTGCGGCTGTGCCATGCGGGCTACGCCTCGATGATCACTTTGAGCGCCTTGGTCTCTGCGGCCCGGCCGAAGGTGTCGTAGGCCTGCAGGATGTCCGCGAGCTTGAAGCGGTGGGTGATGAGCTGTTTGGCGTCGATGCGCTGGGACTGCACGGTCTTGAGCAGCATGGGCATTGACACGGTATCGACCAGGCGCGTGGTGATGGTGATGTTGTGCGACCACAGCCGCTCCAGGTGCAGGTCGGCCTTGACGCCGTGCACGCCCACGTTGGCGATGGTGCCGCCCGCTGCCACGATGTCCTCGCACATCGTGAAGGTGGCCGGGATGCCGACCGCCTCGATGGCCGTGTCCACACCACGCCCGCCGGTGAGCGCCATCACCTGCTGGGCGGCGGTGCCATCGGCGCTGTTGACCGTGGCCGTGGCGCCAAAGCGCTTGCCCACGGCCAGGCGGTTGTCGTCCAGGTCGACCATGATGATTTCTGACGGCGAGTACAGCTGCGCCGTGAGCAGCGCTGCCAGACCGATGGGGCCGGCGCCGACGATGGCCACCGTGGAGCCGGGCTGCACCTTGCCGTTGAGCACGCCGCACTCGAAGCCGGTGGGCAGGATGTCGCTGAGCATGACCTGCGCCTCTTCGTCCGCGCCGTCGGGGATGGGATACAGGCTGGTGTCGGCATGCGGTATGCGCACGAACTCGGCCTGGGTGCCGTCGATGCGGTTGCCCAGCACCCAGCCACCGGTGCTGCAGTGCGAGTACATGCCCTTGCGGCAGTTCTCGCAGCGCCCGCAGGCGCTGATGCAGGAGATGAGCACCCGGTCGCCGGGCTTGAAGGTGGTGACGCCGGGGCCCACCGAGTCGATCACGCCCACGCCTTCGTGGCCCAGGGTGGTGCCGGGCTGGCAGGTGGGCACGTCGCCCTTGAGGATGTGCAGGTCGGTGCCGCAGATTGTGGTGCGGGTGATGCGCACGACGGCGTCGGTGGCGTCCTGGATGGTGGGCTTGGCGCGTTCGTCCAGACTTTTCTGGCCGGGGCCGTGGTACACGAGGGCGAGCATGGTGAGGGGTCCTTTGGGTGGTCGGGTGCCAATCCACTGTGTGCGCCATCCCGGTAGCTGTCAGTGCGCTGGCGCACGAATCTCGCTGGGAGTTGCTTTATTCGGCCGGCGCTTGATCCTGGTCAAGCCTGCCGCACATGGCCATTGCGCAGGCCATTGCAACCAAAGCCCGCTAGGATGGGCTCTTTGCAGACACCGCCTGGGCAAGCGCCCTCCTCCCACCCTCCACCTGCTGCCCCCATGCGCCCCACCCCTGCCGACACGCCACCGCCCCTGGACACGCTGATGGTGGCCACCTGCAATGTGCTCAACCTGGCCAACCCCGGGCGCATGTTCTACCCCAACCAGGACGCCTATACCGAGGCCGAGTACGGGCGCAAGGTGGAGTGGCTGGGCAACCGGTTTCGCACGCTCAACGCCGACGTGCTGGCCGTGCAGGAGGTGTGGGACGAGGCGGCGCTGAAGGCGGCCATCGCGCACAGCGGGCTGCGCTATGACTTCGTGGCGGTGCCCGGTGCCGAGAACGACGCCACGCGCCATGGAGCCCAGGGCACGCCGCGCGTGGGCATTGCCACGCGGCTCAAGGTGGAGGCGGTGCAATCGTTCGCGAACTTTCCGCCGGCCTTTCAGGTCGATGTGCCGGGCCTGGGCCCGCACACGCGCTTCGAGCGCCCGCCCCTGGTGGCCACGCTGCGCATGAAGCATGGGCAGCGGGTGAACGTGCTCACGGCGCACCTCAAGTCCAAGCGCCCCAAGTTTCTGCAGGATGCGCAAGGCCACGCGCTGGAGGACAAGGACGACCGCAAGGTGGGCGCCCTGGCCTCGCTGCGCTCGCTGGTGATGCGCGGCGCCGAGGCCATGGCCCTGCGCTGCCTGGTGATCGACCTGCTGCAGCGCACCAGCGTGCCGCTGGTGGTGATGGGCGATTTCAACGACACGCCCGACAGCGTGACCACGCAGCTGATCTGCGCCACCACCGAAATCGCCTACGACCGCTCGGCCCGCGACGTGGCGCTGTTCAACGCCTACGATCTGCAGGGCGAGATGGCGCTGAAGAAGGACGTGGCCTTTTCCCACATCCACCAGGGCTCACCCTCGGTGCTGGACCAGATCCTGGTGAGCGAGGAGTTTTTGCCGCGCGGGCGCAACAGCCTGGGCGACGTGCGCCGGGTGGACTATTTCAACGACCACCTGCACGAGGGCCGCGACCGCACCCGCTCGGACCATGGGTTCGTGCGTGCGCTGCTGCGGCTGCAGATGGAACCGCAGCGTGCGCAGCCTGCCCCCGCAGCCCCGCCGATGGCCTGAAAGCACACCCGCCGCCAGCGGCGCGGCATCACCCATTTGCCTGCGCACGCCGGTGCATACCGGTGCTACATTCCTCCGAGAAAAAATCGAGGACAAGACAGATGCGTTGGAAAACCATCGCCATCGCGTGCCTGGGCCTTGCGGCCCTGTCCGCAGGCGCACAGGTACACCGCTGCAAACAGCCGGACGGAAAGATGGTCTACAGCGACCAGCCATGCACCCGCAGCCAGACGGGCGGGGTGATACTGCCCGACCCCAGCGTGCGGGAAGTGGCCTGGGAGCAGGCGCGCAACAGGGCGCAAGGGGCAGGTAGCGCCAACTCCGTGCCGTGCCGCAAGGCCAGGGAAGAAATGGCCCTGCTCGTGGGCCTGCGCACCGTGTCGACCGAGGAAAAGCGCATCCGGGTGCAGGGGCAGGAGACGCGGGTGGCCGCCGCCTGCGGTGCCGAGCCACCGGGCGCCAACCCGCCGCCAGTGGCCGGCAAGGCACCTGCCGCTTCCGGGCCCGTGGCCTTCGTCTACTGCGAGGCCGGCCTCTGCCACGACAACAAGGGCGGTATCCATATGAAAAGCGGCCCGGATTTCGTGGATGCAGCCACCGGCAAGACCTGCTCGCGCGTAGGAGCCCAGACGATCTGCCCTTGAACGGTCAGGCACGCTGCCAAAACCCTCATCCACCCTGGGAATTGCGCCCTGGCGCGCCGCGCTGCGGCACACCTTGCAACACGGCGTGCCGGCTGACACATGTGGTAACGAGGCGCCCAGTAAGATGCCGGGCCAGGCCCCGGATTGAGCAAGGGGCGACGAGACCTCTATATGACCATGCCCAGAGCCCACATCTCCCCACCACCCCAGCAGCACACTGACGCCCAGACCAGCCGGGGGCCTGGCCGCACGGCGGCAGCCGCCCTGGTGGCCCTGCTGCTGGCGGCCTGCAGCAGCACGCCGCTGCCGCCCTGGAATGCGCCGGGTGCCACAGCGCCGCGCCCCAATGCCCCCGCCCCAGTGCCCCGCGCGCAGCCAGGCAGGGTGGTGCCCGCGCCCCTGGGCGCCCAGCAGCAGGCGCCCGCGCCGCAGCCCGGCGCCACAGGCGTCATCACCGCCCCGCTGCCGCCCACCGCACCGGTGGTGGGCCGCAACGAGCCCCTGGCCACCCCGCCCTACGGCCCCGCCGTGATGGCACGCTTCCCGGACCCCACGGTGCGCTACAGCACGCCGGGCCTGGCGCCCGGCCGCCGCGCCTACACCACCAATGCCGAGGTGGAGCAGTGGCTGCAGTCCGTGGCCTCGGGCACGGCAGGCGGCCCTTCGCGCGCCAGCGTGCTGCGCCTGGGCACCTCGCAGCGTGGCGAGCCCCTGGTGGGCCTGCTGCTCACCCGCGCCCCCGGTGACGACCCGGCCAGCCTGGATGCCGGCAAGCGCCCGACCGTGGTGCTGATCGGCCAGCAGCACGGCAACGAGCCCGCCGGCGCCGAGGCCCTGCTGGTCATTGCCAGCGAGCTGGGCCAGGGCCTGCTGGAGCCGCTGCTCGAACGCATCAACGTGATCGTGGTGCCGCGCGCCAACCCCGACGGTGCGCAGGCCGACACCCGCGCCACGGCCAATGGCATCGACATGAACCGCGACCACCTGCTGCTCAAGACGCCCGAGGCCCAGGCCATTGCGCGCCTGGTGCGCGACTACCGCCCCATCCTGGTGGTGGACGCGCACGAGTACACCGTGGCCGGTCGCTACCTGCAGAAGTTCAACGCCGTGCAGCGCTATGACGCGCTGCTGCAGTACACCACCACGGCCAACTACCCCGAGTTTCTGACCAAGGCCTCGCAGGAGTGGTACCACCAGCCCATGCAGGCCGCGCTCAAGGCGCAGAACCTCTCCAGCGAGTGGTACTACACCAATGCCACGGGCGCGGACGACCGCACCCTGTCGATGGGCGGCGTGCAGCCCGACACGGGCCGCAACGTGCATGGCCTCAAAAACACCGTGAGCCTCTTGATCGAGACGCGTGGCGTGGGCATCGGCCCGCTGCACATGCAGCGGCGCGTGCACACCCAGGTCACGGCCATCGCCAGCGCGCTGCGCTCCACCGCCGAGCGCGCCGCCAACCTGGAGCAGGTGCGCGGCTTCGTGGTGCGCGACATCTCGGCCAAGGCCTGCCGCGACAACGTGGTGGTCGAAGCCGGCCCCACGCCCACGCAGCGCGAAGTGGTCTTCATCGACCCCGAGACCGGCATGGACCGCCTGGTGCGCGTGGACTGGAATTCGTCGCTGAACCTGCGTACCCTCAAATCCCGCGCCCGCCCCTGCGGCTACTGGGTATCGAACCAGGCCGCACCGGTGGTGGAGCGCCTGAAGCTGCTGGGCCTGCAGGTGCTGCGCATCGCCGAAGGCGGCTCGCTTCTGGCCGACACCTACCGCGAGACCGCGCGCGAAACCTCGGAGCGCCGCGACGTGCTGGGCACCATCAGCGACAGCGCCGACATCATCCGCGTGCAGGTCACCCCCGTGCGCGCCGCCATCGATGTGCCCGCCGGCAGCTACTATGTGCCCCTGAACCAGCCCCTGGCCCACCTGGCCGTGGCCGCGCTGGAGCCCGACACGCAAAACAGCTACTTCGCCAACCGCATGATCGAGGACCTGTCGCAGACGGCGCGCATCATGACCACGCCTTCGCTGGTGTTTGAAGAGACGGATTGATCCGCGCGAGCAAGGCAGGAACGGGGGAGCACGGCCTCCCCAGGACGGCACCTGCTTCGCCCTGGCGGCGCCAGGCGCCGCCACCGGCTGCGACCTGCGGCCCCACACCAGCCTGATCGGGATCGCCATGGTTTTGCGGATGCCGAAGTTTCCCAGGGCGGCCAGACTCTGGCCGGTGCTGGCGCTGGCGTTGTACGGCGTGGTGCAGCCCGCGCTCGCCCCGCTGCGCCAGGAACCTGCACGGTATGCGGCCATGAAGAAGCCGGACTATCCCCCTGAGGCACTGCTGGCGGGCACAGAGGGCAAGACCGTTCTCAGGGTGCTCATCAGCGCATCGGGTGCCGCCAGCCGGGTGGAGGTGCACCAGAGCTCGGGGCACCCGTCGCTGGATGCGGCAGCGCTGCAATCGGTCCGGCAGTTCCAGTTCATTCCCGCCCGGACGAACGGGGTCGCACATGCCTCTTGGGCCAGGATTCCCATTGGCTTCAGCATCGAGAGCCCTCTGCACACCCGCCTATTGACCCGCCTCCTGCGTTTTGCCGACGGGGGTGATCGATGATGCACCGCATCACCTGGACCGGCTCAGGAATGCTCCAGCGCATCGGCGCGGTCCACCGCCCTGCGCTCTTCGAATGCCTGCGCCCACGCCGGGAATTCTGCCGCAGGCATGGGCCGCGCGATGAAGTAGCCTTGCGCTACGTCGCACCCCAACTCGGCCAAACGATCCCAGTCGCGCTGGGTCTCGATGCCCTCGGCCACCACCTTGCGGCCCAGGGCGTGGGCCAGGTCGATGGTGGACTTGACGATGACGGCAGAGTCGTTGTTGGTGGACATGTCGCGCACGAAGGACTGGTCGATCTTGATGTACTCCACCGGCAATTTGAGCAGGTAGCTGAGTGATGAATAGCCGGTGCCAAAGTCGTCGATGTACAGCGGGATGCCTTCATCGCGCAGGCCGCGCAGGATGCGCAAAGCGGAATCGGGGTCATCCATCACGGTGCTTTCCGTGATTTCGAATTCGAGCAGTCCATGGTCTACACCCCAGCTCTGGTGGAGTAGCTGCACCCTGCCCAGCAGCTCCTCGTCGCGCAGATTCCTTGCAGACAGGTTCACTGCGATGGGCAGGGCATCGCCGCGGCCCTGGGCTTCACGGCACACGCGCATGGCCGCCTCGATCACCCACTCCGTGAGGTTTTTGATGAGGCCAGTCTGCTCGGCAAGCTCTATGAATTGAGCGGGCGGCATGAGCCCCCGGTCAGCATGCTGCCAGCGCACCAAGGCTTCGGAGCCCAGCAGTCGGCCACTGGTGAAATCGATCTTGGGCTGAAGGTACAAGCGCAGGTCTCCACGCTCGATGGCGCGGCGCAACTCGCCGGCCATGGTGAGCCGTTCGGGTCGGTTCTCAATAGTTTGCGGGTCGTATAGGTAAAATTGAAGCTCTCTGCTCTTGGCCTGGTGGACCGCAAAATCCAGGTGCCTCAGCAGATCGTCTGCGGCAATGCCATGGGCAGGGAACAAGGCGATACCAGTGCGCGCGGACACATCCAGGAAAATGTCCGCGATCGCAAATGGTTGGTGCAACAGCGCCTGAATGCGGCTGACCATCCCCACCGCTGCCCGCTCGTCACCCGCCGACAGCAGCAGTGCAAACTCGTCACCCCGCAGCCGCGCAACGCAGTTCGCGTCGGGTGATGCCGAGCGCAGCCGCTCACCAAACTCCTGCAGCAACTGGTCGCCATGCGCAAAGCCCAGTGCCTCGTTGATATCCCGAAGACGCTCGACATTCACCTGCAGCAACGCAAACGATTGTCCCCCCGGGGTTGCCCGCGCCGCTTCGATGGCGTGGGTGATGATTTCGGTGAACTGTGCCTCATTGGGTAGCCCTGTCAACACATCGAATCGGGTCAGCCGGCGCATCTCTTGTTCCGCTCTGGCGTGCTGGGCATTGGCACGCAAGCTGGCAATGCCGAAGGCCAGATCCTCTGCCGACTCTGTGAGCAGCCGCGTTTCGTCGGGTCCAAAGGTGTCTGGCTCCTTCGCGAAAATAGCCATCGTCCCGATGGTGACTCCTCCCACAACCAGCGGGCAGGCGATGCACGATGCATTGCCCATCAAAATTGATCGTACGTGCTGGTAGTTGGGGTTGGTCTGCATGTCGCCGACGACCTGCGTCATGCCTGTGCGCAAGCAGGTTGCAATTGCACCGCGGCCGAACTCGCCGTCGCTCCAGGTGACGTTCAAAGTCCGCATCACCGCTATGCCAGGAGCGAAGCCGCTCTCGGCCATGGGCCGCATGGACCGCGCTGCGTCCTCCACGCGGTACCACACCATGGCAATCGGGTATCCGCCTGCATCCACGATGGCCTTGCACATGGTTTCCAGCAGTTGCTGTTCATCGGTGGCGCGCAGCATGGCGCTGTTGCCAGCGCTCAGGGTCTTCCAGGCTCGGGTTACGCGCTCGAGATCGCCGAGGCGTTGCCCTAGCTCTGCGTTCAAACTATGAATGCGCTCTTCGGACAACTTGCGCCCTGTAATGTCGGAGCCCAGCACATAGTAGCCGACGATGCCATCGAGCGTGTCGCGCTTGGGCACGTAGCTGATGGCCTGCCACACGCCGGGAAAAGGCTGCCAGTCGTAGCTCTGGGGCGCACCGCTCATTACCTGGTCGATGATCGGCGAGGCGATGGCATAGCGGTCCTCCCCGAGCACCTCGCTCACGGAGTGCCCGGTGATATCGCCGCCGTCCGGCGCAAACCGGGCGCGGTACTGTTCGTTGACGTACACGTAGCGCTGCTGTGCATCCACATAGGCAATCATGGCCGGCACACTGCTCATGACGCTGCTCAGATGCTCCTGCGTATCGAGCAGTTGCAGGGTGCGCTCGCGTACATGTTTCTCCAACAAAGCATTTTGGTCGCGGATGAACTGCCGGGCCTCCTGCTCTGCCGATATGTCGCGGAATACCAGTACCACGCCCTGCAGTTGGCCGGTTTCATCGCGGATGGGCGCAGCAGTGGCGCCAATGGGGCACGCACTACCGCTGCGCCGCACCAATGCCACGCCATCCATTTCTTCATAACTCTCATTGGTGGCGAGCACCCTGGCCACCGGCGCCCGATCCAGAAACTGCCCGTCTTGCCGGATGAGTTTGAACACCGCGTCCGCATGCTGGCCAAGGGCGTCGCAAAGGGTCCACCCCGTCAGGTGCTCGGCCACGGGGTTCAGGCCCGTCACGCGGCCCTGGACATCGCACTCCAGCACTGCATCGCCCAGGGAGCGCAGTGTGGTGGAGAGTTTCGCCTCGCTTCTCATCAGGGCGCGTTGATTCGACTCGCTGTCCATCAACTGCCGGCGGATGAGGCCGTAGGTGCCCGCAAGAAGCGCCGCCAGCAGCAGAGCAGCAACCAACCCGCTTGCGGCCAGGAACCCCTGCGTCCTCAACTGGTCCGCGGTACGGACTTGCAGAACCGCTCGTGCTTGCTCGCCCATCGCGTCAAAAAGAGCATGGGTGCGCTCGCGCGTTTCCCGAAGCGGAGCCCGGGTTGCGAACGCTGTGGCTGCATCGCCGCCTTGCGTGGTGCGCAGTACCTCCACCTGTTTGGCGATGGTGATGCGCTGGTCCAGCACCGCGCGAAGCTTTGTCCAGCGCTCCACCTGCGCGGGGTCGTCGGCGATGAGTTGCAGCAACAAGCGCATCGCATTTTCGCGATCGTCCATCTTCCTGTTGCGATCGGCCAGGGCGTTTGTATCGCCTGAAATTCTGTAGTTCTGGGTGCTCAGCTCGATCTGCAGCGTATCGGATTTTGCCTGCGAGATGGCATTGACCACCTGGTGGGTGTGCGAAACCAGATGCGCCGCATCCCGTGCGTCCTGCGCAAGTGTCCACGTGACCGAGGCCAGGGCGGCAACCACGATGGTTGCCGCAATGAAACCCGCGAGCACCATTCTTTCAAAGCGGCGCCGCAGCTTCAGCAACTTTGCCATATGCACTCCCGGAGCCAATGGCTGTTGGAACATTGTGCACGTGCGCCCAGCCCTGTCGAGAGGAGATACACCAGTGCGGCGTAGGTGGAAAGCAGCTTCCCAGACAAGCAAAGGCACCCGTTCGCTTCTGCAGGCGACGCCGATACGGCTGCGACGGGACTCGGTTCAGCAAGTATCGCCAGCCAATCCTGCGGCAGAATCTGTACAACATCCAACCGCTAGAGCACCATGGACAAGAACAGCAACGCAGCTGCGCTGTACCGAGGCAGTTGCCTGTGCGGCGCCATCCACTACGAAGCCCGCGCCGAGATCAAGGCCGCCTCGCACTGCCACTGCAGCATGTGCCGCAAGGCGCATGGCGCGGCCTTCGGGTCCTATGGCAGCGTGCCGGTGGGCAGCTTTGCCTTCATACGCGGCGCAGAGCTGCTCAAGCGCCGCGAGTCATCGCCGGGCGTCACGCGCACGTTCTGCCCGGAATGCGGCTCGCCGCTGACCTGGCACAGCGAGCATGGCGATGCGGCGGCGTGGATGTCGTTCTCGCTGGGCACGCTGGATACGCCGTTCGTGCCGGCGAAGGCGCTGCGCAGCATCCATGCGGGTTCGGCGCCTGCGTGGTATGCGGCCGGCGAAGCGCGCAAAGACTGAGCGGCAAACATCCCATGGACTTTCAAATCAGGCGCGCGACCGCCAACGACGCACCAGAAGTGGCCTTGCTGACCCGCGCCGCCTATGCCAAGTGGGTGCCGGTGATCGGGCGGGAGCCCCTGCCGATGAAGGCGGACTACGAGACGGCTGTCAGGGAACACCTGGTTGATTTGCTGCACGTCGACGGCGTGCTCGCCGGCCTGGTCGAGATGATCCCGGAGCCGCAATGGCTGCTGATCGAGAACCTGGCGGTCGCGCCCGCCTTTCAGGGCCGCGGTTGTGCACGCATCCTTCTCGCGCAGGCTGAACAGACCGCAAAGGCGCTGCAGCTCCAAGGCCTGCGTCTGTACACCAACAAGCAGTTTGCATCGAACGTCGACCTGTACCTGCACCACGGTTTCGCCGTGGACCGCGAGGAGCCCTTCATGGGCGGGTTCACTGTCTACATGCGCAAGCCGTTGGCGCCCGACAACGGTCCGCCTGTCGCCCTGGATTGATTCCCCTCCCGCTGCCATGGCACCATCGCGCCACCGCTGGCCGTGGCTGACCCCAGTGCAACGGGACGCGGTAACCAAAAATCAAATCCAACAAGGGGAATACCAATGAGGAATCAAGGCGCCATGGCCCTTTGCGGCCGGCTTGATCGCGGGATGCGGTGCACGACCGGATGGCAAGCCCGCCCTGTCCACCCATGGCGGGGGAACATGCAGGGGATTGTCCTCCATGGCTAACACCTACAACGGCATAGGCACCTCGTATCTTGGCAAGTGCAAATTCGAGCAGGACGACTCGTTCGTCACCACCAAGTGGTTTCTGATCGGTTTTCCCATCTTCCCGATGGGCAGTGCGCGGCTGCGTGAACTGGGCAGCGAAGGTGTGCCCTTCTTCAAGCGCACCACGAACTACGAGTTCATCGAGGACGTGCCGCTGGACGTGATGCAGGTGCTGCGCATCTACGTGTACTCGGTGTTCATCGTCGCCTGGTTCGGCCACTGGGCCATGGGCAACCAGCCGACGCTGGTGCGCTTCATCATGATCACGCTGGGGATTTTGCTGCCGTTTGCGATGCGGTTCCTGTCCAAGCGCATGGCGCAATAAAAACCGGTTTGGGGTTTCAGAAGGCCGCGCGGATTTTCAGCGCCGAGGACGCCTGCGAGGTGCTTCTGGCGCAGGGGCGGATGGCCTTGCAGCCGCAGTGGCCAGCGCGCCCCCACTCGGGCCCTGCTCCCCCACCAGCTCCTGCGCCACCTGCGCGACCAGCGCACGCAGCCAGCGGTGCGCCGGGTCGTCGCGGTAGCGCACGTGCCAGCCCATGTGCAGCGGAAAGGTGCCCAGGTCCACAGGCGCCAGCAGCACCTTGAGCCGCGCATCGTGCGCCAGCCGGTGGCAGATCAGCCGCGGCAGCGTGGTGCAGTAGTCGGTCATGGCCACCATCTCCGGAATGGCCAGGAAGTGCGTGACCGAGACGGCCACATCGCGCTGCAGGCCCTGGCGCTCGAGCGCCTGGAACAGGCCTGCGCGCAGCCGGCCCGGCGGCAGCACGTTGACGTGGCGCAACTGCTCGTAGAGCTTCTTGGTCAGCTTGTTGCCGGCGACCTGCGGATGGTCGGCCCGCACCACGCAGGCCAGGCCGTCATCGCCCAGGTGCTGCACGACCAGGTTGTCCGGCGCGTCCACGATGCGACCAAGCACCAGGGCGGTGGTGCCGGAGACCACGCCCGTCTCGGCCAGGTCGGTGCCGAACGGTACCAGGCGCAGGCGGATGCCGGGGGCCTGCGCGCGCAACCGCGCGACGATGGCCGGCATGAGCGCGAACTCCATATAGCTGTTGGCGGCGATGGTCACGAGCTGGTCGGCACTGGCCGGATCGAACGCCTGCTGCCCCAGCACGATGCCATCGAGCACCGCCAGGGCCTGCGCGATCTGCGGCGCAAGGGCCAAGGCCCGTGCGGTGGGCTGCATGCCGTAGCGCTCGCGGATGAACAGCGGGTCCTGCAGCAGCGTGCGCAGGCGCGTGAGCGCGTTGGACAGCGCGGGCTGCGTGGTGCCCAGGCGCTCCGCGGCGCGGGTCACGCTGCGCTCTTCCATCAGGGTCAGAAAGACGGGCAGGAGGTTGAGGTCGTAGCGCATCAGATATCTTTTACTGGAATATCTGGAATCCAGAAAATAAATTGGATGAATTTGTCAGCGGCGCGCATCCTTCGTCCTGTGCAAGCCTTTACCCATCCACTTTTGCCATCGAAAGAAACCACCATGACCACCACCGAAACCCTGTTCACTCCCACCCGCCTGGGCGCCATTGATGTGAAGAACCGCATCGCCATGGCCCCGCTGACGCGCTCGCGCGCCGGCATGGACGGCGCGCCCTCGGCCCTGGCAGCGCGCTACCACGCCGAGCGTGCACCCGCCGGCCTGCTGATCGCCGAGAGCTATACGGAATTCACGGCCATGCAGGCTGCCTGAGCCCCCTACCATCACCCATCCGCAGGAGAACACCATGACAGCAACCCTCAAAGACCTTCTTCCCGGCCCGCTGGGCTTTGGCACCGCCCCGCTGGGCAACATGTTCCGCGCCATCCCCGAGGCCGAGGCGCGCGCCACGGTGGACGCTGCCTGGAACGACGGCATCCGCTACTTCGATAACGCACCCTTCTACGGCGCAGGCCTCGCCGAGATCCGCATGGGCGAGGCCCTGGCGGACCGGCCGCGCAACGAGTACGTCATCAGCACCAAGGTCGGCCGCCTGGTGCTGGACGAGGTGGAGGACGTGGCCGCGCGCGACCTGGGCGAAAAAGGCGACGTGTTCCGGCACGGCCGCCCCAACCGCATCGTCAATGACTACTCGGAGGACGCCACGCTGCGCTCCATCGAAGACAGCCTCAAACGCCTGAAGACCGACCACATCGACATCGCCTGGGTGCACGACGTTGCGCAGGACTTCTACGGCGACGAATGGCTGGGCGTGTTCGAGACCGCGCGCAAGGGCGCCTTCAAGGCGCTGGACCGCTTGCGCGACGAGGGCGTCATCAAGGCCTGGGGCCTGGGCGTGAACCGGGTCGAGCCCATCGAGCTGCTACTGGACCTGCAGGGCCCGCGCCCGGACGGCTTTTTGCTGGCGGGCCGCTACACGCTGCTGGACCACAGCCGTGCGCTGCAGCGCGTGATGCCCAAGGTGGCCGAGCAGGGCCTGTCCATCGTCGTCGGTGGCCCCTACAGCTCGGGCGCGCTGGTCGGCGGGCCCAATTTTGAGTACGCCCCGGCCACGCCCGCCATCCTGGCCAAGGTGGCTGCCATCAAGGCGATTGCGGACCGGCATGGCGTGTCGATGAAGGCCGCGGGCCTGCAGTTCGCGCTGGCGCACCCGGCCGTGGCAGCGGTGATCCCGGGTGCCAGCCGGCCTGAACGCCTTGCGGAGGACCGCGCCGCGCTGCAGCTGGCCGTGCCGGCGGATTTCTGGCGTGAGCTGCGGGCTGCGGGGCTGGTGCATCCCGAGGCGCCGCTGCCACTCATCGGCTGAGGTGGCAACAGCAGGTACCTCAGGGGGCCATGACGATCTCTTGCTGTTGGCCCCGCGAACCGAGACTGCCTTCATCAGAGATCCCCCTTGGGGGCTGTCTCCGGCCCGCCAGAGGCTGCAAGGTGCCCAACGGATTCAAGCAAGCCGCAGACGCCTTCAGAACGACAAGCACCACATGGTCTTGCCGGGCCCTCCCCTGCAACCTTCCCCCAAGGCTGCTACGCTGCCGCTTCCTTCAACCACCACCGATGAAGCGCCCCATGATCGACCTGCATTACTGGCCCACGCCCAATGGCTGGAAAATCTCCATCATGCTGGAGGAATGCGGCCTGCCCTACCGCACCCTGCCGGTGAACATCGGCCAGGGCGAGCAGTTCAAGCCCGACTTTCTGGCCATCAGCCCCAACAACCGCATGCCGGCCATCGTGGACCACGCGCCGCCGGGCGGCGGCGCGCCGGTGTCGGTGTTCGAAAGCGGCGCCATCCTGATGTACCTGGCCGAGAAGACCGGCCAATTCTGGTCCACCGAGATGCGCCAGCGCTACGCGCAGATGCAGTGGCTGATGTGGCAGATGGGGGGCCTGGGGCCCATGTCGGGGCAGAACGGGCACTTCAAGGTGTATGCGCCCGAGAAGGTGCCCTACGCTATCGAGCGCTACGGCAAGGAAGTGAACCGCCTGTACGGCGTGCTCGACGGCCAGTTGGAGCGCACCGGCGCCTACGTGGCGGGCGACGACTATTCGATTGCCGACATGGCCAGCCTGCCCTGGATCCGCTCGCATGTGGCGTACGAGATCCCGCTCGAAAACTTTCCGCACCTCAAGCGCTGGCACGACACGTTGATGGAGCGCCCCGCCGTGCAGCGCGGCCTGGACCTGGCCAAGGACCTGCGCAAGCCGATGACGGACGAGCAGAAGAAGGTATTGTTCGGGCAGACGGCACAGAGCATTCGCGACAGCGCCAAGCAGGCGGCGAATTGACCAATCATGGTGCGGCCCCCTGCAGATCCTGCCTGCCTTGGCCGTGGTGGCCCGGCAACTGTCGGTAGTTACTCAAAGCTCAAAGGACTGCCGGTACTCGGGCACGGTGCAGTCCCAGCCGTAGGTTTCCTCGATGGCCAAGCGCATCGCATCCGCTGCCACCGGCTCTCCGTGGGTCACAAAGACGCGGCGCGGTGAATGCTGCACGCCGAGCCAGTCGAGCAGTTGACGGCGGTCCGCGTGCGCAGAAAATTGCGCCAGGTTGGTGACTTCCGCCCGCACCTTCACGTACGCGCCGTGGATCTTGATGGCATCTGCACCGTCCACCAGGGCCTGGCCCCGGGTCCCCGCGGCCTGAAAGCCCGCAAACAGGATCGCGTTCTTGCGGTCTGGCGCATAGGCTTTGAGGTGGTGCAGCACCCTGCCGCCAGTGGCCATGCCGCTGGCGGAGACGATGACCGAGGGGTAGCTCAGGCTGTTGAGCCGGCGTGACTCCTCCACGGTGTTGACGATGGTGGTCTGCACGCTCATCGCCTCGCACTCGATCGCCCCCAACCGATGTTCGTCCGCGTGGTTCTTGTACAGGCCGGTGACGTCCGCAGCCATCGGGCTGTTGAGGTAGACCGGAAGGTCCGGAATGCGCCGCGCTGACTTGAGCAACTGGATGGCATGGATCAAGGTCTGCGCCCGACCCACGGCAAATGCGGGTGCGACCACGATGCCGCCCCGGGCCGCCGTGCGGTTGATGACCGAGGCGAGCTCGACGAGCCCATCCTCGTCGGGATGCTGGCGGTTGCCGTAGGTGGACTCGACCACCACGTAGTCTGCCTTTTCGAGGGTTTGCGGCGGCCGCATGAGCAGGTCATCGCTTCGCCCCACGTCACCCGAAAACAGCAGGCTACCACCGTCCCAGGCAATGCGCGCACTGGCGGCCCCGAGGATGTGCCCCGCACGCTGCAGCCGCCATGACCAGCCGCTCCAGGGCGAGCATTCATGCCCGAAGGGGATCTCCTCGAACGCCTCGAGTGCCAGGCGGGCATCCTCCTGGGTGTAGAGCGGCAGCGAAGGCTTGTGCCTGGAATGGCCATGGCGGTTGGCGTACTCTGCGTCCTCTTCCTGCAGCCATCCCGAGTCGGGCAGCAGCAATTGGCACAGCTCGCGCGTGGCCGCTGTGCAATACACCTTTCCGCGAAATCCTGATTTCACCAACCGCGGCACATAGCCACTGTGGTCCAGGTGCGCATGGGTGAGCAAGACGGCATCGATGCTGGCAGCATCCACTGGCAACGGATCCCAGTTGTGCAGCCTCAACTGCTTGAGCCCCTGGAAAAGACCGCAGTCGACCAACAGCCGGCGCCCATGGTGGGTCAGCAGGTATTTCGAACCGGTGACGGTGCCTGTTCCGCCCAGAAAGTCGATGCGCATGCTTGTCTCCGATCTACGTGGTGGTCCGTGGCTTTGGACGACGCACGCCCAAGCCCTGCCGTGCACACACGTTAGGCCCATTGGCCCTGGACACCATTGACCTGGGTCAATGGAAGACGGGCCCTGGATTGGGCTAGTCCACTGAAACCGAGGAATCGGCTGTGCGTGAGGGTCTGGCAAGGCCGCAATCTGGGCGGCGGGCGCAGCCGGATTGCACATCCGGCGAGCACGGCAACGACGAGTGCGGCCCTGCCAGGCCCTCACCCTTCGGGCCGGGGCGGCAGCGGGCGCATCGCGGCGTTGCGGGCTTTGCCAAGGCGGCCAGCCTTGGCCGCAGCCCGCGCCTTGCGCT
>NZ_LMIH01000018.1:46043-64237 GCF_001428645.1 Acidovorax sp. Root217
CCTGCCTCCCCGGCGCACAGCCGATTCCTCGGTTTCAGTGGACTATTGATTGATCTGCCTCAATGGGGACAGGGCCAGGACGCGCACCATGGGCCATGACCATCAAGGAGCTGCCATGTCATTTCTTCAAAGCAATGTCGGGGTATTGGACCGGGCCGTAAGGCTGGCTGCGGGGGTGCTGCTGATCAGCCTGGCCGCCATGGGAACCATTGGCCCCTGGGGCTACATCGGTTTCGTGCTGCTTCTCACAGGTGTCATGGGAACCTGCCCGATCTACTCCCTGATCGACTTCAGCACCTTCAAGCGCCAAAAGCCTTGACCTGCACACTGCTCCATCTTTGTGGAGGGGCCACTCGATGACGCCCCGTCTATGGATCATTGGCGCACTGGGCCTGGTGTGCGCGGCGGCAGCAATATGGTTGGCGGTGCGTATGTTCGTGGCGTGGATCACCTTCGATTGACCAGGCGCCACGCCCAACCGCACAGGCCGATGTCGCCGTGACGAAACGGGGCAGCGGCCACCTGCCCCAGCCCCTTTCATTCTTGTTGACAGGAGTTCCAGATGGCGCACCCACTGCCCAAATTCATTGTGCTCACCTTGGTCACGGCCAGCCTCACCGCCTTCGCAGCGCAAGCAGGCGATCCCTCAGCCCGGCCACCAGCACCCCAGGCCAACCCATCGGCAGACAGTGTGGCCGCAAGGGCAGCCCACGACGCAGAGATCGCGGCCCGACAGGCCACAGCGGCAGCCAAAGCCGCCGCAGACAAGAGCAGGATGGCCGCAGGCAAGGTTTCCAGGGCGCTGGCGCAAGGCATACAGCGGGCAGCGCGCAAGGCCGCCGAAGCAACGGTCCGGTTCGAAGAAAAAGCCGCCGCGTCGGCAGACAAGGCCATCGACCAGAGCAAAGAGGCTGCAATCCTCGCCCGCGCCGAGGCACGCAAAGCATCTGAACTGGCAAGTGAGGCGCTGCAAAAGGCTGACGACGCGGCCAAGCGGTCCTTGCAGGCGAGCAGGCAAGACACGCAGCAGGCAGCCCTTGCCACCCGAGAGGCGCTTGAACAGGCCGAACTTGCCATGCAGAAGGCGGCCAAAGCGGCGGCAGAAGCTTCATCGAAAGCCGCCAGGGCCTTGCGGCAGAGCGTCCACCGCAAGCGCGGGGAAGAGTGATGGCGCCTTGTGCCGCCAGGCTGCGTATTTCTGCCGCTGCTGAGCACCCAGTCCGGTGACAGTGGGAACGGCGGGCGCTGGCCACCCAGATCGGCTCAATTGCACACCCGCCAGCTGCCGCCAATCGGCATCTGCATCGCTCAGTTGCCCTGAGGTGGACCAAGGGAGGTGCACGACCGGTTGAATCCTTCGCCCCGAGCTGAATTTCAGCCTTGCCGCGAAGCAGACAACCGATGGCAGCTTTCTACCATCTGCAGACAACGCCAAGGATACGCCTGGACCAGGACTGACCGGGATGCGTCAATCGACGCGGCGTTGCCGCGGTGGCCGTTGCCCCTGCCGGATCAAATCTGCAAGGACCTTCACCTTGGGTTGTGGCGAATCCCTGCGCCAGATGAGCAAGGTCTTCACCGTTCGGAAGTCGCCCTTGAGCTTGTGCTCCGAAAGCCTGGCGCGTTCGGTGTAAGTGTCCAGCACTGCCGTCGGAATGAGCGCGACGCCCATGCCCGCCACGCAACATCCAAGGATGGCGTGGTAAGACCCAAGCTCAATGATTCGACTCGGTGCCATGTTGTCTCGTGCACACCAGGCCTCCAGTCGCTGGCGATGCGGGCAGTCAGGTTCAAAGACCAGCAACGTGCCTTTTCGAATGTCATGGGCAGAGCGGATCGGCGGATGCCCGGCCGGTCCGATGACGACCAGTTGCTCCGTGTACGCCACCAGGCTGTCCAGCTGCGGGTCGGACACGGGTTCTGCCACCAGCGCCGCGTCCAGCTCGCCAGACAGCACGCGCGCCGTCAGCGGGCGCGGCGCGCCCGTGCGAAGTTCGATGGAAAGATCCGGGTAGCTATCGTGAATCTTTCCAATCAGCGACGGAAGGCGGATGGCGGCGGTGCTCTCCATCGCACCCAGATGAAGCACGCCACGCGGCACCTGCTCGTGCATTGCACCGCGCGCCTCCTCGGCCAAGGAGAGCAAGCGATTGGCGTATTCGAGCAACACTTTTCCTTGCGGCGACAACTGAAACTGCCGATTTTCCCGGTCAAAGAGTGTGACGCCGAGATTGCTTTCGAGATTTTTGATGCGCGTCGTGACATTGGACGGGACGCGATGGAGCAATGCAGACGCACGGGTGATGCCACCAGCCTCAGCCACAGCCTTGAAAACGCGCAGATCGGGCAAGTCCATATTCTCAATTCAAGAATGAAATGATTTTAATTATTCATTTTACGAGACGAAAGATGCTTTCTAGACTGCAATCACTTTGTCTTTGAAGTGCACACTTTGCGTTGAAAGAGGATCCATGTTCGTCACCGTTTTCAGATCCAGATTGAACGCCCAATTCCAGGGCGAATACCAGAAATCCGCAGCGCGGATGAGCGAGTTGGTCCGAGGCATTGCCGGCTACGTTTCGCACAAGGGCTTCACGGCCGACGACGGCGAACGGGTGACGATCGTGGAGTTTGAGTCCGAAGAAGGTCTAAAGGCCTGGGCGGCCCACCCAGAGCACGTTGGGGCCAAGAAGATGGGGCGACAGGTGTTCTTTGCGGAGTACCGCGTGCAGGTTTGCAACGTGGTGCGGGATTCGGCCAACCGCAAATCGGCAGCGGTCCGCCCTGATGCTTGAGCGTAGCCAAAGCACCTGTGCGGATGGGATGGTTCGTGTGGCGGAGCAACGCCGCGATAGTCCGCATCGCGTTTCGCGGTGCAACGCAGTCTGGCGATTGATGGAGCACTTGTGGAAGGCCCAGTGCACACGGGCTGAGCGCGGGGAGAGGTCCGTTCCGTACTACTGAATGCGCAGGTCTGGCAGGCCCACTCGGTACGGCGCCTTTGCTGCGGCCTTGTCCTTGTAGCGGTCTGCATCTGCCCATGGCTCTGATGGATGCGGATCTTGGCCACGCGCCGCTGTTCGCAGCGCGGGTCGAAGGCATGGACCCAGTGGTCATGGCTGACTATGTCAGCCGCTACCTGCTTGCGGCTTGGTGCCCATCAAGGGACTGGCAAGTTGAACAGTGAATCACCCCCGCACGGTCCACCACGCCGTCAGCGATGCGAGGGCCAGGCTGCACGCCAGCGCCCCAGCGATGCGTGCGGCGAACCATTTGCCACCCGCTACGGCTGCCACCACGCAACGGGTCAACGTGTTGGCACCTATGGCCACCAGCACGCCTGCGATCCAGTGATCGGCAGATACACGGCCGGCGGCATGCAGCGCGGCCAGCGCGGCGATGGAGGCGTGGGGATCGAGCAGCGCTGCCAACGCCACGCCGATGCTGCCTGCCGTGTCGCCCAGATGGCGCTGGGCGTTTCCTACCAGCAAGGTCACACCCGCAAGTACCAGCGCGACCAGAATGGCCTCGCGGGGGCGCAGGGCGGAGCCCTTGCTGTCCGGCAGCGCCTCGGGTGGGGCGGCTGCATGGCGGGCAAGAACTGCGCCGCACGCAGCCGCCCCCACCGCCCCAGCAAGTGCACTGGGCAGCAGTGCCCACGCGGCACTTGGTGAGAGCGCCGCCGACAGCATCAAGGCCTGCAGCCAGGTGGCAGATGCCGAGACAGCGCCGCTCCCCGCCAGGACCGACAGCTGCTGCGGCTGGGCACGGGCCCGGCTGCCCAGCGATGCAATGCACGCCGTGCTGGAGACAAAGCCCGAAACGAGGCCTGCCAGCAGCGGCCCGCCGCGGGGGCCCAGCCTGCGCAGCGCGACCTGGCCGCCCGCCTGCATCGCCAGGATCAGCAGCACCATCGCGGCCAGCGGGCGCGGATTGATGCCACCCAGCATGTCCATTGGACGCGATGGAACCAGCGGCAAAAGGATCAGCGCCAGGGCGATCAGCAGCAAGCCATCATGCAGCTCCTGCTCGCTGAGCAACTCGGTCGCGAACCGGTGGAGATGGCTGCGCGCGGCCAGCAGCGCAGCCAGGCCGGCACCACAGGCTGCACCCAGCGGCGGTGAAATGGCCGACTGCACCCCGATCAGGTAGGTGACGAACAGGGCCATCTCGGTGGTCAGCCCCGGGTCTTTCGAGCGGCTTTTGAAATAGGCAATCACCGCCAGCAGGGTCACCAGCAGCGCGCCCACCGCGACCAGGCCCGGCACTGGCAGGCTTTGCGCCAACGCCCCGCAGACGGCGGCAACGGCAAAGCTGCGCACACCGGCCACTTCGCGGTCGTCGCCTTGCCCCTTGCGCCGTTCGCGCTCGGTGCCGATGAGAAGACCGACACCCAGCGCCACGGCCAGGCCGAGGGCCGGGAGCATGGTTGCCTGGCTGCTGGCAGTCGAATCCATCAGACACCTTTCTGGATGGCCTGCGACGCGCAACAGCACACATCCTTCAAGGCCAGAGGCCGCGCGTGCAGGACATCGATCATCTTCGCGAGCCACGCACCGGGGGGACTTGATGCGGATCAAGAAACAACGCATCGCCGCTGCGCTGCTCCCCTGCCCAAGCCACGCCAGGCAGTACGACGGCAAAAAAAGCCAGCTGTATCCGCCGAGGATGACCGAGGTCAATGGATGCGCGCATCGGTCCATCCATGATGGAGCCCCCACCCCAAGGAGAACCCCATGTTCAAGCGCATTCTCGTTCCCGTCGATGGAAGCCAGACCTCCAACAAGGCACTCGTCACCGCGCTCGGGCTGGCGCGGGAATGTGGTGCCGTGGTGCGCCTGGTGCATGCCATCGACGACCTGGCACTGATTTCCGGCTACGACTACAGCGTCGATCTCCTCTCGGTTGCACGCAACCAGGCACACGGCCTTTTGGCCGATGCGATGGCGATTGCCCGCTCTTCTGGGGTGGAATCAGACTCCGTGCTGGCGGAGATTCCTGGCGTGCGGCTCGGTGAAACGGTGGCCATTCAGGCCCGCGAATGGAAGGCAGACCTGATCGTGCTCGGAACCCATGGGCGCAAAGGCCTGGGAAGGGTGCTAATGGGGAGCGGTGCTGAACAGGTGATCCGGACTGCCCCGGTTCCCGTGCTGGTGGTGCGCGGCGACGAATAGAGCGCTCGCGCCGAACGTTTTGCATCCATTGGCACACGGATGCTGACCAAGCATGCAGGTGCCAATCCCCTGAGCCACCACCAAGGAACCACCATGACCGAAAAGCCCGAGCGCCCATGCTCTCCGCGCGATCTCATGGCACGGCACAGCGAGTGGCTTCACTTCGGGGTGGACAGTCAGCAACCGGATGATCGCCGGCGCAGCCATGATGCGCGCCAAGCAGGCAAGAGCCCTCAGACCTGACAGTCTGCACGCTCCTAAGCGTACATGTTCTGGTTCACCATATTCAGGATGGAGACGCTACTGCTGTCAATCACGCCCACCTGCATTACCATCCAGCTCTGCCCGGCACCCCCTAAGGTGTCTTCCACGTAGTAGATGGACCCAAGGGCGTTATTGCTGGCACTGCCGCTCGAGAACGAGAAGATCACCGCTTTGCCGTCGTTGGCGATGAGTACCTCGCCGGCGACTCCCGTGCTGGCCGTCTTGATGTCGTTAGTGCTCAGGCTTGTGGACCCGTGGCGCACACCGATCCTTTCGCCAGTCGTCAGGTCCAGGCGCACGCCGGAATCCGTCGCAAGCACCGCAGCACCCTTCAGAGTGCCCGGTGCGCCCAGAAACGCCGAGAAATCGAACTTGCCGCTGCTGAGCACGCCCTGCAGGGTGTCACTGCCATTGTTAGAAGCCGTTGCCTCGAAGACATAGGTGGCGGCGCTGCCGGCGGTGGTGAGGGTGTCGTTGCCGCCGCCGCCGCGCAGTATGTCGGCACCGCCATTGCCCACCAGGGTATCGGCATCTGATGTGCCCGTGAGCGTATTGGCGCCGGTGTTGCCACTCAGCGTAACTGGGCCCTGCGTGCGGGTGCTGGCGTTGATGTTTTCGCTGGTCGTGCCGGTGCTGGTCCCTGCAACGCCGGTGGAAATATAGAAGGAGTTGATGCCGCTGAAATTGTTGCCGACCACCAGTGTCTCGCCTGCGGTCGATGCAAACACCACGCTGTCGCTGCCGCCGCCGCTGATCAGCGAGTCGCTGGCGGCCTCCGCCGCGGAGCCGAAGAAGAAGCTGTCGTTGCCGCTACCACCGAAGATGGTGTCCGCGCCCGAGCCGCCGTGAAAGCTGTTGGTGCCCGCGCCCACGCCCTTGAGCGTCATGGCCTGGGACACCCCCCTCAGGTCGAAGCTGCCGGACGAGGTGTTCTTCGTGTCGCCCGAAAGATCAATGGTGGTCACGCCACCCAGGTTGGAGTCGCTGTTGACAACGATGCTGTGCGCATAGCCTGTCGCGAACTGGCTTCGCGCCGTGATCTGCTCCACGTTCGTCATGCGCGTCAGGTCGGACGCGGTTGTCAGGGTGATGCCGCCGTCGATCTCGGCAGTGTCGATGTCGTTGCCGCCATCGACCAGGTCGAGCAGCGCGTTTGCCGACAGAAACTGCGCCATCGAACCGTACAGAAAAGTGTCGTTGCCGGCATCGCCGTTGAGGGTGTCGGCCCCGCCGCCGCCGGTGATGAAGTCCGCGCCGCCACCGGCGTTGACAGTGTCGATACCGCTGCCCAGGGTGATGGTGTTGGCCCCGGTACCGCCCGTCACCGTAAGTTTTCCCGTGGCGCTGCTGGCCAACAGATTGCCGTCCGCCAGTGCCACGCTGGCCGTGGAGTTGCCGGCCAATGCCAGCGACTTGCCGGCGGCCAGGGCTTGGGCGTCGATCGACTGCGCCGCACCCAGCGTGACCGCGTAGTTGGCGTTGGCAAGGGTGAAATGCTCCACCGCCGCGTGCAGGGTCTCGCTGCCACTGAGCGCCGTGGTGAGGATGATCCTGTCGTTGTTGCCTGTGGCGGTGATGCCGCCCGTGTTGAAGGCGTTGTACTGCGCCGCTGTCATGGTGACGGCGTCCGTCAGCGACAGGAGTTCGACCGTGCCGATGGTGGCGCCCGCGATGTTGGCGCCGTCGGTGGCTTTCAGCACGTCGGCACCGTTGGCCAGGGTATAGGAGCCGGTGACCGTGCTGCCGCCCACGTTGATCGTGGTGGCGTTGCCACTGCTGCCGGTGACCTTGGTGCCCGCCAGCACGGTGACGGTGTTCGGGCCGCCGGACGACACGTTGTAGGTTTCCACCTCTGCCTGGGCAGTGACCGCGCCGCCGGTGGTGATGGACACGAAGTCCGTTGATCCAGACGCGGAAATCTTGGTCAGCGCCTCGTGCTGGGCCTGCGTCATGGTGATCCCGCCGATCAGCGAGAGGTTTTCTGCCTCGGTGGCCGCACCGGCATTCACGCCGGAGATATTGGCGTTGGTGCCCGAGGCGACGATGGTGTCGCCTGTGTGGCCCAGCAACCAGGTGCTGCCAAGCACGTTGAGGTTGCCGACATCCACCGTCGTGGCGTTGGCCGCCGAGCCGGTGATTTTTGTCGCGATGGCAAGCGCCGTCAGCGTGTTGGCGCCGCCTCCCGAAAGGACATAGGTTTCGATGCCGGACTTTGCGGTAACGGCCCCGCCCGTTGTGATGGTCACCTCGTCCGAACCGCCGGTGGCACTGACGGAGGTAAACGCCTGGTGCTGTGCCTGCGACATGCTGATCGCACCGTTGATGGTGAGGTCCTTGGCCGTGGTGGCGCCGCCGCTGTTCACGCCCGAAAGGTTCACACCGTTGCCTGCGCTGATCGCGCCGGAGAAGCCGTTGAGGACGTAGTTGCCGGTGACTGCCAGGCCGGGGGCGATGACCAACGTCGCATCACCCGAACCGCCAATCACGTTGGTGGTCCCAAGCGTGATGAGGATGGTGTTCGGGGCACTGGAGTTTGCCACCCTGTAGGTTTCCACATCGGCGCGGGCTGTGACGGTGCCGGTGCCGCTGATGGTCACGCTGTTCGAAGAACCAGGCGCTGCGATTCTGGCCAGCGCCTCGTGCTGCGCCTGCGACATGAAGATGCTGCCAGTCAGCGCAAGCTTGTCCGCCGTGGTGGCGGCACCGCCGTTGACGAATTGGATGTTGGCGCCGTCGGTGGCGACCAGCGTGTCGTCGCTGGCGTGGCCAAGTGCCCAGGTGCCGGTGGGCGTGGCGCCGGCAATGTCCAGCGTGGTCCCGGTGCCGGCAGGGCTGCTCACATCCTGCCCCACGGCGCCCAGAGTCACGCTGTTGGCGAAGTTGCCCAGCGCGAAGGATTCAACGCTGGCGGCCAGCGTGCCGCTGGCCTGGGTGGTCAGGGTCACCACCTGGGTGCCCGTGGTGCCATCGGCCAGCGCGGCCTGCGCCGCCGTCATGGTGTAGTTGCCGCCGGCCAGCACGATGCTGTCGATGCCGGATACCGAGATGGCCGAGATGTCGCCGGGCGTGGTGGCGCTGGCGATCACGCTGTCCGCGCCGTGGGCCTTGAGCGTGGCGGCCACGCCACCACCCAGGGCGGCCAGTGTGTCGCGCACGGTGGTGGTGCCCGCGTCGGTCAGCGTGCCCGCGGCCCCGCCGGTGCCGATGCGCCCGATGGCCGCCTGGGCGGCCGTGAGGGTGTAGTTCTGTCCGCTGGTGAGGGCGAAGCCGCCGACGCCGGTGCCGGTGAACGCGGTAAGGTCTTCGCCACCCGCATTGGCCACCACCAGGGCGGTGCCCGCGCCGGAGAACGCCTTGCCATTGGCCAGCGCGCTGCTCAGAGCAAGGGTAGAGCCTGCGGGCACGGCGAAGCCTGCCAGTGGACCCGTGATCGTGGCGGTGCCCGCGCTGCCACCGCTGCTGGTGAAGGTGAAGGTGCCGCCCGCCTCGGTCACGTCGATCTGCGTGCCCGCAGTGGTGAACGAGGCGGTGTCGCCCACGCCCTTGGTCACGGCGAACACCGGTGGTGGCCCGCCACCGCCTGCATCGGGCACCAACGGCTGGTCGAGCACCAGCTTGGCCGCGGCCACCGAGGCCGGGTCCTGCGTCACGTTCTCCAGCACCTTGGCCAGGGCCGCGAAGTCGGTTTCCGTGCGGCCCGCGATCTGGGTGTGGTAGTAGGCCACCTCGGCCTTGTTCTCCAGCAACGCGCGTGCTGCGGCGTACTGCGCCGGCACGGTGGGCGATGCGAGGGCCTGCACGGCGGCCAGCATGATCTGCTGCGGCGGTGTACCCGTGTTGAAGAGGTCTGCCGCCAGGCGGTGCAGCCCTGCATCGGCCGCCAGGCCCATGCCGGCCAGGAACTGGGTGGCGAAGGCGTCGCCCACCATGCCGGCCGGGTAGCGCGCCTGGAACTGCGGCAGCCCCGCCAGCGCCGAGGCCAGATCGGGCAGGCTGTGGCCCACGTCTTCGTAGGTTTTGACCAACAGCGGCATGAAGGCACTGCCGGGGGAAATGCCCAGCATGCTGACGACGAGTTTGATGAGCAGCTTCTGCTCTTGCGTACTGACCGCCATGGGGCTTCTCCTGCAGGCTTGTGGTTACATGGGCCGCGGAGATGCGGAACAGTGGTGTCGAACATAGTGGCGCCATGCCCCCTGGATGCCCCCAGAACAGGTAACAATGGCAGGCTTTACACCCGATCATCACCGTTCGGCCCTGCAGTGGCTGCAAAAATGGCAAGCCCATTTCTGGATTGACGCCATACACTGCGAAAAGATCCCATTCATCACCCCCCTCCCCTGCGATGCGCCCCCTCCGGTACTCCATCAACGTCACCCTGGACGGGTGCTGCGACCACCGCGCCATGCCTGCGGACGAGGAGCTGCACCGCCACGCGGTCGAAAACCTCGAACGGGCCGATGCCCTGCTCTTCGGGCGGGTCATCTACCAAATGATGGAGGCCGCGTTCCGACCCGCCGCATCGACCGAACCACGGCCTGGCTGGACGGACCCGTTTGCCCGAACCATCGACGCGGCCAAGAAGTACGTCGTGTCGAGCACCCTGGCACAGGTTGAATGGAACGCGGAGCTCCTGCTCGGGGACTTGGGCGCTGCCGTTCAGCAGCTCAAGCAGCAGCCTGGCAAGGGGCTGTTCACCGGGGGCGTGCAGCTGCCGATGGCGCTGGCGCAGCTGGGGTTGATCGACGAGTACGAGTTCGTGGTGCACCCCCGGCTGGTGGGCCATGGGCCGACCCTGTTCGCGGGGCTGTCGAAGTACGTGGACCTGGAGCTGGTGGATCGGGTGGAGTTTGGCTCGGGGGCCGTGGCGATGCGGTATGTGCCGCGCAGGTAGGAGCGTGCGCGGCGGAAGGCATCGAAGCAAAACGTCCGAAAGCCGGGGATCGCTGGCTAATACCGACAAACCCAGGTGGGCCCCTGGACGCCAGAGGTAAACCCCGGCGAGACCGGTTTATCGGGCGTTGCAGCCGATGCTCCTTCTGCCGCGCACGCTCCTGGGCGTGGGAACGGCGCCCCACGCGCTCCCCCAGGGTCGGTTCATCGATCAGTCAGTCAGCGATGCGCACGCCCTGCACCTGGTTGCCCAGCTTGAAGTACAGCACACCATCGGCGCCCAGCGTCCAGGGCGCCGTCTGCCTCGCGGCACCGCCTTCGGGCAGCACCCACTGCGGCACCAGGCGCCATTGGGTGCCGCCAAGCGTCAGCGTCATCGATCCATCGCTGGCCGATGGCTGCACCGCCAGCATTGCGCCCGGCAGGGCAGCTCCCAGGATCGCGCTGGCCTGCGTTGGGCTCAGCAGCGCCGGCAGCAGCCACTGCCGCGCGCTCTGCCCTGTCTGCAGGTAGATGCGGCCTTGTTCATCCACGCCGATCTGCGGGGTGCCGGTGGCCGCGCCTGCGCCCATCCAGTCGGGCCGCAGCACGTAGGTCTGCCCACCGGTGCGCAGTTGCAGCACGCCTTCAGCGCCGAGCTTGGTCTTCGCATCGGGCAGCAATGCCGTGATGGCTTGGGCCAGGCCCGCCAGGTCGACCACTGCGGGCGCAAACTGCACCACCACCCCGCCGCGCACCCAGCGCAGCAGGCCCAGCGGGGTGAAGGTGATGCCATCGGGTAGGCGCGCATCGATGGTGATGGGCTGCACGGGCAGCAGTTGCAACACCTGCCCGCCATCGCGCACCAGCACCACGCCCGAGGGGGTGGTCTCCAGACCCACGGCAAGGTTCGCGCCCGAGAGGCGGGTGACCGGGCCAGCCAGGCGCGCATAGGCCGCGCCGTCCACGGTGATGCTGGCCGGCAGGTTGGCAAACGCCATGGCATCGCCCACCTGCTGTGCATCGCCCCTGAGCGAACCGAGCGCAATGGACACCAGCTTGCCCTGTGCGTCCACCTGCAGGCGCTCGCCCGCCAGCAGGCCCTGGCTGCCCACCTGCGGCAGGCCGCCTGGCGGCGGTACGAGCGAGCCGACCACCACCGCAACCAACAGCGGCTGCGCCTCGATGCGCGTGCCTGCAGCCCCCGAACTGAGCAGCACCTCGCCCGCCAGCGCCATGGGCTGGCCTGCCGAGCTGCTGGTCATGCTTGCCCAGCCCTGCAGCACCACCAGCACCAGCACGCTCTGGCCGTTGACCTGGGCCACCTGCAACTGGGTGCCGGGCAGGGCCTGCACCGTGAGCGGCTGGCCGTTGACCGTGACCTGCAGCGTGACCGGCGTGGTGCCCGTGCCGGGCAGAACGATGGTGCCGCCCACCGCCCCTGGGCCCACGATGATCGGCAGGTTGGGGTCTGTGATGGTGGTGACGCCCGTGCTGTTGACGCTGACCGTGGTGGGTGCGCCACCGCCGGCGGGCGAGGCGGTCGTGACCGGGGCGCTGGCGGCCGATGCCACGCTGTCGCCCGCGCCATTGGTCGCCTTGACCGTGAAGGTGTAGGCCGTGCCACTGGCAAGCCCCGTCACTGTGCAGGTGGTGGGCAGCGGGCTGCCGGTGGTGACCGTGCAGGTCTTTGCCGGGTTGGCCACTGCGGTCACCGTGTAAGCGGTGATGGCGCTGCCGCCATTGCTGGCGGGGGCCGTCCACGCCACCGTGGCCTGGGCAGTGCCGGCCGTGGCGGTCACTGCGGTGGGGGCGTCGGGGACGTCAACCACCAGCATGAGGCGCGAGCGGGTGGGTGCCGCCGCGAAGTAGGCGGCATCGGCGCCCGTGCCGCCGGCTTGGAGGGCCAGCACGCCGCACAGGTACCCGGTCTTGCCGGGCAGCACGGTCAGCGTGGTGCCGGCAACGGTGCAGACATCGGGGGTGAAGGTGTCGAATGCCACGGCCAGGCCGCTGCTGGCGGTGGCCAACAGGGTGGTCGAGGTGCCCGAGGCAGGCGAGCCAGCCGCCACAGGAAAGTCGATGGCCTGCGCTGCGGCGATGCGCGTTGGCAGGTTGCGGTTGGCCGTGCCCCCGTTGCCCAGTTGGCCGGTGCCGTTGTTCCCCCAGCACTGCACAGCCCCGGAGGTGGTCAGCGTGCAGGTGTGATCGCTCCCTACCGCAACAGACGCCACCCCGCTGGCCAGGCCCGTGACGGTTTGGGGCGTGGTTTTGTTGGTGGTGCTGCCATCGCCGTTGTTCCCCCAGCACTGCACGGCCCCGGCCGTGGTCAGCGCGCAGGTGTGCGCGCTCCCTGCCGCAATGGCCGCCATCCCGCTGGTCAAGCCCGTGACGGGGTGGGGTGTAGTTTTGCCGGTGAAGCTGCCATCGCCCAGTTGGCCAACGGCGTTGCTCCCCCAGCACTGCACGGCCCCGGCCGTGGTCAGCGCGCAGGTGTGGGAGCCCGCTGCCGCAATGGCCGCCACTCCGCTGGCCAGGCCCGTGACGGGCTGGGGCGCGCTCTGGTTGGTGGTGCTGCCATCGCCCAGTTGGCGACTACTGTTCCAGCCCCAGCACTGCACGGCCCCGGCAGTGGTCAGCGCGCAGGTGTGGTAATCCCCTGCCGCAATAGACGCCACCCCGCTGGCCAGGCCCGAGACGGGCTGGGGCGTGGTTTTGCTGGTGGTGCTGCCATCGCCCAGTTGGCCGAAAACGTTATGGCCCCAGCACTGCACGGCCCCGGCCGTGGTCAGCGCGCAGGTGTGAAACTGCCCTGCTGCAATGGTAGCCACCCCGCTGGCCAGGCCTGTAACCGGCTGGGGCGTGCTCCTGTTGGTGGCGCTGCCATCGCCCAACTGGCCGAGGTTGTTTTGGCCCCAGCAGTGCACAGCCCCGGCCGTGGTCACGGCGCAGGTGTGGGCAACTCCTGCCGCAATGGCCGCCACTCCGCTGGCCAGGCCCGTGACGGGCTGGGGCGTGCTCTTGTTGGTGGTGCTGCCATCTCCCAGTTGGCCCTCGCTGTTGCTCCCCCAGCACTGCACGGCCCCGGCCGTGGTCAGCGCGCAGGTGTAGAACTGCCCTGCCGCAATGGCCGCCACCCCGCTGGCCAGGATCGTGACGGGTTGGGGCGTATTCTTGTCGGTGGTGCCGCCATTGCCCAGCTCACCGTCACCGTTGTAGCCCCAGCACTGCAGGGCCCCGGCCGTGGTCAGCGCGCAGTTGTGGTAGCCCCCTGCCGCAATGGCCGCCACGCCGCTGGCCAGGCCCGAGACGGGCTGGGGCGTGCGCTTGTTGGTATTGCTGCCATCGCCCAGTTGGCTATCGACGTTGCTGCCCCAGCACTGCACGGCGCCGGCCGTGGTCAGCGCGCAGGTGTGGTCATCCCCGGGCGCGATGGCCGCCACTCCGCTGGCCAGGCCCGTGACGGGCTGGGGCGTGTTTTGGTTGGTGGTGCCGCCATCGCCCAGCTGGCCGAAAGCGTTCTTGCCCCAGCACTGCATGGCGCCGGCCGTGGTCAGCGCGCAGGTGTGGCTGTACCCCGCCGCAATGGCTGCCACCCCGCTGGCCAGGCCCGTGATGGGCTGGGGCGTGCTCTTGTTGGTGGTGCTGCCGTCGCCCAGTTGGCCTTCAGCGTTGTAGCCCCAGCACTGCACGGCCCCGGCCGCGGTCAGCGCGCAGGTGTGTTTGGCACCCGCCGAAATGGCCACCACCCCGCTGGCCAGGCCGGTGACGGGCTGGGGCGTGGTTCTGTCGGTGGTGCCGCCATCGCCCACTTGGCCGTTGAGGTTCAAGCCCCAGCACCGCACGGCCCCGGCCGTGGTCAGCGCGCAGGTGTGATTGGCTCCCACTGCAATGGCCGCCACTCCGCTGGCCAAGCTCGGGACGGGCTGGGGCGTGGTCTTGGCGCTGCTGATGGTGCCATCGCCCAGTTGGCCGTATGAGTTGTCGCCCCAGCACTGAACAGCCCCCGCCGTGGTCAGCGCGCAGGTGTGACCGTTCCCTGCCGCAATGGCCGCCACCCCGCTGGCCAGGCCGGTAACGGGCTGGGGCATGATCTTGTTGTTGCCGAAGCTGCCATCGCCCAGTTGGCCATACTGGTTGTAGCCCCAGCACAGCACCGCCCCGGCCGTGGTCAACGCGCACGTGTGAAGATATCCCCCAGCCACTTGCTGCACAGGCTGGCCCAGCACCGATGCCGGTACGGCCCCTTGCGCCCGCGCGGGCGTGGCAGCGGACAGCAGCAGCCAGGCCATCACCAGCCACAGCAGCAGGGCCCACGGGGTGGCGGCGCGCCGCCAGGCCAGGGCTCCCCCCGTGTCAGGGGTGCTTGAGAAGGGGGTCGGGCGGGTTGGCATGGGGGCAGCTTTCGTGACGGAAACGCCGGCGCAGGCTGCGCACAGGCGATGACGCCGGAATCTATCGGTTTGCGGCCGGCCTGTATGTCCCTAGAACTAGCTACAAGCGAAGCGGCGCAGCCCCTTGCGCAGGCGCCTGCACCCGCGTACACCGGGCCAGGCAGCGCAGAAAGGGAGTGCCGCCTGGGGCAGCAGGGGCCGCAGGGCCGGCTACGGCGCAGGCGGTTGGCCGGGCGCCTGCAGCGGCAGCCACAGCACGCAGCGCGTGCCGGCCGCCGTGCTGGCCCAGGACACGCTGGCGCCGATGGCGTCGGCCCGGCGCAGCTGGTTCTTCAGGCCGCGCCCGCGCGCCTGCAATGCGGCGTCGACATCGAAGCCGTGGCCGTCGTCCAGCACGCGCACCTCGATGCCGCCGGCGCTTTCCTCGCACTCGACGCGGATGCAGGAGGCCTGCGCGTGCTTGACCACGTTGGCAAAGCATTCCTGCAGAATGCGCAGCAGGTTCAGCGCGCTGCCGGCATCAAGCCACGCCAGGGGCGGCACGTCCTGCACCTCCCAGCGCAGCTCCATGCCCATGCCCTCCAGGCGCGGCGCAAGCCGAAAGCGCAGGGTGGCCAGCAGCAGCAGCAGGTCGGCGTCCACGGGCTCCATGGAGTCGATGGCCAGCTTGAGGTCGTCCATGCACTCGGCCAGCACCTGGGCCAGCTCTTCGCTGCCGGCCTTGCCGTGGCGCACCAGGTGCAGCGCGCTGGTGAGGGAGGAGCCCAGGCCGTCGTGCATGTCCTGCATCAGGCGCTGCCGCTCCTGCGCCAGGGTGGCGCGGTGCTCGGTCTCGCGCAGGCGCTCGTAGCTCAGGGCCAGCTCGCCCTCGCGCTCGCGCAGGCGGTGCTCCAGGTTGGCGTTCACGCGCTCCATGCCGTCCAGCGCCGCCAGGTAGCGGCGCAGCATGATGTACGAGAAGATGAAGAACACGCCGATGTTGCTGTAGGGCCCCAGGTAGATGCCTTCCACGCTGACCAGCAGGTTGCTCTGCAGCAGCCAGTCGTAGCCGCCGGACATCAGGCTGATGAGCCCCCAGCCGCCGAGCAGGCCGGCCTCTTTGGAGCCGACGCGCCAGGCATCGCGGCAGGCGACGCCCAGCAGCGTGGTGCCCAGCACAAGCAGCAGTGCGTACAGCAGCGGCGAAATGATCGCCGCATTGGGCGGCGCCGGCAGCAGTGGCAGCGTCAGCATGCTCACCAGCGCCGTGACCACGCAGGCCGTGATGGTGAGCCGGCGGTGGTGCACCCCATGCAGGTAGCTCAAAAACAGGTACGAGATCAGCACCTGCCAGAACAGCGCGCTCACGGTGAGCCCGCTGAACCATGCATCGCTGATCGGCAGCCGCTGGCGGCTCACGAAGTAGTGCAGTGTCCTCACAAATGCCACCACGGACGTGGCGAAGAACAGCAGGTACAGCGGCTCGTGCCGCCGCAGCAGCCACACGCCCAGCGCGAAGATGCCCGCCGCCACGAAGGCGGCGCTGCTCATGGCCGGAAAGTCGGACTGCAGCCAGTGGCGCGCCTGGTAGCGCCAGCCGATGGCCGCACTGGGCCCAACCCAGGCGCTGGACATGGCAGCACCGGTGTGCCGCAGGCGCTGGCCGCGGATCTGCACCTCGCGCACGGCGGGCGCGCCGGCCGTGCCCTGCAGGGGAATCCACAAGGGCAGGTTCACCGCGTTCCACAGGAATTTTGCGTCCGTCTGGTAGAGCAGCCGCCCATCGGCGTACACGGCTATCTGGCCGTCCGACTTCCAGCGCGGCAGGTACAGGTACAGGGGGCCGGCCTCAGGCGCGAGTGCGGGCACCGCCAGGCGGTACCAGACCTCGGTGGTCAACGGCTGGCCCTGCTGCTGCTGCTGAGGCACCTTGACCTGCGGCGACTGGGCAAACGGCAGCGCCACTGCCTCCCACCCGCCGCGCGGCATGTCGTCCCCTTGCAGCACGTACGGCGGGGGTGTGAAGCCCACGCTGGGGCGCTCCAGCCGCTGCGCCTGCACGATGTGCACCGCACCCTGATCGACAGGCGATGGCCCGGGGTCAGCCGCCTGCAGCGCGCCGCTGCACAGCAGGCACCATGCCAGCACAAAGGCGCGCGCCAGAGCGGTCTTCAGATCAGACCCCGCGCACGTGCCTCGTAGATCGCCTCGGCCTTGGAGCGCACCTTGAGCTTGGCGTACGTGCGCCGCACGAAGGTGAGCACGGTGTGGTGCGATACATCCAGCGCCCGCGCAATCTCTTCTGCCGTGAAACCCTTGGTGATGTACTGCAGCACCTCGCGCTCGCGGGCGGACAGCATGGCGTGGGCATCGGCCTGCGCGGCCGCCTCTGGCGCCGGCACACCGGCCTGCTTGAAGCGCATCAGCACCTGCCTGGCGATCAACGGGCTGATCGGGCTGCCGCCCGCGTGCAGGCTGCGGATCTCGCCCACGATGCGCTCGGGCATGCTGTCCTTGAGCAGGTAGCCGCTGGCACCCGCCTCGATGGACTGCAGCACATGCGCCTCGTCGCCAAAGGCCGTGCTCACCATCACCGCGCAGCCGGGCCACCGCCGCGCAGCCGTCGCGATGGCTTCGATGCCCGAGCCATCGGGCAGGCCCAGGTCCACCAACAGCACATCGGCAGCAGGGCCGCCACCGTTCAGTGCGCGCAGCGCCTGCGCCAGCGTGTCGGCCACCCACAGCAGCTGCATGTCATCCGTCTGGCGGATCGCCGAGGCAACGGCCGCCTGGAAACGCGGGTCGTCCTCCACGAGTGCGATCTGGATGCTTGCGGGGTTGGTGATGGCAACGGTTTCTGGCATGGAACGGGGCGCTGGTCCTGTCGGTATGTCTGTTTGTCTGTCTGCCTATCTGTCGGGGCATGAAGGCCCGTGGAGTGTCCCACAGCACCGGCTTGCGCGCTGTCCCCAGTTCTAGTGACAAGCAGTGCTGGCCAGGCGCGCTGCCCCAGCCCACCCGCCCACGCAAGCGCACGCCTCGCGCTGGACAAGTTGTCCAGTACAGCGGGCCAGGCTTGCCTATGATCCGGGGCAATCCCGCCGCACCACGCCCCCACACCACACGCATGGCAACCCGTCAATCCAAGTGGACCGACCAGATCCATTCCCCCATCAGCGTACTGAACCATGCCCAGGGCCTGCACCTGGAGCGCTTTACCAGCGAAGACCTCGATGAGATCGCAGGCTGCGACGACGTGGTGGAGCTGTCGCTGCGCAGCAGCAAGATGGCCGAGCCGGTGGATCTGGCCCGCCTGGCCCACATCACCGGCCTGCGCAAGCTGAGCCTGGACAGGCTGAAGTTCACCAACCTTGCGGCACTGCGGGTGTTGCCCCATCTGCAGCCCGGTCCACTGAAACCGAGAAATCGGCTGTGCGCCGGGGTGGCCGCGGGATGCAGCGCAAGGCGCGGGCTGCGGCCAAGGCTGGCCGCCTTGGCAAAGCCCGCAACG
>NZ_LMIH01000018.1:64306-73259 GCF_001428645.1 Acidovorax sp. Root217
CAGTCATCGAGAACTGCATGTTCTCGGACTTCGATGCGCTCAACGGATTCAAGGCGCTCAAATACCTGTTTCTGTGGCACAACAAGCTGGCGGCGTTTCCGGCGGGGCTGGACCTGCCGCAGCTCGCCAGCCTGTACCCTGTCGGACAACCGCATCCCGGACCTGGGCTTTGCGCGCAGCTACCCTGCCCTTGCCAACCTGCATGCCGACAACAACCAGATCACCGACCTGTCGCCGCTGGCCACATGCCCCGGCCTGACCGAGCTGCACGTGAACGACAACCCGGTGGCCAGCCTGGCGCCGCTGGCGGGCATGCGGTTCTCACGGTTCTACGCCGGTGCGCGGCACAACGAGGAAAAGGAGGCCCTGCAACTGCTGCTGCCCGAGCTGCCGCACGTGCAAGACGCCGAGCAGGTCGAGAGATGGCGCGTGGCCGACCTGATGCGCGCGCACGACTGGGCCCAGCTCTACGCCATCACCGATCTGGCGCTGCTGGGCGAGGCGTTCGCGAGCCTGGTGCACGGGCACTACGACGAAGACACGCTGCGCGGCGTGCTGGCCCACCCGGCGCCAGGCGCCTTCGACGCCATGGTTGCCCAGGGGCTCAGCCCGCACTACGCCACCGAGGCCGAGCTGATGGTGAACGTGCTGAGCGGCTTTGGAGAGCGGCTGATTCCCGTGCTGACCCAATGCTTTCACACGGCGCTGGCGCGGCCCTGGGACCGGGGCAATGACTTCAGCGCCGGCAAGATGAAGCTGGAGCACACGATGGTCATGCGCATTCTGGTCAAGGCCGCAAGCCCCGCCCATACCGACCTGTTCCTCGCCTACTTCAACGAGCGCGAGAGGTTCTCCGAGATGCATTTGTACTACTACAAAAAGCTACTCGACGTGGTGGGCAAGACCCAGGCGCCGCAGCTGGTGGAGCCGCTCATCGACCTGCTGCGCCTGGACAAGCACATCATCGGCGGCGATGCCGCCTTCATGAAGAAGATCTTCAAGGCCATAGCCCAGCTGGGCAGCAAGGCCGATGCGGCTGTGCTGGCCAGCCGGTTCAACGCCGCAGCCGAAGCCCGACCGGATGTGCAGCAGGCTTACGAAGCTACGCTGGCGCGCTTGGAGAAGAAGAAAGCCTGAGGCGTTCGGCTCGGCAATTGCCGAGCGCGTTGGTAAACGCACGAACGCTCCTCTGAGCAACCAGCCCTGTTGAAACTATGCCGCCGCCCATCAACGAACCCCGCTGATGGACCTGCCCACCCTACCACCCACCCGCCTACTTACCGCACATGAATGAAGACTTGAGCCAGGCGCTTGCCGAACAACTGCGGGCTGCCACGAACGATGTAGATGTATTCCTGGCGCTGGAGGCACTTTCCTGCACGGCCCCCGCAGTGGCCTGCGAGGCCATCGCGGCGTTCATCAGGTCGGCGCCGGCACGCCACTTGCCCCTGGCCCACAAAGCGCTGCTGGTACTGGCCGACCGCGCACCCGCCATGCTTGTAGAGGCCACACTGGACGAGCATGCAGCCGTGGCCGATGCGGCCAGGCAGGCACTGCTGAGCCGGCCGTCCAATGGTGCCCTGCCCCTGTACCTGCGCATGGCCAAATCCAAGAGCGTTGACGAGGCCGGCGCAGGGCTGATGTTCCTGGGGCGAATTTCTTCGCCAGAGGTGCGCGCGCCCTTGTTCAAGGCACTGGGCCACCGCAGCGCCAGTGTGCGTGCGTATGCAGCGGACTCCATCCGCCGCCACGCTGACGACCGCTGGATCGCAGAGCTGCTCGAAGCCATCGGCAAGATGCGCCGTGAAGAGACCGACAAGAAGAAGGACTTTGGCGATGTCATCGTCACGCTGTGCAGCACGGTGGTCGATAAATCCACCAAGGCCAACCTTGACCTGCTGATCCAGGGGCTGGGCGACGCCGACGCCCGGGTGCGCAAGACCTGCATCAGCGCCCTGGGGCGCCTGGGCGACCAAGCCGCCGTGGTGCCGCTGATCGACACGTTTGAACACCCGCGCCGCGGCATGCCGCTGGAGCTGCGGATGGAACTGGTCAAGGTGCTGGGCCAGTTGGGCGACGCCCGCGCCATTGCGCCGCTGCTGCGGGCCGGGGTGGCCCTTGCCGCACCGGCACTGGGCCCGCTGAACGCGCAGGAGGCCGTGCCCGAGCTGATGGCCGCGCTGGAGCAGGCCAGGACACCGCGCGATGCCGGCGAACTGGCCGAGGTGCTGGCCCAACTGGACGGGCCCGGCGAGCAGCAGTGGCCGCGCGCAGGGTTGCATTCGGCTTCGCTGCAGGTTCGCCGCGCTGCCGCGTTGCAACTAGTGCACACGGCTCCCGAAGAAGCAGCGCAGCACCTGCGCGGAATGCTGGCCCAGCTGCCCAGCGGCGATGCCGTCAGCGTGGCGAAGGCGCTGGCCGCGCTGGGCCATGCGGAGGGTTTTGAGGGCTTTGCGCAGGCACTGGCGGACGACCCTCTCCACTGGAACGCCAGCGCCGTTGCCTGCGCCTGCGAAGGCCTGCGTGGGCCTCAGGTGCAGGCCTTGCTGCTGGGCTTGCTGCCCGGCATCCGCAACGAATACGTCCACACTGTCTGCAAGGCGCTGATCGCACAGGGCGCCCAGGCGCTGCCCGCGCTGATCAGCGAGGCGCAGGCGGCCAGCAACGACGTGCAGCACCGCTACGTGCTGGCGCTTTCCGAGTTCCGCGACCCCCAGGGAGCCAGGTTGCTGGCACCCTTACTGGTGCGCAGCAACCCACTGCGCGACGGCGCCATGCTGTCCCTGGCTACCACGCCCAGCCCTGAGGCCAGCGCCGCACTGTCCGCAGCACTGCAGCAGGCCGAAACGCCTGCCGATGCGCAGCTGATCCTGGAGACCCTGGCCAGCGCAGCCACGCGCGAGGCCATACCCGATCTGCTGCGAGGACTGCAGGCCAATGCCGCCACCGACGAGATAGTCGATGCCCTGGGCCGCCTGGCCGATCCAGCCGCAGTGCCTGCGCTGGTGGAGCAACTGGCCAGCCCCGACGCACGCCGCCGCCACGGCGCCGCCACCGCGCTGGCGCAGATCGCAGACCCTGCGGCAGGCCAGCCACTGTACGAGCTGCTGCTGCAGGAAACCCACCTGGAGGTGGCCCAGGCCGCCCTGACCGCCTGGCTGGCCCTGGGCACGACGGGCGACGATGATGGCAGCAGTGCGCACAACGGTCTGGGTGTACCGGGCACGCGGGCGTTCCTGCTGGCCAGTGTGGCGCGGCTGGGCGAGAAAAAACTCTGACGCACGCAGCTCCCAACAACCCATCAACCACGAAAAATGCTGTTCAATTTTTGGGGCATCGCGGCAGTGGACACCACACCGGCGGGCCTGGAGTTCGTGAGCGAAGAATCACGCGTCATGCTGACCGAAGGGAACAGCACCCCCTTGCTCAAACCGCCGGTCGACCAGTACCTGAAGTTAAGCATCGGCGGCAACCGGGTCGTGGGCAGCTTCCGCAAGGAAGGGGACCACAACCGCATCACCCACGCCCAGGGTGAATGGGTGTCCATGCACAGCTTCCTGGGCGGCCAGCCCTCGTATGCATTCTTCAATGAGGAGCAGGACGACGGGCAAGACCTGTATGTGGCGCGCCGCTGGGATGGCGAGCTGATCTTTCAGATGCCGTATTACTACGCCGAGCGCTACCTCGCCCCGACCGCCATCGCCCTGGGCAACCAACAGCAATGGGCCGTGTACGACCTGGCGGGAACGAAATTGGAGGAGATCACCGGCGTCGACCGATCCGAGCGGCGCTGGCGGCCCCGCTTCACCGATGATCTGTTTTTCTTTCGCACCACCGAGGAGCCTATCTACCAGGTTTACGACGTGGCGCAGCGCGCATTCGCAGGCTCCATCAGCGTGGTGGATGGGCTGGTAGGGGTGCTCGCGCTGCCGAGCGGTGGCACGCTGCTGGTGGACGCCGAAGGGGTGAAGCTGCTGGGCGCAAGTGCAGGCAGTGCATTGCGGACGGTGCACCGCTTCGATCAGCCGCTGGACGCCGATGGCAACGACTTTCTCGGCTGGCATGATGGCACGCGCGCCTGCATGGCTTTCACCGGGTGGCTGCAGCCGCAGGTGCTGCTGGCCATCCCGCTGAGCGGCGTGGGGCACGCAGGGCCAGTGCCAGTGCAGGCCGAGGAGCTGCGCTGGGACACCCCATGGGAGATCACCAACCAATGCGGCCTGGTGGATGGCCTCAATTACCTCACACTGCGACGCAAGGACCTGCTCGCCGAAAGCGCCCTGCTGATGTGGCGCCCCGACGAGCCGCTGACCCACGCGCTGCTGGAGCCCCACCTGAGCCCCGGGGTGCGCGTGACCCAGCCCCCTTCGCCCAAGAAGGGCAAGCACGGCTACCGCATAGAGATCGAAGACGCCTCTTCGACCAATCGCGCAGTGCGCTCGGCTGCATTCGAGCTGGGCCGCCTGCTGAGCGAATCGTGCAGCGGTCCCTACAACAACGCACAGGTGATACCGGACCGCCAATTCGACGGGCAGTTTTACATCGACATCACCTGCGCCGCTGAACCCGATGCACTGGAGCGGGGGTACCTGGCAGACTACATCCAATACTTCAGGCACTGGGGCGGGCTGTCGCCTGCAGGCAGCAGGGCCGCTCTTAAGGACCCGGTCATCACCTGGAACATCGGCGTGCCGTGAGCGCCTTCTTGCAGGCAGGTGCGGCCAAAGGTTTACCGTTCGCGGGCCGCCCTCTCAGCAGCCTTCGCCATAGGGCGTTAAAGTCCGCTGCCTATGCCTTCGCCAGATTCGACAACTGCTTTGCGCACCTTCACGGGTGCCCAGACGGAACCCACAGACCCCCACCCCCGTACCACGCAGCCCGAAGTGGCGAAGCCACACGGCAGTCACCACCAAAAGCTGCTGCTGGGACTGAGCCTGATCCTCATTGCCTGCAACCTGCGGCCGGTGTTTGGCAGCCTCTCCGTGGTCTTGCCCGAGGTGATGCGCGACACCGGCCTGTCGGCCGTCGGTGCCAGCATGCTGACCACCTTGCCCATCGTCTGCCTCGGGCTGTTTTCTGCACCCACGCCCGCCCTGGCACGCCGGTTCGGGCCAGAGCGGGTGCTGCTGCTGGCCCTGCTGCTCATCACCGTGGGCACCCTGCTGCGCGCTGCGGGCACGCTGGGGCCGCTGTTTGCGTCGTCGGTGCTGGCAGGGGCCGGCATCGCCATGGGCAATGTGCTGCTGCCGGGTCTGGTCAAGCGCAGCTTTGCCAGCCACACCGCCCTGATGACCGGCCTGTACACGCTGGCGATCTGCGCGGGCGCCGCATCGGCCACGGCCTTGACCGTGCCGCTGATGGTGGGAGCATTCGATGGGCACTGGGCCTGGGCCCTGGCGTTCTGGGCGCTGCCCGCCGTGCTGGTGCTGCTGCTCTGGGCGCCGCAGGCATGGCACACCCGTGCCCAGCCCCTCGACGGGGCGGCTGGGGGCGGCGCACTCTGGCGCGATCGCCTGGCCTGGCAGGTGACTGCCTTCATGGGGCTGCAATCGGCCCTGGCCTTCATCGTGATGGGCTGGCTGTCGCCGCTGTTGCGAGAGCGCGGCATCGGCAGTGCGGACGCAGGCTACATCGTGGCGGTGTCGATACTGACCCAACTGGTCACCTGCCTGCTGGTGCCCTCGTTCGCCGCACGCTGCCGCGACCAGCGCGCGCTGGCCGTGGGCATGAGTGCGTTGATCCTGGTCGCTTTTCTGGGCCTGATGGTCGGCCCGCTGGGGGGCCGATGGCTCTGGGCCGTGCTGCTCGGGTGCGGCCAGGGCGGTGCCTTTGCGCTGGCCCTGAGCCTGATCGTGATGCGCAGCGGCAATGCCCAGAACACGGCCCAGCTCTCGGCCATGGCACAAGGCTGGGGCTACCTGCTGGCAGCCGGCGGCCCCCTGCTGGTGGGTGTGCTGCGCGAATGGACCGGCGGCTATGCGGCCAATACCTGGCTGGTGGGGGCGCTTGCGGTGGCGATGGCGTGGAGCGGTTGGGGGGCCGGGCGGCGCATGGTGGTTCAGGCGAAAAAGTGACGGCCACCAGATGCTCTCGGCGCTCCACCGGGCAGCGCAGGCGGTTTGCGTCGGCGGTGGGTGGCGTCAGCCCCTGGCTCCTTGCGCCATGGCGATGGCAGGCTGGCGGGCCAGTTCGATGAAGGCGCGCACGTAGTCGATGGCGGTGTCTGCCTCGCGTGCCCCCAGAAAAATTTGCTTGGCGATGCCGCGCACGCCCAGCCGCACCGGCACCACGTCCATCCGGGCCGCGTACTCCTCGACCAGCCAACGCGGCAGGGCCGCCACGCCGCGGCCGCTGGCCACCATCTGCAGCATGATGTCGGTGGTTTCGATGGCCTTGTGGCGCTTGGGCGTGACACCGGCCGGCAACAGGAACTGGTTGTAGATGTCCAGGCGCTCCACGTCCACGGGGTAGCTGATCAGCACCTCCTGGGTTAGCTGCTGGGGCTTCACATAGGGTGCCGAAGCCAGCGCGTGGCCTTTGGCCACGACCAGCACCTGCTCGTAGTCGAACACGGGCTCGAACTTCAGCCCTGGCTTGAACAGCGGGTCGGGCGTGACCAAGAGGTCGATCTCGTAGCCGAAGAGCGCGCCGATGCCGCCGAACTGGAATTTCTGCTTGACGTCCACATCCACGTCTGGCCACGCCGCCAGATAGGGTGACACCACCTTGAGCAGCCACTGGTAGCACGGGTGGCATTCCATGCCGATGCGCAGTGCACCGCGCTCGCCCTGCGCGAACTGGCCCAGGCGCTCTTCGGCCAGGTCCAGTTGCGGCAGCACGCGGTTGGCCACGGCCAGCAGGTACTGGCCGGCCTGCGTCAGGCGCAGGCTTCGGCCTTCGCGCAGCCAGATGTCGGTGCCCAGCTGCTGCTCCAGCTTCTTCATGCTGTGGCTCAGGGCCGATTGGGTCAGGTTCAGCACGCCCGCAGCGGCTGTGAGCGACCCTTGTCTTTCGACCTGCTGAACGATGCTGAGGTGGATGCGCTCAAGCATTTACATGAATCTCGCTCATGGATTGTTGAAATAAAACCATTTTACTTCATTGGTACGCGCCAATATCATCCGCCCACATCGTTCGTTTGCCTGCTTGGCGGCAACGCGCAGAACCATCCTGATGAAAGCACAAATGACACGTCCCCTGCGTCTCGTCGCAGTCTCCGGCGGGCTGCAACGACCCTCCAGGTCGGCAGCCCTGGCAAAGCACCTGCTGGAGCTGATCGCCGACGAACTGCCGTGCGAGCAGCGCCTGGTCGAACTGGGCCAGCTCGCACCGCGGCTTGCCGGAGCGGTCTGGCGTGCGAACCTGCCCGACACGGTGGAGCGCGAGCTTGCAGCGGTCGAGCAAGCCGACGTGCTGGTGGTGGCAACCCCGGTCTTTCGCGGCGCGTACACGGGGCTGTTCAAGCACTTCTTCGACTTCATTGATCAGGACGCCTTGACCGACAAGCCCGTGTTGCTGGCGGCCACCGGTGGCAGCGAGCGCCATGCCCTGGTGATCGACCACCAGTTGCGGCCGCTGTTCAGCTTCTTTCAGGCGCGCACCTTGCCGCTGGGTGTCTACGCGACCGACGCGGATTTCGCCGACTACCGCCTGCAGAACAAGGCCGTCATCGAGCGGGCCAGGCTGGCCGTGCAACGGGCACTGCCGCTGGTCGAACTGGCGCGCCACGCCAGGCCCGCTGTGGCCGAGGAAGTGCTTGCGGCCTGACACAGGAATCGTCTTTTCTCTCAAAAAAACAGATCATCGCCATGAACACAGACCCCAGCTTTCACCTCAAGAGCATCTTCTTCGATGAGAACTACCACCCATCGGAGAGCACGCGCATCACCACCAACTTCGCCAACCTGGCCCGTGGAATGAGCCGGCGGCAGAACCTGCGCAACACGCTGAGGATGATCGACAACCGCTTCAACGACCTGGCGCATTGGGACAATCCGGCGGGAGACCGCTATGGGGTCGAACTCGAGATCATCTCCGTCGAGATGGACATGGGCGCCCACGGCAGCACGGGCGCATTTCCGTTGATCGAGATACTGAAGACCTGCATCCTCGACAAGAAGACGAACAGGCGCATCGATGGCATCGTGGGGAACAATTTCTCATCCTACGTGCGCGACTACGACTTCAGCGTATTGCTGCCGGGGTACAACGCCGATCGGGCAGAGTTCAGCACGCCCGACGACTTTGGCGACCTGCATGGAAAGCTGTTCAAGCAATTCGTCAGCTCAAGCACCTACCAAGAGCGCTTCAACAAGCCGCCTGTGATCTGCATCAGCGCCTCGACCAGCAAGACCTACGAGCGGACCGGCAACCAGCACCCTGTGCTGGGTGTGGAGTACCAACAGAGTGAACCGTCCCCGACCGACCGGTACTTCGCAAAAATGGGGTTGCAGGTTCGCTTTTTCATGCCCGCCAATGGCGTTGCGCCATTGGCCTTCTACTTCTACGGCGACCTGCTGGGCGACTACACCAACCTTGAGCTGATCGGCACCATCAGCACCATGGAGACCTTCCAGAAGATCTATCGCCCCGAAATCTACAACGCCAATTGCGCCGCAGGGAAACTGTATCAGCCGAGCCTGAAGAACCAGGACTACTCGTTGACGCAGATTGTCTATGACCGGGAAGAGCGCAGCCAGCTGGCGGTGCAGCAGGGGCAGTTTGCGCAGGAGCACTTCATCAAGCCGTACAAGAACGTCCTTGAACAATGGGTTGCCGATGTCGCGCTCTGACCCGCCCGACAAGCGCTTTTGCGGCGGCATCTCGCCTGCCGCCATGCCCCTACAACACACCATCCGTGGCTGTTCGCGTAAAACGACACCGAAGTGATTAAGAGCGGCTAACAAAACTCTTCTGGCGTCGTTGCCGCGTCTTGTCGTACTACTCGTACTGC
>NZ_LMIH01000018.1:73276-117806 GCF_001428645.1 Acidovorax sp. Root217
TGCTGAGTTTTGTTATCCGCTCTAAGCTTGCCACCCCATCTTTGCTTTAAAGGAATCCTCAGATGTTTGAAACCTCCATCGCCGGCAGCCTGCCCAAGCCCGCCTGGCTGGCTGAAACCAACAAGCTCTGGCCTCAGTGGATGGCCGAAGGCGATGCGCTTCGCCAAGCCAAGGCCGATGCAACCTTGCTGTGGATCAAGGCCCAGGAAGACGCTGGCCTGGACATCGTGGGCGACGGTGAGCAATCGCGCCAGCATTTCGTGCACGGCTTTCTCGAGCAGGTCGAGGGCATCGACTTCGAGCACAAGGTGAAGATGGGCATCCGCGACAACCGCTATGACGCGATGGTGCCGCAGGTGGTTTCGGCCCTGCGCCTGAAGGGCCGCGTGCATGCGTTCGAGGCACAACTGGCGCGCGCGCACACCAAGAAGAAGCTGAAGTTCACCCTGCCCGGCCCGATGACCATCGTCGACACGGTGGCGGACCGCTTCTACGGCGACAAGGTCAAGATGGCCTTTGCCTTCGCCGAGCTGCTCAACCAGGAGGCCCTGGCGCTGCAGGCCGACGGCCTGGACATCATCCAGTTCGACGAGCCCGCCTTCAATGTCTACATGAAGGACGCCGCCGACTGGGGCGTGCAGGCGCTCGAGCGCGCGGCGCAGGGCCTGACCTGTACCACCGCGGTGCACATCTGCTACGGCTACGGCATCAAGGCCAATACGGACTGGAAGAGCACCCTGGGCGATGAATGGCGCCAGTACGAGGCGGTGTTCCCCGCGCTGGCCAGGAGCAGCATCGACCAGGTGAGCCTGGAATGCATCCACTCGCATGTGCCGCCCGACCTGATGAAGCTGCTGGCCGGCAAGGACGTGATGGTCGGCGTGATCGATGTGGCCAGCGACGTGATCGAGACACCCGAGGAAGTGGCCGACACCATAGGCCGGGCGCTGGAGTTCGTGCCCAAGGAGCGGCTGTTCCCGTGCACCAATTGCGGCCTGGCCCCCATGGCCCGGGACGTGGCCTGGCGCAAGCTGCAAGCGCTGGCCGAAGGCACCAGGCTGGCAAAGGAACGCTTCGCCACGGCGTGACTGACGCCCCCGCACGGCCGTGCGTTGCGCCCCGCGTTTCGGCGACCGCCCTGCGGCATGGCAAGCGGCGCAAGCCGCCGTGCGCCGCCAGGGGCCGGCGCCGGTGTGGGACATCTGCGTGCGCGGCGAACCAAGCCCAGGCCAACCCATTGCGGGGCTGGGCCTGATCGGTTGCGTTCGGCTGTGCTGCTGCGGTGGCGCTCTTGGTACCGCCTGCTTGGGCGGTGCGTTCATGGATTCGATGTGATGAACACTTGCTTCGATGGGAACTGGAGCGCGTGCCATCTGGGCATCTTGGGCGCCCTTGGTTGACATCATCCCGACCAGCGTGGCCAGTTCGGACTGCGCGCAGTCCACTGCTGCGATGACAGGGACCGGCCGAGGCTGTGTGAAAACGCGCGTTGCGCCCTCGGTTTGACGATCCGCTCAGAAATGGACTGCTCGGATCGCCCTACGACGCACGATATCGATACGAGAAAGGGGCGAAGTACCCCTGCAAAAGTCGTCTAACGACGTTTCCCACAGCCACGGGCCGAGGCCCTTCAGCGCACAGCCAACCTCCGGTAAAAGCAGCTCCTGCACCCGGCTCTAAGACCTTCCACTGCTGCATCGGTGCAAGCCAATACCAGGCCGAAGTCCCTTACGCGCGCCGGCTGGCGAACAGGTCGGCTGGCGTTCTACCGGCCACGTTGGTGGCGCCGTCATCAGCGCCGTGCTGGCGCAGCAGGTCGATCACCTTGGGGTTGTCATCCTGCGCAAACCAGAGCGGGCCATCTTCGGACACCCAGGTCTCGCCGCTGCAGTAATGCAGGGCCGTATTGCCGTAGACATCTACAGCGTGTATGTCGGCCTCGGCCTTGAGCAGGTACTGCACAACCGCCAGGTCGTCCGTCAACGCGGCCGCCATCAGGCGGCGTGGCCATGCGGCGCACGCTGCCCAGGCTTTCATGGATGGTGCCGGTCACGGGGTCGTTGACGTTGCAGCCCAGGTCTTCGACCAGGTAGCGCACCATCTCCAGCTTGGTCGGCATGGCGCTGTGGGCCACGCAGGCGTGCACCAGCAAGTCAGGGCCCACCAGGTGGGCATGGCCCTGGGCGAGCTTGCGCACCATGTCCACCGACAGGCTCTGCACCGCGCCCTGCAGCGCACCCGCGTTGACGGTTGCGCCGTGCGCAAGCAGTTGGACCACGAAATCCACGCTGCCCGACTCGGTGGCAAAGCCCAGCGCGTCGGTGCCGTCGCTGGTGCGCGCGGCCATGTCCGGGTTGCGCTGCAGCACGGTCTGCAGGTTGTGCGCATGCACCGCCAGCTCTGCTGCGGCGTCGGCCTTTGCTTCGCGGCCTTCATCGCTGTCGTCTTCCATCTGCGCATCGGCGTGCTGCGAAATGGCCCAGCGGTAGCTTTCGCACGCCGCCAGCAAAGGCGTTTTGCCGTTGTAGTTGTCGCGAAAGTCCACGCTGCCTTCGCGGGCGATGAGAGCGTCGAGTTCAGCCAAGCCAATCATGCGGTGCCTCATCTCGCGGATGAAGTCGTCGGCCTCTTGGCTGACCTCCTGGTGTTCGTCGTCATCCTCCACATCGATGCCCGCTTCGTGAAACGCGACCTTGGTGCCGTGGGCCATGGAGCCCGGAGTCTCTTCGTGCGCCAGATCTTCGATGAAATCCCAGTAGTAGGCCGAGAGGTCCACCGATTCGCCGCCCTCGAAGGGCACGAGCAGCAGGTCGCCACCATCTACATCGCATTGCATGCCCAGCAGCTCGAACGCGCGCGCCAGGTAGCGGGTGCGGGCGAACTCCTCGGGGTTCTTCAGATAGTCTGCAATCACCATGTGTTTTGGACACCCGCGCTGCAGGTTCTGCAAGGCGGCGGCCTGATCGGCCTGGCGGATACGGAAGGTGCCGGGTTGAATGAACGAAGAAGCGTCTTGCATGAAGTCTGTGGGTCTGGCTGTTGTCTTGATGGGTGTGGTGCCCACGGTGCATGGTCGGCCAAGGTGGGATGCCTTCGAGCGGCTAACAAAACTCAGTGAAGCGGTTCTGGCTAGGCGCTGCGTCGCAGGCAGTACGAGCAGTACGACAAGACGCTGCAACGACGCCAGAAGAGTTTTGTTAGCCGCTCTTAGCGCGATGATAGATGGTGCCTCTCGTGCCGCACTGGACGAATTGTCCAGTGGCGCATGCCCATGGGCCCCATGCGGTCTGGGCAGCAGCGCGACCGGAGGCCGTGATGCCCGGGTGCGGCCAGGGCGGTGGCTTTGCACTGGCCCTGAGCCTGATCGTGATGCGCAGCGGCAATGCGCAGGTCACGGCCCAATTGTCGGCCACGGCCAGAGTTCAGCTATTCATTCATTTATCGCCGCGCCGAGTGCGCCAATGCCGTTGGCTCCACGGTTGGGCCGCAATCTTGCCAGCAGTGGCTCCATTGCTTTGGCGACAGACAGCAAATGCCAGTCGTCAAAGCGGCGGCCGACCAACTGAAGGCCGACGGGCAATCCTTGTGCGGTCTGAGATGCGGGTATGGAGACCACGGGGCCCTCTGTGACACTGAACAATGTCGTGTAGGACTGCGTGACGTTGTAGTACGGCACAGCCTTGCCATCCACTGACAGCGGCTCATCGTACACATTGAAAATTCCGAATGTCCGGCTGTGCTTGTGGTGCGCAAAAGCGGGCACCGGCGAGACAGGGACGATCCATGCGTCATAGCCAATGAGGAATCGCTCCATTGCATTGGTTTGCTGCGCCTGCTCTGTCAGCGCTCGCATGTAGCTTTCAACGGAGATCGGGTCGAGGATCCTGCGCTGGTGGGGGATATCTTTTACCGATTTTCCTGCAAACAGGCGCCCGATGCGGCGTGCAAGGTTCGAGCGCTCATAGCCGCCTTGCATCCCTACAAGTGCCCCCCAGGTTTCCCAGGTGCGTTGGTACGAAAAGCCTTGGGGTTCGGCCTTTTCGACAATTGCGCCTGCTGCGCGCAGCGCGTCCACCACCTGTTCAATGGCCTTCTTGACGTCCACACCGACAGGCATTCCCCCCAACTCGACCGCATAGGCAATCTTCAGACCTGTCAACGCTACCGGTTGGGCGGATCGAGGATGCAGCGGAGCGACCGTTGCGTCTTCGGGCGAGGTTCGCGCCAACACCGACAAGGCCAGTTCGAGATCCTCGACACTATTGGCCAAAGGCCCCAACACAGCCATGGTCCTGATGCCGTCCACCTCGTCGGGCTTGGGTGGGATATGGCCAAGCATCGACACAACACCATGGGTTGGCCGCAAGCCCCAGACACCGGTGTAAGCGGCGGGAAGGCGGATCGAGCCCGCCAAGTCGGAGCCGAAGGAAAGAGGCGACATGTGCGAGGCGACCGCGGCAGCGCACCCACCGCTGCTACCGCCTGTGGTCAGTTTCACATTCCAGGGGTTGTTGGTGGTTCCAAACAGGGTGTTGGTCGTCTGCATATCCATCGCCAGCGTTGCGGCATTGGTTTTGGCCAGGACAATGGCCCCCGCCTGGCGCAAAAGAGCCACCGCAACGGCGTCATTTTCGGGAACGTAGTTGGCCAGATCAGATGAGCCGGCAGTCGTGCGCAGCCCGCGTGTTGCATAGGTATCCTTCACCGTCACGGGAACTCCATGCAACGGGCCCCAGATCTCACCGCGCCCCAACGCCTGGTCCGCAGCCTGTGCACGTTCCATTGCGGCGTTCAGATCCAGCACGACGATAGCGTTGAAATCTTCGTTGTAACGCGCGATCTGACTGACAAACGCCCGCACCACCTGAACAGAACTGAGCTCCCGTGCCTGGATCTTGCGTGCCAATTCAGACGCTGTCAGTGTCACGATCTGTGTGTCCTGCTCAGAAACAGGCCAACTGTCGCTGGAGGGTATTGCGCGATGGGGTCCGGGCATTGAATTGCCCGATGCATTGGGTGTCAGTGCTGCTGTCAGGACGGAAGATCCCGGCAAGGTGTGTTTGAGAGTGTTCACGAAGGAGGTTCATCAGTGCTTGATGGCTCAATCATCAAGATCTAGAATCAATGCGTCTATTGCATATTTCAGATGAACCCATTCAGAATATGAAACTGTCAGGACTGGACCTGGATCTGCTGATTGCACTGGATGCGCTTTTGGACACCGGTTCTGTAAGCGCAGCCGCAGGAAGGCTCCATCGGTCCCAACCAGCGGTGAGCAGGATGTTGGGGCGGCTGCGGGAATGCTTTGATGACCCGCTGTTTGTTCCCCATGGGCGAGGACTCGCGCCCACCCCGCGTGCAATCGCGTTGCGTGGGCCGTTGAAATTGAGTTTGAGCGAAGTTCAGCAGTTGTTCAACCCACCGCGTGCGTTCGATCCGTTGCGGGACAAGGCGCATTTCCGCATTGTGAGTTCGGACTACGCAGCGGTCGCGCTGATGGGCTCCATCGTCAGCTGGCTGCACGACCATGCACCCCATGTGCATATTTCTCTGCTCCCTGTTACGGGCAATCCCGAGAACCTGCTTGCCAGTGGCGAGGCCGAAATCATGTTCGGTCCACAAGAGTTCTGTCCTGGGTGGTGTGCGAGTACCCCTTTTATCGAGGACTCCTGGATGTGCGTGCGGCGAAAAGGCGAACCGCTGCCGACCACTTTGAAGGAGTACCTGCAAATGGCACATGTGGCAGTTCACATCGAACGCGCCTTTGGCAATCAGGTGGATGAAGCGTTGCGCAAGCGGGGACGGGCAACGCGCCGGGTACAAGTCACGGTGCCCGATTTTTCGGCAGCTGTTTTTATCACCGCCAACAGCCCACTGCTGGCCACGTTGCCCAGCCCGGTGGCGCGCGCTGCCTCGAACCTGCTGTCAATGGAGCTGGGTGAAGTGCCACTGCGCGTGCGCGGATCGTCCGTGTCCATGATCTGGCCACGCCGTCTGGAACGCGATCCGCCTCATGTATGGCTGCGCCAAGCTGTCCTTGACAGTGCAGGCTTGTCTTTCCGGGGCTGAGCGCGTCGCTGTTGCATTGACCGGGTGACGCAACTTGTCTGGGTCAGGGCCAGCAATGGGTTTCAGCGCTTTCATTCTCGGTGCCAACGGTCACGCTGAAAACACGCGTAAGACGCTCGATGTTCCGACGTGCTCAAAGATCGACGTCTGGCGGCCCACAGCGCATGATCTCGGTGTGGCCGTTGAGGTATCCCCTCAAGAGGGGGTGAACTATCGAACGACAGCTTCTGGCCGAAACCTGCCATCCATCACTGGATCGCGCAACAGCACCAGAACAGCCCCTCACCCCGACCCATGCAAGCGCGCCGGCGTCGTCGCCGTCCCATGCCGCGCCATGTCGTTCGCCCGGTCGATCACATGCCGCACCATGGCCTGGGCCAGGGCCTCTTCGGCGAGGAAGACGGTGCTGCCGTTCTCTTCCTCCAGCAGGCGCGCCTCCTGTTCGCTGTGGCTGCGGATCACGGTTTCGATCATGGGGTTGAGCAGCTTGGCGGTGGCGATCATCTGGCGCACTTTCAAGGTGTCGGGCGTGGCGATGACCAGCATGGCGGCGCGGGCGATGTGGGCCTGGATGAGCACGGCGGGCTCCACCGCGTCGCCGAACACAGCGGCGATGCCCTTGGCGCGCAGGGCTTCGACCAGCTCGCGGTTTTGCTCTGCGACCACGAAGGGCACGTCGTTGGCGGCCAGGGCGGCTGCCAGGCGGCGGCCGACCTTTCCGTAGCCCACCAGCACCACCTGGTGCGCGAGGAATTTGGCGTGCGTGGTCATGGGCAGCTCGGCCAGGGGGTCGTCGCGTTCTTCGAGCCGGCGGGCCAGGGCCGAGCGGGTGCGCAGCCAGCCCTGCAGCGGTGCGATGGCGTGGAACAGCATGGGGTTGAGCGCCATGGAGATCAGCGCGCCGGCCAGCACCAGGCTCGTGCCCTCGGCCGGCAGCAGGCCCAGCGATGCGCCCAGGCCCACCAGGATGAACGAGAACTCCCCTATCTGCGCCAGGCTGGCCGAGACGGTGAGCGCGGTGTTGAGCGGGTAGCGGAACGACAGCACCAGCGCCGCAGCCGCCAGCGTCTTGCCGACCATGATGATGGCCACCACGGCCAGCACCTGCAGGGGGCGGTCCCACAGCACGGCGGGGTTGAAGAGCATGCCCACGGAGACGAAGAACAGCACGGCAAAGGCGTCGCGCAGGGGCAGGGATTCCTGTGCGGCGCGGTGGCTGAACTCCGACTCGCGCATCACCATGCCGGCGAAGAAGGCCCCCAGCGCGAACGACACGCCGAACAGCGCGGCCGAGCCGAAGGCGATGCCCACGGCCGCAGCCACCACGCACAGGGTGAACAGCTCGCGCGAGCCGGTGCGCGCCACCTGCCACAGCACCCAGGGGAACACGCGGCGCCCCACCACCAACATCAGCACCACGAAACCGCCCACCTGCAGCAGGGTGAGCCCCAGGGTCTTGGCCAGGTCCGAGGCATCTGCACTGGCCCCGTTGCCGCCCAGCACGCCGGCCAGCGGCGGCAGCAGCACGAGCACCAGCACCATGACCAGGTCTTCGACCACCAGCCATCCGACCGCGATGCGGCCGGTGTACGTCTCGAGGATGCCCAGGGTTTCGAGCGCGCGCAGCAGCACCACTGTGCTGGCCACCGATAGCGACAGGCCGAACACCAGCGCCCCGCCCAGGCCCCAGCCCCACCAGTAAGCCAGGCCCATGCCCATGAGCGTGGCCACCATGATCTGCACCACGGCCCCCGGCACGGCGATCTTGCGCACCGCCAGCAGGTCACCGAGAGAAAAGTGCAGACCCACGCCGAACATCAGCAGCATCACGCCGATCTCGGCCAGTTGGCTGGCCATGGCCGCATCGGCCACGAAGCCCGGCGTGAACGGCCCGATCACCACCCCGGCCAGCAGGTAGCCCACCAGCGCCGGCAGGCGCAGCCGCGTGGCGACAAACCCCAGCGCCAGCGCCAGCCCGAGCGCGGCTGCGATGGTGTGGATGAGGTTGACGCTGTGGGGCATGGTGGTGAAAGGCGGTGGAAAAAACTGGGCGGGTGCTTGCCTGGAACACGCAGGCAAATAGCGTGCCTTAGTTCACACAAGCGGTCAGCAATCTTATAACCGCAAGCACGCGCGGTGCAAAAATCAAGGGCAATGCTGCGCCCTGAAATTCACCCCATGCTCCCACTCACCACCACCCCCCTGCCCTGCCCCGCCGGGCATGCCGCTGGTCCCCTCTCCCGCCACCCTCATGGATTCCTGGCCATGGCCGGTCTCGCGCTGGCGCTGGTGCTGGCATCGCCCGCACCGTCCTGGGCCCAGCCGGCGGCGGCACCGGCAGCCAAGGCTGCGCCCAAGCTCACCCAGAGCTACCATGATCGCGTGGAGGAACTGCAGGACCAGGTGAACGAGGGCAAGCTCGCCGAAATCCGCGCTCGCATCGTCCCCACCACCGAGCGCAAGGTCTTCGACGTGGACGATGTGAACGACTCACAGACCTGGTGGCAGTACGAGGACGACACCACCTTCGTCCACATCGAGAACGGCACCGGCCGCACGATCACGGGCCTGGTGCTGGACTTCTGGGTCGACAGCTGCTCCCAAAAGGCGAAGCCCCCCAATACCGTGCATGTTCTGCTCAGAAAGCCCCTGCGCAAGAACGCCCAGGCAGTGGTGGTGGTACCGCCGAGCAAGCTGCTGCACACCAAGAACGAGGTGAGCTGCCTGAGTGTGCGGGGCGGATGGTAGCGCGGCGGATCGGTTAGGGCTTGCGCCCCCAACGGGCTTCGTAGTCGCGCTCCATCTTTTCGCAGGCGCCCGCAACGAACCGCGCCGTCAACGCGTCCAGGGATTTGCGGCCCTGCTCGCTCCAACACAGTTTGACGGCGTCTTGTGCCCGCCAGCGCGCATCGCGGTCCGGGTTGTTCGGCATCAGGGCCCCGATCAGCATGAGGCCCCCGATGGCGATCACCGGGGCGAGCAGGACCCAGCCCCACCAGGGCAACAGCCGCTTCTTGCGGGGCTTGGCGGCTGTCGGCTCTTCTGCAGCCGCCGCAGCGGATGGCGGCGTGCTGCCCGCCACTTTGGCCCGCATGTAGGCCGCCTTGGCGCGCTGCTCGTCGCCTTCGCTTTCGGCAAAGCACTTGGCCCACAGCGCCGGATCCCGGTCTGCGGGAGACTCCGCCTCTTTCATGGCCGCAGCCCAGCTGTCTTCCGATCCTTGCATGCACCCTCCTTCAATCAATCATTCAATGTTCTTGCGGATTGGGCAGCGCAGCACGGCCTGCCGTTTGGCCGATCCAGCGTGCCCGAACGGGTATCATTCGGTACCTGCACAGCTTGGATTCGCGGATCGCCCCGCGAACACCATCAAAATAGTAGCGCCAAACGCAAGGTTGGCGCTGTCTGCCCGTAGCTCAACTGGATAGAGCAATAGCCTTCTAAGCTATAGGTCGGGGGTTCGAGTCCCTCCGGGCAGGCCACATTCCTCATACGCCCATACTGGCGCCGCGCGCGCGCAGCCGTCAGCGCGGCAACGCCACCAGACGCCAGTCGCCTTCGCCCTGCCATGCGACGTCCGCATCGACAGCCGGCGAGCACGGCGGCAAGCCCCCGGCCCCCAGCACGCACACCGACAACAGCACTCCATGGCCACCCGCCGTGGCACCGTGCCATGCCCTGGCATGCGCCAGAACCTGGCCCTGGCTGGGCAGGCCCGCAGGCTGGCACTCGATGCGCCGGATCGCCGCGAAATCCACGCCCGTCCCCGTGCATTTGAAATAGGCCTCCTTGAGGCTCCAGATCTGCAGGAAGTGGCGCTGGCGTGCAGTGCCATCGTCCAGGGCCTGCAGCTGCGCCAACTCCCCTGGCGTGCAGGCCATGCCGGCCAGGGCGAGCACATCGCGCCGGCTGGCGTGCAGGTCTTTCACCTCCAGGTCGATGCCCACGGGTTGGTTGTGGTCCATGGCACAGGCCAGGTACGCGCCGCTATGGGACAGGGACAGGTGGGTGGATGCGGCAGCCTGCTCGCCATGGTGCTGCGCATTCAGGTGCGGCGCACGGCCCTCGGGGGCGTCCAGCCGCCAGTGGTCGGCGCTGGTGTTGCTGCCCAGGGCCAGCAGTTGGCGCAGGGCATGGCGGCAGGCCAGGAACTCGGCACGCCGGGCCGGGTGTTGCAGGGTGGCCAGGCGGGCCTGCTCGCCCGCGCTCAGCCAGCCGGGGGACATGTGCTGCGTGCGCGCGGCCAGGGGGGCTTGTGCGGCCAACAGCAGGTGCAGCCGGCCGGGGACGACCGGCCGCTGCGCACTCACGGTGCCGTGCGCACGTAGGTGCCCTTCAGGGTCACGCCGGTCATCATGTTGCCGGTGTAGCACTCGAAGTTGACGGGGTCCTTGAAGGTCTTTTCCTTGAAGAAGCTGTGCAGGTCGACCACGGCATTGGCGCCCCGCGCCTTGGCACTGCCCTGCAGGGCGATCAGGCCGGACAGGGCGGCCCAGTGGCAGGCGAACACGGGCTCCTTGCCGCCGTTGCTGGTGCGGCGGTTGACGTGCTCCTCGCCCAGGGCCGCGCCCTGCCCCGGCGGCGTGGGCGCGCCCGAGAGGTAGAACTTCACGCTGCCGTCGAGCTTGCCTTCCTGGATGCCCAGGCGCACGGCCTCTTCCAGCGGCAACAGCGAGACCTTGTCACGCGCTTGCGCCAGGGGCGTGGCGGCCAAGGCCGCCAGGGCGGCCAGAGCCAGGGTCAATTGCCTGGCGGTGCTTGTCTTCATGGTCATGTGTTTCTTCCCTGTGGGATGTATGGATGCACGCGATGCATGTGCGCATGCGGCATGGCTTCACACCTTGGCGAAGGTACCCTTGAGCGTCACGCCGATCACGACCGCGCCGGCATGGCACTGGTAGGTGACCGGGTCCTTGACGGTGGCGCGCTTGTAGTAGCTGTGCAGGTCGACCACGGCGTTGGCGCCCTTTTGCTTGGCCGATTCCTGGAAAGCGATCAGCGCCGACAGCGCCGCCCACTTGCAGCCATAGGCATCGTCCTTGCCCACGCCGTTGGTCTTCTTGTTGGCGATGTCTTCGCCCAGGCGGGCGCTGACCCGGGGCGTTTTGGCGCCCGAGAGGTAGAACTTGACGCTGCCGTCAAGCTTGCCCTGCTCCACGCCCATGCGCACCACCTCGTCCAGGGGCAGTGTCAGAACGGTATTGCGGGCGTGCACCGCGCCCAAGGCCGACAGCGCGGCCAGTGCCACGATCCATTGTTTCATGCGGATTCTCCTGTGGTGCCTCTCCGCGTGGGAGGGGCGGTTGCGAATGGTTTGTTTGCTTGCGCCGGCGCTGCGCGCCGGGCTTCAGACACCGCCGCTGATGCGCTGCATGAGGTTGCGGATCCAGCGGTTGTAGTTGGGGTGGATGCGGCGGCCCTCACCCGCATCTGCGTAGTTGAGGTTGTAGCTGTTCAGGTAGTCGATCTTGTAGCCTGTGTGGTCGTAGCGCACCACGATGGCTGCCATGTGCTTGCCGTTCTTGTCGTACTGCAGCTCCACCGTGCCCGGGGTTTCGCGGGTCACCGCCCAGCCCAGCGACTGGCCGGCCAGGATGATGCGGTCGCGCACCTGCGCCGGGGTGGGCACGTAGGCGCTGGTGAAGACGACCTGCGGTGCATCGACAAGTGCCTCGGCGCGCGCATGCACACCGCCGCTGTGCAAGGCCAGCGCCAGCACGGCGCCGATGGCCAGGGCGCTGCCCCGGGCGAAGGATTTCTCAGTTCCCATTACTTACTCCCTCCAACGTTTGAAAATCAAGGATGTGTTGATGCCGCCGAATGCGAAATTGTTGCTCATCACCACGTCGGTCTGCCGCTGGCGCGCCTGGCCCATGATGAAGTCCACCGCGCCGCAGCGCGGGTCGGGCTCGGTGAGGTTGGCGTTCTGGGCGAACCAGCCTTCGCGCATCATCTCCAGCGTCATCCAGGCCTCCAGTGCGCCGCAGGCGCCCAGGGTGTGGCCCATGTAGCCCTTGAGGGTGCTTACCGGCACGGTGTTGCCGAACACCGCGTGCGTGGCATTGCTCTCGGCGATGTCGCCCTGGTCGGTGGCCGTGCCGTGGGCATTGATGTAGCCAATGGCCTCGGGCGCCAGGCCGGCATCGGCCAGTGCCATGCGCATGGCCTGGGCCATGGTGACCGGGTTGGGGTGCGTGACGTGGGTGCCGTCGGAGTTGGTGGCAAAGCCGATGATCTCGCCCAGAATCTGCGCGCCGCGCGCCTGGGCGTGCGCAAGCTCTTCGAGCACGAAGGTGCAGGCGCCCTCGCCCAGCACCAGGCCGTCGCGGTGGGCGTCAAACGGCCGGGGCGTGAGCTCGGGCGTGCCGTTCTTGGTGCTGGTGGCGAACAGGGTGTCGAACACTGCAGCCTGGGTGGCGTCGAGCTCTTCGGCACCACCGGCCAGCATGGCCAGTTGCTTGCCGCTCTGGATGGCCTCGTAGGCATAGCCCAGGCCCTGGCTGCCCGAGGTGCAGGCGCTGGACGTGGGGATGACGCGGCCTGTGGCGCCAAAGAACACGCCCATGTTCACCGCGGCCGTGTGCGACATCATCTTGATGTAGGTGTTGGCGTTGATGCCTTCGGTGCTCTTCTCGGCCATCATGCGGCCGAAGTCGCCGATGGCGGCCGGCGTGCCGGCCGACGAGCCATACGAGACGCCCATGTGCCCGCTCTTGACGAAGGGGTCGCCCAGCAGGCCTGCGTTCTCCAGCGCGATCTCGGTGGCGCGGGTGGCCATCAGCGCCACGCGGCCCATGCTGCGCATGGTCTTGCGGTTGTAGTGCGCGGGCAGCTCGAAGGGCGCCACGGTGCAGCCCAACTGGGTGCTCAGGCCCTCGTAGCCTTCCCACTCGTGCATCACGCGGATCACGTTGCGGCCACTGAGCAGTTGGCTGCGCACCGTGGCCCAGTCGTTGCCCAGCGGGCTCAGGGCGCCGATGCCGGTGACGACCACGCGCTTCTTGCCTGTTGTTGTTGAAGTGCTCATCCGACCATCCCCCCATTGACCGAGATCACCTGGCGCGTGATGTACGAGGCCTCGGGGCCCAGCAGGAAGGCGACCACGCCGGCCACCTCGTCCACCGTGCCCATGCGGCGCATGGGAATCATCGCCAGCGCGTGCTCCAGCACCTCTTCGCTGACCATTTCGGTGTCGATCAGGCCCGGGGCCACGCAGTTGACGGTGATGTCGCGCTTGGCCAGCTCGATGGCCAGCGACTTGGTGGCGGCGATCACGCCGGCCTTGGCCGCGCTGTAATTGGCCTGGCCCCGGTTGCCCATGAGCGCCGAGACCGATGCCAGCGTGACGATGCGCCCGGGCTTGCGCCGGCGCACCATGGGCATCACCAGCGGGTGCAGCACGTTGTAGAAGGCGTCGAGGTTGGTGTGCACCACGCGGTCCCACTCCTCGCCGGTCATGGCGGGGAAGGCGTTGTCCATGGCGATGCCGGCATTGCAGACCACGCCATAGTAGGCACCGTGGGCCTCGATGTCGGCCTCCAGCGCGGCGGCGCTGGCGGCGCGGTCGGCCACGTCGAACTGCAGCACGCGCGCACTGCGGCCCAGGGCCTGTATCTCGGCCACGGCGCTCAGCGCCTGGTCCAGGCCGCTCCTGCAGTGCACCACGATGTCATGGCCGTCACGCGCCAGGCGCAGTGCGATGGCCCGGCCTATGCCACGGCTGGAGCCCGTCACCAGCACGGTGGTGGCAGCAGTGGGCGCTGGTGGTGGGGTTGTCTTCGTCAGCTCGTTCATTCTCGGTATCGATGGCCTGTTGTCTGTGTGGAGGTGGACCTGCCTTGGGTATGGCGGCCCGGTCACTGGCCCGTGGCGGGCGATGGGGGAATATAGGCGTTCCCATCCACCGGCTCAAAGACGGAAATGCGCGCGGTTGCCAATTCTTTCGCGCCATCGGCTTCGATCCGGCAGTCGAACATGCTCAGGCCGTTGTCGCCCAGCAGCTCGCAGCGCACGCTGATGGTGAGGCGGGTGCCTGGCGCGAAGAAGGGCTGCGCCGTCTCGTACCGGCGCGAGCCGAGCAGAAAACCGATCTGTACCGCCCTGCCCTTTTGCAGCGCACGACAGCCGGCCCAGGCTGCCACCGTCTGCGCCATGTACTCGATGCCCACCCACGAGGGCATGCCGGCGTCATGCATGAAAAGCCCGTCGCGCGGCACCGTGACCTCGGCGATGGCACTCTCTTCGTCGGCGGCCAGCAGGCGGTCCAGCAGCAGCATGGCGCTGCGGTGGGGCACGTAGTTCTCTATGGGTAGAAGTTCACTGCTCATCGGCTTGTCGTCACTCATCAGGCAGCCTCGAACAGCAAGGTGCTGTTGCTGCCGCCAAAGGCAAAGGAGTTGCTCATCACCACGCGCGCCGCGCGCCCCAGTTGCATGCCGGGCGCCACGGCGGCCAGGGCCGGCATGGCCGGGTCGGCCACGCCATCCCACCAGTGCACAGGCAATACGCCCTGCCGATTGAGCTGCAGCACATGCCAGGCCACGGCGGCCTCCAGCGCGCCGGCGGCGGCCAGGGCATGGCCGGTGAGCGGCTTGGTGGAGCTTACCGCGACATCCAGGCCCAGAACGGCCTGCACCGCCCGGCTCTCCATGGCGTCGTTGTGCGGCGTGGCCGTGCCGTGCAGGTTGACATAGTCCACGGCGGCCGGCTGCATGCCCGCGCGCGCCAGCGCCTGCTGCATGGCCGCCACGGCGCCCTGGCCGGTGGGGTCGGGGGCGGACATGTGGTGCGCGTCCTGCGACTCGCCCCAGCCGGCCAGGCGCACGGGGCCCGCGTCGCGGCTCAGCACGAAGAAGGCCGCCGCCTCGCCCAGGTTGATGCCCCGGCGGTTGGCCGACAGGGGGTTGCAGCGCTCGGCAGACACCGCCTCCAGCGCGCTGAAGCCGCCCACGGTGAAGCGGCCCAGCGCATCGACGGCTCCGGCCACCACCGCATCGGCCATGCCGGACTGCAGCAGCCGCGCGGCCGAGGCCAGGGCCTTGGCGCCCGAGGAGCAGGCGGTGGAGATGGTGTGCGCAGGCCCGCGGATGCCCAGGTGCTGGGCCAGGAATGCGGCCACGTTGCCCATCTCCTGCACGGGGTACTCGAAGCCGGGGGGAAAGCACCCTTCGCGCGCCAGGTGGCGGGCTGCCGCCTCACCCTCTTCGATGCCCGCCGTGCTGGTGCCCACCACCAGGGCCACGCGCGTGGGGCCACAGCGGGCAATGGCCTGCTGCACCGGGCCCTGCAGCGCCTGCAGGGCGCCCCAGGCCAGCGCATTGTTGCGCGAGCGCTGGTGCGGCGGCGCAAAGGCCAGGTCAGGCAGCACCGCGCCCTCGGGCAGGCAACCCAGCGGCAGGGTGCGACCGGGGGAGTAGCGGTCGGTTCGCTGCAGGGTCTGCGGGTCGGTGGCGGACAAGAGGTTGGCGCGCATCGCTTGCGCGCTGAGGCCCAGCGCGCTGTACGCCGACGCGGCGTTCAAATAGACATGCGGGCGGGTGGTCACGAAGGCTCCTGCGCCGGGGCGCACAGTTGGGAGCCCCCGGGCGATTCGACGCGCAAGGTGAAGGGCCCGCCGGGGTAGATGATCTCGACGGCAGAGTTGCCGATGAACTGCACGCGCACCTGCTCGCGGCCGTCGCGCAGCAGGCGGCGCCCAGTGGGGCCTGCTTCCACGCTCCAGGGCGGCTGCACGGCGCGCTGCACGGCGCGTGCGGGCCAGAAGGCGAGCTGCAGGTCGCTGAGCACCTGCTCGGGGGCGAGCTGCGCGGGCCAGTAACGCGAGAGCTGCTTGTCCCACTGCCAGCCGTCCCACACCAGGGTGCCCATGCCCTGCCCCATCACGAAGAAGGCCAGGCGCACGGCCTCGGCATCCACTTCGAGCAGGGCTTCGAGCTGCTGCGCGGGCCGGCCGGGCACCTCCACCGTAAGGCGCTGCTGCACGGCAACCTCGCAGCGCAGGGCTGCGGGTGCCAGGGCCAGCAAGGGGCTGCGCGTGGCATCGGGGGCGCCCAGCGATGCACAGCCTGCGAGCAGCACGGCACACATTGCGGCGGCCAGAGCACCAGGAATTCGCGCGGGGTTCATGCAGGCACTGCCCCCTGGCCTGGCGCCTGCCGCTGCTGCCGGCACACCTCGCCCAGCACCTGCAGGCGGCGCTGCGGCTCGGCGACATAGGGGTTCTTTGCGTCCCAGGCGTAGCCCGCGAGGATGGAGGAAATCATGCGCCGAATCTCGGGGTTGCTGTGCTGCTCGTGGAAGATCACGTCCTGAAAGCCCCCGTCGTACCAGCCCTGCACGAAGGCGCGAAAGGTGTTCACCCCTGCCTGCAGCGGCACGGCATAGTCCTGCTGCCAGTCCACCGCCTCGCCGCGCCAGGCACGCGCGATGCAGCGCGCGGCCAGGCTGGCCGAGGTGACGGCGATGGTCACGCCGCTGGAGAACACCGGGTCCAGAAACTCGCCCGCATTGCCCAAGAGCGCAAAGCCCTTGCCCCACAGCGCGGTGACGTTGGCTGCATAGCCGGTGATGGAGCGGCCCGGCGTGTCCCACACGGCGTTGCGCAGCACGTGGGCCAGGCTCGGCGTCTCGGCAATGATGGCGCGCAGGCGCTCGACCTCGCTGCCCTCATACCGCGCCAGGAACTCGGGTGTGGCCACCACGCCCTGCGAGCAGCGGCCGCCGGCAAAGGGGATGGTCCAGAACCAGACCTCGTGGTGCACCGGGTGCACCGTGATCAAAATCTTGCTGCGGTCCATGTCGCCATGGGCGATGCCGTCTTCGATGTGGGTGAACAGCGCCCCGCGCACGGGGAAGTCCGACGGGCGCTCCAGCTGCAGCAGGCGCGGCAGGATGCGCGCGAAGCCGCTCGCGTCCAGAAGGAATCGCGCCTGCACCGTGTACTCCTCGCCCTCGGGCGAGGTGACCGACACCTCGGGCTGCTCGCCCGACACGTCCACGGCGGTCACCGTGTGGCGGTAGCGCACCTCGGCACCGGCCTTGGCGGCGGCATCGGCCAGCACCTTGTCGAAGTCGCCGCGCTGCACCTGGTAGGTGGTGCCCCAGCCGGGCGAGAACTTGTCGCGAAAATCGAAGTCGGTGCGCAGGTCGCCCTTGGCGAAGGCCGCGCCGTTCTTGTACTGGAAGCCCGCCTCCACCACGTCCTGCAGCATGCCGGCCTCTTCGATATAGGCCATGCTTTGCGGCAGCAGGCTCTCGCCGATGGAAAAGCGCGGAAACGTCTCCTTTTCGAGCACCAGCACCTGGCGGCCCTGCTTGCGCAGCAGGCCGGCAGCCACGGCGCCCGAGGGGCCCGCGCCCACGATCAGCACCTCGGTCTGTTCCAGTCGGCGTTGTTGCATCAATGTTCCTTGTTGTCCGTGGCACTGCGAAACAGCGGTGCCAGCACCAGCACCAGCGGCAGGCCCAGCATGAGGGTGAGGCCAAAGGCCTTGAGTGCCGGCGTGGCCGACAGGCCCAGCAGCCCGAACGACAGCCAGGTGCTGCCCGCGCCGATGACCACCGCCAGCCAAGCATGGGGGTCGTCCTCGTGCTCTTGCAGGAAGATACCGTAGTCGATGCCCACGCCCAGCAGCAGCATCAGCGCCAGCACGTTGAACAGCTGCCAGGGCGCGCCAAAGGCGGTGAGCACGCCCACCACCACCAGGCTGGCCAGCACGGTGGGCATCCAGGCGCGCCAGGCCTTGCGGCCAAAGCGCAGCCACAGGGCGGCCAGCACCAGCACATGGCCCAGCAGCAGCAGCTCGGTCATGGAGATGCGGTAGCGCTGCAGCAGGGCGGATATCTCGGCCGGCTTGTCGACCCAGGCCACGCCTTCCAGGCCCTCGGCAGCCCCGGCCAGCGCGGGCAGCGATGCGAGGTCCCTCACGCCGCGCAGCATCAGCAGGCTGCGGTAGCTGCCGTCGCGCTCGCCCAGCCACAGCGGCCGCGCGGCGGCCGAGATGGGTTGCGCCAGCCAGGCCTGCACGGTGATGGGCGCGGGCGGCGGCATGGCGGGCCGGGCAAAGCTTTCGCCGAGCTCGGCGTTCACGCCCTTGAACACGGCCTCTTGTGCGCGGGCCACCAGCTCTCCATCGCTGTCCTGGCGCCGGGCCGAGGGCACCCAGTCGGACACGCCGCTGTAGCCCACCAGCAGTTGGCGCGCCACCAGCGCGTCGAGCCGGTCCTTGAGTTCTTCTTCGCGCTGCAGCACCTGCTCGGGCGAGTTGCCCTGCACCAGGTAGAACTGCGCGGGGCTGGGCAGGCCCAGGATCTCGCCCACCTGGCGCTGCTGGGCCACGAGCGGGGTGGATGCGTTCTGCAGCTGGCGCACGTCGTCCTGCGCACGCAGGCCGCCCAGCAGCCACAGGAGCAGCGCCATGGCCACGCACACCGCCACCGAGCCGGGCAGCGCATGGCGCCAGCGCGGCCAGGCCATCAGCGTCTGGCCAATGCGCTGGGCCACCGGGCTGTGCGGCATGGTGCCGCGGTCAAGCCAGGGGAACCAGCAGACCACGGTGAGCATGGCCGCCGTGAGCCCCACCACCGAGAACACCGCCATCTGCCGCAGGCCCGGAAAGGCCGCCGCCCCAAGCGCCAGGTAGGCGATGGCGCTGGTGCCCAGGGCCAGCCACAGCGCCGGCATCAGCCCGCGCATCAGCCCATGCGGGCTACGCGCCGGCGCGCCCTGGCGGCTGGCGAAGTAGTGGATGCCATAGTCCTCCGCCACGCCCACCAGACTGGCGCCGAACACCAGAGTCAAGAGGTGCACCTGCCCGAAGAACAGCGCCGTGACCGACAACGCCACCGCGCAGCCCACCAGCAGCGACACGCCCACCAGCGCCACCGGCCGCAGCGAGCGGAACGCCATCCAGGCCAGCAGCAGCACACCGGCCAGCGAGCCCCAGCCGATGGTGTTGATCTCCCAGTTGGCCTGCACTGCGGCGGCCTCGGCGTGCAGGGGCACGCCGGCCGTGACCATGCGGGCGCCGGGCAACTTCGCGCGCACCTGGGCCAGCGCAGTCTGCAAGGCGCCATCGAGCACCGGCTCGCCCGACAGGCGAAAGGCCGAGCCCTCCAGCGTGAACTGCAGCACGGCCCATTGCTGGCCGTCGGCCGCCACCCACAGCTCGCCGTCGCGCGGGCGGGCCTGGCTTTGCGCTCCGCGCGCGGCCCACCACTGCGTCCACAGGCCCAGGGGGTCGCTCACCCAGTCGGACAGGCGGGCCTGCACGGCGGGCTGGTACAGGTCCTGCAGCGCCTTTTGCACCAGCGCGGCATCGGGCGTGCCGGCCAGCATGGCGCGCTGCGCGGGCGTGAGCAAACGCTCGCGCCAGGGTTGGTAGAAGCCGAGCGCAGCCTCCATGGAGGTCTTTTGCGCGATGGGGTCTTCGCGCAGGCGCGCACCGGCCCCGGTGGCCAGCGACTGGCGGAACACCTGCACGGCGGCAAGCGCATCGGCCCACTCGCTGGCGCCCAGCAGCACCACCACCTGGCGCGACATCTGGCCCACCAGTTGCTCAGTGGCCAGGGCCACGTCGGGTGCCTGCTCGTTCACGGGCAGCAAGGCCATCACGTCGGTGTCGATGCCGTCGTGCTTCCAGAACTGCCACTGGTGCACGCCCACGGCGATGACCACCAGCAGCCAGGCCAGCGCGGCCGTGCGCCAGAGCCAGCCGGGGGGTGCGTCTTGCACCGGGGTGTGCGCGGTCATTCGAACTGCGCCGCGTCCTGCGGGCGCAGCGCGTTCTCGGCCACGGGCGTGAGGATGCGGATCAGGCTGCTGTCACCGCGTGCCTCCTGCAGCTTGACCTCCTGCACGAACTGGTTGCCCTGCAGCTCCACCGAGGCCAGCCACTGGGCCAGCGTAGGGTCGCGCGGCACCAGGTGCAGCGACCAGCCCTTGGCGGCCACCTGCCCTGTCACCTCGAAGTGCTGGGCGAGCTCGGCCAGGTTGGCCGACATGACGGCGAACAGCATGGCGTTGACGGTGCGCAGCACGGGCTCGTCCTGCGCGCGCATCTGCGTGGTGAGCTTGCCGTCGCTGCCGCGCGACTGCAGGCTGTCGGGCCGCACCACCAGCGTGGACTCGAAGGGCCGAAGCACATGCCAGACAATGCCCTTGCCACGCGCCACGACGAAGTCGCCACTGGAGCGCAGTGGCTGCTTGAAGCCCTTGACGGTCTTGAGCTGCTCAAAGCCGCCGCGCACCACGGGCGCGTCGTGCACGCGCTGGCGCACCTGGGCCAGCAGGTCCTGCGCAGCAGGCGTTGCTGAGGGAGCAGTCTGAGCCGTAGCCGACAGCGCCAGGGCGCACAGTGCGGCCCCCAACACGGTTCTTTTTGTCCAGGCGATGAGGCTCATGGCGCCACCCCCAGCCGTTGCCACAGCACGGGCGGGCAGACGAAGCACATGACACGGGTCTGCATGTCCACCGCCACCTGGATGGTGTGGGCGCTGTTGACCTTCTGGCCCGTGGCGGCGTCGCTGATCAGGTAGTCGATGCGCAGGCGGTTCTCCCACTCGGTGATGGTGGCGCGCACCTTGAGCACCTGGCCGAAGGTGGCCGGGCGCACGTATTTGAGGCGCATGTCCACCACGGGCCAGCCATAGCCCGATTCGCGCATGCGCGGGTAGTCGTAGTCGAATTTTGCGAGCAGCGCGCTGCGCGCCAGCTCGAGAAAGCGCACGTAGTGGCCGTGGTAGACGATCTCCATCACGTCGATGTCGTAGAACGCGGGGGTGATCTCGATCTCATGGCTGAGCCGCTCGCGTGAGGCCAGCTCTTTCTCAGTGGACATGCGTCAGCCTCCGGGCGGGCGTGGAAAATGGGGTCATGCAGGCAATCATGCAGCGGGGACCGGGCGCGCGGGCGCGGCCTGATCCCAGAAGGGGAAAAAATTGAACCAGTCGTAGGGCGCCTTGCGCAGCATGCGTTCGAGCTGCTGGGCGAACAGGCCCGCATACTCGGCCAACGCCTGCTCGCGCCGGGCACGCGGCAGCAGCACGCGCTCGGCCAGCGGTACGAACTCGACCGCGTAGCCTGCGCCATCGTGCACGCAGCCCATGAAGTACAGCGGGCATTCGAGCACCGAGGCCAGGATGTAGGGCCCGCAGGGGAAAGGCGCCTGGTGCCCGAGGAAGGTGGCATGCGTGACGCGGCCCTCGCGCACGGGCACGCGGTCGCCGGCAATGGCGATGAGTTCGCCGCGCGCCACGCGCTCGCCGAGCATCATGGCCGTGGCGGCGTTGAACTCGGTCACCTGCAGCAGCTGCACGCCGCTGTCGGGCGCCAGGCGCTGCAGCACGCGGTTGAAGCGCTCCGCATGGGCCGTGTGCACCAGAATGCTCAGGCGCAGGCCCGCGTGCCGCTCGGCAATTGCCCGGCACAGCTCGATGCAGCCCATGTGCGCGGTGACCACCACGGCGCCCCGGCCCTGCTGCTTGAGCAGCGCACTGAACTGCTCGCGCCCGGTGAAGGCCACGCGGTCGAAGCGGTAGCGCCCGGTGAGGGCCAGCAGCTTGTCGAGAATCACCTGCGCAAACATGCGAAAGTGCCGCTGGCTCTGGCGCCAGCCCGGCACGGCAGGCCACAGGCCGTGGGCCGCCTGCATGCGCTGCAGGTACTGCAGCGACGAGCGGCGCGCCACCGGGCTGGCCAGCCAGTAGTAGGCGACGATGGGGTACAGGCACAGCAGAAAGGGCCAGCGCCCCAAAAACCGGTGCACCTGGTACAGCAGCCACATGCCGGCGACGAAGGTGTTCTCGCCCATCTGCGCCCAGTGCGGTGCATCGGCCGCTGCGGCAGCAGCCTTGGCGTCGGGCGCCGGTGCCGTCATGCCGCGTGCCCGGTACGGCGCCGCCCCACGAGCTTGCGTGCCAGCAGCAGGGGGCTGCGCAGCAGCATGCCGCCGAACAGCCGCGTGTGCATGCCCGAGATGAGCACGTTGTCGCGCCACACGCGAAAGTGCGAGAGCCCGTCCTGCGGGTAGGTCACGGCCGTGCGCTGGGTGAAGAAGGGCACGCCCTTCCAGTGCATGCGCACGAGGATCTCGGTGTCGAACTCCATGTGCTTGCCGATGCGCGCGCCGTCCATCACGCCGATGGCCTCGCGCAGCGGGTAGACGCGAAAGCCGCACATCGAATCCTCGATGTCCAGCGACAGGGTGTTGATCCACACCCACACATGGGTGGCATAGCGGCCGTACAGGCGCGCCTTGGGCACGCTGGCGTCGTAGCGCGGCGCGCCACAGACCATGGAGCCGGGCTGCGCCCGGGCCAGCGCGATGAAGGCGGGGATGTCGGCCACGGCGTGCTGGCCGTCGGCGTCGATCTGCAGCGCGTGGCTGTGGCCCGCCGCCAGCGCATGGCGCATGCCGGTCATCACGGCGCCGCCCTTGCCCTGGTTCTGCGGCAGGCGCAGCAAGGTGACCTGCGCGCCGTGCTGCACGGCCAGCGCGTCGAGCACGGCGGCGCAGCCGGGCTCGGAGCCGTCGTCGACCAGAATGCAGTGCAGGCCCGCACCGAGCACGCCCTGCACCATGCGGGCGATGGTGGTGGGGTGGTTGTAGACGGGAATGATGGCCACGGGGTTGAATGCGGCGTGCGTCATGCAGCACCTCCCTGCACCAGGCGGCCACTGGCGTGCGGGCCCCGGTGGGAGGTCAGTGAAAACTGCAGTTGGCCCTTGTCGGGCACCCATTGCAGCTGCACCTGCACGCTGGTACCGGGCAGGATGGGCTGCTGGAACTTGACCACCTCGGCCCGCATGAAGGCCGCCGGGATGCCGAAGGCCTGCGTGCCCAGGGTCACCACCCAGTGCAGCTGCGCCACGCCGGGCACGATGGGCGCGCCGGGGAAATGCCCGTCGAGCACGCGCAGCCCGGCGTCCACCTGCAGCGTGGCCGTGGCGCGCAGGTCGCCGCGCTCCGTCCACAGCGGCTGCGGCATGAGTGGGCGGAACAGCGCCAGCAGGTCGTGCTGCGTGGTCTTGCCCTGCGCGTTCTGCGGCAGGCGCAGCACGTAGCGCCAGCTGCGCGGCAGGGCCACGCGGTCCACGCAGGGCTCCAGCATCGCGCGCAGCGCAGCGCCCAGGGCGCGGCGGCCCTGCTGCTGCAGCGCCATCCAGCCGGCGTCGCTGAGCGCCAGCACCATGCCCACGCGGTCGGCGGCGGGCGGCGCTTCGAGCACCACGGCCCGGGCCGCAGCCACCCAGTCGCTGGCGAGCAGCGCGTTTTCCATGGCGGTCAGCGAGATGCGCTTTTCGGCGATCTTCACGATGCGGTCGGCTCGGCCCTGCAGCACGAAGCCGGCACCGCCATCCTGCGGCAGCGCGCGGTCGGCAGTCTCCCACCAGGCATCGGCATCGGGCAGGTGGCCCGAGCGCACCGAGAGGCACCCGCTGTCGGCCAGGCGCACCTGCACACCCGGCAGGGGCTGCCAGGCATCGCCCTGCTCTGCCCTGCGCCGCCAGGCGATGCCGCCGGTCTCGGAGCTGCCGAAGACTTCGGTGGGCGAATGGCCGAGCAATGCCAGGCAGTGCGCCGAGGCCTCGGGCGGCAGGGGGCCGCCCGATGAAAAGATGCCGCGCAGGCCTTGCGATGCCGCCGCCCAGTCGAGCGCGTCCTGCAGGCGGCTGAGCATGGCGGGGCTGGAGATCAGCACGCAAGGGCCTGGCTGCGACAGCTGCGCCACCAGTTCTTCTGGGTAGCGCAGGAACCCGGTGCCCAGGTGCCGCCCGGCGGCCAGCGGCCACAGCACGCGGAACAGCAGGCCGTAGATGTGCTGGTGCGACACGGTGGCCAGCGTGCGCAGGCCGGGCGCTTGCGCCATGGGGCCGAACACTGCCTGCAGCGCGTGCACCTCGGCATCGAGCTGCGACAGCTGCTTGACGATGCGCTCGGGCACGCCCGTGGAGCCCGAGGTGAACAGCACCACCTGCGCATCGCGAAGGGACAGGGGCTGCAGCACCACGGCCGGGGCCCCGGCTGCATCAGGCTGCAAGGCACCGGGCAGCAGGCCCGCGGTGGCCTGCACCTGGGGCAGCAGGTGCGCCAGGGTGTGCGGCTGCAGGTCGCTGGCCAGCACCGGGGTCTTGCCCGCGTGCCAGGCGCCCCAGAGCGCGGCGGCAAAAGCCAGCGGGTCGTCGAAATACAGGCCCACCTCGGTGCCCTGCACCTTTTGGAAGGCGGCGCACCAGGCCTGCACGGACAGCACCCAGTCGGCGTGCTGCACCGTACGACCGCCGATAGCCGCCACCGCATGCACGGCGGCACGTGCCTGCGGCAAGGCCACTTCGGACAGCGCTGAAAATGCTTTCACTTTGCTCGATTCCTGGATTCTTGGAGTTGTTGGACAGGGACGGGAAATTCAAACTCAGGCCAGCGCGCCGCGGCGCTTGACCCACTGGCGCACACACCACTCGGTGCCCATCAGGCAGCCCATCAGCACATAGGCGATGAGCCCGTTGTACAGCGCCCAGGTGGCATCGCTGCTGAAGGCGGCGGTGTAGGCCGCCGCCGCGCCGTTGGCCACAAAGAACACGCACCATACGGCGGTCACCTTGCGGGTGTAGCGTACCCCGGCTGCGGGCAGGTCGGGCTCGGTCAGCCGGGCCAGGCGCTCGACCACCGTGGGCGGGTGACGCAGGCTGACCAGGAACACCACCAGCAGCACGGCATTCACCAGCACCGGGTAGAGCTTGACGGCCAGCGCATCGCCCTGCCACCAGGCGGCCAGGGCCAGTACCGCCGCGCCCAAGGCCACGGCCCACCAGAAGCGCTGGCGCGTGACCAGGGCGCGCAGCACGGCCAGCGCCACCAGCAGCACGGCCAGCCACTGCGGCGCCACATGGCCCATGGCCAGGTACACGCCCAGCGGGTACAGCACCGTCAGCACCACCAGCACGGCGGTCACGATCTTGTGCATGGCGGGCAGGTTGCCGAACCGTCTCAGGAAGCGGGGGCGGCGTCGTTCACCAGATGGTGCAGCGCGTCGACCACGTCCTGCACGGTGCGCACGGACTTGAAGGCGTCGGCGTTCAGGCGCTTGCCCACCCAGGGCTTGAGCTGCACGATCAGGTCCACGGCGTCGATGCTGTCGATGTCCAGGTCGTCGTACAGGCGGGCCTCGGGGGTGATGCGGGCGGCGTCGATTTCAAACGTCTCGCGCAGGATGGCGGCGATGCGTTCGTAGATGGCTTCTTTGTTCATGTTGGATTTTTCCGTGAAGGCCGCCCGGTTCAGTGCGTGCGGCTGGCGGCCACGAAGGCGGCCAGCGCCTGCACACTGCCAAAGTGCTTGCGCGTCTGCTCCGAGTCGGCCGACATGCTCAGGCCATAGCGCTTTTGCAGGGCCAGGCCGAGCTCCAGCGCGTCGATCGAATCCAGGCCCAGGCCTTCGACGAACAGCGGCGCTGCCGCGTCGATGTCCTCGGGCGCGATATCTTCGAGCGCCAGGCTGGAGATGATGATTTCTTTGATTTCTTGCTCAAGTTGAAGCACGGGCAGGTCCCCTGAATAGTTGTACGGACAGGTGCTCGGTCACATGGCGCGCTGCCAGCGTTTCGCTGGCTGCCGAGTCACAGAATTCTTGCACCGCAATGTCGGGCTGCACCTGGATGGTGAAATGTGGCTTGCGCACGGGCACCTTCCACCACGGCGTGCCCTTGGTCAGCATGGGCAGGCTGCTGTGGATGTGCACGGGCGTGATGTCGATGCGCCCGCGCACCGCCACATGGGCGGCACCGCGCTGCAGCCGATTGGCGCCCTGCAGCGGCGTGCGCGTGCCTTCGGGAAAGATGATGAGGTTGTTGCCGTCCTTGAGCGAGCGTACACAGTCCTCCAGTAGCCCCGCGCCATCGCCGTTGGTGATGAAGCCCGCCGCCCGGATGGGGCCGCGCGTGAAGGGGTTGCTTGCCAGCGCCGCCTTGACGATGCAGTCCGCATGGCGCACGAAGGAGATCAGGAACACCACGTCGATCAGCGAGGGGTGGTTGGCCAGGATCAACAGGCCCCGGCGATTCAGGCGCTCGGCGCCATGCACCTCGTAGGAGATCACGCCCACCCAGTTCATCAGCCCCACGAAGCCGCGAAAGCAGTGGTGGATGATGGTCTGCGACAGCTGCTGCTGGCGCGCGGCCCCGCGCACGAAGAGCATGGCCACGGGGCACACCACGATACCCAGCACGATGCCGCCCAGGCCGAACACGGAAAAGCAGAACCCTGTGGCCACGATGCGCCAGGCGCGGTTGATCACTTCAAGCATGCACGCGCTCCCACATCCATCGGCCCGAGGCATGGCCACGCACCAGGCTTTGCCGCTCGCCCTGCAGCAGAAAATGCAGCGCATCGAGCCCGTGCGGCAAGGCGCCCGCCTGGCCTTCGCCCTGCGGCGCGTCGTCGTCGAGCGCCTGCAGCACGAAACCTGCTTCGCCCGCCTGCAGGGGCGCCAGCAACGCGGCCCAGGCGTATTCGGCTGCGGGCTCATCGTGGAAGGCCGCGTAGTCGGGCGGCAGCACCTCGTCGTAGCAGACCAGCAGCACCTCGGCCGCACCCTGCGGCGCATCGCTGAGCAGGCCCAGGGCTTCGACCACACCGGCCTCGGGCGCGCAATGCGAGGACGCAACGCAGACCGCGTTGGCGCGCATGCCGCGCAAAATGGAATGCTGGGCCCCCACGGCGTTGTGCACCGACAGGCCGAAAGCGGTGGGCGACAGGGGTTCATCCAGGGCCTGGGTGCGCAGCAGCGCCAGTGCCTTGTCGGCATCGCCATAGCGCGAGGCCCAGACCACGGGGATGTCGGCGCCGTCTGCGGGCGGCAACACGGTGTCGGCTACGGCAACGGCCATCTTCGCCAGGTGGCCCAGGCGGCGGCGCGACATGGCGGGCACGTGGGGCAGCTCGACCGCCGTATCCCCCACGGGGCACACCGGGGCCTTGGCCCATTGCAGCCATTGCTCCTGACTTTGCAGGCCCGGTGCTATCGCAGCCCACGCCCGAACGGCGAACGCAGCGCGCACGGCCCTCTCCTGATTTCATTGGTTAACGTGTGCACGGCGCACACGGTTCAATTATCTCAGAAAGGCCCTTTGGGGCGACAGTTTTACCGTTACAAAAGAGCACAAATACCCACCCTTGTGCGGGTTGCGCGTGCTGGCGCAACGGTTTAGGGGTTATTACCCACCCGTTCGGGTGGGGTCCGCTTCGTTGCATACAGGCGACAGGGCGCCACCCCACCCCTACCCTGCCCCCCGCTGCGTCCTACTCCTCGAACCCGAACCCCACCGCCGACACCCCGGCCGCGCTGGCCCGCGCCACGAGGTACTGGCCCGGGCCGACCACGATGGCCGTGCGCTCCAGCACGCCCGAGGGCGGCAGGTACACGTCATATTCGATCCACTCCGCATCGGTGGGTGTGGCTGCGGCAGCCAGCGCCACCCGGGCCAGCACGGCCCAGGTGTTGCGGTTGACCAGCGACAGCGTGAGCGTGCCGGTCAGCGTGGCTGGCTGGTAGAGGGTGGTGGCCGTGGCCGCAGCCAGGTCCAGCGCAAAAAGACGTCCGTTGGCCATGTCGATCAAGCTCCTGAAAGAAAGAAAACCTTGCTGCGCGACTGCACCGGCGCCCACTGGTGCACGCCGGCAACCACGAACAGCGCCAGCGGCCGGGCCTGCACCGGCGACACGGGCAGGCCGATGGCCCCGCCCGCCTGGGCGCTGACCCAGGCCTGCACCCAGTTCGTGCTGGCCAGGGCCTGGCTGTTGTCGCCCGGCGGCACGGGCGTGGCGGCGGTGACAGTGCCGGTCACCGTGACGTTGCCGGTGACGGACTGGTCGCCAGTGAGGGCGTTGCCGCCGGCCAGGCTGGCCTTGGTGGCCAGGCCGGTGGCGAGCTGGCCGGTCTGCCCGGCCACGCCGTCGAAGCCCAGCTCGACGCGCTGGAACTCGTCCTTGAGGACCTGCTCGTCCACGCGCTGGCCGGGCAGCGGGTTGAAGACGCGGTGGTAGAAGGTGTTGGCCATGGGTGTGGTTCCTTTGATTGGCTATCGGTCCAGGCGCCGCGGCGTGTACACCACCGATACGCTCTGCAGCGTGTGCGGCAGCTCGTCGCGCGCGGTGCTCACGATGTTCAGGCTGAGGTCGGTGCCCACGCCGTCCAGCCGCACCTTGGAGAGCACGTTGGCCGGCACGCTGTAGTAGCTCTGGCCGTAGTTGCTCACGCTGTAATAGGCGCCGCCGGCGTTCTGCAGCACGTTGACCACGTCGGTCAGGCCCACCTCGGGCTTTCCCAGGCTGTACTCGCCCTGCACCAGCAGGCGGCAGGCGCTGCGGTTCTTGCTCTCCAGGTCGACGCGGCGAAAGCGTTTTTTCTCCATCGGGCTCTTGGTGTGGTTGAAGGCCAGGCGCAGGTAGGCATGGATCTGCGCGCCGTCGAAGCTGCGGCCCCGGTCGGCCTCGTAGACAAAGCCGTCGTCGCTGCCGAAGAAGTTGCGCGGCTCGCCGCCGACCACCGCATCGCAGGTGCAGCGCACCGTGCGGCCATAGTCGATGGGCATGAAGGCCAGCGCGCTGCCGCCGTCGGCCGTGGGGATGGGCGTGACGCTCAGGCTTTCGCCCGTGGCAAAGAACAGGCGCATGCGCTTGTCGGCCCGGTTGACCACCGAGGCCGTGACCTGCCGCGCCTTGAGCAACCGCTGGATGCGCGAGGACAGCGGCAGCCGCTCGAAGTTGCCGAAGGCCTGCGTGGCGCTGACCACGGCCACGCCCAGGGTGTCGAACACCAGCACGCGCCCCAGGTTCTGCACGCTGCCGCGCTGGGCGCCCACGTCGTCGGCAAAGTTCACGAAGCGCCAGTCCGCGCTGCTGCTGCCGTACAGCACCCAGGTGCGCTCGGCGGCAAACACCATGAGTGCGCCGCCCTCGGCATCCGACGGCAGCACCTGGAAGCCCGTGACCACATCGCCGGCCGCGATCTCGGCGGCGCCCACCACGGCGGACCAGCGGCAGGGGTCGCCCACGGCACTGTGCTGCACCGAGCCCTCGAAGCTGAAGAACAGGTGGTTCTTGTGCGCCACGCAGTGCACGGGCTTGTCCACCGCCATGCCGGTGGCCAGGGGCACCAGCACCTCGCCGTCGAACTCGAAGCCGCGGTTCACGCCATCGGCGCCGTAGATGCGCTGCTGCCCTGCGCGGCCGTTGAAGTTGTAGACCACGGCATCGAGCCGGCCGCCGGGCAACTGGGTGATGGCCGCCTCGGCGCCGCTGGCGGTGGCGGCCACGCCGGCCGTGAAGGCGCCTGCGGTGAACGGCCCGCCCGACGGCGCCGTGACGATGAAGCGCCCCTTGGCCGTGCCGGCCGCCCAGGTGCCCGACTCCACCACCACGCGCTTGACCATCGCGGACACGGTCCCCTTGGTGATGTTGGCGCCCACGGCCGGCTCTGCCCCGCTGCCGCCGGTGAAGGCCAGCTCGTGGTGATGGAACACCGGCATCCAGCCGGTGGCCGAGCTTTTGTAGATGCTGCAGGCCGTGGCGGCCACGTTGTCGCGCCAGGCGTAGACCGTGCCATTCAATACGGCAATGCCCCGCAGCGGCCCCGACCCCGGCACGGCGCCAATGGCCGCGCGGTAGTGGTCGGCGGCCAGCGCCGCAAAGGCGTTGTCGTCAAAACCGTCGATGTCCGAGGCATCGCCATCGAACACGCCCACAGCGCTGCCCGCCACCGTGAGCGGCTCGCCCACGGCGAATGCGCCCGTGAGCTTGGTCACCACCATCTGCGCCGCATTGCGCAGCGCCAGCACCAGGGCCGTGGCCCCCGAGGTGGCACCCGCCACCGTCTGCCCCACGGCTAGGCCCGTGAAGGCGGTGGCGGCGCGCAGGCACTTGAAGGCCGCATCGCTGGGCCGGGGCCGGCCGTCAAAGCGTTCGTAGCCGCCGATGCGCTCATAGCCCTCCAGAGCCGAGCTTTCGTAGTTGATCGCGCCCGTGACCATGCCGGGGCGCAGGGTGAGCTGCGCCGACTCGGCATCGAGCCCGCCCGCGAGCGGGAAGTACTGGGTCTTGAGCGCAGGCATGCGCATCTCGCCGGTCATGCCAAGGGCCTCGCACCGAAGCCGGGCCTGGGCAGCTGCGACTGCGCCAGCGCCGAAAACCCCATGCTGTAGTTCTGCTCGGCGCGCTGGTAGACCTCGCTGGCCGCGTCGAAGCCGCCGTACTCGCGCAGCGCGCGCCAGCCGATCAGGTTGTGAAAGCGCGCCGGCAGGGCCGGCTCGTCGGCGTCGAGCACCATGTCCACCACATCCTTCACATAGGCCGCGCGCACCATGTGCGCCGCGTCGGGCGTGGGCCCCACCAGCAGCTCGCCGCCGGGCGCAATGCTCCAGCACTGCAGCGCGCCCGGCGCATGCACACCCACCAGAAAGCGCTGGCGGAACGCCTCGTAGTCGAGCCAGGCCAGCGCATGCTCGCTCACCTGCCCGTCGGCCACGCGCCAGGCGCTGGGGCGGTAGCCGTCGGCCGCAGGCTTCCAGGCGGCGAAGTCGGCCAGGGCGAAGCCGGGGGCCGCAGCCTCGGGCACCATCAGCAGGGCACCGGCCGCCACCTGGCCCAGCGCCTCGCCGCGGCGAAACAACCAGGACTCGTGCGCCAGCGCGATGTCGCGCCAGGCCCAGTTCACCCACTCGAACACGCGGGCATCGTCGCCGCTGGCCGTAGTGGCCGAGGCCGGCGGGCCGCCCGACAAGCCGCTCTCGCGCTTGACGGCCCGGGCCAGTTGCAGGAAGTTCATGGTGCGCGCCCTCCCCGCTCAGCTTTTGCGTTGCAGGGGGAAGCGGGGCTTGTCCACCCAGCGCATCCTGTCGATGTTCTCGGGCTCTTCGGGGTCGGCCTCGCGCACCGTGTAGGCCAGGCCTTCGATGTGGTCGGCCATCTCCACCGGCACGCGCACCCAGCGCTCGCGCTGGATCTGGATCTGGTAGTTGTTGAGCCCGAAGAACGGCTGTTGCGGTTCGTGCAACTCGCCCTTGAAGAGCTTGATCTCGCAGGTCTGGCCCGAGAAGCCGTGCTGCTGCACGGCCACGTCGATGTCGGTGTCTGTGCCGGCGGTGGGTTCGGCCAATGCGGCGGCCTTGGGTTGTGCTTTTGCCATGGGGGTGTTCCTTCCAAAGAAGGGGCCGGCAGCGTGCCGGCCCCTGGGTTGCGATGTGAAGCGAAGGTCAGGCGGACACGCCGTGCTCGATGCGGGTCATCCAGGCGTCGTTCAGGATCGCCGCCGCCGACCACATCTTGAAAGCGACGTGCCCGCGCTGGCCCATGGGGTCGCTGTCGCTGGGCTTGGGGTTGACCACGATGGGCGTGAGGCCCGAGCCCGATGCCGACAGGTTCACCGTGGCATAGGCCTCCTTGCCGACGATGACCGACTGGTACACATCCACCGCCGTGCCGCCCAGCATTCCGTTCAGCGTGGCATTGCCGGCGTTGACCAGCGGCGCGTACAGCGTGGACGAGACGAAGCGGATGTTCTCGAACGAGCCGATCTCGTTCTCGCACAACGGCTTGAAGGTGCCGTAGTTCTGAATGCGCGTGTAGCCGGCCGGGAAGAACGCGGGGTTCTGCAGGTCCATCTCCACGTTGGGGTGCACGAAGCACACGTAGCACGGCGGGATGGGCAGCGTGCCCACGCCGTCGGTGGCGTTGAGCACGGTGGTCAGCGCCCGCGCGTCCTGCGCCTTGAGCTGGCGGATCGCGCGGCGCGCCACGTTGGCCGTCATGGTCGTGTTCACCGTGTTGCGCGCCACGCCGTTGGCGTACAGCACCTGCGTGCCGGCCTTGATGGTGTTGTACAGGATCAGCTCCTGCGTTTGGCCGGCGGTCTCGCCCAGCGAGGCGCTCAGTTCGCTGAGCACCGGGTCTTCGTGCGTGTCGGCAATCACGTCGGTGATCTGCACGCGCTGGCCATACTGTTCCAAGTTGGCCGACACGTCGGTGCTGGTGATGTTGCCCTGCACGGGCGTCACGCCCTCGGTCAGCGGCGTGGTGGTGGGCGCCAGGCGGCCATAGCGGCGCCACTTGACCACCTTGGTCTTGCCCTTGGGCACGGCAGTCACCACGGCAAACTTGGCCATGTTCAGGGAGGGCTGGGCACGCTCCAGCATCTTGTCTACCGCATAGGCGGCGGTACGGGGGGTGATGTCACCGTAAACGGTCATATCGATTGCTCCTCATCGGGAAAATTGGGTGTGGGTGTCCAGGCGCTGCGGGTGGCCGCAGCGCCCGTCTATGGAGCGCATGGGGGCGCCGGGCCTTGCGTCAGCCCGCGCGCGTCAGGCGCTGGCGCCTAAAGAAGTCCAGCGACGCCTCGAAGTCGTCCTCAGGGGGCAGGCCGCCCTTGGCGCCGCTGGCGCGCGAAGGCAGGCCCGCCGCCGACTGCAGCCGCGCGGCATTGGCGCTCGCGCGCTGGGCGGCCGGCTGCTGGGGGTAGTGGGCAATGGGCGCACGGCCCGCGCGGCGCAGGTGCGCGTCGTAGGCGTCCATCACCGCGATGGCCTCGCCCGGGTCCTGCCCCTGGTAGAAGGCCGCCTGGATGGGCTGCGGCTGGGTGTGGATCCAGGCGCTGAAGTCCGTGCTGCGCACCACCTCCACGGCATTCGGGTAGGTGGATTGGAAGGTCTGCATCGCGGCCTCGTAGGCGGCGCTGCGTTGCTCCTGCGCGCGCTGCTCCTGCTCGGCGCGCAGGCCGTGCAGCGGCTCGACCATGCGGGCGGCGGTCTGCTCGGCCACCGTCGCGGCCTGCGCATCCACGGCCTGCAGGGCCTGCTGCACGGCGCCCACCAGCCCATGCAGCTCGGGGAACTGCTGCACCTTCTGGGACAGCTCGGCCAGCCGGGCAGCGGCGGCGGATCCATCCGCGGCAGCGCCCGGCGCGGCCTTGCCGCTGCCCTTGAGCTGGGCGTTCTCCTGCAGCAGGCGGTCGCGCTCGGCCCGCGCCTGGTTCAGGTAGCGGTTGAGCTGGCCCACGCGGCCCATCTCGCTGCGCGCCTTGTGCAGCTCTTCCTGCGTGCGGCGCAGCAGCTCGGCGGGGTCGGGGTTGCCGGCCCTTTCGGTGTGCTGCGCGGCGCTGGATGCAGGTGCGCGCGCACGGGCCTGCGCGGCATCGGTGCCCGTGGCTTCGGCGCCCATCGCCGTTGCTGCGGGCAAGTCCCCATCGGGGCCTGCCGGCATGGCGGAGGTGGGCACCTGTGCATCACCACCCGTTTCCACACGCTCCTGGCGCAGCGCATCCAGCGCCTGTGCCATCTGGTCCTCGGCATCCATTGCGCTGGCGGCGCCCTCGCCGGGTTCCAGGCTGGCGGCGGAGGTGGAGTGGTTGCTGTTGCTGCTGCTGTCGGTGGCGTTCATGGTGCGGTCTATCCTTCTTCGGCATGGCCCGCGCGGGCCAGAGGCAGTGGTGGTTGCTGACACCGGGCACATCGCCCGTGAAAGCAATGTCCGCGAAGAGGCGACCGCGCTGAAGGGGTGGCATATATGCCGCCGTTTCAGAGGCCCTCCGAGTCGAGAGGAGTGATGAAGATGGTGGCGTTTCACGGCACGCCAAGCGAAAAAAAAGCCCGCACTCGGCGGGCTTGATTTATCGGATTCCCATCAGATGTCGGGAAAATTCTGGCTGACGAAAGACTCCACAAAGGCGAGCGCATCGGGCTGCAGCCGGTCGATCTGGCATACCTCCTGGTAGCTCCTCCAGAACATCTGCACCCGATCGGTCACGCCCGGTGGAAAATCCATCTGCCTGGCCACGATCTCCTGCCACGACCCCTGATCGCGGTACACTGCGGCCAGTCGCGGCTGCATGGCAACCAACGCAGCGTTCTGTGCCTCTCCCAACTGGCCGATCACGTCCAGAAAATAGCTGTCCAGCAGCCTCAGAAAGGGCTTGCCTGCGTAGCGATCCATCTCAATCCTCCTTGGGTTTATCGGGGTTCAGCTCTGTCGTGAGCGGAGCCTTGTTTTTACTATCTTTCCGGCAAAGCCTGGCCATTGACTGGCCCTTCTCCACGGTTTTTCGGCTTTTTCTTTTTGTTGGCTGGCGCGCCCGCAGGGATTGCCCATTCCGAATAGCCACCCCGAGCTCCATCGTCGGGGTGAAGAGCTCGCCAAAATGGCGAGCCAGGGGTGTGTTGCTCCTGAGGGACCAAGCGCATCACACCGGCCTCGCCATGAGCAGCCGACCTGGAGGCATGCTCCCACACCCAACCCGCAGGAGTTTTGCGCCCCCCCGTCGATGACACTGCACCCATCACACCCGGGATCAGCCGCTCCATCATCTGTGCAAACTCAGGATCGAGAACAAAGGCGCCATCAAGGGCCGCATTGGCGCGATTGAAATGCACCGCCCGGCTTCTTCCAAAGTCCTCCAGCTTCAACTTCATCTCGAAAGCTACCGTGTAGGCGTGGGAAGCCCAGGGCAATCCGTCAGCCCCCATCTTGGGCCACAACGCCTTGCGAGAATCGGCTTGCGCCTCACCGCTTTCAATCGATGGGCCTGTTCTATCGCCCACATCCGGCATCGCGAGATCTTCCGATCCAGCATACCCACCAGCCATGCCGGACTGCATGGATTCCGCCACCTGCGCGCCAAGGGGCGCAGCCCTTTCCGCAAAGGCGGGTAATGGGACGTCTTGTTCCTGAGCCAGCACTTTCTTTGCACGCGACGCGCTGCGTGGTGCCACATGCAGCTGGTTGCCAGGCATCTCGAGAAGATCGCCTTCGGGGATTCCAGCCTTTCTCAGCCGTGCCAATGCCGACTGCCCGTTGCTCACCACCGACAGGGTCCCTTCGCTGAGCAACTTCATGCGCGTTGGCAACGCCGGTGCAGCACCGTCGGCGCCGCCCAACGGATCGAAGGAGCGTTCGGCCGGCTCAGACACCTCTTGCCTGCTGGCAAGAAGCTTCCCAGGCAACAACGACAAAACCTCCTGCGCTCGCCTCGCGCTGCCTGGCTCCACCATCACCCCGCCTGGACTTGCAAAGATATCCGAGAGCGCTATTCCCGCCTGCTGAAGTGCTTCACCTACGAGGACGGGGTCCCCCCGCACGGCCAAGGTACCGCTGTCCAGCACCTCCATCCGGGATATGGCGGCCATTGCAGACGGCGAGTCTTGCGCGCCCCGCTCCCGTTGCACCGAATCCGCCTGCACAGGCGTGGACTTCATGGCGCTCGCTGTCGCGGCCTGCGGCGCCTAGAAGGGCAGATCGTCGGTACGTGGCCAGCCTGCCTCACGACCTTGTGCTTCATTGGGACCACCGTGCCGACTGCGGCCATGGCCACCCAACTCCTTCGGTCCTGCCGAACTCTCACGCTCGGGGGCAGGCAGGTGCGGCGATGGCTGATACGGCGTCTCGGGCGGAATATCACCTCCGGGAACATCGTCTTCAGAAACGGACGCCACAGCATCGACACTCCCGGGGCGCCTTCGCCCCCTGGCGCCCGACGCAATGCCGAACAGTGCGCCTGCAGCAGCTTCGTCGAGGTACTGAGCCACCTGGCCCTGGCCATACGGATCACGGCCGGCCCCCCACTCCTCGGGCACACGCTGCACAGGCTCGGTACCGCCCTGCACGGCCATCTGGGTGCCCATGGACTTGCCCAGGCGCTCCAGTGCATTCCCCTTGAAGGTCTTGGCGGTCAAGGCATCCAGGCCAATCCTGTTCGCGAGCGTGTCGATGGCCGTGGAGACCGTGGCACCGGTCAGCATCGTTGGCAGGTCGAGCAGCTTGCCAGTCCTGCGCGCCTCCTCGGCCGCATCGGCGTAGACAGAGCCAAAGGTCTGCATCGTGCTGTTCAAGGCAATGCCAACAACCTCTCCCAGGGCCTTCTTGCCCACCGTGTTGGCAATCAGGCCGCCCATGCCGGCCGAGAGAATGGTGGTTGCCGCCTGAAAGCCCGCGTAGCCGCTGTTTTCCAACGCCCACTCCAACGCGTCACCTGTACTGCGAATACCGGTGAAGGTCGGCGCAAGGCTGATGTTGTTGACGCCGCGCATGGTCTCCCGGTACCCCTCCAGACCCCAATCGCGCAGTTCCTCGCTCCCGGTCAATTCACCCGCCAGGCCGGCCGCGCCCATGGCGGTGGCATAGAGCCCACCCGCCCCCTGCGCCAGCCCTCGTACGACGGACGGTATCTCCTGCGCTGCGGCGCGCTGGCGGGCATCGGCGCGCAAGGCACGCATTTCCTTTTCTTCGGCGGCCACGCGCTCGCGCTCAGAATTGGGGCTGTAGCGCTGCACGATGCGCTCGCCTGTCACGGCGTCGGGGCGCGCCTTTTGCGTCCGCGCATTCAGGCGCTGTTCCAGATTGGCGTCGAACCGCGCGTTGCCAGCGGCATCGGCAGCCGCATAGCCCAGCGCCATGTACTGCGCCTCCCGGTCCGCAGGCTTGTGCTCGATGGCAGGCTGGGACAGGTTGAACTGCGCCAGCGCGCGCAGCCTCTCACGGCTGGCAGGGTTGATCTCCACAAGCCGCTGCACCTCCTGCTCCAGCGCCAGTTCGCGCTGGCCAGCGTCGGTATCAAGCCGCATGCCCGAAGCAACCCCCCGCCCTCCACCGGCGCCGCGCCAGGCGTGGGCCGACGTGATGACCTGCTGCTCGGACATATCCTCCTGGTCATCGGCAGCGCCAGGCCAGGCCAGCTGGAAAAGGTTCATCGGCGGCCCTTCGGCGGGAACAAGTGGATCGGATCGCCACTGTCTGCCCAGGCCGGCCGGCCGCACAGGGTCCGCATTTATGCGCGGGCAAGGCCTCCATTACCCCAAGGAAACAGCCAAAAAAAGCCCGCACAGGGCGGGCTACTTGAGGGCGGAGGTCACAAACGGCCGGGCATCACCACAGCACCCCAATCAGCGCAAACGCCCCGCCCAGCACGAACATGGTCTGGAACAGCATGCTGCGCAGCTTTTCGTCCGCGCTTTCGCCGGACCACGACTCCACGCCAGTGAGCTGGATCACCGAGCCCCAGGTGGCGAAGATGGCGCCCAGGGCGGCCAGGACCTTGCCCATGTCGTCCGGAAAGATCAGCTCCAGCGGCCGGCCCAGGCCCGAGTACATGATGACCAACAGCATGAACACCCCCACGATGGCCAGGCCCGAGCGCCAGAACTGGGTGCGCGTGCGCAGCAGGCGCGCGAGCGATGCCTGGCGCATGGCCTCCAGCTCGGTGCCGGTGCTCCATGCGCCCGCGTTGTAGCGCGCCAGTTGGTCTGCGGGCTGGATGATGATGGCCAGGTCATGCGCGGCCGCCATGTCGGCGAAGCGCTGGCGGCTGAACAGAAACGCCCACAACGTCGGAAAGGTACTGAGACGCTTGGGCACCACAGGGGGCACCGGGGACGGCATGCTAGGTGTCCGCCCTCTTTTGCGCTGGCAGCAGCAGCCCATGCACGGCGCCCTGCGAGGGTGCGGTGCAACGGTGCGTGAAGTGGGAAATGCGATCTACTGCCATCCCTGGATCATAGGGGCAGGTGGCACAGGTGCAATAAAACAATGGCCGGCTCGGCGCACCCGCCCGAGTTCACTTCGCCAGCAGCCTGCCCTTGAGGTTCTGGAATTCCAGCTCGGTGATCGTGCCATCGGCCCGGAGCTTGCCCAGCTTCTGCAGCTCATCGGCCACCGAAACCGGCTGCGCAGCGGCAGGCGCTTGCGCGGCTGGCGGTGCCAGCACGGGTGCCGCAACCGGCATCACCGCCGCAGCCGGAGCACCCACCTTACGGTACTTCGCAGCCTCCACGCCCGCCTGGGCCACCAGGTCGTTCACCACCTGCGCATCGATCTCGATCGGGGCGGGGTTGGCGCCCAGGCCCGACAGCTGTATGCGCAGGGGCTGCGTGCGGGCCCGCTCCACGGCGGCGGGCGTGAGGTCGATGAAGATTTCTTCCGCGTAGGAGCAGCCGTTGCGGCACGACACAACCCGTGCGCCAAGGCGGCCGAGCTTGAGGCTTTCGCCCGCATCCGTCTGCGCCACCGAGAGCGCCTTCCAGGAGCTTGCGCGGTAGATCTCGTAGTAGTGCACGTAAAAGTCGACGTCGCCCGTGGCCTTGCTTACCAGGGCCGACAGTGTCCAGCGCCGCACGTCCATCGCACCGGCTTCGCGGCTGACGGGCTGCGCCTCCAGTTTGGCGAAGCGGTAGAAATCGCCAGTACCCGGCTGGAGGGCTCCGCGCTTCTTGGCCGCTGAGTCCTTCACACTGCCGCCGAGCGGCGGTGCAGGCGTATCGGAAAACACGCCCCGGTTCATGGCCTCCATGTTCGTGGCCTGCTGGGCAAAGGCCGCAGCGGCGCACAGCGCCATGGTGGCCACGGCCAGATTTCTTGCAAGTCCCTGCATGGGTCTCCCTCTCGACTTTGTTGTGTGGGCCCGGCTCTCACCAGGCAGCCGCATGATCATAGAACCTGCCTACAGCAACGCCACAGATGCGGCGGCGGATGACACAGGAACCAAAAGGACAAAGGCCGCGCCCGCGCAGGGCCGATGCAGAGGCAACCCCGCCTTGCCCGGCATCACACCCCGGCGCCCACGCCTGGCGCCATTTCCACCGAATAGAACACCCGCCGCAGCTCCGCGTCGTCCGACTGCACACTGGCCTGCACCTGCTCGGTAAAGTGCGCCAGGAAGCGCTGTGCGGCGAGCGACGGGGTTTCGTTGCTGCGGCGGATGATGCCCACGGTGCGCGGGGCGAACTGCTCGCGCAGTTGCAGCGCCACCATGCTGCCGCGCAGCGACGCGGTCTCGGCCAGCGGCCAGGGGCAGAAGGTGAGCATGTCGGTCTTTTGCACCAGGGTCAGCATCAGCGAGGCCGACTGGGCCAGGTGGATGTGGTGGCGCGGCACGGCGGCCCCGTGCTGGGTGAAGAGCTGGTCCATCAATTCTCTTTCACCACCAGGGCCGAAGTTGAGCACCCAGTCATCGCCCAGCAATTCGTGGATCGACGATGCGCCCGCACGCGGGTGGCCGGCACGGGCCATCACCGTGGCCTCGTAGGTAAAGAGTGGTGTGGACTGCAGGCCCAGCATCTCGTCGGGCGCGGCGATGCGGCCGATCATCAGGTCCAGGCTGCCCTCGCGCAGCTTGGGGTAGGCCAAGGCCGAGAAGCCGTCGAACAGCTCCAGCTGCACATGCGGCATCTCGGCGCGAAACGGCGGCAGCACGCGCGCCAGCAGGGTCTGCGCCACCCAGGGCGTGATGCCGATGGACAGGCGCTGCGGTGCGCCCGCGTCGCGGTGGCGGGCCAGGTCCTGTTCGGCCTGGTGCATCTGCTCCAGGATGCGCTGGGCGTGCTGCACCAGGTCGCGCCCGGCGGGGGTGAGGCCAATGCCGCCGCTGTGCCGGGTGAACAGCGCCAGCTGGCAGTCTGCCTCCAGCTCGCGCATGCCCTGGGTGACGGCCGCCTGCGTCACGCCCAGCGCACGCGCCGCCGCGCGGATGCTGCCGTGCGCAGCCACCGCGGCGATGTAGCGCATCTGGTGCAGTTTCATGCTGGCCATTATGGGTGCCCGCAGGCCCCGGCCGCTCTTGCACCCCCGCCCCAGCACAACCCCGTGACAACAGCAAGACAAGCACCGCCATGCGGTGCAAGGCAACCCCTGTCTGCCGCCGAGAGGGTGCGGTTTCTAGACTTTGCCTGCATACCGCACACCACACCAAGAACCGCCATGAACCAGGTCACCGAACGAGACAACGAAGAACAACAGCAGCCGCACCAGCACGTCCATGCGCACGCCCATGCGCACGGCAGCGCCTGCGCCACCGACCCGGTGCTGCCCGGCATCCGCGCCATCGAGGCAGAGATGGTGGCGCTGCGCCATCACATCCATGCGCACCCCGAGCTGGCATTCGAAGAATTCGCCACCGGCGACCTGGTGGCCGAGCGCCTGGCCGAGTGGGGCTACACGGTGCATCGGGGCCTGGGTGGCACCGGCGTGGTGGGCACGCTGCGCCTGGGCAGCAGCCCGCGTGTGCTGGGCCTGCGCGCCGACATGGACGCCCTGCCCATCCACGAGGAAACCGGCCTGCCCTACGCCAGCACCCACCAGGGCAAGATGCACGCCTGCGGGCATGACGGGCACACCGCCATCCTGCTGGCCGCGGCGCGCCACCTGGCGAAGGAGCGCAGCTTCGACGGCACCCTGCACCTCATCTTCCAGCCCGCTGAAGAAGGCCTGGGCGGGGGCCGAAAGATGATCGAGGACGGCCTTTTCGAGCAGTTCCCCTGCGACGCCATCTTCGCCCTGCACAACATGCCCGGCCACCCGGTGGGCACCTTCGGCTTCATGGGCGGGCCTTTCATGGCCTCGTCGGACTCGGTGAGCATCACCGTCAAGGGCCGCGGCGGCCACGGCTCGGCACCGCACCTGGCGGCCGACCCGGTGGTGGCCGCCGCGCACATCGTGCTGGCGCTGCAGACCATCGTCTCGCGCAATGTCGACCCCCGCGAGATGGCCGTCATCTCGGTCGGCGCCATCCACGGCGGAGATGCCCCCAACGTGATCCCCGGCAGCGTGCTCATGCGCCTGACGGTGCGCGCCTACCGCCCCGAGATCCGCGCCATGCTGCGCGAGCGGATCACCGCCCTGGTGCAGGCCCAGGCCGCCACGCTGGGCGTGCAGGCCGAGGTGGACTACCACTGGCGCTACCCCGCCCTGGTGAACGACGTAGCCAGCACCGACTTCGCACGCCAGGTCGCGCTCGACTGGCTGGGCGATGAAGGTCTCATGCCCAACCTGCAGCCCCTGACCGGCAGCGAAGACTTCTCCTTCATGCTGGAGCAGTGCCCCGGCAGCTACCTCATCGTGGGCAACGGCGTGGGTGATGCGCATGGCAGCGGCGGTTGCATGGTGCACAACCCCGGCTACGACTTCAACGACGCCTGCCTGCCGCTGGCATCGACCTACTGGGTCAAGCTGACCGAGCGCTTCCTGGCAACGCCGGCCTGATCCCTGCTTGCCTCGCCCCCTTACCCTGTTCGCAACCCTTCACCTCCACGGCCCCCAACCATGTACATGCCCACCTCCCGTCTGTTGACCCCCTTCCTCGCCGCGCGGCACACGCGCCGGGGCGCCCTCGGGCTTGCCGTGGCTGCGGCGGCATGGGCGTGCCATGCGCCCGCCGCCGTGGCCCAGGGCGCGCCCGCCTGGCCCACCAAGCCGGTGAAGATCGTCATTGGCTACCCACCGGGCGGCTCGGTGGACCAGGCCGCGCGCATCATCGGCGACGCGCTGGGCCCCAGGCTCGGCGCCACGCTGGTCATGGACAACCAGGGCGGCGCTGCCGGCGCCATTGCCGCGCAGCGCGTGGTCAGCAGCCCGGCCGACGGCTACACCCTGCTGGTCGGCTCCAGCAACGAGATGGCCGCCACCGGCCTGGTGAACCCGGCGCAGAAGTACGACCCGCTCAAGGACCTGGCGCCCATCGGCCTCATCGCCACCGCCCCCGTGCTGCTGGTGGCCGGCCCCAAGACGGGTGTGAAGACCCTGGCCGAGTTCATCGACCTGGCCAAGCGCAACCCTGGCAAGTTCAGCTACGGCAGCTCGGGCGTGGGCTCCACGCTGCACTTCGCGGGCGAGCTCATCAAGCAGCGCGCCGGCATCTTCATGACGCACATCCCCTACCGCGGCACCGCCTCGCTCACCAGCGACCTGGCCGGCGGCACGCTGGACTTTGCGATGCTGTCGCCCACCGCCGCCCTGCCCTTCATCCAGAGCGGCCGGCTGGTGCCCCTGGCCATCACCAGCGCCGCGCGCAGCCCGGCCCTGCCCAACGTGCCCGCCCTGGCCGAGCACCCGCTGCTCAAGGGTTATGACCTGGTCGGCTGGTTCGCCATGGCCGCACCGCGCAACCTGCCGCCCGCCCTGGCCCAGCAGCTCACCCAGGGCCTCAAGGCCACCCTGCAGGACCCGGTCGTGCGGCGCCGCCTCGAAGACGCCGGCATGGTGCTGCCCACCCCCCAATCCAACCTGGCCACGCTGATGCGTGACGACATGGCGCAGTACGCCAAGCTGGTGGACTTTGCCAAGATGAAAGACTGACCGCCTAGTCAGTGCGTGCGATCATGCGGCAGACCTATTTGTTCTTCCAACGGCCTGCCCATGACGACCACTACTGCCACCCCCGAACAATGCGCCGCCCTGCGCACCGCGCTGCTGGCGCTGCACCGCCACCTGATCGAGCTGGAGCGGCGCGACTATGAGAAAGTCCACGGCCGCCAGTCGGCCGGCGAGTTCCTGCAGGTCATGGCCTATGCCGAGTCCATGCGCTGGCTGGAGCCGCTGAGCCGCCTCATCGTGATGCTCGACGAGGCCATGGAGCCCGACAACGCCGATGCCGCCGAGGCACCCCACATCGTGGCAGGTCGCGTGCGCGAGATGCTCAAGCTGGAGCATTCGGCCGAAGCGGATTTTTCAGGGCACTACCAGCGGCACTTTCACACCTCGCCGGAGCTGGCGATGGCGCATGCGGCGGTGATCAAGGCGCTGGGGTAGGACTGCACCTGGGCTCGCAGGGGCGCTTCCTGCGGTGCAGTTCAGCCAGCCTCATCGGGCTGAACGAGATTGATCAGATTACCGCAGGTATCCTCCAGCAGCACCATCGTGATCGGCCCCGCGCGCATGGGCTCGCCGCGGAACTGCACGCCATTGGCCTTGAGCCGCGCGTAATCGCCCGCCAGGTTCTTGGTGATGAAGGCCGTGGCCGGGATGCCCGCCTCGAACAGGGCCCGCTGGTACACGGCCGATGGCGGAAAAGCCATGGGTTCGAGCACCAGCTCTACGCCCTCCACCCCATCGGGCGAGTGAACGGTGAGCCAGCGGAAGGTGCCCATGGGGATGTCCTTGTCCTTCACGAACCCAAGCTGGGTCGTATAGAACTTCAGGGCCTTTTCCTGGTCGTCCACGAGGACGCTGGCGAGTTTGATCTGCATGGTGGTCAGCTCCTCAAAGCGGTTTGCGCGCTACTGCATTGAGCAGGGTTTCCTCGCGATCCTTGGGCACGCCAAAGCCCATCCATTCCAGGGCGCCCAGGTCTTTGCGGCTCCACCACAGGTAGGGCATGCTGATGTGCTCGGGCTTCACCTCGAAGCCGGCTTCGCCCAGCATCGCCAAAAACTCTGGCGCGCTGCGCTGCACATGCATGGGGTGGCGAAACAGCAGCCGGATGGCCAGGCTGTGGATGTACGCGCGGGTGCTCTCGGCCAGCAGCAGGTGGCCGCCCGGCTTGAGCACACGAAAGATCTCGGCCAGCGCGGCCTGCTGGTCCACGATGTGGTGCAGGGTCTGGTGGCACAGCACCAGGTCCACCGATGCGTCGGGCAGCGGGATGTGCTCGGCATGTGCATGGTGCAGCGTGACGGGGGGGCTGACCGTCTGGCGCATCGCTGCGCTGCGCTCGGCAAAGTCCGGCTCGGGATCGAGGGCATGGATCTGGCTGGGGCGAAAGCGCTCCGCCAGCTCCGGGATGGAGTGGCCCAGGCCGGTACCGATGTCCAGCACGGCACCGCCCTTGGGCAGGTCGGGTGCCAGGCGCTGCAGGTCGTTGAGGGCGCGCTGCAGCACATGCACGCGCCAGGTCGCGGTGGACAGGAACCACAGGCCGAAGCGGGTCTCGGGGACAAAGGCGTGTGCCGGTGTTGCGGCCGGAGGGGACGAAAGAGAAGGCATGGATGGGCTTTGGCGCAGGGCCTGTGCGATGTTCTGGTGGGCGAGCCGGAGGACAGTTGTCACATCGGGCGGCTTTTCTCCAATAGATGATAGGTCAAGAGAAGGCCCAGCCCCCTATCCCCTGGTTCATGGAACGGTAACAGGCGTCGGCCCCTGGGCCGCAATCCCCATTGCACCACAATCATTTGAATTCAAATGATTGTGGTAAAATCGCTTCTTATGAAAGAAGCCCTGCCCGACCCACGCCACCGCATCGGCATCCGCCTGGTGGGCCTGGCACGCCGCTGGCGCCAGGCGCTGGATGCCCGGCTGTCCGCCAGCGGCCTGAGCGATGCCACCTGGGCGCCGCTGATGCACCTGCACGAGCTGGGCAGCGACAACGATGTATCGCAGAGCACGCTGGCGGCGGCCGTGGGGCTTGATGGCTCCAGCCTGGTGCGGCTGCTCGACATCCTGGTGGAGCGCGGGCTGATCGAGCGCCGCCCCCACCCCGAGGACCGCCGCGTGAAGCTGGTGCACCTGACGCCCGCCGGCCGGCGCACCGTGGCCGCGCTGCGCAAGCAACTGCAGGCCATCGAGTCGGAGCTGCTGGCCGACATCGGCGAGCAGGACGCGCTGGCGATGCTGCGCGCCTTCGAGCGCATCGAGGCGCGCATCGCCGCACAGTGAAGCACCCCCTGAGTCGCTTCGCGCCTTCACCCCTCTCTCGACTCGCTGCGCGAGTCGGGAGGG
>NZ_LMIH01000018.1:117823-142284 GCF_001428645.1 Acidovorax sp. Root217
ACGCAAGCGAAGCGCCGCCTACGCGGGGTGGCGGCCCTTGCACGGGGGCACTGGCCTGGGCTGCGCCAGTTGCAGGGGTTATGGGCAGCACCTAACACCATTGAGAACTGACATGCAGAACCGCGCCGTACCTTCATCATCTACCCATGCCGCCAGCTCGCACCTGGCCAGCCTCCTGCGCCTGCTGTCACCCGCGCGCCTGCGAGAGAGCTGCGCCATCGCCCCCGCGCCCTCGCTGCGCAACGCCGCCGTGGTGGGCCTGCAGACCGGTCTGGCGGTGCTGATCGCCGCCGGGGCCACGCACTTGTCGCAGTGGGCGCACCTGGTGGGCTATGCGGCACTGGGCGCGCTGGCGGCGCTGCTGGGGCGCTTTGCACCCGTGGGCCAGCGCATGCCCGCCGTGCTGCTGGCGGGCGCGCTGCTCGTCGGCGCGGTCGCGCTGATGTCCCTGTTGGGCTTGGCAGGCGCAACACCGGCTGCCCTGCTGCTGTGCCTGGGCCTGCTGGCCGGCGCAGTCTCGTGGCTCGCCGGCCGCTGGCGCCTGGGCCCGCCGGGCGCAGTGATTTTCGTCTTTGCGGGCTGCGCAGCCATGGTGCCGGTGGATGGCTGGCAGGCCGCCGGCGCCCGCGTGCTCTTCACACTGGCCGGCGTCGCCACGGCCCTTGCCGTCTGCCGCGCCACCGACCGGTTGCGCTCCGCCCCCGCAGCGCCGCCTGCCGCACCCGCGCTGCAGGCACCGTGGTTGGCCTTTGCCCGCATCGCCCTGTGTACTGCCTGCGCGGGCCTGGTGGCCCTGGCCGCCGGCTGGCAGCACCCTGCCTGGGCCGCCATCGGCGCCATGGCCGTGCTGCAGGGCGGCCCCCTGCATGCCGCCATGCACCGCGCCCTGCAACGCACCCTCGGCACCCTGGTCGGCGCGGCCCTGGCCTGGCTGATCCTGGCGCAGCACCCCTCGTTCTGGCCGCTGCTGGCGGCCGTCATCATGCTGCAGCTGGCCACCGAGGTGGTGATAGGCGCCAACTACGCCCTGGGCCAGATCTTCGTGACGCCCATGGCCCTGCTCATGACCTCGCTGGCGGCGCCTGCGGCAGCCACCGGCATGCCCTTGGCGCGCATGCTCGACACCGTGCTCGGCGCGCTGGTGGGCATGGCGTTTGCGGTGGTGTTCTCGACGCTGGAGGACAGGGTCCATCTGGCGCAACACCATGAGAGCGCGCGGACATAGAAGCGCTCCCTCAGGTCAGTTGGCACCGCCCGCTACATAGGCGCGCAGGGCTTCTGTGAATTCAAGGTCCGGGCAGGCATGGCCGCCTTCATCGGCGCGCAAGATTCTCGCGTGCGGCGCCATGGCCCAAACCCGCCGCAACAACTCCAGCAAGGCACGCAGCGTCTGCTCGTTCCAGTCCGGCCCCATGCGATAGTCCATCGAGAGACCACCGGACTCCACACTCACCGTGAGCGGCGGCAGCTCCACGTCCCCCACTCGCAGGCCGGCAAGGCAGTGCCGAAAACTGTCGACCCCGCCCTGCACGAAGTCCCTTGCAGGATGGGGCACATCGCGCACCAGAACATCCTGCTGCAGGTCGATGCGCCACAGTGTTGAATCGCCCGCTCCAGAGGACTCGCCCCTGAGCCATTCGTAAACCGCGACGATCTGCTCTGGCGACAGATCCTCGACGAAGATGTCCGGCAGCGAGCCGTCGTCCACCTCAAAAAGATGCCGCAGAATCGGCCACCATGGCGTGGTCATATCATGGCCTTGGCTTGCCCGGCGCAACAAACCGTGCGACCGCATCCACCACCCCCGGCACCAGCGGCTGGCCCGGGTTGGCATAGGTCGCCATGTTGGCCGCAGGGTCGTCTGTGAGCACGGCCTTGAGCACATGGTTGGTGTCAGGCAGCAGCACCAACTGGGCAGCGGGCTTGGCCTGGGCCAGCAGGCGCGCGTCCTGCACACCCACCTGCAGGTCGCGCTCGCCCTGCAGCACCAGCACGGGCTTTTGGGTGGTGGCAATGAGCCTGGCCGGGTCTTGCGCAAAGGCGCTGATCAGAAAGCCCTGCACTGACTCGTTGAACAAGGGCTGCAAGGCAGGGTGCAGGCTGGCAGTGTCCACACGGCCGCCGCCCTCCAGCTTGGTGATCGCAGCCAGCGCCTGGTCCAGGATGGGCGCGTTGGCCGGGTTGGCGCGCCATTGGTCACTCAATTGGTCGCGCAACACCTGGCCCAGGGGCCGGCCGGGCGTGGCCACCAGCAGCAGGCCGCAGATGCCCTGCACCTCACTGCCCCCTTGCGCAGCGGCCAGCGCGACCAAGCCGCCCTCGCTGTGGCCCAGCACCCACACGCAGGGCACACCGGTGGTGCGGCGGATGGTGCCCACCCAGCTGTGCACGTCGGCCGCATAGTCGGGGATGGTGACGGCATTCGCATCGGCCACGGCCTTGGCACTGCCGAACATGCCGCGCTTGTCGATGCGCACCGTGGCAATGCCCCGGGCCGCCAAGTCCTGCGCGAGCAGCTTGTAGGTGGCGGCATTCACACCCAGGGGGTTATTGCCCTCGCGGTCCGTGGGGCCCGAGCCGGGCACGATCAGCACCACGGGCGCGCCCGGCTTCGCAGGCGACAGCAGCGTGCCCTTGAGCGGCGCCAGCGGGCCACGGGCTTCGATGGGCTTATCCCGCGTGCCGGCGGCGGGCTGTGCTGCGGCGGCCAGCGATGCGGCCACCGCCGCCAGGGCCAGGAGGAGTGCTTTCATGTGGCCAAGTATTGCCGATGTGCAGCCATCGGCCGTTACAAGGGGTGGCTTCGTGGATGCACCGGCGGGGCTGCTGTCAAACCCGCGGGCTACCCCTCAGCCCCGGCCTTGCCCCCATCCACGCCTTTGACATCGCCATCGCCGCCGTGCGGAACCGCGCCGCGGGCCGCACCACCAGATGTAGACCTACCGCAGGCGCCCGCGTCGACACCGACCCACCCGAACGGGTGAACACGTGTCTTTCGTCTGTCCACGAGGCGCCAAAGCTGCTAGAACACGCGCCATGAACCGAACCCGCCCTTTACCCCAGCGCATCACCCCCTGGCTTCTGGCACTGACGGCCTGGTTGCTGCTCGCCGCGACACCGGCACCCGCCACGGCCACCACCGTCAGCGCTGGCTATGACACCTCGTGCTCGGTGTCCGACACCGGGGCCGCGCAATGCTGGGGGGCCATGGCGCTGGCAAAGACCAGCACGGCCGGCATTGCCGACGTTCGCGTGGGCAAGGGCTTCGGTTGCGCCCTGCTCAAGACCGGCACCGTCAGTTGCTGGGGCACGATGGGTGGCCTCTCGCTGGGCGCCGCGTCTGCGGACACGCTGGGTACACCGATCACCGGCATCTCGGATGCCATACAGCTGGTGGCAGGGGCCAGCCATGCGTGCGCACTCAGCCGTTTCCGCGAGGTGTACTGCTGGGGTGACGGCAGCCAGGGCCAGTTGGGCGAGCCGCTGCGCGCGACACCCACGGCCGAGGCGACCAAGGTGCCAGGCTTCTCGGGTACATGGCGCATTGCAGCCGGCAATGGCAGCACTTGTGCAGCGCTGACCATTCGCACCGTGGTCTGCGTGGGCGCCGGCAGCCTGTTGGAAGGGGCGCAGTCCGATCCAGGCAAGGCCCGCACGGTGCCAGGCATCCACAATGCATACGACGTATCGATCTTCGATGGCCATGCCTGCGTGCTGCTGGGCAATGACAAGGTCGCCTGCTGGGGCAACAACCAGCATGGAGAATTGGGCGTGCCCGCCAGTAGCGGCGTGGCCACCAGTCCTGTCGACGTGGCGGGCCTCTTGGGCCCCGTCAAGGCCCTCACGGCGGGCCACCGCTTCACCTGTGCGCTGCTGGCCAACGCCACACTCCAGTGCTGGGGCAACAACGCCAACGCCCAGTTGGGCACGGGCCTTCCCTACGCAGATAGCCAAGCGCCCACGCAGGTCGTGGGCATCACCGAGGCCGCCGAGGTCAGTGCAGGACAGGGGTATGCGTGCACCGCCCTGTACGGCGGGTACGTCAACTGCTGGGGGAAGCCAGAGCCCCTCCAGGCGATGGGCCATGGACTGTGCGATACGCACATTGCCACGTATCCCGGCTTCGACTATGTCGCATCCCGCGACAACCTTCCGGTGTGCCATGCCAGGCTCACCGGTGCGATCACCCCCTATTCCGTGCAGGGCCTCGGGCCCGCCCACGACATAGGCCTGGTGCTCGACTGGGCCGAAAAGACCTTGCCCTCGCTGTTTCCCGCGCGGTCGCATTCTCTGGCCGACCCACTGCAGGACTTCTACACCGAGAACTACCCAGGCGGCCACACCCTGGCTGTCACGGGCCATGGCACGCCCCGCCTGTTCTACCAAGGGCCGGAAAGCGGCGGCAGCGTGGTAGAGCTGGGAACCCTGGCCCACTGGGCGCAACTGGCCGCCCGGCCCGCCCTGGCACTGCAGGCCACCGTGTGGATCGACTACATGCCAGGCCCTCCCAGCCCCGGCTGCAACAACCTGTTTGCCGCCTACGCGGTGCGCGCCGGAACCACCGGTTTTCCCGCCGGTTTCAGGGCCACGTCGGTGCGGCTGGAAAAGCCCAGCCTGGTGGTCGATGTGCCCGTGCGGGACCAGTATCTTTACGCACGTTTGACGACTGCCGCCGACTGGCTCTCCAACCGCGGCCGATTGCCCGGCGCACCCATCCCGCCCGGAATGATGGAAGAGCCGGTTTACAGCGGCGTCGCCCAAGGCTGCCCCCCGGCCGGTCTGACGCCCGGCGACGACGTGGATGTAGTGCTCTTCTACACCACGGACCAGGGGAGCGGGTCGCTGCGCGTCAAGGCCAAGGGAGCGATTCTGGCGACTTCCTGACCCTGAGGGCCTGCGCTGGTCGCCAGCGAAATCTCTTTGGCCAAACCCGCTTTCCCACCCATGAAGTCCTTGCCATGAACACCCACCGATTTTTACTACAGCGGCAGCGCATTGAAGTCTGGCTTCTCGCCCTGGCCGCCGGGCTATTGCTGCTGCTGGCCGCGGCGCCATCCCCCGCCCGGGCAACCACGCTCAGCACCGGGTACGACACCTCGTGCTCCGTCTCCAACGACTGGGTGGCGCAGTGCTGGGGTGCGGTGCCGCTGGCCAAGACCGGCACCGCGGGCATTGCCGACCTGCGCGCAGGCAAGGGCTTCAATTGCGCGCTGCGCAAGGATGAGACCGTGAGCTGCTGGGGCGACATGGGCAGCCTGTCGTTCGGCCCCGCGACAGGCGACACGCCGGGCCAGGCCATTGCGGGCGTGCGGCAGGCCACCCAGTTGGCCGTGGGCGCCACCCACGCCTGCGCGCTCAGCCGGGGGGTGGTGTACTGCTGGGGCGATGCCAGCCGGGGCCAGCGCGGTGCTCCGGTGAGCCCCACACCCTCGGCCCAGGCCACCTACGTGGAGGGCCTGTACCAGGTGGTGCGCGTGGCCGCCGGCAACGGCAGCACCTGCGGGGTCAAGGGTGATGGCACCGTGTGGTGCTACGGCAGCGGTAGCCAGCTCACCGCACCGGGCGGCATGGCCCCCGCGCCCGGCACGGGCACCATGGTGCCGGGCATCAGCGACGCGGTGGACGTATCGCTCTTCGACGGCCACGGCTGCGTGCTGCGCAAGACGGGGGCTGTGGCCTGTTGGGGGAGCAATGCCAAGGGGGAGTTGGGCACGACGCCGAGCACCACCCCGGTGACCGCTCCATTGGATGTACCGGACCTGGGCGGCGCGGCCAAGGCCGTTGCCGTGGGGCCGGGCTATACCTGCGCCGTGCTCGCCGACGGAACGGTGAAGTGCTGGGGTGGCAATCCCAACATGCAGCTGGGCATAGGCTACCACCGGGACTCCGCCACGCCAGAAACAGGCAAGGTGCTGGGCATCGCCGATGCCACCACCATCAGCGCAGGCGCAACGCATGCCTGCGCGGTGCTCGATGCCGGCTACGTCAACTGCTGGGGCATCGGCATCGGCCGCGGCGATGGCCTTTGCGATACCGTGGGAGCCTACTACCCAGGCGTGCAGTACAGCTACCCCAGCTCCAACCTCGCGGCCTGCTTCAGTGGGGCATCCGCCACGCCCTATGCCGTGCGGGGGCTTGGCCCGTTGGCCGATGCGAACCAGGTGATGGACTGGGCAGAGGCCAGCCTGCCACAGACCTTTCCACCCCAGTTCCAGATCCCCTCTTTGCCTGACCGCATCCCCAACTACCTGGTCCGCGCCTACCCCGGCAACACCTACCTCGCCGTCAACGGCCACGGCACGCCGCACCTGATGTACCTGGGCCCCGACAGCGGCGGCCAGCTGCGCGACCTGGGCCGCCTGGCCCAGTGGGCGCGGCAGGCGCGCGCATCGCAGCCCGTAACGCCGCCCATCAACACCACGCTGCAACTGGTGCGGACACTGGTCACCGTGGACTTCTTTCCCGGGGCTCACCGCACCGGCTGCGACAACCTGTACGTCTGGTACCAGTTGAGCGCCACCGCTGGCAACGCCCTGCCCGCGGGGTTCACGCCGACCTCGGTACGGCTGCTCAAGGGCGACACCTATGTCGATATACCGAACGTCCGCGAGGACAGCAGATCCCCTGTGTCACCTGACACCTACCTGGGCACGGCCGGGGGCTGCCCCGCCACGTTGATCCGTGGCGACGACGACGTGGAGGTCGTGCTGTACTTCACCATCGGCGGCGAGGCGGGGCAGGTGCGGGCCAAGGTGAAAGTGATGGAAACGTCCTGAGGGCCAGCCCCCACGGCGCCATGCCGAATCAGGCCCGCAGGCCTGGCGGGCGCTGATCCGTCAAAAATCGTACTTGATGCGCGCGGTCAACATATTGCCGCGCTGCCCGTAGGTCTTGCCGTAGAGGTAGGCAGCCTGCCAGCCGAACTCGTGGTCGCCGAACTTGAAGCTGCCGAACAACGCCGGGCCGGCACGGTGCGACTGCTCGCGCCGCGGCGCCCAATCGTCCCACCGACCCACCTCGCCGAAGCCCTGCGCGCCGAAGTGCAGATCTGGCCTCCAGCGGTGGCGCACCTGCCACTGGTACTTGAGCTGCGTCGGCCGCCGCGAGAAGCCGCCGTAGCCCTTTTCGAAGAACACATTGAAGTTCAGTTGCGTGCGGCCGATGTCGGTCTGGAAGGCCGGGCCGAACTCCAGCGTATGCCCATCACCCAGGTGCTTGGGTGCCGATACCAGCGCGTGGATCGCCAGGTCGAACGGGTACTCCCCCTGGGTCAGCAGCACGTCGTTCTGCCAGTTCCAGCTCGACAGCGTGGTGGGCGTGTCCGACGCGGTGATCCAGCTGGCAATCACCTCGGTGTACCAGCGGGCGTTGACGTTCCAGCCCAGCCCCACCTCGGGCCACTTGGTCAGCGCCGAGCCCCGCGAGGCCACGGTCCAGTAGCGGAAATCAATGGTCATTTCACCGGGATCACTGTACGCGGTGACCACGTAGTAGCCCGGGTCCGCCAACGCGGCCCCGCCGGCCAGGGTGGCAGGGATGCACAACACGCGGAGTATCGAGCGCAACAACCGGGGCCTTTCCGGCACGCCGGCACATGGACAGCGCGCCCATGCGAATGGATGAACAACCCATTGTGCGGGGCCCTGGCAGCGCGGTCGAGCGCTGTTACGAGTGTTGTGCCGAGGCGTTGCAAATGCGGGAAAGGCGCGAGGTTCCAGGGCTAGCTGACCACCTACTCGCCGATCCCGGCGAGCAGCAGCCCGGGCAGGCGCTGATGGATCAGCGTGGCCCAGCCCTCGATCATGTCCACGAAGGCAGTACCCCGATAGGTACCCAGCGACTCCAGCCCGGCCGGCGTCAGCGCCGTGAGAGCATAGCCCACTGTCACATCGCAAGCGGAGTCGCCTACCGGCGTGCAGGCGATCTCCACTGTGCCGGTGCGCAGGGCCGGCGTGGTGCGCACGTACTGCGCTCGCCGCTCAGCAGTGTCGAAGCGGCTCACCAACCAGATGGTGAACTCATCGGCCTCGCCGGTGGTGAAGACCAGACCCTCGCGGGTATGGCCATCGAGGGAGTTCAGGTAGCGTGGCGCCCAGCCGGGCACCCAATGCGATTCACCCTCTGGTGTGAAGAACATCAGCGCTGAATCGGCTGGCGCAGCGATGCGAATGGTATGACTGCTGTGGACGGATCCAAGGGCTGCAGCAGCCGTGAATGGTGATTGGGACATGTGCGAAGAACTCCATGAAAGTCGATACGTTTGAAACGAAGCTCCATGGGCATCGGCATGCGCGGGTTCACGCTCCCCTTTTGTCGCGAAGGCGGTGGCTCGAAGACGCGTCGATCTGCATGCCGTAGATCGTACGCAGTTGGGCAATCAGCGCCAGCGTGTCTTTGGAGAACGGCTGCTTGCCTTCCAGCGCGTGCAGCAGCACGCCTTCGAGCAGTTCGCCGAGCGTCATGTCCTTGTGCTCGGCCAGGGCCTTGAGCACCTTGACGAGTTGCTTCTCCAGCCGCACCCCGGTCTGTATGCGCTCGACGGGGATGGTGGGTGTGCTGTCTTCGGGATTTGGGGGCATGGTGAACGCAGTGCATCGGATTTACCAAGGTACCAGTGTACCAAATAAGGCACATACTGCACTTCAGCCGACATCTAGGGAGGCTGGTCACCCGCAATGGTCCAATAGGCTTGTTCCGGTTCAACCACGGCTGGTGAATGCCAATGACCCCCTGCCCGCCGAATCTTGACCTGCACAAACTCGACGGAGTTGAGCGGGCGCCACCCGCCCGTGCACGCCCTACCGTCCACCAGCGCATTCATCGCCAGAGGGTACTTCTGCAACGCGGCCATCTGCGCCACATGGAGTGGCGCCAGGTTGGCACCGCCACCGGACGTGGGATTGGGAAGGCAGATCGCGCGCACCGGACTTATCGTGCATGCACCTGCTCCACATACAACCCCAGCCACGACAACATCCCAGACACTTCAACCGTGCTGCCGGCCGGCGGCATGGCACCTTCCAGGCGCCGATGCAGGCAGATCCTGAACGAAGTTGCACCCTGGAGTTCGAATGTCGCAGTGTGGTTGCACCCCCGTCGTGCGTGACGCTGCTCGACGGACGTCACCTGGACCTCCACGCGGGCAGGCGAGCCAAAGGCCCACCCCAGCAGCGCGGCCCAGCCCCAGGGTGCTGTCGCCACCATGCAGGCACTGAGAACCACCCACGCAGGGTACGCAACCAGCCAACGCCCGGCCCAGCTGCGTGCACGGGATTCCTGCGCCTGGGCAATCCGCGCCGCAATGAACCAGATGGCCGCAATCACCGGCAGCAAGCCAAGAAAAAGCAGCCACGCCAGCGGGCCGTATGCGACCTCGCCAAACCATATGAATTGATGCGCCAGGGACAGCCCGAGGACCGTGCCGATCACTGTGTAGGCAACGACCAGCAGCACCGGAACCCGGTATTTGCGCGGGAGCGTCCAGCGCCTGGGCTCTTTGGCCGGCGCATCGAAGTTCCATGGTCTGCGATTCCTTTGCGCCGCCTCCCGCGCCTTCATGTCGCGCACCTGGGCTTCGCCAATCGCCAGCAACCGCGCCTCGATGCGGGCTGTTTCCTGTTCGTCCGGATTCACCCCTCGCCCGGGCCTTGCGCGCTCCAGGCCAGGCGGATCGGCGGCATCGCCCTTAGCACCATGGGGCGCATCGCCGATCTGGGTCTTCGGTGGTTTCAGGGCCGTGGCACGCTCACTTGGCATGGATTTCTCGCACATACAGCCCCAACCCCGAAACGCGCCCATACACCGCCACCGTGTCCCCGGCACCCGGCGCCTTTGCGGCCAGGCGCTCCTCCACGCAGATGCGCGCAACCGTGCCACGGAACTCCAGGCGGGCATGTTGACCGCAGGGCACATAGTTGCGCAGCGGTTCGATCGAAAGCATGCGGGCTTCCACGCGCGCAGGCGTGCCAGCCATCCAGCCCAGGTACGCAAGCCATCCCCAGGGCGCAGTGGCCACCGCTACCGCGCACAGCAGGGCCAGGAGGGGGTACGCGATCACTGTTCGAAAGAAGGCGCCAGGCAGCTGCTCTGCCAACTCGGGCACCACACCCTCGAACCGGCACAGCACCACGACGAAGACCGGTACTAGAACGCCGACTATCCACGGCATGGCAGAGCGCAAGGCGGCGTTGCCGAAGAACAGAAAGCCCCCACCCATGGCCCACTCGAAATACACGCCGCCAAACACGAAGACGAGCGCCACCACGGCAGGAATCGCGAAGCGGTAGGCCAGCAGCTTGTCGGCCCAGGACCGCTGTTCAAGCTGCAGCCGCGCCCGCATCGACTGGCGAGTACCCATACCCTTGCGGACCTCGCCCAGCACCCGCAACTCGGCATGCCGCAGCCGGGCGGCCAGCTCCTGCGGGTTCTTCGCGCGCTTTGGCCGCGTGCCTTCGCTGGCAACGGTGTTCAATCCGGTAGAGGACGCAGTTGGCAATCCCATGCCACTCGATGCCTCCATGGCGGGTGCCAACAGGGGCGCTGGTGTACTAGCGCGGCTGTGATCTCTCATGCTTCAGTTGTTTTTTATGGAATGGAAAAATCCCTCGCGACCATCCTAAACGCGAGCATCGAAGCGGCAAACTCTTGCTTTGCCATGCAAATGGTGGGTGCTTTGGTCATGGGCTGTGCAGCTTTTCCACATAGAGACCCAGGCGCGATACACGTCCCGACACCGTCACCGTGTCGCCAGCGGCGGGCGCCTGCTTGCCAAGGCGCCCTTCCAGGCAGATGCTGGCCATGGCGCCCTTGAATTCCAGTTGGGCCGATTGATCGCAGCCGCGCGACCCGGGAGAAGGCGCGTCCACCGAAACAACGCGCACCTCAACACGTGAAGATGCCCCCCAGGCCCATCCCAGCGCAGCAGCCCATCCCCATGGCGCAAAGGCCACCAGGCCCGCACCGAGCAACACCATGACGGGATACATGAACACCCAGCGCACAAGCCAGGTCGGGTAGCGGTTGCGCAGATGGTGGGTAGACCGTTCACGGCGATAGAACAACACGGCGAGCAGAGGCAGCAAGAGCAGGAACAGCTTCAGGGCCAGTGGCTCATAGGTTGCACCACCGAACCAGATGAACCCCTGCCCGATAGTCATCTCCAGTACCAGCCCAGCGAGGACGGCAACAAACACTCCAAAGGGAATCCAGAGCGCCACGGATCTCACCCGGCGCATGCGATCAACGCCATCGACTGCAGCCTTGCGTTCAACCGGCGATGGCGCCTCCAGCGCCACCTGCGCGGCGCGCATCTGAGCCTGCAGAATCGCCTCCAACCGTGTCTCGATGCGCGCGGTGGCCTCGGCATCCAGGTTGCCTTTGCGCTCAAGCGCCATGCCTTCGCGCAGCACGACCGCCACCTCCGGCCCCAACTGGTCGATGGCACCGCCTGCCCCGGTACCGACCTGCCTGGGCACCTCGCTCGTAAGGAGCTGCGCGCACTCGCCGCCATCGCGGATGTGTGGGGGCGAATTCATCTTGTGTGGATCGTTGTCACCAGCAGCCCATAGGAAGAAATCAGCCCTGATACGGCCACCCTGTCACCTGCGCGCGGCGCGGCGCCTTCCATCAAACCTTCCACGCAAATGCGCGCAGTGGACCCGCGGAACTCGACACGGGCCGATTGGCCGCAGTTGTCAGAGTCCCTAGGAATCTCGATCCAGACGACACGAATCTGCTCTCGCACGGGGACGCCGGTGCTCCATCCCAGCAACGCAGCCCAGCCCCACGGAGCACCGAACACGGCACTTGCGCACAACAGAACCACGAACGGGTACATGATCAGCCAACGAATGGACCAGGTGGGCACATTCGCTTCCAAAAAACCCGTTGACCGCTCCAGGCGATACACGCCCCAGGCGAACAGAGGTACCAGGATGCCCAGCAACCAGGGCATGGCGGAGTACAACGCGCCACCGCCGAGGAATATGAAACCCGATCCGAACACCATCTCCAGCACCACGCCGCCGAGCACAAAGAAAGCGGCAACTGCAGCTGGCACCCAGACCTTCGCAGGCCCCAGCCTCTTCTGGCCGTGCTGCGGCCGGGCTTTGCGCAGCAGTTCCTGAAACGCCTGTGCCTGCACCCGATCGTCTTGCGCCATCTCTCGCCGCACCTCGCCAAGAACCCGCTGCTCGGCACGTCGCAGCCTGGCAGCCAGCGCCTCGGGATCCACTGCACGCCGTGACCGCGCGGCTTCAGGTAGAACCGCTTGCGGCTTCGCGGTGACTTGGCGATGGGCAGCAGGCGCCTCTGCCAAGGCTGCCACACCTCCTTCGGTATTGCTGGCCGCCCGCTGCAGCGGCGCAGCACCGTCAATTTGACAGTTGCTTTTTCTCATGTCTCGGTTGTTGTATTGAAAGCGAGAGTTCATGTTGTGCCATGGGCCACCTCTTCCTGCAGACGAATGCACCCGGAGGCTCGTGCAGAGGGGGCCATCAGGAGCTCACTTCGCATGCACCGCCCCTACATGCAACCCCCAGCGCGAGACCAGCCCGGCCACCACCACGGTATCGCCCGCGCGCGGCATCACGCCCGTCACGGCGGTGTTCATGCACACCCTGCCCGTGCTGCCGCGAAACTCCAGGCGGGCGTACTGGTTGCAGCTGCTCGAAATGCGCGGTGCCTCCACCGACACCACGAGCGCCTCCACGCGCGCAGGTTTGCCCACCAGTTCGCCCAGGTACGCGGCCCAGCCCCAGGGTGCGGCGCCCAGCGCTGCAGCACCCAGCAGCGCCGCGAAGGGATACACCACCATCTGCCGCACGAACCTGGTGGGCATCTGCTGCACCCACCAGGGCGCCAGCACCTCGGTGCGGCACAGTGCCCAGTACCACAACGGGGCTGCGGCCAGCACCAGCCAGGGCATGGCAGCGCGCAGGGTGGCGTGACCGGAGACGAGGAAATGGTCGCCCTGTGCCATCTCGAAGAGGGCACCGCCAAAGACAAAGACGAGCAGGGCCACGAAGACCATGGCCAGCCCGTAGGGCACGAACAGGTGCGCGGCATGCTGGTTGCGCAGCAGTTGCTCGCGCCGCTGCTGGGCCTGCCGCATCCGTGCGCGGCGCTCCTGGTCTTTTTGCTTTTGCACCTGGCCCTGCACGCGCGACTGGGCGCGCTGCTGGGCGGCGGCCAGTTCTTCGCGGCTGCGGCGGCGCTGTGGTGGTGCATCGGTTGCGCGGGCGGTGCTGCCGGGTGTGGCAGCGCTCGTTGCGTAGGCGGCTGGCAGCGCAGGGGCCAGACCTGCGGGGTGGCGATGGTCTCTCATGGTGTCATTTTTTATGGCTCGAAACTCCCTCGCAGCCATCGTAAGCGCAGCCCTTGAATCGGCAAATTTCGCGTTTGCCATGCAGGTTGTGGGTGCTTTGGGCCGCCCTCAAGACGAGGGAACAACCGCATGCAGCCCATGTGCCCAGGCACCGCACAACAGAGCCTGCAGCATTCCTGGTTGTCACGTACCATGGCACGCCCTGCCGCAACTGTTTTTGACCGAAAAGGAGCTGGACCACCATGTGCGATTCGAATGACGACCTCCACAAGTACACCCGCCGCGACTTCACCGCGTGGGCTGCGTCGGCCGGTTTGCTCACCGCCTTGCCTGCGGTGGCCAACGCTGCAGCGGTGGCCGAGCGTGAGGTGACCATCACCACGCCAGACGGAAGCTGCGATGCCTACTTCGTCGCGCCGACCTCGGGCCCGGCCCCTGGTGTGCTGGTGTGGCCCGACATCTTCGGCCTGCGCCCGGCTTTCAGGCAGATGGGCAAGCGCCTGGCAGAGTCGGGCTACAGCGTGCTTGTCGTCAACCCTTTTTACCGGCAGAAGAAGGCGCCTACCGCAGCACAGGGCGGCCAGACGCCGATTGCCGAAGTGATGCCGCTGATGCAGGCCCTGACGCCCGCCATGCACTTGAGCGACGGCAAGACCTTCGTGACGTGGCTCGACGCCCAGGCCGAGGTGGACAAGGCGCGCAAGATCGGCACCACCGGCTACTGCATGGGCGGGCCGATTGCGGTGCGCACGGCCATGGTGGCTTCGGGCCGCGTCGGTGCGGTGGCCAGCTTCCATGGCGCCGCCATGGTGACGCCAGCGGCTGACAGCCCCCATCGGCTGGTGGCACAGACCAAGGCGCAGTACCTCATTGCGATTGCCGAGAACGACGATACCAAGGACCCCGAGGCCAAGGCCAGCCTGCGCACCGCGTTCGACAGCGCCAAGCTGCAGGCCGAGGTGGAGGTCTACCCCGCCGCCCACGGCTGGTGCCCGTCCGACTCGCGGGTCTACGACGCCGCCCAGGCAGACCGCGCCTGGGCACGCCTGCTCGCCACCTTCGGCAAGGCACTGGCCTGATACCGGGCTGGACGCATGCATCCCGGGCGCTGCAGCGTCCGGGCATGCATGTGCCGGGCTGCCGCACGCCCCTTGGCTCTCTCACTCCCGCCCGCGAAACGACCGGAACAGCATCCACACGCTCACCGCCATGCCCACCATGGGGATGGCCGCTACCACCGCCACTGCGGCGCGCGCGGCAGGCGGCCAATCGAAGTCGCGCCCCGTGCGCCAGGCGCCGAAGGCGGCGATCAGGCCCATCACGGCCATGCCCGTGCGAAAGCTCGCACCCTCCTTGAAGAACAGGATCAGCAGCACCACGTTGGCCGCGCCAATGAGCAGGGCCAGGTGGCCCAGGTGCAGGGAGAAGGTGGTGCGCTGGTAGCTGCGGTCGCGCTCCGGCATGCGGTCGCCGTCATCCTCGCCATCGTCCTGCGCCAACTGGCCGCGCGCTCGGCCCGGCGGCGGGCTTTGCGGGGATGCGGCAGCGGCCGGTGGAGTCGGCGCGCCGCCGGCGCGGCCCCAGTCCGTGCCAGACAGCCCGGCCGCTGCGGCAGCGCCGACACCAGCCGCCACAGCGGCGCCCGCCGCACCCTTCGGGGGCGCGCCGATGCCTCCCGCGCCGGCCTGCAGCCCCTTCTCGCGCAGCACGGCGCGCAGGCGGCCTGGTTCACGCAGGGCCGCCACCAGGGAGCGCACGGGGCCCTGCTCATGCGGCGCAATCTTCAGGTCATCCACCCGCATGGTGGTGCCGCGCGTGTTGGCCAGCATGAACAGCGCCTTGGCGACCTGCTTGTCCCTGGGGCCTCCGGTGCCGTTCTCGATGGCGACCCCAAGGTTGTAGGTGCCGTCGGCATGGCCGGCCTCGGCCGCCTGGGCATACCAGTCGCGGGCCTGAGCCAGGTTCACCAGGCCGCCGTCGCGGCCGTGCTCGTCCAGCGTGCCCATGTAGAACGCCGCATGCGGGTTGCCCTCGCGGGCAAACCAGCCCACCAGGTCACGCAGCACCGATCCGGTCCACACCACCGGGGCTGTGGCGGGCGCCGACGGTGCCATGGGCGCCAGGCTCAGGCCGCCGGGGGATTCAGCCTCTTCCTTCGCCTGCCGCAGCTTTTGCTCCTGCTGCCACTGGTCCCTGGCTGCTGCATTCCATTTGGCGGCCTCGGCCATGTCCACCGGGCCGCCCCAGCCGCGCTCGTGCATCAGTGCCAGCAGCCGCTTGGCGGGCTCGTGGTCCCAGTCCACGGCGCGCTGGCACCAGTAGCGGGCGTTCTCGTAGCTGGGCTCCTCCCAGCCGATCACCGACTCCAGCGCGGTGTAGAAGGCCGCCAGCTCGTGGCCCATCGACGCCGCAGCCTTCATGCCATCCGCCGCCTCGATGCGCTTTCGGGTGTACAGCAGCATCTGCTCGTTGTGCACATAGGCATCGTCCACCGCCTTGCGCTCGCCATCCACAACCGTGAGCAGCATGCTGCCCGATGCGGATTTGAGGCGCGCCATCAGGGTCTGTATGCGCCCTTTGGCCTCGACGGGAAAGCGCTCGTAGAAGGCCTGCGCGTCCTGCCGGGTCGGCGCATCGTGCGCGCCCAGCAGCTGCAGCGCGGCCGCCAGGTCAAAGTGCCGGCGCTGGCCCATGGTGCCAAAGCGCAGCGCGCGTCCCATGGCATACAAGGCGTGCAGGTTGCCGCGCGCGGCATGGGCGCGGTACCCGGCCCAGGCCGTGGCATCGTCGCCAGCCTTGCGGGCCTGCTCGGCGCGCTTGAGCTGCAGGTCCGGCTCCTCGGGCACATCGCCATTGCCCAGGTAGTGCACGCCGCTTTGCGGGTCGTACAGGTTCAGGCCCAGCCGGGTGGCCTGCGCCCAGGCAAACTCGAAGGCATCTTCCCAGTGTTCGGTGCGGGTGTTGATGCCAAAGCCGAGCGTGGCATCTTCGGTGACGCCTTCTTCGCTGCCGTCCAGCCACACGTCCATCGCTTCGGGGTAGCGCTCCTGCAGCGCCCTGCCCCACACCAGAAATCGGGGGTTCTGCCCCGGCGGCGGGGTGGCGAACACGCGCTCGAACTGCGCGTCGGCCTCCGCCTTGGTGGCGGGCCACGGCCAGTCGGCCGGCTTTTCCCAGAGCTGCAGCGTGTAACTCATCCTCGGTGCCCTCCCCAGGCTCAGCAGTGTTTGTCCCGGATTTTAGGGCGACAACGCAAGCTCTTGTTGCGTGCTGAAAGGCCAGCCGTCGCGGGCCGGCAACGCCACCGGGCGCAGCGCCGGACCCCTTGCAAAGGCCAGTTTTGCGGCACTTCGTTACATCGACCCTGTGATCGCGGCCACATGTGCTGCGGGCCCTTCGTTCCTAGAATGGCCGAAAACACATTGAGAGGTTGAGGACTATGGACGACAGACACACCCCGATGCTTGCATCGCGACTGGTGCGCAGGGCACTTGGCATCGCAGCGCTGCTGCTGCCCGCTGCCTTCACACCATCAGCCTCCATGGCCACCACCGTGAGCGTGGGCCACAGCCACGGTTGCTCGGTGTCCGACACCCACCAGCCCACCTGCTGGGGCAGCCTGCCCATACAGGACCAAGCGCCTGACACGGTGCTCGACGTACGGGCCGGGCGCGATTTCAGCTGCGCTCTGATGGCGGGCCGCACCGTGCGCTGCTGGGGCAACAACGATTTCTCGCAGTTGGGCGTCAACTCCCCCTCCTCCGCCGGCCCGAGCGTAGGAGGCCTGTGGCGCATCACGCAGCTGGCCGTAGGCGCAACGCATGCCTGCGCCCTGCTCGACACCCAGGCCTACTGCTGGGGTGACGGCAGCCGAGGGCAATTGGGTGCCGGCAGTGCTGCCAGCTCGGCGGCGCCCATCGCGGTGGAAGGGTTGTCCAAGGCCGTGCACCTCGCGGCGGGCCAGGGCGCCACGTGCGTGGTGCAGTGGGACGCCAAGGTCGCCTGCGTCGGCCTGGGCAGCGAGCTCTCCGGCGGCCTCGATGAGCCCCGCGTGGCACGCACCGTGCCCGGTATCACCGATGCACGTGAGGTTGCACTCTTCGACGGCCATGCCTGCGTGCTGCGCGCCGGGGGCAAGGTGTCGTGCTGGGGGCAAAACAGCCATGGCCAGTTGGGCATACCGGCCGGTGGCGACATCCAACGCAGCCCGGTCGAGGTGACGAACCTGGGCGCTGCGGCCAAGGCCGTCACCGTGGGCAACGGCTTCAGCTGCGCCCTGCTGGTCAACGGCACTGTGAAGTGCTGGGGCAACAACGCCAACGGCCAGCTGGGCACGGCCCTGGGGGGTGCCGCCACCGGGCTGGTCACCGGCATCACCACCGCCACCGCCCTCAGCGCCGGGCAGACAGCGGCCTGCGTGGCCTTGCAGGGTGGCTACGTGCAGTGCTGGGGCCAGGGCGCGGGTTGGGGCAACGGCATCTGCGGCACACTGGGCGGCACCTATCCGGAGCACCCCGGTTCGTGGGGGCCCATCGTCGACATCGCCATCTGCCGTCCGCCTGGCTCGTTCGCGCCCCTGGCCATCAAGGCCCTGGGCGTGGCCAGCGACGCAGGCCAGGTGCTGGACTGGGCTGAGAAAGCCATGCCCGGCACCTTCCAGGCCCAGGCGTCCAGTGATCCCGATCCAGGCAATACCCAGTTCTACCTGCGCCAGTACCCGGGCGGGCACACGCTGGGCGTCAACGCCCACGGCACACCGCACCTGCTGTACCTGGGGCCCATCAGCGAGGGCCGGCTGCTCGACTTGGGCCCGCTCGACCGGTGGCTGAGCGAGGCGCGCCAGGAAGAAGGCACCAAGAGCGGCATGCAGTTGCAGGCCGCGCCCTACCTCAACCTCATGCCTGGTGTCGCCTTCATAGACAGGATCCCCAGCCCGTGCAGCTACTTCCTGGTGCCCTTTGCCATTCGCGGCGGCGCGAACGGCCTACCCAAAGGGCTGGTCGCCACCAGCGTGCGGGTGCAGAACACCAGCGGCACGAGCATGGAGTTCCCCATCCGTGGCCTGGGCCAGTATGCGAGCGAGCGCCTCATCACCGAGACGGACTGGGTCACGCAGCGCTTCCTCCAACCGGGCCAGGCGATGCCGGCCGGTATGAAGCTGGAGACGGTGCTGAGCGACATCGCCGAAGGCTGCCCCGTGGCCGTGCGCCCGGACGACGAGGTGGGTGTGACGGTTCTCTACTCCCTGGGCGGCCGCAAGGGGCAACTGCGCACGCGGGCCAAGGTGGGGGCGGCGTACTGAGTTGCACGCCCCTGCGCACAGCGCTCTGCAGCATCAACGTCCACCATCCCGACATCTTTGCCCCGGCGCGTTTGCGCTTTCCCGCCTTCAAGGACCATGACCATGCACAGCACAACCAGCGCGCCGCGGCTTCTCCAGAAAATGGTGCTCCTAACCGCAGCGCTGCTGCTGTCCGCGGCCTTTGCGCCAACGGTGGCCATGGCCACCACTGTGAGCATGGGCACCAGCCACGGCTGCTCGGCGGCGGACACCCACAAAATCACCTGCTGGGGCAGCCTGGCCGCCCCTGACTTCGGCCCCTATTCGATCAAGGACGTGAAGGTGGGGCGTGACTTCAGCTGCGCCCTGCTGACCAATGCATCGGTCAAGTGCTGGGGGAGCAACGATCTACAGCAACTGGGCGGGCCACCCGTGCCCGAGACCGTCGCGCGCTACTACAACGCCGACGCCATTGCCGTGGGCGCAACGCATGCGTGCTTTCGCTTTGTCACGCGCATCTCGTGCTGGGGCGATGGAAGCCAGGGGCAACTCGGCAGGCACGTGCAGACCCAGATAGGCACGGAAACAGCGGTGGATGGCCTGTCGGACGTGCGGCACGTAGCGGCTGGCCATGGCAGCACCTGCGTGGCCCGGCTGGACGGCAAGGTGGTCTGCGTGGGCGCCGGCAGCGGGCTTGCGGGGGCTGCTGACGACCCGCGCCAGCCGCGCACCGTGCCGGGCATCAGCGATGCGCTGGAGGTATCGCTTTTCGACGGCCACGCCTGCGTGCTGCGATGGGGCGGCAGGGTTTCCTGCTGGGGCAACAACCGCTATGGAGAATTGGGCGTGCCGGCAGGCACCGGCCCGCTGAGCACGCCGGTCGAGGTGACAGGCCTTGCCGCCGCCGCCAAGGCCGTGGCAGTGGGCAACGGCTACACCTGCGCCTTGCTGGTGAACGGCACCGTGTCCTGCTGGGGTAACAACGCCAACGGGCAGTTGGGCACGGGCCTCGCCGGAGGCACTGCCGGCCAGGTCACGGGCATCACGGACGCCACGGCCATCAGCGCGGGCAGAACAGCCGCCTGCGCCGTGCTCGAAGGCGGGTACGTGCAGTGCTGGGGCGAAGGCGCCGGCTGGAACAGCGCCCCCTGCCGCATGACCACCAGCTTCTACCCCGGCGTGCCCGCCACCTACAACCCACCCCCCGATCTGGCCATCTGCCTGCCCCAGGGCTCTGCAGCGCCCATGGCGGTGCAGGGGCTGGGCCCCGTGCACGACGCTGCGCTGGTGCTGGACTGGGCAGAAAAGACGATGCCGCTGACCTTTGCGCCGCAGGCAGCCAAGGTGCCCGCGCACATCGACGGTCCCTACTACCTGCGCGAGTACCCCGGCGGACACAAGCTCGCCGTCAACGGCCACGGAACCCCGCACCTGATGTACCTGGGGCCGGAAAGCGGCGGGCGGCTGCTTGACCTGGGGCCGCTGAGCCAATGGGTGTTCCAGGCGAGCCGGGACGCGGGCATCGCCAGCGGCATGCAGCTGCAGGCTGGCCCCTACGTCGACCTGATGCCCGGTTCGGGCCCCTGCTGGGAAATGATCGTCCCCCATGCCATCCGAGGCGGCGCACAAGGCCTGCCCGATGGACTGGTCACCACCGCCGTGCGCATCGAGAGCGGGGGCCAATCCATGGAGTTTCCGATCCGAGAACGGCACCGCTTCACCGTGCTGACCACGGCGACGAACTGGCTCTCACAGCAGAGCCTGCAACCAGGCCAGCCGGTTCCCCCAGGGATGAAGGAGGAGCCCATCTACTACGGCGCAGCAGAGGGATGCCCCACCATCGGCACCTCGGGCGAGGTGGATGTCATTGTCTTCTACACCCTCGGGCAGAAAAAGGGCCTGCTGCGCGCCAAGGCGAAGGTCGGCTCTGCCGCGTAGACTGCATCACACCACCGACACCGAAGCAGCGGCCCCCTGCCCCGCCGCATTGAACACCGGCGGCGTCGTCACAATCGACCGCAAATCCGGCACCGCCCGGCGCAGCGCCGCCAGATCCGGCCGGGGCCGGCGCAACTCGGGCCGGGCCGCAAACGCCCGCTCCATCGCCAGCGATGCCCCCAGCACCTGGTGGTCCTGCCGAAAACCTCCCACGATCTGCAGGCCAAACGGCATGCCCAGGTGGTCCGTGCCGCAGGGCAGCGACAGGGCCGGGTGCGTCATCAGCGTGACCACATAGGTCAGGCTCAGCCAGCGGTAGTAGGTCGCCTGCTGCTCGCCGTTGATGACATCGGCGTACAGCTGCGTCCACGCAAACGGCGAGACGGGCGTGGTGGGCGAGAGGATCAGGTCGTAGTCCGCAAACGTGCGCTGCGTGGCCTGGATGATGCGCGTCTGCTCGGCCTGGGCCCAGGCGCTGTCGAGCAGGCTCATGCGCTTGCCCATTTCGTAGTTGGCGCGGGTGTTGGGGCCCAGGCTGTCGGGGTCGCGGTCGTAGGCGGCCTGCATGCCGGCCACGAAGGCCTCGGCGCGCAGCACGTCGAAGCAGCGGTGGGTGTCGCCCAGGTCGAATGTCACCTCGTCGCAACTGCGAAACAGGTGCCGCATGGCCGCGATCTTGGCGCGGAAGCTGGCGCGTATGCCCTCGTCCACCGCGCAGGTGCCAAAGTCCTCGGTGTAGGCCACGCGCAGGCGGCCCAGGTCCACCTCGGGCGGGGTGAGGAAGCCCATCGCATCGAGCGGGTAGCTCAGCGGGTCGCCCGCGTGCATGCCGGCCGATGCGGCCAGTTGCAGGCACGCATCTTCCACCGTGCGGCCCATGGGGCCGACCACGGAGATGGGCGTCCACCCCAGCGGCTTGCGCACGCTGGGCACCACACCGGGCGATGGCCGAAAACCCACCACCCCGCACTTGGCCGCCGGTATGCGCAGCGAGCCCCCGGTATCGGACCCCGTGCACACGGGCAGCAGGTCACAGGCCAGCGCGGCGGCCGAGCCGCCCGACGAGCCCCCGGCGTTGAGGTTGGGGTTGAACGGGTTGCCCGTAGCACCCCACACGGTGTTGCGCGAGTTGGCGCCCGCGCCCAGCTCGGGCACATTGGTCTTGCCGGCCACGATGGCGCCGGCCCGGCGCAGGCGCGCCACGAGCTCGATGTCCTGCGTGGGCACATGGTCGCGGTAGATGGCCGAGCCCCAAGTGGTGAGCAGGCCCTCGGTGGGCTCCAGGTCCTTCACGCCCAGGGGCAGGCCGTGCAGCAGGCCCAGGGGCGCAGTGCCATCCACCACGGCCTGCTCGGCCGCGCGTGCCTCGGTGCGGGCGCGGTCGAAGCAGGTGGCGGTGACGGCGTTCACAAAGGGGTTGATGCGCTCGATGCGGTCTATGCAGGCCTCAAGCAGCTCCACGGGCGAGATCTCCTTGCGCCCGATGAGCCGGCGCAGCGCCACGGCGGATTGCTCCACCAGCGCATCGCCAGGGCGGCTGGCGGTGTCGGGGCGGTCGGATGGGGTGGCGGTGGAAGAAGCGATGTCTGGCATGTTGTCTCGGCAATGTTGTTCAGGGCACCGTGCGCTGCGCGCACAGCGCGGGGATCAGTCGGCAGTGATGTTGGAACGGGCTGCCACGGCGCGCATGGCGGGCAATTCGCGCTGGATCAATTCGCTGGCCGCAGCGCCGCTGCTGAACGCCGGCTCCATGCCCTGGGCAGTCAGCTTGGCCTTGGTCTCGGGGTCGGCCACGGTGGTGGCCAGGGCCTTCTCCAGCTTGGCGCGCACCTCGGGCGGCAGGCCCCTGGGGGCGGCCACCACCAGCCAGGTGTCCAGGTTAATGTCGGGGTAGCCGGCCTCGGCCAGCGTGGGCACGTTGGGCAGCAGCGGCGAGCGCTTGGCGGTGGTGACGGCAATGGCCTTGATCTTGCCGGTCTTGAGCTGCGGGATGGCGGCGCTCACCGTGTCCACGGTGAAGGGCACCTGCCCGCCCATCAGGTCCGTCATGGCCGGGGCGCTGCCCTTGTAGGGGATGTGCGCCATCTTCAGTCCCGTGGCCTGCAAGATGGTCTCGCCCGCGAAGTGCGCCGTGGTGCCGCTGCCGAACGATCCGTACGAATACTTGCCCGGCGCTGCCTTCACGTAGTCGACGAACTGCTTGACGCTTTGCACCGGCACCTCCTGGTTGGCCAGCAATATCAGCCCCGTGCGGCCCGAGATGCCGATGGGCTCGAAGCCCTTGACCGGGTCGTACGGCAGGTTGCTGCGGATGGCCGGGTTCACCGTGAAGGTGGTGCCCGAGCTCATGAGCAGCGTGTACCCGTCCGCCGGCGCCTTGCTCACGTAGCTGGCGCCGATGATGGTGCCCGCGCCCGCGCGGTTCTCGATCACGATGGGCTGGCCCAGCGCCTGGCCCATGCGCAGCGCGATCACGCGGCCCAGCACATCGGTGGCACCACCCGGCGGGAAGGGGATCACCAGCGTGATGGGCTTGGTAGGGAATGTGGTTTCGGCCGCCTTCGCGGGGGCACTGAACGCAGCCAGCGCGGCCACGCTGGCCAGGCCGGCGAACAACATGGCGTGCAGGCGGTGGGCGCGCGCAGGGTTGGATCGGGTGGCAGACAGCGGCTTCGGTGTTTTCATGAACAGCATTCCTGAAAGAGAGGTCGGTTGGTCGTCAGCGTCACATCCACGCCATGCAGCCATGGTAGGAGCCGATATTGAATGCAACAAGCGCAATGTTTAGAATTGTCGATTGCCGAAAAAGCAATTGAACCAGATGCCCCCTGAGTCGCTTCGCGCCTTCCCCCTCAGGGGGACGCCCCCAGTGCGGCGGGGCGGCCCTTGCACGGGGGCACTGGCTCTGGCCGCGCCAGTTGCATGGGCTGCGGGCAACGCATAGCGCGATAGATAACTGAACCGACAGGAAACCCCATGGCCAGCCACATCCTGCAAGAGACCGCCGTCCGCTACTTCCTCGAAGTGGTGCGCGCCGGCTCGGTGAAAGACGCCGCCCTGCGCCTGAACGTGGCCCCCTCCGCCGTGAGCCGGCAGGTGGCCCGCCTGGAGCGCGAGATGGACACCGTGCTCTTCGAGCGCCAGGCGCGCGGCATGGTGCCCAATGCGGCAGGCGAGCTGCTGGCCGCGCACGCCAAGCGCGTGCAGCAAGACAACGAGCGTGTGCTCAGCGACATATCCGCCCTGCGCGGCCTGCGCAAAGGCTTTGTGCGCGTGGCCAGCGCGGCCGGCTTTGCCTACGACCTGCTGCCCACGCTGATCGCGCGCTTCGGCGAAACGTATGAGGGCATTCGCTTCCACCTGGAGATGTGCGCCCAGGGCGATGTGCCGGGTCGCATCCGCGACGGCGAGGCCGATATCGGCATCACCCTGAGCGGCCTGCCCGAGCCCGGCATCAAGCTCGAGCTGCGCCACCCCTGCCCGGTGCTGGCCGTTATGTCGCGCCGCCACCCGCTGGCTGAGCAGCGCCAGCTATCGCTCAGCCAGGTGGTGGCCTACCCGCTGGCGCTGCCCACGCCGGTCAGCTCCATCCGCCAGCTGCTGGACACCAGCTGCAGCCGCCAGGGCCTGCAGTACGCGACCGCCATCACCAGCAACCACGCCGACTCGCTGGTGAGCTACGCCGCCACCGCGCCCGAAGCCATCGCCTTCTACGGCGAGCTTTCGGTGCGCACGCGCCTGCAGTCGCTGGACCTGGTGGCCATTGCCCTGCGCGACCGCGAGATGAACGAACGCTACCTGGAGGTGCAGACCCTGGCCGGCCGCGCCCTGCCGGCCGCGGGCAAGGCGTTCGTGCAGTTCCTCACCGAGCACATCAGGGCCGGGTAGCGGCGGGCGGGCGGGCGGGCGGGCGGGCGG
>NZ_LMIH01000018.1:142331-146532 GCF_001428645.1 Acidovorax sp. Root217
TCCCCAGCGGCTGATCCGCGCGCCAGAGTGGTCTCGTACCACCAACCTCCGCGCGGAGCCCTTTCCATGAACCTGTACGAACTGGCCTCGCAAGACGAGGCCTGGGGCGCTTTCACCCTCGACGACAACGACGACGGCACACCGTTGTCTGCCTGGCCTGCGGACCCGCCCGCCTCCATGCCGCCCGGCCCAGTACCTCTTGACGCAGCCCTGGATGCTGCCGCCCGCGAATACGGGGTGGATGCCGACGTGCTGCGCGCGCTGGGCCACAGCGGCTCGGTCGATTCCATTTTCGACACCGCAGCCTCGCTGCGCTCGCGCCTGGAGGCCTTCGATGGCGACTACGCCCAGGCCCTGGCCTCCTACCGCCGGGAAGAAGAGGGCAACGCTGGCGATGCCTTGGCGGCACCGGCCGCTGCACCCCTCTCGCCCCCAACGCAGGCCGATGCGCAGGTGCCCGCCCCGGGGCCTGCACCGACGCCGGCCCCCTCGGAACGGCCCAGGCCCGCAAGGCCCCAGGCAGCCGCGCCCGTGCCGGGGGCGCCGCCATCGCAAGCCGCAAGGCCAGACCAGCCCCCTGCCCCGCCAGACGCCAGGCTGGGCGCCGCCGACGACCCGCGCAGCCTGCTGTACCGCCAGGCCCCGGCGACGCAGAAGCCTTTCGTGGATGAGGTGAAGAGCCAGCTGGCGTCGGGTGCGAAGACCCTGGCCCGGATGCTGCCGGGCATCGGCGCCGCCGCACGATGGGTGGCCACCCAGCCCGAGGCCACCGCCGGCAAGGCCACGCCAGCCAGCGTTGGCAGCGTGCTGGAACGCGCCGCACCGCCTGCGGACTTGCCCAGCGCCAGCTTCGCCCCGGTGCGGCCCGAGGTGCGCCAGGCCTTTGGCAACGCATGGAACGCAGCCAACCCTGAAGACCGCCAGCGCATGCAGTCCATGCCAGGATGGCAGGGCCAACTCGCACGCGAGAGGGCCGCGCAGTTCGCGCGGGCAGACGAAGGCGCCCTGTCGCGCTCGCCCACCGCAACCCTGCTCGATACCCGCGCCGAAGGCCGCACCAAGGCACTGATCGCCAAGGGCGAGCACCCCGACTTCGCGCGGCGCGCGGCCAGTGAAGGCGCAGCCGCAGGCGTCGCACCGGGGCAAGAGATCAAGGCCCTTGGCGGCACGGTGCAGCCTTCCACCTACGACTTCGACACCAAGAACCTGTTCGACCCCGACCGCCCCGCCAACCTGCTCAACAACGCAGTGGTGCGCGGCGTCGCCAAAGGCGGGCTGGGCCTGGGCAAGGGTGTGGTGGGCTTGAGCCAGGCCATCGAAGACCTGACCGGCGCAGACGATGCAACCCGGCAACGCACCGCAGACCGCGCCACCTCATTGCGCGGCATGGAGCAGGCCATTGGCGAGCGCGGCACGCACCTGCAGCGCAACTTCGAAGGTGCCGTCAGTTCCATCACCCAGCAGTTGCCCATGCTGGTCACGGGCAGCTTCGTACCGTCGCAGTTGCTCAGCATGGGCGGCATAGCGGTGCAATCGTTCGGGCAGGAGTACAGCGACGGCAAGTCGCGCGGGCTCGACCCGCAGCAGGCGGCCGGGCGCGCAGGCGCATTCGCCGCCTTCGAGGTGATCGGCGAGAAGTTCGGCTTCAAGGGCAACATGGGGGCCATCCGCAAGGCCACCGCCGGCATGCACGGGGATGCGCTGGCGGGCTTTCTGGCCAACCTGGTCAAAAAGGAAATCCCCGGCGAGGTGCTCACCACCACCGGCCAGTTCGCCGTGGACAAATGGGCCCCCGCCGGCATGGCGCTGAACCCGAACGCCACGCTGGGCGACTACGTCCAACAGCTGGGCGACACCATCACCCAGACCGTGATGCAGGGCGCAATGATGAGCGGGGGACGGCGCGTGCTGGGAGGTGGTGTGACGCAGCCCGCACCGCGCGTACAGGACCAATCCACCGCACCGCACGCACCCCAGGCCGGTGAAGGGACCTATGAGGGAGGCACCGGCAACACCACCGCCCCCACTCCAGCGCCCTCATCAGGCTCCACGGCACCAGCAACGGGCTACCACGGCGAGCCCGTGCCCAACACCACCCAATGGTCGGACGTAGCCGCCGCCGACAAGAAAGCCCGAGCCGAAGCCGAGATACTGCGCCAGGCCGAGGCCCTGCCGGCACAGGATGCTGCAACCGGCGCGGCGACCACACCAAGCCCTGCCGCCCCATCGGCCACGCCCACGATGCCCATGCCGGCATCGACGGACGGCAACAGCAGCGGCACACAGCAAGGCGCCAACGCCTTGCCGCACGGACAGGTCAACAGCGACGCAGATCAGGCAGAGACAGCCACCCAGGCAAGCGCCGCCGATCCCGCAACCAATGCACCCGGCACCCCAGCTCCGGCCCCAACGCCTTCCGCTGCGAACGCTGAAGCCGATGCCAGCGCCGCAGCCACAGACATAGCGCCAGCCACTACCCAGCACGGCTCGGCCCACCACACGGCAACGGCACAGGTCCAGCCCCCGGCCTCCGCCCCCATAGACGCACAGGTCCAGGCCCTTGACTCCGGCATGCTCGTCATCGGCGGCGATCAGGCCACCATCCTGGCGCACCTGCAAGCAGGCGGCGTGCGCGGTGCCGAGCCATTCGCGGGCGTGACCGTGGTGCCCGTCGACCAGGCGGCACTGGCGCAACGGGTGCTCAGCCGCCCACTCGCCGTCACGGCTGGCCCGCAGGTGGGGAGCGGGTCTCAGCGCGCATCGGCAACGGCCACCCTGCCACAGGCCAGAGCCGCCTCGCGGTTCGCGCCCGCAGACCCTCGAGGTGGAGCGCCAACGGCTGGCAGCTCCAAGGAGGGCTCCAGCGATGTGGGCGCCGGCGCCTCACGCACAGAGCATGGCTCACCGGCGAATGGGGGAGCATTTCAGCCTGCGCCAGTCATGCAGATGCAGCGCGACGGCACGCTGATGGTCAAAGGCGACCCCGCACAGTTGCAGGAGCGCCTGCGACAAGGCGGCGTGGACCGCGTGCTGCGGCGCAAAGGCGGCGTGGTTGTCGGGCTCGATCAGGTGGACAAGGCGCGGCAGTTGCTGGGCGGCCTGCAGCCCGCGCAACCTCACAATCCTGCACCCAGCCAAGGCAAGCTCGTTGCAGAGAGCTACCGCAGCGGCTACAGTAGTGTCAATGGACGCGTTCAAGAACCAACCCAGCCCGACGATGGACTCGGACCCACTCAAGGCGACGCCCGAGCGGCCGGCGATGGTGCTTTGCGGCGGGGTGGTGGAGCACCCTTACCGCATCGGACCGCCTCTCTCGTGGGAGTCGGATTTGCCGGGCGAATGGAGCGAGCCGACGACCAAGGGAGCAGCCAGGGGATTCTGCGGCGGGATGGAAGAACATCCCTACCACGTAGGACCGCCGCTCTCGTGGGACTTGGAATCGCCGAGCGAATCGAACGCTCCGGCAGCCAATCCCTCCTTGGCGAGCAAGTAGACAGCCCGCAACGCCTGGCCGAGCTGGCCCAGGTGTATCGCGATCCCCGGTTCGAGACGTTCCGGGTTTTCTTTGTCAAGGACGGCGTGGTGGTGCATGCCACCGGCGTTAGTTCCCGCATGCCTGGCACAGCGCCCATGGCTCCTGCTGGCGTCAGCGAGCAAGAGTATGTGAACCAGATGCGCGACATCAAGCAGAAGACTGGGGCGGACTCTTACTACCTGCTGCACAACCATCCGTCGGGCAATCCCACGCCCAGCCCTGAGGACGTTGGACTCACACGCATGCTGGGGGCGCATGTCCCGGGTCTCGTGGCTCACGTTGTCATCAACAGCAACAAATACGCCGTGATCGACGCTGCGAACCAAGGCAGAGAACCTGCCGACATGGTGCGCTACCAAGACTTCGGCGAGGACAGGCTGCTCAAGGCCAGCAAGCCCATGGCGGTATTGGGCGAAAAGATGGCTGGGCCAGACGACCTTGCCATCGTGGGCAAGTCCATGCAGCGGCCAGGCTGGATCACGCTCATCGGCACCGGCGCGGATGGCAAGGTGCGCGCGATCTCCGAGGCCCCAGCCAGCATCCTCACGCGCAGCTATCCCTACCTGGCGGCCACCGTGCGCCGCTTCATGCGCCAGTCAGGCTCGGGCAGCGTTTTCGCGGTAGGCGACGCGGGCGACATAGGGTCCAAGCCTGTGCGCGATGCAC
>NZ_LMIH01000018.1:146573-158761 GCF_001428645.1 Acidovorax sp. Root217
CGGACGCACGCTGCACCAGCAGGGCGTGCATACGGGCGGCACAGGCTTCTCGCTGACCCGGGGGCGCCGGGTCGCCGAGGGCGAACCTGGGTCGAGCGCCCCAAGCGCCGTGAGCATGCACACGCAGCGCGACGGCACGCTGATGGTCAAGGGCGACCCCGTACAGCTGCAGGAGCACCTGCGCCAAGGCGGCGTGGAGCGCGTGCTGCGGCGCGAGGGCGGCGTGGTTGTCGGGCTCGACCAAGTGGGCAAGGCGCGGCAGTTGCTGCAGCAGCCGCCGCCACGCACCTCGGCCTCGGCGGACCACTCTCTGCCCTCCCCCCTGTCGGGCCAGCAGTTCAGCCGCAACGCATCAGCAAGCAAAGCCGAAGATGGACCTTCGCCTGCCAGCCGCTACAGCACCCGTTCAACGCTCCCCAAGGCGGAGCTTTCGCTTGAACGCATCGACCAGGTGATCCAGGAGACTCTTGCGGGGGTTGCTGGTGCGCCACCAGTCAAGGCCGTGGGCAGCCCCGGAGATATCGAACTCGTCGTGCCTGCGGAAGTAATGGCATCGGGCATTACCCTCGGGAGTGGGGATATCAATGTGTTCCAGTCGGGCGTGGGCTCGGACCTGGACGTGCGGCTGGTCGTTTTCCATGAACTGCTCCATCGGGGTGTGCGCTTTCTGGTGCCACGCGCGCAGTACGTGCAGACCATGGTGGACCTGGCGGCAAGCGACACGCGGGTTCAGCAGTATGCCAATGAGTGGAAGCGCACTGGCATCGTGCCGCAACAGCGTGAGCAACTGGCGCGCCTTGGATACACAGGCAGTGAACTGCAAGGGCAGTTGGAGGCGATGGCCATTGAGGAAGGCTTGGCACGGATATCCGAGGAGCTGAATGTCGATTTGAGCATGGGAACGCGCTGGAAGCCATCGCGCATCCGAGCACTGGCGCAATGGTTGGCCACCGTGGCTGACAAGGCAGGCATGGCCAAGCTGGCGCGGGCCATAAGAGCCATGACCTACAACGAGGCCGAGCGCTTTGTGATGCGGGCAATCGAGCATGCGGGGCGCAAGGATGGCGATGCCCAAGGCAACAGCCAAGCCCGGTTCAACACCACATCCGCACACCAGTCGCAGGGATCGGGTGCAGCCGGTGCAGGTACGTTGCAGTTCTCTCGAACTGCAGCGACCAAAACTGCCTACGAGGCCCGAATCGATGCATTGTTTGCGGGAGCGCCAGCAAACAGAATCGGCGTCACTGTTCTGGACTCGTCTGACATGCTGGGTTTGCTTGGATACGCGGCAACACCACTGTACTTGCAGGAAAGCAAAGTCTTGCAAGGACAGTTCAAGCATCCCCACATGACTGCTGCTGAGTGGATGAAGGTACCGCAATGGCTGGAAAGCCCAGCTGCGGTTTTTGATTCGGATACCGTTGCAGGAAGGCTGGTGGTGGTCGCCCCAGAGACAGTGCAAGGTTCGCATGTACTCATGGTCGTAGAGCCTGACGCGGAAATCGGCTCCGCGGCGCTGCGACTGCATTTACTGGTCAACGCATACGACAAGGACGACGGGCCGCCGCCCTATGGCCGCTGGTTGAGGGACGGACTGGCGCGGTATGTCGACCAAAAAAAGTTCCCGACCATCTTGGCGCAGGCTGGGCTCCGATTGCCCAGTACGGCGGTCCAAAACAAGCCGGGAACGCGACGGATTTTATCGGAAAAGCACTTGGCTGGCTACCGCCGCGCACAAGGCGAAGGCCCTGGCGCGCGTCCAGGCGCCCACACCAGCCAGGGCCTGCCCTCCCAGCCCGCCACCGTGCAGTCCGTAAAGGCTGCCGTGGCCAAGCTCACGAACAGCATGGGCCTGCTGGCAGAGGGTCGTGGCCGCGTGGTGGTGGCCACCTCAGCAGATATCCAGGCTCACTGGGAGCCTCTGGTCGGCGAAGTCGATCTGGGGTCGCCGGTTTCGGGCTTGGCACAAGGTTTCTACGACCCCAACAGCAAGACCGTCTTCCTCATCGCCGATCACATCGAAGCCGGCCAGGAGATGGCCGTGGCCGCGCATGAGCTGGTGCACAAGCATGGCAAGGCGGTGCTGGGAGAACAAGGATGGAAGCAACTGCACGAGGTGATCGGCAGTTGGGCGAACAGGCCCAAAGGGAGCCTGGAGCGCCGGGTCTACGACGAAGCCATGGCACGCGTGCAAGCTTCGCGTCCAGACAGTGCAGAGCCGGGCACCTACAGCAGCGAAGAACTGTTTCCCTACGCCGTGCAGGTGGCGATGGAGCTGGGCGTGCAACCTACGGCGCTCATGCCAGCCAACTCGGTGCAGGGCTGGTTGGCGCGGGTGCGGGCATCGCTGCAGGCCTTGCTGGGCAAGCTGACCGGGAATCCGCAGGCTTTCGATGGGCAGGACCTGGTGGATTTGGCGTTTGGCATTGCGCAGCGGGAACGCTCCACACGCGACGATACTTCTGGTGCCGCAACTGACCTTGTGCATGGAACGGCCCAACGCACTGCCTTGTTGTTCAGCCGAACACGTGTTCCGAAGGTGCGCGAAGCATCAACCTTCAGCGAAGCACGCGAGGCGGTTAAGCAATTTCAGGGCAAAGAGCTAACCAACGAGTCCACTGGCCTCAAGGCAGTGGTATCGCGCAATTCACTCGACAAGATGCTCAGCGGCAAGGCGGTGGCCAAGTCCGAGACACCCGCTACGCATGCCATGGCCGTAGCCAATGCGGACAGCTTGTTTGAGCATGCAATCCTGGGTTGGAGCAAGCAGGACCGAAGTGACGACGTGAACATTCGGGCAGTTCACCGCTTCTTCGCACACATGCAGGTGAATGGACGCTCAAAGCTGGTCAAGCTGACCGTTAAGGAAACGGGGCAAGAAGGACGGGCCAACCCACTGTACACAGTGGAGGCGGTGGAACTCAACGAGCATGTGCCCAGCGCCCAGTGGTTGGAAGCTGCAGCCCGCGAGGACGGGCTGGAATTGAACACAAAAGATCCCCAGCGGGGGGAGTGGGTTGGCGAGATAGCCGATCCACGAAAGACCGACCCTAGAACAACCCTCTATGGGGTGCAGCTCCCGGCTCGCGCCGTGAACCACTCCGCTGGGGACCTGTTCAGTTTAGCCCAGGAGATAGAGCGGCGCAATGCGCGTGGGGACGCTGCCGGTGATGCGACGCCTCGGTTCAGCACACGCAGCAATGACCAGGGCCCAGGCCTATCGCTTGAACAGGTGCAGCAACTTGTGCAGCAGGCTTTGTCGGGCCTCCGGAACCCGCCACCAGTCGATGTCGTGCTGCGGGCCGCTGACCTGGGGATAGTCGCGCCGGAAGGTGCAATGGGTGTATGGACGGGGAATCGGCTTGCCATCGTCGTCGAGAATCATCGGCAGGTCATACAGGTTCGAGAGACGGTTTTTCATGAGCTGTTCCATGCGGGGCTGCGCAACATCTTGCCCCGGCGTGATTATGTGCAGGCCATGCTCGATCTGGCAAAGCGCGACGCCAGAGTGCACCAGTACGCGATGGACTGGAAGAAGGACGCTCCTGAAGCGGCGATGCAGCTACAAGCCCTGCGCGATGCCGGGTTCGCCGGCAGCGAGCTGACAGCGCAGTACGAAGCCCTGGCCATCGAGGAAGGCCTGGCCGTGGTGGCCGAGGAACTGCGCGGGCGCATGCAGGCAGGCTTGCGTCTCGGAGAGCAGGTGCGAGTGCTTGCGGGTTGGCTGGCCAGCGTTGCCGACCGCATGGGCATGAACCGCCTGGCAGATGCCATCCGGGCGATGACCTACAGCGAGGCCGAGCGCTTTGTGATCCGCGCCATCGACCACGCGGGAGCGGCAAGCGGCGAGATGGAGAACTCTGGCCGGGCACGGTTCAGCACCCGCCGCGCACAAGCTCCGCAAGCCGGTGCTGCAACTTTTTTCGCGCAGCCAACCGACTCAGTGCAGATGCAAATCCAGCGCGACGGCACGCTGATGGTCCGAGGCGATCCCAAACAGCTGCAGGAGCGCCTGCGCCAAGGCGGCGTGGACCGCGTGCTGCGGCGCAAAGGCGGCGTGGTCGTCGGGCTTGACCAGGTACACAAGGCGCGGCAGTTGCTGCGGCAGCCGCCAAGCGCCCCAGCCTGGGCAGGCCCCTCCCTGCCCTCCCGCCCCTCCCTGTCGGGCCAGCAGTTCAGCCGCAGCGCACCGCCTTCGCCTGACCGCACCTCGCGGTCCAGAGGCTTGCCCGCCAAGCCCGCCACCGTGCAGTCCGTGCGCGCCGCAGTGGCCAAGCTCACCAACAGCATGGGCCTGCTCGCCGAGGGCCGCGGCCGCATGGTGGTCGCCACCTCAGCAGATATCCAGGCGCACTGGGAGCCTCTGATCGGCGAAGTCGACATGGGCTCGCAAGACACCAGTCTGGCCCAGGGGTTCTATGACCCGAACACCAACACCATCTTCCTGATCGCCGACCACATCGAAGCCGGCCAGGAGATGGCCGTGGCCGCGCACGAGCTGGTGCACAAGCATGGCAAGGCGGTGCTGGGCGAAGCGAGGTGGAGGCACCTGCACGAAGTGATCGGCACCTGGGCGAACAGGCCAGAGGGGAGCCTGGAGCGCCAGGTCTACGACGAGGCCGCAGCGCGCGTGCAGGGTTCGCGGCCGGCCGGAGCGGATGAGACCAGCTACAGCAGCGAAGAACTGTTCCCCTACGCCGTGCAGGTTGCGATGGAGTTGGGCGAGCAGCCTACGGCGCTGATGCCGGCCAACTCGGTGCAGGGTTGGCTGGCGCGGGTGCGGGCATCGCTGCAGACCGTGCTCGGCAAGCTGACCGGGAATCCGCAGGCTTTTGATGGGCAGGACCTGGTGGATTTGGCGTTTGGCATTGCGCAGCGGGAGCGCGCTACGGCAGTCAAAAGGAAAGGAAAATCATTCAAAAAAATATCGAGGCATACAAAAATTGAGACGGTGAGCATGCCCAAACGACCAGGATCACAACTCCTTGCTCGACCTTCCCGGCGCACCTTAATAGAACTCCATAAATTTGGAATGAATGCAAAACAACGCAGAGATTTTCTTCAAGGTGAACAGGTTATTTTCGAAGACCCATCCACTGAAAAATCAGTGATATACGTTTTCAAATTAGATAGAGGAATCTTTAGAGCAGGCATTTGGGATTTGATCAGCGATGAGAGTGGCGCTATAATGAATTTTTCAAACCAATCACGATCACTAGGTCAGAATCTTGGAGTTAGCCATCTGGAACTGTTTGGAGCAGACATTAGGAATACTCGTCTCGCAAAGCTATTGGCTAAGCGTGGTTTTTCAGAAGGGGAGTCCGTCTTCATTAGAGGCTATGGATTCAGCAAGCATGTTCCAACATTGCGCAAAATGGAGCGTTTGAAAAATGAATAATTCCACATCCGAAAAAATGAGGCCTTACATAGAGATGAAAAATTCTGGCGCAAGCAGCCATGAGGTATTCGCGAGACTAAAAGTTGATGGTTGGACAACCTCCGACTGCATGCTGATTGTGGCTGGCATATTTGAGATGGAATTGGGGGATGTCCGAGAAATTTGGCATGACTTCTACAGGCGGCACAAAACAGTAAAAACTTAATCCTTGCAAATCTTGATTTCGCATGGCTGAACGTCGAGCGCCCTCAGCCCCCTGAAGGTTCCTACGAAGCGACCCGCCGGCAACGCAGGGTGATAAGGTGCGCACGGCACCGGCAACTCAAGCTGCCTCATGCCGGTGCCGTCACCGGTCCCTACGTCGTCAGCAACTGGCTACCAAGACGAGTCCGCGCTCAATGTCACCCAATAGTTTGACGTAGGTAGCTACCGCCAGGGAAAGCCGAGACTCTCCCGACACAGACAGCACTAGGCCATCAGGACCTGCCGCTCCATCGGCCACCCCCGCGACGCCCTTGCCGGCATCGACTGACGGCAACCGCAGCGGCACCCAACAAGGCGCCAACGCCTTGCCGCAAGGACAGGTCAACAGCGATGCGAGCCAGGCGGAGAGAGTCCCCCAGGCACCCGGCACCCCAGCTCCGGCCCCAACAGCGTCCACGCTGAATGCCGAAGTGGATGCCAGCGCTGCAGAAGCAGCACCCACAACTACCCAGTACGGCACAGCCCGCCATACCGCAGCGGCACAAGTCCAGCCCCAGTCCCCCGCCCCCATGGACGCCCAGGTCCAGGCCCTCGACTCCGGCATGCTCGTGATCGGCGGCGACCAGGCCACCATCCTCGCGTACCTGCAGGCAGGCGGCGTGCGCGGTGCCGAACCTTTTGCGGGCGTGACGCTGGTGCCCGTGGACCAGGCGGCACTGGCGCAACGGGTGCTCAGCCGCCCACTCGCGGCACCGGCTGGCACGCAGGCGGATCGTGGGTCTCAGCCCGCATCGGCAACGGCCACCTTGCCAGGGACCAGAACTGCCGCACAGCTTGCGCCCGCTACTGCCCGAACGCCAACGGCTGGCGACTTCACAGCGGGCCTCAGCGCGGTGGGCGCCGATGCACCTCGCACAGGTCATGGATCGCAGGCGAATGCTGGAGCGCTTCAGCCCGTGCCAGTCATGGAGATGCAGCGCGATGGCACGCTGATGGTAAGCGGCCAGCCATGCCACCTTGACGGCGATGTCGGCTCCCTTCAGTAGCCGTTGATCTCGTCGACCGCGTCCCCGCCGTCGCAGAACTTACCGATGGCTTTGTCCAGCCTCTTGAGCAACGCGTTCAGCGTCTCACCTTCTCGGCGAACCAGCATGGCCACACTGTTGTGGCCGTCAGCAGCTGTGGCTGCGCATTTGATCGGGTAGATCGCACCAAGGGTGATGTCGCCGCCGTCGTCGATGAGTGCTTCAATGTTCTTCATGCGACGGCATTTTGCCGTCTTCCGCAGGGCTCCAGCGATGCGGCAGCAACTCATCAATCCGGTGGTTCGGGTGCGCTTGCAGCCGCTCCAGCACGTCCTTGAGGTAACCCCAGGGATCGTGCCCATGCAGCTTGGCTGACTGCACGAGGCTCATCACCATGGCGGCCCGCTGACCAGCCAGTTCGCTGCCACAGAAGAGCCACGCTTTGCGCCCCATCGCCCATGGGCGCATCATGCGCTCGACGTGGTTGTTGTCGATACTGACATCACCATCGTGCAGGAAGCGCCCCAGTGCCTCCCAGCGCTTGAGGCTGTAGTCCAGAGCAGCGGCGATGCCCCCACCGTCCGCCACCCGGGTTCTCTCCAGCCGCAGCCACACATGCAACTCGTCCCACAGCGGCTGTGCGTGCAACTGGCGTAGTGCCAACCGATCCGCCGCTGTCATCTCCCGCGCTTGCTGCTCGATTCGGTACAGCGCGGCCATGCGCTGGATGGCCTGTGCAGCTACCGGGCTTGCATGAGCCTTGGCCAGTTCATCGAACTTGCGGCGCGCATGCGCCAGGCACCCAGCCTCTTTGCGTCCTTCTGTGCGCAACACCGCGTCGTACGCCTTGTAGTCGTCGCAGGTGATGGTGCCGCACCAGCCTTGCAGGAACGCCATTGGATACTTTGCACCCCGACCTGCGCAGAAGTCGTAGATCACGCCAGGGGTGCAGTTGTGCTCGCCTCGGGCATACGCCCAGATGTAGGCCTTGGTGGTCTTGCCTGCCCCGGGGTCGAGCATCCTCACCGGTGTTTCATCGGCGTGCAGTACCTGCGCTCCCAGCACGAACGCACGATGCGCGTCATACAGCGGCTGCAGGCTGGCCCCAGCAGCTCCAGACCACGCAGCCAACGTCGAGCGCGGCGTGTGCACGCCAGAGCGGGCATTGATTTGTTCTTGCCGGTAGTACGGCAGATGGTCCACGAAGCGGCTGACCAGTGTGTGCGCGAGCAGCCCCGATGTCGGCATGCCCTTGTCGATGATCTGAGGCCCGACGGGCTCTTGCACCAGTAGCTGGCAGCACTTGCAGGCCCACTTGCCGCGCACGTGGCGCTGCACGAAGAATTCGGCTGGAACGATATCCAGCCGCTCGCTCACGTCTTCGCCAATACGCACCATTGCCCGACCGCACCCCGGCGATGGGCATGTGGTGTTCTCGGGTTCGTGGCGGTGCTCGACGCGGCGCAGGTGCTCTGGCAGCGGTTGGCGACGCGGCTGGCGCCTGCCGCAGGCGAGGTGCTCGGCTCGGATGTGCCCTGCAAGGCCAGCAGTTGGGCCTGCAGGCTGGCCTCATCCTCGGCCGCTGTCTCTTCGAACATCTGCCGCTGCCCGGCGTTCATGCGTTCGGTCTTGGCTCCGAACTTCCAGGCCTTCAGACGCGCCAGCTCGTGCGTGATGCGCTCCAGCTTGGTGTCCTTGAACTTGATCTCCTGGGCGTGCTCGGCTGCCTGCTTGTCGCGTGCCTGCAGCAGAGTGTTCATCGCCGCGATCCGGGCCAGCATCTCTGTGGCCAACTCGACCATGGCGCTCTGGCTCAGAACTTGGAGGTCCTGGGCTTTGAGCGCATTCACATCGAGCATGCGCCATTGTCCGAAGCTTGGCGATGGATGTCATCGGGGCATTCTCGAATTGCCCCGGGCGCGATCCTCACCGGCGCGCACGGGGCTATCCGTCACACACCATCACACGCGCGTGATGGTCTGCATGTGCGCGAGCCGCTGCCACGGCAGGCCCACGATCAGGGCTTCGAACTGGGCCTGCGTGAGTGCGGGTTGCTGCAGCGGCGCCCCATCGCTGGGCCAAGCGAAGCGTCCCTGGTTGAGCCGGCGCGTTGCGCACCATACGCCAAAGCCGTCATGCACCACCAGCTTCATCCGCGTGCCGCGCGCATTGGCAAAGAGGTAGCCGTGGTGGGCCTGCGCGGCGCCGAAGACTTGCACCACGCGGGCGATCAGGCGGTCGGCGCCGGCACGCATGTCCACGGGGTCCACTGCGAGCCACATGGCATCAATGCGCATCATCGAAGCAACTCGCGCACCCAGGCCGCGCACTCGCTGGCGGCATCGATGGGCCATGCCATGGAGATCGAGGTGTTGCCGCGACGCAGTTCAATGCGGATGTCAGCCGCAGCAGCCTTGGCGGGTAGCTGCATCGGCACGAAGGCTGCAGGTGTGTTTGCCCCCTGGCGCTTGGGCGCCGGCGGCGCATCTGGAACGACGCTACCGGGGCGCATCTCGGCGGCTTGCACCCAGCGGCGCAGAAGGTTCGCGTTGATCCCATTGGCCATCGCCACCGCAGCCATCGAGATGCCTGGCTGCATGCATGACGCCACTGCGTTCGCTTTGAATTCGTCACTGTGCATGCGTCGGCGCCGACGACCTTCGCCGCTTTGTTCAGGAGTAGTGTTCACGTGTCCACCTAGAGTTGAGGTGGACACGAGGCTCCTACGAGTACGCCATTGTTTCAAGATGCCATGGCTGGCCGCTTACCGCTGATGGTCAAAGGCGACCCTGCACAGTTGCAGGAGCGCCTGCGCCAAGGCGGGGTAGACCGCGTGCTGCGGCGTAAGGGCGGCGTACTCGTCGGGCTCGACCAAGTAGACAAGGCACGGCAGTTGCTGGGTGCACCCCAACCCCACCCTGCGCAGATAAGCGAAGGCGCAGACACTGCAGGATCGCCACCCATCAATGCCCTCCACGCCAGTTCGGTCGCCTTCGAATCGCCCTCAGCCACCTCAGTTGCATCATCAAGTGACGATGCTCAACGCGAATCCAGAATTCAGGAACAGGCGCGCATACTGCAAGGAGCACCTGCGGCTGTGCTCAAAGGCAACGAAGCGCCTCACGGGTATCCGCTCCTGCGCGACTGGGCGGTGAGACTGTTCCAAGGCTTCGGCAACAAAGCCACGAACAGAGAAATTGGTCAGGTGGTGCTGGACGAACGGTCGGTGCGCGACTCAATGGCACACCGCATGAATCCTTACAAGGCGGTGGCGTTCGCCGCAGCAAGACAGGTGGTGGAGCATGGTGCTCTCGTACTGAGCGCACAGCACAGTCGCGACACCACGGGCCACTTCATCAGCGCGCCGGTGAGCATTGCAGGGGTGGAGAACATAGTCACCGTGCTGGTTCGTACAACGCCGAACAGCCAGCGCATGTACCTGCACAGTGCAATCACAAAAGAAAGCCTCCTGAAGTCCGGTAATTCCGGGGCCGACACCGTGGACGGTGTGGAGCGATCCGGCAAGGCAACTTCAGGAGACGTGGCCAGTGTACTTCGCAGGTTGTTGACGGTCAACGTAGAGGTGCCAGTTGCCAGCATCTCCAAGCCTGCACCCCGCAATGCCACATCCAAATTCAGTACGCACAGCGGTAACCACGCACCAGGGCTATCTCTTGAACAGGTGCAGGAGCTTGTGCTGCAGGCCTTGTCGGGGCTCCGCAACCCGCCACCAGTCGACGTCGTGGGGCGGAGCGAAGAGGCTTGGGTCGGGGCGCCGGAGGGTGTAATGGGCGCGGCGCTGCCAGAAGAGGGCCGGATCGTTATCGTCGCTTCGGCTCACCAGAACGCCGACGCGGTGGCCGAGACGCTTTTCCATGAAATGTTCCATTTGGGAGTGCGCAATGTATTGCCGAGCCGCGATTATGTGCAGTCCATGCTGGACTTGGCAAAGCGCGACAGACGGGTGCAGCAATACGCGATTGAATGGAAGGCGAAAGCGCCGGATGCTCCGCATCAACTGCGCGTGTTGCGTGAGAGGGGCTTCACCGGAACTGAGCTGACAGCCCAATACCAGGCCCTTGCCATCGAAGAGGGTTTGGCCGTAGTGGCCGAAGAGCTTCGTGCCCAGAAGCTGGCGGGCACCCGTCTGGGCATGCGCATCCGAACGCTGGCCAACTGGCTGGCCAGCGTGGCGGACCGCATGGGCATGGGGCGGCTGGCCGCTTCGATCCGAGCGATGAGCTACAACGAGGCCGAGCGCTTCGTGATGCGCGCCATCGACCAGGCGGGGACAGTTGGCGCGGAAACTTCGCACACCGGGCAGACACGGTTCAGCACCCGCAGCGCGCAAGATCCATCGGCCGGCCTTCAAACTGATGACAAGAATGATGGCACGCAGATCCACTCCATGCGCATGCAGATGCAGCGCGACGGCACGCTGATGGTCAAAGGAGACCCCGCACAGTTGCAGGAGCGCCTGCGACAAGGCGGCGTGGACCGCGTGCTGCGGCGCAAAGGCGGCGTGGTTGTCGGGCTCGATCAAGTGGGCAAGGCGCGGCAGTTGCTGGGCGGCCTGCAGCCTGCGCAACCTCACAATCCTGCACCAAGCCAAGGCGACTTCGTTGCAGAGAGCTACCGCAGCGGCTACAGTGATGCCAATGGACGCGCTCAAGAACCTACACAGCCTGACGATGGCCGAGGACCAACAACTGGTCGATCCAGTGCTTCCACCGCTGACAGCGTGCGGGGGGCGGGTGATGCCATACCGCCTCGAACCGCCACTCTCGTGGGACTTGGAATCGCCAAGCGAATTGAGCGTACCGGCAGTCAATCTCTCGTCGGGCAGCAAGTAGACAGCCCCGCGCGCCTGGCCGAACTGGCCCAGGTGTATCGCGACCCCCGGTTCGAGACGTTCCGGGTCTTTTTCATGAAGGATGGCCAGGTGGTGCATGCCACTGGCGTCAGCGCGCGGCTGCCGGGCGAGACGCCCATGGTGCCGGCCGGGATGACCCATCCTGAGTACTATCAAGAGTTCCGAGACAACATGCAGCGCACTGGGGCTGATGGTTACTATGTGCTGCACAACCATCCATCTGGCAACCCCACGCCCAGCGGGCCGGACCTGGAACTGACCAAGACCCTCGCCGCGCATGTGCCGGGCCTGCTGGCCCACGTTTTCATCAACAGCAACAAGTACGCCGTGATCGACGCTGCGAACCAGGGCAGTGAACCTGCCAACATGGTGCGCTACCAAGACTTCGGCGAGGACAGGCTGCTCAAGGCCAGCAAGCCCATGGCGGTATTGGGCGAGAGGATCGCAGGATCGGACGACTTGGCCATCGTAGGCAAGTCCATGCAGCGGCCAGGCTGGATCACGCTCATCGGCACCGGCGCAGATGGCAAGGTGCGCGCGATCTCCGAGGCCCCAGCCAGCATCCTCACGCGCAATTATCCCTACCTGGCGGCCACCGTGCGCCGCTTCATGCGCCAGTCAGGGCCGGGCAGCGTTTTCGCGGTAGGCGACGCGGGCGACATAGGGTCCAAGCCTGTGCGCGATGCAC
>NZ_LMIH01000018.1:158786-159462 GCF_001428645.1 Acidovorax sp. Root217
AGGGCGCACGCTGCACCAGCAGGGCGTACATACGGGCGGCAAAGGCTTCTCGCTGACCCAAGGGCGCCGGGTTGCCGAAGGCGGTCCAGCACCGACCTCCCCAAGCGCAGCGAGCATGGAGACGCAGCTCGACGGCACGCTGATGGTCCGAGGCGATCCCACACAGTTGCAGGAGCGCCTGCGCCAAGGCGGCGTGGACCGCGTGCTGCGGCGCAAGGGCGGCGTGCTCGTCGGGCTTGACCAAGTGGGCAAAGCGCGGCAGTTCCTGCTGCAGCAGCCGCCAAGCGCCCCAGCCTGGGCAGGCCCCTCCCGGCCCTCCCTATCGGGCCAGCAATTCAGCCGCAGCCCACCAGATCAAGCTTCACAGGCCAGGGGCCTGCCCTCCAAGCCCGCCACCGTGCAGTACGTGCGCGCTGCCGTGGCCAAGCTCACCATCAGCATGGGCCTGCTGGCCAACGGCCTCGGCCGTGTGGTCGTGGCCACCTCAGCCGACATCCAGGCGCACTGGGAGCCCCTGGTCGGCGAGGTGGACATGGGCTCGCAAGACACAGGTCTGGCCCAGGGGTTCTTCGACCCCAACACCGACACCGTCTTCCTGATCGCCGACCACATAGAAGCCGGCCAGGAGATGGCTGTGGCCGCGCACGAGCTGGTGCACAAGCATGGCAAGGCGGTG
>NZ_LMIH01000018.1:159513-162030 GCF_001428645.1 Acidovorax sp. Root217
GGGGAGCCTGGAGCGGCGGGTCCACGACGAGGCCGCAGCGCGCGTGCAGGCTTCGCGGCCGGCCGGAGCAGATGAGACCAGCTACAGCAGCGAAGAGCTCTTCCCCTATGCCGTGCAGGTGGCGATGGAGTTGGGCGTGCAGCCTACGGCGCTGATGCCGAACAACTCGGTGCAGGGCTGGCTGGCGCGGGTGCGCGCATCGCTGAAGGACGTGCTCGGCAAGCTGACAGGCAATCCACAGGCTTTTGATGGGCAGGATTTGGTGGACTTGGCGTTTGGCATTGCGGAGTTGGAGCGCTCAGCCTCGGCCCTGCCGCAGAACGGTCTTGAGCGGCCCAATGGCAGCGCACCTTCCGCCCCCTCTCTTCCCATCCAGATGAGCCGCGATACAGGCAACGACGGTGCGGGGACGGCGAAGGAGAAAGGCCCGCTGGGTTCGGAGGGCCATCCGCGTCCGGTTCCGCTCACAGACTTCAAGGTTAACTACGGACAACGACCCAAGTAACGCCATTACGATGCTCGTGGACGGAGAGCTTGTTGTTTTTTCCGGCATCGAAATAAAGGATGGCGATCCCATCCTATTTATTGGAAAAAATGGAAAAAAAATCAGGAGAGCACATAGTAATCGACGCCCATGGAGTGACAGAGGCGATGCTGAAGGCAGTGATTTCTTATTACATTGAAACGAAGGGCGCCCCTCCGGTTGGATTTCCGGGGAATTTGACTGATGATAATCGCAAAAATTTCCGAAAAGAGTTCGACAAACATCGCGCAAGAGATCACAATGGCACAATGGATGATTGGGCGCAGTCCGCAATAAGGGACATATCGTTCGGTAAAGCCATGCAGAAACTGGGGTATGGGGTTTTTGAAATAGAGTTGCTGGGTTTTGTCAATGTCGGTGATTTTAAGAATGTGCCCAAAGAAATAAATGTTATTGCAAGGCGCTATTGATTTTTAAAGGAGTTACCATGACGGGGTTGGATGAAGAAGGTTTGGAGATGCTGAAGTCTTATCTTGGGAGAGACGTTTCCCAGGAGGTAGGGAGCTGTCGTGATTACATGGATGTGTACAATCTGCATATCGAGGATTTGCGCGAGCTTGTTCGAAAAAGAGCGGATGTGTATGCAGCGATGTACGTAATGCATCTTCTTGGGAGGGGGGGGCTTCGGAATGCAAAATTATTTATATGTGATGTTGTTAAAGAGAATGAAAATATTGATGATTGGTTGAGAGATAGTTACCAGGAAGGGTGAGATAATTTTCTGCGAAAGCTATAAGGATGGTCTGCAAAACCCAATTCGCCAGACCGGCACAGCCTGATGTCGAGCGCAAGGTCACTTGATGCCTACGTAATCCGCTTTTTGGGACCGGTTTGACACCGTTTGCAGGCCTGTTTCAGCCCTTGTGGCGCCACTTCGAAACGGCGAGTTCAAACACGGTCGCGGCACGCTGGCTGGAATTGCTGAACAAAGAGATCGACTCGGAAGTGATCGCCCTCTGCAACGGATCTTCTACAGCCGCGACAGACGATCCAGTGACGTAGCAGGCTGCCCCGACCCCATAGACGCACAGGCCCAGGCCTTGGACTCCGGCATGCTCGTCGTCGGCGGCGATCAGGCCACCATCCTGGCGCACCTGCAGGCAGGCGGCGTGCGCGGTGCCGAGCCGTTTGCGGGCGTGACGCTGGTGCCCGTGGACCAGGCGGTACTGGCGCAACAGGTGCTCAGCCGCCCACTCGCTGCACCGGCTGACCCGCAGGCAGGCCGTGGGTCTCAGCGCGCATCGGCAATGGTCACCTTGCCAGGGACCAGAGCTGCCGCACAGCTTGCGCCCGCTACTGCTCGAAAGCCAACGGCTGGCGACTTCACAGCGGGCCTCAGCGCGGTGGGCGCCGATGCACCTCGCACAGGTCATGGATCGCAGGCGAATGCTGGAGCGTTTCAGCCCGTGCCAGTCATGGAGATGCAGCGCGATGGCACGCTGATGGTCCGAGGTGACCCCACACAGTTGCAGGAGCGCCTGCGCCAAGGCGGCGTGGACCGCGTGCTGCGGCGCGAGGGAGGCGTGGTCGTCGGGCTCGACCAGGTACACAAGGCGCGGCAGCTACTGCAGCAGTCACCACACGCCCAAGCCTCGGCCGGCCCCGCCGCCACGGGCCAACAGTTCAGCCGCAGCGCACCCCCTTCGCCAGACCGCCCCTCACGGGCCATGGGTCTGCCCTCCCAGCCCGCCACCGTGCAGTCCGTGCGCGCTGCCGTGGCCAAGCTCACCAACAGCATGGGCCTGCTCGCAGAGGGTCGTGGCCGCGTGGTGGTGGCCACCTCGGCCGACATCCAGGCGCACCGGGAGCCAATGGTCGGCGAGGTGGACATGGGCTCGCCGGACACCAGCTTGGCCCAGGGGTTCTTCGACCCCAACACCGACACCGTCTTCCTGATCGCCGACCACATCGAAGCCGGCCAGGAGATGGCTGTGGCCGCGCACGAGCTGGTGCACAAGCATGGCAAGGCGGTG
>NZ_LMIH01000018.1:162071-176978 GCF_001428645.1 Acidovorax sp. Root217
TGGGAGCCTGGAGCGGCGGGTCCACGACGAGGCCATGGCGCGCGTGCAGGCTTCGCAGCCGGCCCGAGCGGATGAGACCAGCTACAGCAGCGAAGAGCTCTTCCCCTATGCCGTGCAGGTGGCGATGGAGTTGGGCGTGCAGCCTACCGCACTGATGCCGAACAACTCGGTGCAGGGCTGGCTGGCGCGGGTGCGCGCATCGCTGAAGGACGTGCTCGGCAAGCTGACGGGCAATCCGCAGGCTTTTGATGGGCAGGACCTGGTGGATTTGGCGTTTGGCATTGCGCAGTTGGAGCGCTCAGCCTCGGCCCCGCCGCAGAACGGTCTTGAGCGGGCCAATGGCAGCGCACCTTCCGCCCCATACTTTCCCATCCAGATGAGCCGCGGGGCGGGAGTGGACAACGCAGGTGCAGCACCGGAGAAAGGTCCGCTGGGAACAGAGACAAATCCTCGGCCAATCCCGTTCAAAGAAGAAGACCTCAAGGTCCGGATGTCAAAAGACAACCCCTATGAAGACGACATTGCTTTGCTCGTGGAGGGCGAGTATGTTAGTTTTGCAAACATAGAAGATACGAAATATGGCCCTCGCCTAAATATTAGCAAAACGGCACAAATGGAATCAAAAGAGTATATCAAGATTGATGATCACGGAGTGACAGAAGCGATGTTGAGAAAAATAATCCTTTACTACACACAAGAAAGAGGGGGACCTCCAACTGGATTGCCAGGAAATCTAGCCGGAAGCAATCTTGAAAATTTCCGAAAGGAATTCGACAAACATCGAAAAATCAATCACAATGGCACGAAGGATGATTGGGCACAGGCAGCAATAAGAGACATATCATTCGGAAAATCCAGGGAAAAACTGGGGTATGGAATCTTTGAAATTGAATTATCGGACTCTATTGATATCGACGACCTGAAAAATCTACCCAAAAATGTAAATATTATTTCAAGGCCCAGCTGATTTTCAAGAAAACATCATGACCAATACGAATACCATAGAGATTCTGGGGGCGGCCCTTGGAAGAGATATATCCCAAGAAGGGGGTAGCTGCAGCGATTACCTTGATCTATACAATCATCATATTGACGAAGTACGAAAAATCATGCCCATGGGCAGTGTTTACACCAACAAATTCATACTATTCCTTCTCGGCTGGAATGGCGACCTTGGAAACACGATGTCTTTTATGGAGTATGTAGTCAAAGGAAGGGAAGATATAAATTTGTGGCTGAAGGAGTCTTATAAATCCGAATGGAGAAAGAGCCCTCCTGCATCCTGAAATATGGTACGCCGGCGTCAGCGGAATGACCCGGCGGTCTCAAATTTAAAGAGCAACGCCGCGAGCCCATCCAAATTTGTTCGATTGGTAGTTGTAATGGGTTAAGGTCGGCGAGCCACTTACCGTCCTGAACAAACCCACTTCCCGCAAGCGCACCTGCAACAGCGCCCCAGGCCCGGCCACCGCCCCCATAGACGCACAGGTCCAGGCCCTGGACTCCGGCATGCTCGTCGTCGGCGGCGACCAGGCCACCATCCTGGCGCACCTGCAGGCCGGCGGCGTGCGCGGTGCCGAGCCATTCGCGGGCGTGACCCTGGTCCCCGTGGACCAGGCGGCACTGACACAACGGGTCTTGCTTCGCCCATCGCGCGCTCTGGCGCCATCAGGCCAGTCGGCAGGTCATGCATCGGTGTCTGCAAATAGCGACGGGACTACTGCGCGAAGGCCCGTGCGCGACACATCTGGTGAACGAGGATCCGGGCCCCATACTGGGGATCGCCAGGGGCATTCCCGCTACACTTTCCGTGATGACGACGTCCCCACCCGCCCTGCCCCATCCGTTGACCGGCATGACACGGATTCCGCCTCACCAGAACCGGTCGCTCCTGTCAGTGCGCGAGTCGGAGACACGCATGGATTACTACGATCCGGGCGGGCCGTTGATCTGGGAGTCGGACGAACAGGACGCGGTGGACGGGGCGACTTTGGCCCTGACAGAACTGCCGCAGATACCTCAAGTCACGGCAGTGGCCGCTTTTACCTCCACGAGCCCGCCCAGCCCGACGATGGATACTCTGCGGGCACCGCACAACCAGCCAGAGCAACTGCTGGCGGAGCGCGCCGTGGAGGGGCGGGCCAAGGAGGGCCCGCGGCACCCCGGGCCACTCTTGTGGGACTTGGAATCGCCGAGCGCGTCGAGCTTGCCGGCAGCCAGGCCCTTGTCGGTGAACGGGTAGATTCGCCAGAGCAGCTTTGCCTGCCGGCCGTTCAACGGCTGCGGCCCATGGCGTACCGCTTACCCGCCCTCCTCAACCCCCCGCACGCCGCCACACCAGCCCCAGCGCCTTGAATTTCTGCCAGGCTGTGGCGCGTTCGTCCGAGAGCACGTCGAGAAAGTCCGACAGGCGCTTGGACTTGACCATGGTGTAGATGGTCAGCGCGGTGGTCAGCACGAACACGAGGGCGAAGATCCCCAGCTTGCGGCCCAGGGGGGCATCGGCCTCGGCCAGCAGGTTCATGCCCAGGAAGCCCGTGGTCACGGTGCCGATCAGGCCGAAGATGGTGACGACCGTGAGCCGCACAACGGTGTTGGCCTGGCGGCGCAGGCTGTCGGCGTCCAGGTACTGGTTCATCTCGCCGATGCGCTCCTTGACCTCGGTGTACAGCGGGTCGAGCCCGAGGTGGTTGGCACACATGCGGAACAGGGCGCGCACCTGGGCCTGTTCGGACACTTCGTGGAACCAGTAGCGGTGCGTGAAGCGCAGAAAACCGGCAAAGCTGTCGCGGATGGTGCGCTTGAAGCGGCGCACGCTGGCGGCGTCGGCAATGTCCAGGTCTTTCAGGGCCTCGGCCAGCCGGTCCGAGAACATCAGCAGCGCCGCCTTCTGGAAATGCGCAATCAAGAACAGCAAAAAATGCTGGTGCCGGAACTGCGCCAGCACGCCCCGGTCGCGGCAGACATAGAACGGGCTGCCGGCATTGCCCAGCACCAGCAGCGAGTGGCCGCTGCACAGATAGCGTGTGTTGGGGGCGGCGCCGCTGCTGCTCCAGAAGCGGTCGTAGCAGAACCGCTTTTCAAAGTCGGCCAGGTGCTCTTCGGAATAAGGCAGGCAGGTGTCGTCGTCGCTGGGCGGGGCCGCCCCCGTGACCAGGCCGAAGCGGATGAAGTCGCTGCGGCTGAGCGCGCGCGGGTCGTCCAGCGCCAGAAAGGCCAGCTGCGGCATGCGGTAGTACTCGATCTGGCGGTAGCGCAGGGGGCCGCTGCGTTCGGAATGGTCGCTCACCAGCGGCTCCAGCAGCCAGGCCCAGTGGGCCGAGATGCGCGGGGCGCGGTGGCTGCTGACATGGGCCATGAAGAGGTCGCGCTGGTTGGCGTCGGACGCGGCCAGCACCTGCCCGGCGGCGTCAAGCCACTCGGCGCTGTACAGGCAGTGCTGGGCATGGCCCTCTGCATCCCAGCCGGCGGGGTAGCCACGGCCGAAGCGGTACAGCACCTCCTGCGACTGGGCGAGCTGCAGGTCGCGGGCGCTGACCTCGACATTGAGCAGCACCAGGTCCAGGTCGAGAAAAAAGTACAGGTCCACATGCACGATGTCGAGCGTGATCGGCGCATCGCCGGGGCGCAGCACCGCCCGCACGGCGCTGACGTCGCTGCGCCGGAACACCCGCATCGGCGAGCCGGTGGCGCGGGCGCCTTCCCGGCTGCGCCCTTCGCCATACAGGAAGCGCTGCACATAGGGCAAAAAGGTCACGAACTCGTTGTAGTGGCGTTCGTGAAAACGGCTGCTGTCGCCCGTGAATTCGTCCACCACCTCGCGCCAGGGCGAGGCCTCCTCGCCCATGTCCGCCAGCAGTTGCCAGGGCTTGGCGTGCTGGCCCTCGGAGCCCCGCACCGGCATCAGGCGCAGGGGCCACAGCAGGACCTGGCGAAACTCCCGCACGCAGGCGGGGTGAGACTCAGCGGACATGGGTGGTCTTTCGTGGGGAGCCTGGCAAAGTCGATGCTACCCAAAACTGCGGGGGATGGGTTGCTCGCGCAGCCGTCGAGTGCCCCGTTCAGCGGGTGAACGAAGGCAGATCGTCATCAGGCCGCGACGCGGCCACTCTCGGCCAGCCGTTTGAGCGATGCCAGGGTGATAGGAAGCCCGGTGCGCAGGGGATTGCCGACGATGGGGCCGAGCACGAATGACAGTGCACCGGAAAAAGTCACTCGGTGGACGACTTCCGTGCCTGCCGCCGTGGGGTGGAGCTCGTGCTCGAACAGCATGCGAAAGAGGGGAATGCGGGACTCGACGGTGAACGATTGGTTGGGCACCACGGAGATGAAATCCATGGGGACCGCCATCCCCTTGGGCGGCGTGATCCGGCCCTTGCTCCCGGTCTGGAAGGGGCCGTCAATCGATGAGTCCTTGGTATCCGGGTCCCAGGTTTTCCAGTTGCCTACATCCGCGTAGATGGCGAATATCTTCTCGGGCGGCACGGAGACGGTGACTCGGCTTTCCACTTGCATGCGGGGACTCCTGTAGGGCTTACCGATGATTCAACGAAGCCCCAGACTCTAACGGCTCTGGCAGGTGTGCCGCGCACAGAGTCGCACAGAGGCACACGAAGGCGCGCCAGGGCGAATGGCGGCGACCCTGGGTTCCGGTGCCAGGGATCAAGCACGCCGCCCCCGCCCGGCCGCCTTGGCGCGGTAGAGCGAGGCGTCTGCACGCTCCATGAGGCCGCGCCAGCCGTCGTCGCCCGCAAAGGCCACGCCGACGCTGGCGCCGATGTGCACCCTGCGCCCGCCCAGGTCAAAGGGCTGGCCGGCGGCGGCCACCAGCTTGTCGGCCACCTGCTCGGCTGCTGCCTGGCCGGGCATGCCGCCCAGCACCACCACGAACTCGTCGCCGCCCACGCGCGCCACCAGGTCCAGGGGCCGCACCAGGGCGATGAAGCGCGCGGCCACCGCCTGCAGCAGTTGGTCGCCCACCGGGTGGCCCCAGGTGTCGTTGACGGGCTTGAAGCGGTCCAGGTCCACGTACAGCATGGCCACGCCGTGTGCTTCGGCCAGGGGGATGCGCTGCAGGTGCGCCTGCAGGCCCTGCCGGTTCACCAGGCCGGTGAGCGCATCGCGCTCGCTCAGGCCGATGAGGCGCGACTCGCGCTGGCGGTGGATGGTCACGTCGTCCAGCACGGCGATGAAGCCATCGGGCTGGCCGCTCTCGGACTGGCGGGGCACCAGGCTGATGGCCATGTTCCTCGGGCGCCCGCGCAGCTGCAGCACCAGCTCGAAGGCGGTGGGCTCGCCGGCCAGCGCCTTGTCGATGAAGCCCATGCTGTCGCGCAGCTCGGCCAGCGGCACCACCTCGCCGATGCGCCGGCCCACGATCTCTGCGCGCGTGGGGCCCACGAGCTTTTCGAACGCGGAGTTGACGAACTCGTAGCGGCCTTCGCGGTCCACCACGGCAATCACGTCGGGAATGGCCTCGGCAATCGAACTCAGGGTGCGCTGCTGGCGAAACAGGTCGGCACGCGAGCGCTGCTGCGCCGAGATGTCGCGCATCACGGCCGTGTAGCGCACCACCCGGCCATCGGCGTCGCGGTGGGACAGCACCGAATGGTCCACCGCAATCGGGTGGCCGGCCACCAGCACCGTGCTTTCGCCCATCCACACCCCGCTCTTGATCACCGACGGCATGACCTCGTCGCGGTAGCGCCGGGTGGTTTCGGGCGTGTTGAAGTCGGTGAAGCGGTGCTGCGTGACGTCGTAGCCGTCGCCGTAGCCCTGGGCCTTGCGCGCGGCGGGGTTCATGTAGGTCACGCGCCCTTCGGCGTCGGCCTGCACCACGAAGTCGGGCGTGGCCTCCAGGATCTGGCTGAGCATGTGCAGCGACTCCTCGGCCCGCTTGCGGTCGGTGATGTCCTGCAGCGCACCCACCACGCGCACCGGGGCGCCCAGTTCGTCGTATTCGGTGTTGCCGATGGCGCGCGCCCAGACGCGCGTGCCATCGGGCCGGCGCAGCGGGGCTTCGATCTCCCACTTCTCGCCGGTGGCGATGCCTTTTTCAAAGGCGGCGATGAGCCGCTCCTGCGCGCCGTCCTCGTAGAAGCCGACCACGCCGGGCAGCGTGGGCACGAAGGCATCGTCCACGCCATGGATGCCTCGCACCATGGGCGACCAGTGGACCTCGCTGGTGTGCAGGTCTACCGTCCAGGGGCCCACCAGCGCCAGCTCGCCCATGCGCTGCAGCAGGGCCTGGTTGGCCTGCAGCTGGCGCTCGGCAGTGTGGCCGTGGCTGGCTTCGCGGATGAACCCGGTGGCACCAATGCCCCCTGCCATGCGCAGCGGGGCGATGGACAGCTCCACAGGCAGGCGGTGCCCGTCCTTGTGCAGCGCCTGCAGCTCGAAGCGGCGGCGCAGCACGGGGCCCTCGCCCGTGCGCTGCAGCCGGGCCATGCCATAGAGATGGGCGCTGCGCAGCTCGGGCGGGATGATGAGCTCGTGCATCGGGCGCCCCATGGCTTCGTCGTGGCTCCAGCCCAGCGTCGCCTGCGCCTGGTGGTTCCACTCGGTGATGAAGCCGCCGGGGTCGATGCTGATGAAGGCGTCCTGCGTGCTGACCAGCATGCTTTGCAGTGCCTCGTCGCTTGCCGACCGGGTCGGCAAGGTGTGCGGACTGCCTGATAGGCCCGGGGCCAGGGAGCCTGGCACCCGCGCATGCGGGTCGCTGCCCAGCGGCTCGCGCAGGTCCCAGCGGGGGCGCTGGCTGGCAAAGGCGCTGCGCGTGCTGCGGATCGCGCCCGGGTCGTCGAGCGTGCCCACCGCCACCTCGACCACGTCGGGCCGGCCCTCCTCCAGCCGGAACAGCTGGCTGCCGCACTGCGGGCACAGCTGGCGCACCGCGTGCTCGGAAGATTGCCAGGTGTGCAGGGCCCCGTAGGTGCGCAAGGTGGCACGCTCGCCCTCCAGCCACGCCATGCCGGCCCCACCGGACGCCCTGCGGCAGCTCTCGCAGTAGCACACGGCCGCCTCCAGCTCCAGGGCATGCACCGCGTACTCGACGCGGCGGCAAGCGCATCGGCCTCTCATCACCACCGGAGCTGTTCTCATATGCGCCCTCCAACCCCGGCGTGCATCCCGGGTTCTGTTCTTGTGCTTTGCCATGCAGGCAGCAGCGGCGGTCCACCGCAGGGCTGCCCTCGCTCCCTGCCCAAACCCTAACCGGTCTTGCCCCCGGGCCCTGTAGGACAGCGCCCACGTGCACCCTGCAGCGCGCTCGTCTCCCGCGCCACCAGTGTGCAGTTGGATTGCCAATCCGGCAATCCAGTCGTCGAAAAATGGCGCCCCAGCCGGGCTCGGCATGCGTTGGGGGCCGGCACAATCGGTGCCTTCAGCCCGACCGTTCGGCCCTGCCCATCCCTGTCCGCCGCCGCAATAATCACCCCCATGGAAACCCTTGTTCTCGGCGCCGGCATCGTCGGCGTCAGCACCGCCCTGGCGCTGCAGCAGCGCGGCCACGCCGTGACCCTCGTCGACCGCCAGGCGCCTGGCCGCGAGACCTCGTACGGCAATGCCGGCATCATCCAGCGCGAGGCCGTGCAGCCCTACGCCTTTCCGCGCAGCATCGCCACGCTGGCGCGTGTGGCCACCGGTTTGAGCAACGACGCCCACTACCACTGGGGCGCCCTGCTGCGCCTGGCGCCGCAGTTGTTCAGCTACTGGGCCGCATCGGCCCCCGCGCGCTACGCGCCCATTGCCCAGGCCTACAGCCGCCTGATCGAGCACTGCATCACCGAGCACCGCGGCTGGATCGAGCAGGCCGGAGCCAGCGACCTGGTGCACAAGGATGGCTGGCTGCAGCTGTACCGCAGCGGCCCGGCGTTCGACGCTGCGGCAAAGCAGGCCACCGCCGTCGCCGCATCGCACCACCTGGCCTGCCAGGTGCTCGGCACGGCCGCCCTGGCCGCCGCGCAGCCGGTGCTGCAGATGCCGCTGGCCGGCGCCGTGCACTGGCAAGACCCGTGGACCGTGCGCGACCCCGGCGAACTGGTGGCGCGCTATGCGCGGCTGTTTGTGCAGCGCGGCGGGCAGCTGGCCACGGGTGACGCGCTGACGTTGCGCCAGCAAGGCAGCGGCTGGGCCGTGCAGGTGGACTCTGGCAGCATCAGCGCGCAGCACGCCGTCATTGCCCTGGGCCCCTGGGCCGGCGCACTCACCTCGCGCCTGGGCTACCGCCTGCCGCTGTTCAGCAAGCGCGGCTACCACCGGCACTTTGCCGGCGGGCCCACGCTGACCATGCCCGCGCTGGACATCGAACGCGGCGTGATGCTGGCCCCCATGGCGCGCGGCCTGCGCCTGACCACCGGGGCCGAGTTCGCCATGCTGGATGCCCCCGCCACCCCCGTGCAGCTGCGCCGCGCGGAGATCTCCACGCGCGAACTGCTGCCCCTGGGCCAGCCGGTGGAGGCCACGCCCTGGCTGGGCGCCCGCCCCTGCACCGCCGACATGAAACCCGTGCTCGGCCCCGCGCCGCGCCATGCGGGCCTGTGGTTCAACTTCGGCCACGCGCACCAGGGCTTCACCCTGGGGCCCGTCACCGGCCGGCTGGTGGCCGAGCTGATCAGCGGCGAGGCGCCGTTCGTGGACCCGGCGCCGTACTTGGCGCAGCGGTTTTTGTAACAGCGCAGTCCGCGCACGCGCCGCGGTCCCGCCCCTCGCCCCGCCCTGCAGGGCGTTTGGCGGTAAACCCTGCTGGCATCACCCATATTGGCGATTGTGGTGATCGCTCCATTGCTTTGAAATCAAGAAACCAATGGATACAAGTGTGTCCATGTGGACACATGCGCTTCGTGCGCGTTTTCCTTGTCACCCTCTGCCGGCCACCACAACCCCAAGAATCCCACGCCGGCTCAACTTCGATCCATCACCGACATGCGCCTTACCTGCACGCTCAAGAAAATTGCCGCCGCCACCGCCATCGTCGCCAGCCTGGGTGCCGCCAGCCCCGCATGGGCCGACATCACCGCATCGGCCACGGCCAGCGGCCCATCGAGCGCTTACACCCTGGTTGCCCGCGTCACGCCCGAAGCCCAGTACGTGGGCCGCGGCAAGCTGTATTTCGTAATGCTGCACGGCTCGCAGATCTACGTGCTGTCGGAGACGCGGGGCTTCGTCCCCTACTCGGGTGGAGAACCGCCGGAATACCGCACCATCTCCCAGGCCACCGAGACCATCACCGTGCAGGGCTGGAACACCACGGCCCAGGCCGGTGCCTCGATCTTCGTGGGCTTTGGCACCGATGTGATGGACATGATCAACAACGGCAGGTTCAAGCAGGTGGCCACGCTGCCGGCGGCGCCTGCGCCAACGCCGACGCCCACACCGACCCCAACGCCCCCGGTGACCACCAACCCCTATGCGGTGCACAACGGCACCTATATGTGCTACGACGACTATGGCCGCTCGGGCACCGTCACCGCCACGTTCACCGCCAGCAACACGGTGATCGACACCACCCGGCTGACGACGATTCCGGTGTACTCGTACAACCTTTCGCTGAGCACCATCGTCAGCCAGCCCGGTTACAGGACCTACAGCAGCACGAGCCTGCCGCTCAAGCTGGTCATGCTCAATCCGTCCGGGGGGCCTTACAGCCTGGCGATCGGCTACCAATCGAACGCCTACAGCAGCCAGATTGTCTACGTCTGCACCAAACGCTGAGACGGCGCGGCAAACGCAAGCAGGAGTGCCCTGCGGCAATCACCGCATCGCGAAGACGCTGGCGGCCTCAGTGCTTCGTTTGCAAGCGAGCCATCCAGCAGATCCCGTCACAGGCTACACATTCACCGCCGCCCCATCCACCGCCCAGCGGCACTCGGCCATCCAGGTGGGCAAGGCGGGGTCGCGCACCACGGGCGCCAGAGCGCGCAGCGTGGTGTTCATCTGGCTGTCGAACCAGTGCAGCTTCTGTTCGGCGAACTGGATGGACGACAGCGCCTGGAGCACCAGATGGCCGCCGTCCACCACTGGCAGCGGCAGTGCCGCGCGAAACGCCATGTCCAGCGACGGGTGCTCGCGCACCAGCTCCTGCAGAAAAGCGCAGGCCCCATCGATGGCCTGCGCATGCCGCGCGTGGAAGGCCGGGCTCATCTCTTCGGTGCCCAGGAACTTGGCAACGCCGGCGAGCGACTCGAACGGGGTGGGCAGGCGGGTAGGGGTGGGGGTTGTTGAGGGCATGGTGGCGGTCGGCTGGGCTGAGGAATGGCAACGGCAACCGCGCGCAGGCGGTGTGGGCACGTATCCAACGTAACAGTATGCGCCCGCCACGTGCCCCGCGGCCCAGACGGGGCGCAAAATGCACTGCGCGAGCCTGCTGCTGCTGCTGCCGCGGCACCGCGTCCGTATCCACGTAAACCGCATTCAACGCCACCGCGTTGAATGCGCTGAAACCGGACACCGCCATGCCAACCACCCTGCCCCGAAGTACCCTGAGTAGCTTGCGCAACCTCCTCGCAGGCGCCGCACTGGCACTGGGCTTGGTCGCCGCGCCCGCCTTCGGCCAGATCACCACGGTGGCCACCACCATCAGCGGCACCACGCAGGCCCTGAACTTCGCCGTCAGCGTCAATCCCGAGGCCCGGTTTCTGGGCCAGGGCAAGCTGTACTTCGTGCTGCTGCACAACGGGCAGTTCTACCTGCTGTCCGAGACACGTGGCTTCGTGCCCTACACGAGCACCGAGATCCCCGAGTACCGCACCATCCGCCAGGCGACCGAGACCATCGCCGTCAGCAACTGGAACACCCGCGCACAGCTGGGTGGCGCCATCTTCGTGGGCTATGGCACCGACTTCTGGGAGATGCTGGCCAGCGGCCGCTACCGCCAGGTGGCCACCCTGGCGGAGTACCCCATCCCGCCCGTGGCGGGCGATCCCTATGCGGCCTACAGCGGCGCCTACGTGTGCTCCAGCAACACGGGCGCCACCTACAACGCCACCGCCACCTTCACAGCCGCCCAGGCGGTGGTGGACACATCCCGCATGCCCGCCATTGCGGTGCCCAGCATCAGCGTGCCTTTCGACGGCCTGGGCAGCAGCGGCGACCGCATCTACGCCAACCGCGACTTCCCGCTGTACCTGGTGTCGCTGGATACGACGGCAGCCGCCCGCTACCCACTCGCGCTCGCCTACCAGGCCAACGACTTCAGCGCCTCGCACATCTTCGTCTGCGCAAGGCGCTGATAGCGCCCTTCTCCCTTCTCTCCAGGCATCTCGCGCGCGGCTGAGCCCCACCGGGGGCGAAGCGCCTGCAGTGCGCCGTCCAGCGCCTCCCCGATACCGCCCGTCGGCGCGCAGCGCCATGTCGTGACATTTGGTTTCACGCCACAGTGCGCGCCCCACCCCGGTGATAGATTCGCCGGTCGCTCGGGCCACGCGCCGGGCGCTCTCCCGATCCACCGCCAACAGATACACACACCATGGCCGTTACCGTCTCCGACCTGCAGAACATGCGTTTTTCCGGCAACCCGCAGGCCGATGCCTTGCTGGGGGGCACCCCGGTGTGGAACTTCTGGCCCGACGGCCGCAAGGTGATCTACTACACCTTTGACGCAGGCGCTGGCAGCGAGGCGGCCAAGACGGGTAGCCCGGTCACCGCCTTCAACGCTGCGCAAAAGCAGTCCGCAAAGCAGATCCTGGCATATGCATCCAGCGTCACCGGCATCACCTTCGCCGAGGTGGCCACTTCCGCGCAGGCCGACCTGCACTTTGCCGCCACCAACTTGCAAGGCCCCTCCACTGCAGGCCTGGCATCGTCGGGCTACAGCTACGGCTACACCGTCCCAGGCCAGGTGTTGACCTCGCTGAACATCGAGGCCGTGGTGTACCTGGACAATGTGGAGCACGCCGGCATCAACAACAACCCCACGGCCGGCGGCTCGGGCTACGAGGTGCTGCTGCACGAAGTGGGGCACGCGCTGGGCCTGTCGCACCCCTTCGACTCCTCGCACCCCCTGCCCTCGGCGCAGGACAACACCAACAACACCGTCATGTCGTACACGCATGCCGGCCCGAACAAGACCACCTTCCAGAGCTACGACCTGCTGGCGCTCGACTGGCTGTATGGCCGCGACGGCCTGGGCGGCACCTACGGGTTCAACTCGACCAAGGGCCCGACGCTGACCTTCGATGCAGCGCCCGCACCGGCCCCGGCACCTTCCCCCGCCCCGGCACCGGCACCCACACCCGCTCCAACGCCGAGCCCAACACCCGCCCCTGCGCCCACAACACCGACAACGCCCACGGCCCCAACCACCCCCACCAAGCCCACGCCCGCACCAACACCTACGCCCACCAATCCCAACCTGCCCACGGGCAACCAGGGCACGGGCGATGCCGACCTGTTCAACAGCAAGCCCGCCACCGAGACCTTCAACGGCGGTGCGGGCGTGGATACGCTGGTGGCCCACGGCAACCGCGGGCAGTACACGCTGCAGCCGCTGTCGGGTGGCAACTGGCTGCTCAACGACAAGGGCACCGGCCTCGACGGCATCGACACCCTGCAGCAGATCGAGCGCGTGCGCTTTGCAGATCACTCCGTGGCGCTGGACCTGAACGGCGCCGCCGGCACCGCCGCGCGCCTCATCAGCACCCTGCTGGGCTCCGACGCGCTGAAGAACCGCGGCCTGGTGGGTGCCGTGATCAAGGCAGTGGACGAATCGGGGGCCACGCCCCAGCAACTGGCAGAACTGGCCCTGGCCGCCGTGGCCGGCCCCTCCGCCACGCCCCAGCAGGTGGTGGCCCTGCTGTACGCCAACCTGTTCGGCACTGCGGCCGATGCCGCCACCGTGCAGAACCTGGCTGGCCTGCTCCAATCAGGCAGCTACACCGGCGCATCGCTGACCTGGGCCGTGGCCAGCTCGGACCTCACGGCCAGCAAGATCAACCTGGTGGGGCTGAGCCAGGTGGGGCTGGAATACATCTGAACCGAACGGATGCGCAGGGACGGCCTGCGCATCCACGGCCTTGGCGCAGCCCTACCTTTGGGGGATACCGCCCGCCAGAAATTTGCGTTTGAATCACGTTCGATGCTCCTTGGCAAGCCATTTTTTGCCAAGGGCAGCCATGTTCGCCCCCGGCGACTGCAGGCCCCGGAGAACAACTCCCCGCTGGTGCCAAGGTCCCGGGCGCACAACACCTGGCCAACCCAGTGACTGGGGCATTCCCAACGTGATTACCGCACTCTTCGAATTCACCCGCTCCGGCGTCTGCAGGTTTGCGCCCAGCGTATCCGCCTCCACCGACGCCCAGGCCGTGCTGCTCAACTGGGCAATCATGGCCAACGATCGCGCATTCCGCACGGTGCTCGACCTGCCCGACCGCCTGGTGGCCGAACTCAGCTGGAACGAGCGGCACGACACCGCCCAGCGGCACGACCTCGACTCCTGGGCCCGCCGCCTGGACATCACCGTGTCCAACGCCCTGCGCATGTCGCACAGCGACTGGCAGAGCGCACGCCCCCTGGCGGCGTAAGGCGCCCCGCCCGCCCCGCCACTGGTCAGCCCACCGGGCCTGCCGGCACCTGGCAGGGCCTGATCGCACCGCCCCTGGACACTCCGCCGTTGCAGTGAACAAAGCGGCCAGCCGAGCTACTCCGGATAGGGAACCTCTCAATACCCCGACTTCCCGCCAGCAGCTGAACAAACATCACTTTCGGCGCGGATGCGACTTGATCCAGCCGTGCTTTCGCGTGCTGCGTGGGCAGTTTTTGCAGCTCTGCATACAACTCGTTGGCAACCGAAGCGCACTGCTGCGCAGCCGATAGGCGCCAGCCTCCAAAGCGGGGCAGGGCAATCCAAGCGCCCCGGGCTGCCGGCAACCATCTTGCGTGGGCTTGCAGCGCGCGAATGAAGGGCTGGATCAGGCCATCTGCGTCTGCAGAGCGCGCGACTGTTCAGCTGTTGGCTGGAAGCTGAGGGTATTGAAAGGTGCCCCCATGGCTCAGCAAAAGCCTACCCACTGAAGCTACAGCAAATGGATTTCGTAAAACCTAGAGCCCAGCTTGGGCTGCACTGCGTTCCATGACATGAGTCCAAAATTCAAGGAACCATTGCCCAATCCGTCTGCCACAACAAACTTGCCATTTTTTTTCCAATGTAAGCACAACCCGACCTCGCATGGCCGACTCTCCAATCTAGGATTTACAGGATTTTCCTTGATGATGGACAACCCAAGCAAAAAATCCCCGACAAAAGCATTCCAGTATGCTATTGAAAAAATGGGATCTGAAGAATCAACAGGAAATATATCCACATCCTCGTCCATTGGATGGAAATCAGGATCTCCAGCCTCATCCCTGTCAAGCCAAACAATGACGCTGTTCAGGCTATCGTCACCCGCCATTCCAAGGACCCGGCCATCTTCGAATGTGAGCGCCAGCGGCCCTTCCGTCCTTTCAAAAACCTGGGAAAATGGAATCCTTCCCTCGACTGCAGCAACGTCCTTGGGCGAAAGACTGTACCTCCTCATCGACAAGAGCCTTTTACCCAAAAAACTCTTAAATAGCAAAGCCGATTGAGATGGCAGCGCCGCAGAATATGAATCCATCATCTTTTCCCCATATTTCTCGTCATTTCAATCAGCAGATCAATCATTTTCATATTCTCCTTCTTATACCCCCTCTCCACACCCATTGGATCAGATATTACCACGCCGCCATCCCTATTCACAAGAAATTGCAAATCCTTGATTTTTATCTCAGCGTTTAGCAATTTTTCCTTTATCAGCATCAAGTCGGCAATACTCTTTCCATTCAAAACACCTAGATCACCAACCACCGTGACACGGCCTCTGATCACTTTGACCGCATCTTTGGTCCCCGCCTCAAATCGATCGTACACAAGCGCAGGGCGATCACCTACCA
>NZ_LMIH01000018.1:177060-177220 GCF_001428645.1 Acidovorax sp. Root217
GTTTGGGCCCCAGGTCCGAAAGGCCCAGGTTGGAGAAATCATCAGCTGCAGCTCCAGGTTCCGCACCATCGAACTCCTTCATGCCATTGCTGGTTGGCGCAGTTTCAGTCCCTGCCGGATCGCCTGCCAGATTGTTGTCTGCAAGTATTTCTTGAGCAAG
>NZ_LMIH01000018.1:177280-179125 GCF_001428645.1 Acidovorax sp. Root217
CAACTCCACCGTTGCGAAGAACCGCGAGGATTTTCTTGGGATCGCCCTTGATCTTGAGCACACCCGTTTCGAGCTTGGTTGCCACCATCGGCGCGGGCGGAGCAGTGGCTGATCGCCCATCCTGCACTGGCACAGCCTCCTCCTCGTGATCAGCCGTTTGCGCCGTTGACAGTAGTGCGGGTGCCACCGGTGCTGGTGCTGCCAAGGCCCGCTTCGCCCGCTCGACACTCCCCGCTGTGACGATCACACCCTCTGGCCCATCGGTCATGGCACCCCGGGGGACGCCCGCATCCTCAAGCCACTGGCGCACCGCCTTGGTGTCGCCCTGCACGTCGAGCATGCCGCCCTCGCGCATCGACATCTGCACCGATGGTGGCGGCTGCCTTACCGCATCGGCATCAGCGCCAGGCTGTACCGGTGCCAGCACCTGCTGGGCCCGTGCAGCCTGCTCGGGCCCGACCCATACGCTGTCGAGCCACATCCACACCTTGTCCAGGGCCTGTTCACACCCATTTCGGGGTCGCGAAATTGGTGTGAACAGGCCCTACAGCGCGCGGTTTGCGGCCGCCGCGGCCAGGATGCTTCGGGCCTTGTCTTCGCCGTGCTCCCGGGCCAGTTGCTGGAACTCAGGCTCCGCCGCAAAGGCGGACGTGGGCAGCTTTTGCAGCTCTGCATACAACTCGTTGGCGACCAAAGCGCCCTGCTGCGCAGCCGATAGGCGCGAGTCCCCAGAGCGGGGCAGGACAATCCAAGCGCCAGGACACCGGCCCCGGCCTGCCGGCAACCATCTTGCGCGGGCTTGCAGCTCGCGAATGAAGGGCTGGATCAGGCCATCTGCGTCTGCAGAGAGCGCGACTGTTCAGCTGTTGGCTGGAAGCTGAGGGTATTGAAAGATGCCCCCATGGCTCGGCAAAAGCGTACCTACCAACTGAAGCTACAGCAAAGGCACTTCGTAGAATCGGGAGTTCAACTTGGGCTGCACTGCATTCCATAGCATCAGCTTGTTGAACCCCCAATAGTCATCGCCTTGCCCTCCCAGTATCGCTGCAAGCTTGCCATTTTTTTGCCAGCTCAAGCACAGAGCAACCTCGCACGGCCGATTCTCCAGTCGAGGATTAATCGGATTTTCCTTGATGATGGACATGCCAATCAATTGATCACCGACAAAATCGCGCCATTTCGCTTGCGAAAAGACCGGATCCGATGCTTCAATTGGAAAAAGCACACCCTCCTTTTCGCTCATCGGCGTGGCGCCAAGCCGCCTATTTCTGTCACTGTCAAGCCAAACAATCGCACTATTAAGGCTGTCATCCTCCCCAACCCCGAGGATTCCGGCTCCTTCGAACGTGAGACCCAGCGGCCCTTCAGTCCCTTCAAAAACACGCGAAGGCGACTCTTCCATTTCGGCTCCCGCCTCTTCCTTGGGAAATATGCTGTATCTCGTGAATGAAATCAGCTTGCGCCCCAAGAAAGTTCGGAGAAGAGGAATAGATTGAGATGGCGTCGGTTGATCTTTATATTGGTCAATCATTAAAATCCCTATTTTCCTTCGGCCAATTTTACCAAATAATCGATCATCTTTATGTTTTTTCGATAACCCACACCACCCACCGCAAGCCTTAATGGGTCAGATATCACAATACCACCATCTTTTCCCACAAGAAACTGCAGATCGGATATATGCAACTTGGCCCCTTCAATTTTTCCTCTGATGAGTATCAAATCAGAAATACTTCGCTTATTCAACAAACTTAGATCGCCGACAACCGTCGCATGGCCATCCACCATTCTGACCGCATCTTTGGTCCCCGCCTCAAATCGATCGTACACAAGCGCAGGGCGATC
>NZ_LMIH01000018.1:179233-180282 GCF_001428645.1 Acidovorax sp. Root217
GCGTGTATTGTGAAGTCATCTGTGGGCAAGAAATGCCCAAAAAAAGAGGGGAATTGCTTAAAAAATGAGCTAATCCGAAGCGCTCAAGCCGCCTGCGCCTGTGACTGGCTGAAAGCAGCGGTTTTTAGAGGCTCCCAACTGAAATTACAGCAAAGGTACTTCATAGAATCGGGAGTTCAACTTGGGCTGCACTGCATTCCATAGCATCAGCTTGCATTCCCAATAGTCATCCCCGTGCCCGCCGAGGATTGCCGCAAATTTGCCATTTTTTTGCCAATTCAAGCACAAAGCAATCTCACACGGCCGATTATACAGCCGAGGATTTATCGGATTTTCCTTTATTATTGACATCCCAATCAATCGATCCCCTATAAATTCACTCCATTGCGTTCGTGAAAAAACAGGATCTGAAGCTTCGATCGGAAAAAATACGCTTACACTCTCGTCCATCGGACTGAAATCGGGCTGTCCATCCTTGTCCCTGTCAAGCCAGACGATTGCGCTATTCAGGCTATCGTCCTCTCCAACCCCAAGAGTTCCGGCTCCTTCAAAATTGAGACCCACAGGCCCTTCTGTCCCTTCAAAAACAAGTGAAACAGGTTTCTCTATTTCGGCGGCCGCTTCCTCTTTGGAAAACAAACTGTATCTTGTAAATGAAACAAGCTCTTTCCCCAAAAAACTGCGAAGCAGTGAAACCGACTGAAGAGGGGTCATTGAAGCGGGAAACTCTTTGTTAGTCATTTTTTCTTTCCTGCACGAGCCAAGTTTATCAAAAATTCAATCATTTGGAGATTTTTTCTGTAGCCAGGCCCAACTTTTACCCCCAAAGGATCAGATATTACCAAACCACCATCACGCCTAACAAGAAATTGTAGATCTTCTATGTGCAATCTCGCATCCACAATCTTCTTTTTAATAAAAGTCAAATCCGATATGCTTTTTTTATTTAAATAATCCAACTCTCCAACGACTATTGGTTGATTGCGCACCATTCTGACCGCATCTTTGGTCCCCGCCTCAAATCGATCGTACACAAGCGCAGGGCGATC
>NZ_LMIH01000018.1:180432-194110 GCF_001428645.1 Acidovorax sp. Root217
TAACTCCACCGTTGCGAAGAACCGCGAGGATTTTCTTGGGATCGCCCTTGATCTTGAGCGCACCCGTTTCGAGCTTGGTTGCCACCATCGGCGCGGGCCGTGCAGTGGTTGATCGCGCATCCTGCACTGGCACAACCTGGTCCTCGTGATCAGTCGTTTGCGCCGTTGGCAGTGGTGCTGGTGCTGCCAATGCCTGCTTCGCCCGCTCGACACTGCCGGCCGTCACCACAACCTTCCCCGGCCCATCCATCATTGCGCCTTTGGGGATGCCCGCGCCCTCAAGCCACTGGCGCACCGCCTGGGTGTCTCCCTCCACGTCGAGCATGCCGCCCTCGCGCATCGTCATCTGCACCGGTGGTGGCGGCTGCCTTACCGCATCGGCAGCAGCGCCAGGCTGCGGCTGCGCCAGCACCTGCTGGGCCCGTGCGGCCTGCTCGGGTGCTACCCATACGCTGTCGGTCCACATCCACACCTGATCTACCCCGGCAGCGCGCAGTCGCTTGTCCAATTGCCAAGGGTCTCCTTCCACGCTCAGCGTGCCTTTGTCGGACAGGTGCATTGCGCCAACAGGCGCTTCCACCGCAGCATCAGCAGTCGACTCGGGCGCGGAAGTGCCTTGGGGGAGTGCCACATGCGAGTACGGCACGATCTCCTGCTGTGCATCTGCAACTTCAGCACCGGTCTGATGCGCGATCGTCCCAGCCTCGCCCCCGGGCACAGCGGGTGCCGCCAATTCGTCCATATGGCCGCTTGGCAAGGGCTGCGCATTCCTTTCCATGGATGAAGAGTCCACCGCCTGCGGCACGGCCGAGGCGACCGGGGTCACCGGCTGGCCTTGCACCAGGGACCGGAGCAAGTCGTCTCCATACCCACTGCCGCGCTCTGCAGCGCCCGCCGAGTTATCCAGCACGGGGTTGTAGGCATCGGGTGGGCCTTGCTGCGCGTGGCCCACCGGGCTATCCGGGCCGGGGCGAAGGGGTGCAGCCTGCACCCGGGTTCCTTTGGAACCGCTCGGTACTGTGCCAAGGACGCCCCCGACAAGTGCGCTGCGGCCGGCGTCATCGAGCAGGCCCTTGTCCTTGCCCGACACATGGATGTCGACAGCGTTGCTGCCGATGGTGTTGGCCGACTCCTGGATGGCCCCGGTCAGGCCCTTCGTGGTGATCTCTGAGCCGGTCGCCAGAAGGCGCCTGCCGGCATCGGCCAGCACCTGGGTGCGCACCGGTGGCGGGATCTTGAGCACCATGTCCTTGATCGCTTGCCCCGCAGGCAGCGGCAGCTTCTCGCTGGCGGCCGCCAGCCCTCCCTTGAGCGCGGCGGCCGCCGCACTGTCACCCTCTGCGTAGGCGGATCCAGCCGCGCTGGCCGCCATGGGCGCCGACAGGCTGGACTGCGCGCCAGGCACCATCATGGCCGCGAGAGCCTGCGCTGCAGGCAGGGAGTTGCCTGCCAGTTGGACCGTCATCCAGCGGCCGAACTCGCCGTTGTCCCAGGCTTGCGCCGGGCCTTGGCGCGACAGGGTGGAGGCGTAGCCTTCGCTCATCTGGCGCAAGTCATCCACCAAGGGCATGTTGGGTACACGGCCGAATACGGGAGAGCCGCCGCCATCGACCAGGACCTTGTTGACACCCTCGGTGACCAACCCAGTCGCCACCGACGGGACATTGAGCGTCCCCGCCAGCGAACTCGCCGCGCCCTGCTTGAGGGCGGCCTTGACGGGGTTGGCTTCGGCATAGGCCTGCACCCTGTTCAAGGGCGTAGGCGCCCGCATCTGTGGCGAATTGGCGATGCGCTGGCGCTGCTCGACGGCTTCTGCATAGTCGCGGCGGGAGAGTCTTTCGGCCTCGGCCAAGTCCATGCCTCTCGCAGCGCCGACCACATCGGGGCCCTCCAGCACGCTCTTCCACTCCGGGCGCGGACCGTTGGACGCCTCGATGGCCGGCCTCATCCAGGGCATCACTGCTGCGGCAGCACCTTTCACCAGGCCGTAGGCCTGGTCTGCAGCGTCCGACAGGATCGACGCCTGCCTGGGCGCATCCGTCCTGCGCGGGTCATCCACCTTGCGGCCATCCTGTGCGCGCGCGGCCGGCTCCATATCCACCATTGAAGTCGCCTGCCTACCATCGCCAGGCCCCAGCGCCACCAGCTCGAACGCAGACCAATCAATGCCTGCATTGGAAACCTCTGGCTCCTCCACCAGTTCGAAGCGGGACCAATCCATCACTGCGCTTTCGCCAGGGGCTCGGGCCGGCCATTGCGCACGATGTACCGCTGGCCGCTGGCGTCGCGGACCACCGTTCCGTCCTGCGGCGCGGACGACAGCGGCCGGCGCGCACCAGCGCTGGTGCTGGCGCCCACCCGCGAGCCAGTGCCGGCCTCGCCGATTTGGACCGGGGCCGTGGGGCGCAAAGCCGGCTCAGGCCTTGGACGCTCACTCGGGCGCTCGGGCTGCACGGCGCTGCTGCGCTGGAAGGCCGCAGCAGCATCGAGGGCAGAGCCGCCGCCCTGCTCCACGGCCACGGCACTGGCCTCCCCCCGGTCGTTCAGCCCGAACTGCCGCTCTCCCCGCGCATGCACGTCGAGCTTGCCCGGGTCCAGGAACAGCGTGTACAGCCGCTGCAATGCCTGCGCGCCCTTCTCGCGGTCGTAGGCGGCGCGCTCCAGCGTGGTGGTGGGCGGCGCAGCGTCCATGCTGCCGGCCCGGTCGTAGCGGGCAAAGTCGCCGGCCGTGGGGGCCACGGCGTTCATCACGGGCATGCCAAAGCCCACGTCGGCCAGGCGCAGGCCGGCGTCTTCATGGACGGCACGCACGCGGTTGACCAGGTCCTGCCGTTGCTCGGGCGTCCGGGCGCGGGCGGCTTCCTCCATCAGGTTGAAGCCCTTGCCGCTGCCAGCACCACCAGCGGACCCGACCCGCGTCTGCTCCTGCTGCCACTGCCGGTCGGCCGTGCGTTGCTGTTGCAGCTCCAGCGCGGCCTGCTGCTTGTCCTGCAGCAGCGCGCGCTGTGCCTGCAGTTTCTCATCGTCGACCGCCATGGCCGACATGCCGCCGCCCACGCCCTGCAGCGTGCCGCCCAACAGGTTGGCGAAGAAGCTCATTGCATACCCCCTTGCAATGGCTGTGGTTGCTGCTGCGCCATCTGCGCGAGGTTCAGGCCCTGCGGTCCGGGTGCGGGCCCGGGCGCCGGCAGCGGCTGGCCACCGGGTGGAGCACCGGGCGCAGGCATCAGCCCATCCTCGGCGTCCATGCGCATGTACTCGGCGATGGACTCCTGCATCACCTGCTGCAGGAAGGGTTCGAGCTGCTCGTCCGGCACCATGCCCGCGTCGTTGGCCAGGGCGGCCACGTCCTTGACGAACTGCACGCCCACGTGCAGCAGCACGGCCGGGTCCACGGGCTGGCCGGCCTTTTCGGACTGCGTGGCCAGGAAGCGCAGGGTCTGCGTGCCGAACTTCACCGCTGCGCCGGCAGGGTCGATGTCCATTGCGCCCTTCCATTCCACCGCAGACTCGGCCAGCAACTGGCGAGCGCGGCCCAGCAGCATGTCGAACTGGGCCTGCTGCTCTGCGCTGGCAGGGGTCTTGCCGCCGGTCGTGCCTGTGGTGGGCGAGTGCGCGGGCGCACCCTGTGCCATTTCGTTGAGGTTCATGGTGGTCCTTTACTGCACGATGCGGGTGGTGGGGGTGTAGCTGTAGCGCTGCTTCTGCCATGCCAGCTTTTTCTCCTCGGCCTTGGCGTTGGCCGCGCCGCTGATGCCAGCGCCCACGCCCTTGATCACTTCGCCCACGGCCTTGTCGTTGCTGAGCAGCTTGTCGAAGAAGCTGCCCGGCTTGGGGGCCGTGGTGCTGATCGTCTTGGGTGGCTCCACGCCCTTGCTGATGTCGCCTGCCTTAAGCTGCTGGTCAGAAGAAGCCCTGGACACTGCCGCATTGGTTTCAGCCGCAGATGGAGCGGTAGAGGCTGGAGCGGGGGCGATGTCGCGCGCGGCGCCCGAGTTCTCAGCTGTCCTGGCGGCCTCCACCACAGCCTTTGTGTCAGTACCCAAGGGCTGGCTGGTGTTGGCCAGGTTCACCCCCTTGGCGGGCCCGATGGAGTTGAGCTCGACAGAGTTCATGTCGCCTGGGCTGTAGGTGCTGTTCCCCAGACTGTCCGTGGTACCCGAAAAATCACCCATGGCTAAGCTGCCCAAGCCATCCGCAAGGTCGAAAGCTCCCGCCGCCGAGTTCGCACCGAAGGCGGTGGTTCCATCGAGCATCGCCTTGGTGCTCAGCGCGCCACCAGCTTCTGTCAGGCCTGCGGTTTCACCCCCGCCACCGAACCCTCCGTTGACAGCCCCGTACACCGCTCCTGCAATGTTGATCACCTTGACCATGTCCTCGCCGAAGACCTTGGAAGCCGCCTTGTTGACCTTGTCATTGATGCCGGTGACCTGAAAGGCAATGGACGCTACCGTGGAAACCACGGTGGCGGCTGCCGCTGATCCGATGGCGGCAGTCAGGCCCACGGCAGAGGCAATGGTGGCAGTGGCGCCCGTGTAGGCCATGATGATGGGGATAGCGACGGCCATGGATCAGCTCTCCAGTGCGGACACGTAGGCCGTGCCCATGACGCCAAAGCCCCGGCGGGCCATGACCTTGTTGAAACGTGCCGGATCGGCGATGCCGGCGTAGTCGTGCACCACGAACTGCACAGCCCGCATGCGCGTGGCCCAGCCCTGCAGCGCCGCCAGCAGGCGCAGGCCCGAGCCGTCCTCGGCGTACCAGAGCAGCTCGTAGGCGGTCTGCCGGCGGTTGAAAAGACCGGGCTGCACGATGCCCGCGATCAGGCCGCGCAGCGCGCCGCCCTCTTCGCTGACGAACACCGCGCCGGCCAGGCTGTGGATGACGCCCAGGAAGGACGCCTGCACCTGCGCCAGCTCGATAGGCTGGTCAGCCATTTGGCTGGCGGCGTGCTCGCGCAGGGCCAAGGCCACCAGGCCAGGCAGGTCATCGCGCGTCGCGCGGCGGATGACGGTCATGGTCCGCTACTCCCTGCATCGCCGGCAGAGGGGGCATTTGTTGCAGGCCCTGGCGATGGTGCGGTGGCTTCCCTCGGCGCCGTCTTGATGATCCAGCTGTCCGGGTTGTAGCCCAGCCGGTTCGCCAGCACGGTCAACTGCGGGTTATAGGTGGTCGCCAGGTCGGAGAGTGCGCGATCAGCCTTCTCGGGCGAGAGATCGGCTGTATTGATCTGGAACACCTTGGCGGCGTAGTCTGCCCGCAGGTTGTTCAGCGTACTGCGGTCATTCGCATCGGTCTGGCTTTGCTGGTTGCGGTCGTCGTGGTTCAGTTGCATCTGCAGCCGCGCCATGCTGGTGTCGGGCTGGATCGCCGCCGCGCGCGAGGCCGCATCCAGCTGCGCAATGGACATCTGGGTCTGCGCCGCGAACTGGTCGCGCGCCGACTGGTAGCCGTTCTGCACAGCGTCGCGCTCCAGCGTCAGCTGCTGCTGGCGGTCCAGCATCCGGTACTCGCGGTCGAACTGCTGCTGCGCCGCCCATTCATTGGCCTGCACATTGAAGTCGGCCATATAGGCATCGCGCACGAAGGCATTGTTGTCGCGCGCAAAGGTGTTGGCCTGGCCGGCGTTGAACTCGCCTGAGCGGGCATAGGTGCTCGCGTCCTGCTGGGCAATTGGCATGGCCGCGTCGTACAGGGCCGAGTCGGCCGCCGTCAGCGCCATCGAGCTGTTGAGCAGGCCACGCGTGTTGGCCGTCTGCAGCGCGCGGGCGCGGGCCTGCTGCATCAGCGGGCTGTCGTCCGCAATGATCTGCTGCAACTGGCTGCGCACCGTCTCGTTGGGCGCCACGTCCCAGCGCGTCATGCCCTGCAGCTGCGACAGGTTGATGCCCGTGGTGGGCGGCTTCCTGGCGTCCTTGGTCCAGCCCTTCTGGGCGTCGTAGGTGTAGTCGTAGTAGGGCTTCTCCAGCCCGCCTGTGGTGCCATAGCCACCGATGGCCGAGTCCTCGGCCGACCAGCCGTAGAGTTGCCCGAACTGCTTTTGCGTGAGGCCCAGGCCCTGGGCCTGTGCGGCGACTTCCTGGCTGGTCTTGCCCACCGACCACTGCTTGCCGGTGTTGATCTCGTCGGCCGTGAGGTCGCGCCCGCCCTCCCAGCCGGTGGAGGCTGCGGCGGGTGCCGGCGATGGCGCATACGAGGGTGCCGGGGCTGGCGACGGCGCTGCGCCCCAGGCCTGGCTGGCCAGGTTGAACTGCGCGTCGGTGACGCCCAGCGATTTGCCGATGCGTGCCAGGTCCTCGTCCGACGCGCCGTTGGCCCGCTCGGTCGCATAGGCTGCGTTGACGTGATCCTGCGTGTACTCTGCCATGGTCAATATCCTTTGCTGCGGTCGGTGGTGCCGCGCTGCTGCGCCTGCAGGGCAATGCGGCCTGGCAGGGCCAGCAGGGCCTGCAGCTCCTGGATGGCGGCCTGCGCGGCGCGGATCTCGGAGTCGCTGGAGCGCACGGTGGTGCACACGGTGGTCAGCTCGGCGATACGCTCCGCTGCATAGGTCTGCACACCTCGCCACACGGCGGTAGCGGGGTTGATCTGTTCCATCCAGCTCATGTGAAATCCCCCGTGCTCATATGCCCTTGCCCATCTGTGCGCTGAATGCCATCTCGGCATTCAGCATCTGCGCCTTGCTGTCGCGGTCGGCCTGGCGGTCGGCCAGCACGGCGCGGGTCTTTTGCACCTCGAACGCCTGGCGCCGCTGGGCCTCGGTCTGGCCCGTGCGCTCGCGCGCCGCGGCGGTGGCCGCGTCCAGCGCCATGCGCTGCTGGGCCAGCTCGCGCTGGGCCATGGCCTCGTCGCGGCGCAGCTGCAGGCGGGCCTTCTCCAGCTCGCCATCCATCGCGGCCTGCTCGCGTTGCTGGGCCACCCGCTCGGCGTCGGGGCCGCTCTTGCCGGGGGGCTGCTGCGCCTCGGCCTGCTGCATGCGGGCGATCTCCTGCTCGGTGGGCAGCACGCGGTCGGGGTCGAGCTTGAAGGCGCGCGCAAATTCGCGCATCAGCCGCATCTGGTTGCTCGGCGGCAGGCCCATGGCCTGCGCCGTCTGCATGAAGGCCTGCAGCCGCTGCGCCTGGCCCTCCAGCTCCACCAATGCGGCAATGCCCAGCGCACGCACGCGGCTGTCGCCCTTGATCTCGGCCTTCTCGCTGTACTGCATGTTCCAGTCGAAAAAGCGCGTGACCAGCGGGGTGACGATGTCGTCGTCCCAGTTACGCACCGCGCGGCGCACCCACAGGTTGGCCGCGTTGTAGGCAATGCTGGCACCCGTGGCGCTCTGCATGTAGCTCGGCGCCTCGGTGCCTTGCAAAAAGGCAGGCAGCGTGCCCACCTCTTCGATCAGCTGCTTGCTCATGCCGAAGATGGCCTGCAGCTCCTGCAGGCGCGCATCGATGGCGATGAACTGAATGCCCTGGCGTGCGTCCGAGCCCGGGCGCTTGTTGCGCCAGAACTTGCCCGGCGCCATGCGCCACGAGCCATCCACCGGCTCGATGGCCTGGTCGTCCACCACCACCTGGGGCAGCACGCACAGGCCCATGTTGTCGTGCATGGCGCGAAACGCGCTGTTGGCGCTCTCCTGGTTGTCGCGCACCTCGTACGGCATGCCAAAGCCGAAAATGCTGGCCTCGTCCATCTGCCAGGTGAACACGCTGTAGGGGTGCTCGTTGCTATCGAGCGGGTTCAGCGCCGCTTTCAGCACCTCGCCCTGGCTGCCGAACCACACCACGCCGGTGTAGGTCTTGAGCGGGTCGTCCTCCACCGCGCAGCCGCAGTCGATCAGGTCCTGCGCGGTGATGGGGCCGTGGTACTCCCACACCTCATAGCGCCGGTCCTTGGCGCCGCTGGCGCCGCTGATGGCGCGCAGCCGCTCGCGGTAGTTGTTGGTGGGCGTGGTCGGCTCGGCGCCCAGCATGCGGCGCAGGGCATCGGCGTCCAGGTCGGGCATGTCCTGCAGGTCGGCCGCCTCCTGGCGCGTGAGGTAGTGGCGCTCGAACACGAACTCCGCTTCGCGGATGTGCGTGCTGCTCATGTCGGGGAAAAAGTTCCACAGGTCCACCCGCGCCGCCTGCGGCAGCGGCTTGCGCGCAAGGCTCATCACATACGCGCCATCGCCCTGCCGCGCCCAGCGCTTGGTGGTGCGAAACATCGGCACCGGCCCCTTGAGCACGCCCGTGCCGTACAGCACCGCATCGTGGATCACGTCGCGCGCATGGCGCGGGTAGCTGCATTCGGCCAGCTGGTCGTCGATCTCGCGCTGCATGGCATCGCAGCGCTTGGCCGCCTCGTCCACCATCTGGCCAATCGCCTGCTGTATGCCGCCGGCCGTGAGCATCGGCCCCTCGGGCGACTGCATGGGCGTGTCGGGCGGCAGTTGCCCGGCCAGGTCCAGGGCCTCGTCCAGGTCGGGCACGGGCGTGGGCTCGATCACGTAGTTGCGCTCTTCGCTGGGGAACAGCATGTCAAAGAGCCGCGCCTCCACCAGCCCGCACAGCCGGCGTGTCAGCGGCACAAAGACCCGGCTGCCGTACTCTCCCTCATCACCGAACATGCCCGGGTCGTACTGCCCGTTGAACTGGCGCACGTCCTTGTACCAGCGCTCCTCGATCACCTGGCGCTGCTGCACCTGCTCCTGCGCCAGGGTGAGCAGGCGCCGGCCCAGGGCACCCACGCGCACGGCGCGGGCCTCGGCCTCGCGGCGCTGTTGCGCGGCGAACTCATCCTCATCGATGCGCTGCTGCGCGGCATCGGCCTCGCTCGCCTCGGCCAGCAGGGCCAGCACTTCGTCGGCGCCCATGGCGCCGCTGGCGACCAGGGCGGCAATGTCATCGGCGGCCTGGCTCGTCAGGCCATCGGCCACGGCAAAAGAGGGATGGGAAAACGGTGGATTGCGCATGCACCGCAGTGTTGCGGTGCGGTGCCGCGCGAACAACGCGCGGCATATATGCAGGTCTGCGCGCGAGCCCCGCGCCTGGCGACATGGGCAAGCAAGGCGATACAGTATGCGCAGGCGCCGACGGATTGCCCTGTTCTTCTTACTGCCCGCACTTCATCCCAATGACCACTGCCTCTCCCCGCTACCATTTCATCACCGGCCTGCCCCGCTCGGGCTCCACCCTGCTGTCGGCCCTGCTGCTGCAGAACCCGCGCTTTCATGCCGGCATGAGCAGCCCCGTGGGCGGCCTGTTTCGCGGCATGCTCAACCAGTTGGGCGCGGGCAGCGAGTTCGGCCCGGTGGTCACCCGCGCGCAGCGCCACCGCCTGGCGCGCGGCCTGTTCGACAGCTACTACGCGGACTTGGCGGGCGAGAAGGAAGTCATCTTCGACACCAACCGCATGTGGAGCGCGCAGATGCCCGCCCTCATCGAGATGTTTCCGGGTGCGAAGCTGATCGCCTGCGTGCGCAACGTGGCCTGGGTCATGGACAGCATCGAGCGGCGCTACCGCGCCAACCCCTTCGAGATCACCCGCCTGTTCAACGACGACACCGAGCGCAACACCGTCTACAGCCGCGTGGACACGCTGGCCCAGCGCAACCGCATGGTCGGCTACCCGTGGACGGCGCTCAAAGAGGCGTTCTACGGCGAACATGCCGCCTCGCTGCTGCTGGTGGACTACGACCTGCTGGCCCAGGCCCCGCACAAGGTGCTGCCGCTGATCTACCAGTTTTTGCAGGAGCCGGCCTTCGAGCACAACTTCGAGAAAGTTCAGTACGACGCCCCCGACTTCGACGAGGCCCTGGGCCTGCACGGCCTGCACAAGGTGCGCCCCACCGTGGGCCTGGAGCGGCGCGAGACCATTCTGCCGCCCGACCTGTTCGAGCAGTACGGCAAGCTGTCGTTCTGGCACGACCAGGCGAACAGCCGCGCCAGCGTGATCACGGCAAAGGCCTCAATGACGCCAGCGCCGCAGCCGGTGTGAGGCCGAATCGACAGCCCTGACCGCACAGCCTGCCCGCAGGCTCTCGCATACCCAGACGCAACCTTCATCGCCTTGCAACCACCACAGTGCATGAGGCGAGAGCCGCGCCGCCGCACTGCCTGCAGCATGCGTTGGAGGCCGGTTGCGCCCAAACGAATCAAGATGTTACGAGGGCTGCCAAATGGCAGCTTTTTTGTTGACCCTCACGACTCTTTCACTTAATTTCAACCGTCGCTCCAAACTGGGGATTTTCGGACGCACACCTTGTCCTCCAATGAACGCAATGAAAGCCCTGAACCTGCACGCAGCCTATGGCGCACGGCGCCGCCGGTTGCGCCGCAGTCTGTCCCGGCTTGCGTTCAGCCCTTATTGAGCGGATACGTCCGTGCCCGCGCGCTCCGCACGCCTGTGCAGCCAGCCGCCCCCGTTGATCGCCCATACCGTTGGCTTGATCGCATCGGGCGGCGCCGCCTGCCTGCGCGCATGAACCAACCGCACGCATCCACAGCAAACACACCGATTTAACTGGATCAGTACCATGACCACCTCGTACACCTCAGAAACTGCTGCGCGCGAAATCGTCTTTGTCGACAGCCGCGTGAAAGATGCCGATACCCTTCTCAAAGGCTTCCCGCCTGGCGCGCAGGTGGTGTACCTTGAGGCGGGTAAAGACGGTCTGGCGCAGATGGCCGCCACGCTGGGCGAGCGTGGAGACGTGGGCGCGGTGCATGTGCTGGCCCACGGCAGCGAAGGCCAGATGTGGCTGGGCACCACCTTCCTTGACGCAAGCACCCTGGCCGGCCAGAGCGAGGCGCTGGCAAGCATCGGGCGCGGCCTGACGGCCGATGGCGACCTGCTGCTGTACGCCTGCAACCTGGCGCAGGGCGAGGCGGGTGCACAGTTCGTCTCGAACCTGGCCGCCCTCACCGGGGCCGATGTGGCCGCCAGCGACGACCGCACCGGCGCTGGCGGAGACTGGCAGTTAGAGATCACCACGGGCCATATCGAGGTGGTCCCTGTCGTATCGACCGAAGCCGCTGCCAGCTACGACCATGCGCTGGCAACGGTGACCGTCACAACTGGCAATGACAACGGCGCAGGCTCGCTGCGTCTGGCCATTGCCAACGCGACTACGGGCGACACCATCACGTTCAACGGCGCCGTCCCGACCGTCACGCTAAGCAGCGGCGAACTACTCCTTAACAAGAATCTGATCATCGACGGTGATCTGGACAACAACGGCACAGCAGATGTAACCATCGACGCCAATTACACCAGCCGGGTGCTAAACATAACGACCGGCTCCAACGTGACCCTGGACGGTCTGGTGATAACGCATGGCTCACTCTCCGGTGCCGGGGGCCGGGGCGGCGGTCCAAGCCCCAGCGCCGATGGCGGCAGCGCGCTTGGCGCGGGAATATCCAATGCGGGCACGCTGACTATCAACAACACCAACGTGACGGTCAACGGCGCCGCTGGCGGCGGCGGCGGCGGCGGTGTGGCCAACGCCTTCGTCGGCGGCGGCGGCGGGGGCGGTGGACCGCTGATCAATGGCGCCAATCAAGGCACTGGCGCCAGAGGAGGCGATGCAGCTGACGGAATCAGTTTTTCCTATGCGGGTGTAGCGGGAGGGCCTGGAACTGGGGGCCGAGGCGGCAGTTATGACGGCATAAATCTGGGAGGCAAGGGCGGGGCGGCAACCGGAGGGGCTGGAGCCACAGGCTCTTCCAGCTACTCCAATGGTGGCAATGGCGCCACTGCGCTGAGCGGCTCGCTCAAAGTGGGTGGCGGTGGCGGTGGCTCGGGTTGGGATGCCGTGGGTAAGGCTGGCGGCATGGGCATCGGGGGTATCTACAACGCGGCCACCGGCACCATCACGGTCATCGGCACCTCGGCCATCACCAGCAACGTCGGTGCTGGTGGTGGTGGTGGTGGTGGTGGCGCCGGAAGCACCCAAGGCAGCCCTGGCGCCTATGGCACCGATGACAACGGCGGCCCAGGTGGCCTTGGTGCAGGCGGCGTTTACAACGCCGGCATCTTCAACATCACCGCCGCCAACTTCGCGCTCATGACAGGCAACGTCGGGGCCAGTGGCGCGGGCGGCCCGGAGAATGGTGCTGGCGTCACTGGCACGGTACCCACGCCTGTCAACAATCTGGGCGGCACCGGCACCAACAACACCGCCTACGTGATCCCACCCACCATCACCAGCGCCACCTACGACGCCGCCACCGGCTCACTGTCGGTCACTGCCGTCGGCATGACCACCGGCGACACCATCGACGTCAGCAAGCTCACCGTCACCGGCGAGGGCGGCGTCACCTATACCCTCACCACCGGCAACGTCACTGCCAGCAGTGCAACGGCGTTCAGCGTCACACTCAACCCCACCGACCTGGCTGCAGTCAACCAGATCATTAACAAGAACGGCGGCGCTTCCACCGGTGGCACCACGTTCAACCTGGGCGCTGCCGCCAACTGGGACGTGACCGCTTCCGCCCCCGCCGATCTCACGGGCAATGCCGTCACGGCCGCCAACGTGGCCGCGCCCACCATCACCAGCGCCACCTACAACGCCGCCACAGGCGTGCTGACGGTCACGGGCACGGGCTTCCTCAAGCTCAACGGCGCAACCAATGACATCGACGTCAGCAAGCTGACCTTCGTGGGCGAAGGTGGTGCCACCCGCACGCTGACCACCACCAGCGTGGAGATCAGCTCTGGTACCTCGTTCTCGGTCACGCTCAATGCCACAGACCTTGGCTTCGTCAACCAGATCGCCAACAAGAATGGCACCAGCTCCACCGGCGCCACCACCTATAATCTGGCCGCCGCAGAAGACTGGGCCGCAGGGGCCGACGCTGCCGTGGTGGTCGCCGACCTCACCGGCAACGGGGTCACGGTCGCCAACGTGGCCGCGCCCACCATCACCAGCGCCACGTACGACGCCTCCACGGGCGTGCTGTCGGTCACGGGCGCAGGATTCCTCAAGCTCAATGGCGCCACCAACGACATCGACGTCAGCAAGCTGACATTCGTGGGCGAAGGTGGCGCCACCCGCACGCTGACCTCCACCAACGTGGAGATCAGCTCTGGTACCTCGTTCTCGGTCACGCTCAACGCCACAGACCTTGGCTTCGTCAACCAGATCGCCAACAAGAACGGCACCAGCTCCACCGGCGCCACCACCTACAACCTGGCCGCCGCAGAAGACTGGGCCGCAGGGGCCGATGCCGCCGTGGTGGTGGCCGACCTCACGGGCAATGGCGTCACGGTCGCCAACGTGCCCACGCCGACCATCACTTCGGCCACCTACGACGCGGCCACCGGCACCCTGGTAGTCACAGGCACAGGCTTTCTCAAGCTCACTGGTGCCAACAACGACATCGACGTCAGCAAGCTCGCGCTCGTCGGCCAGGGGGGCGCATCCCACACGCTTACCACGGCCAGCGTGGAGATCACGTCGGGCACCAGTTTCACGGTCGTCCTGTCGGGTGCGGACCAGTCGGCATTGCGTACCGTGATCAACGCCAATGGAACATCTTCATCCGGCGGAACCACCTACAACCTGGCTGCTGCCGAGGACTGGGCGGCCGGCGCCGATGCCGCCGTGGTCATCGCGGACACCACGGGCAACGGCATCACCGTCTCCAACGTGGTCTCGCCCACCCTCACCTCGGCCACCTACGATGCCGCCACCGGCATCCTGTCC
>NZ_LMIH01000019.1:0-202 GCF_001428645.1 Acidovorax sp. Root217
CTACTCCTCATTGAGCTACCTCAAGCGGCTGCCGCTGGACCAGATCAAGATCGACCAGAGCTTTGTGCGCGATGTGCTGAGCGACCCCAACGACGCGGCCATCGTGCGCACCATACTGGCGCTGGCCAAGAGCCTGGACTTGCAGGTGGTGGCCGAGGGGGTGGAGACGACGGGGCAACTGGGGTTCCTCAGGCTGCATGGC
>NZ_LMIH01000019.1:250-35151 GCF_001428645.1 Acidovorax sp. Root217
CATGTTCGAGCGCGAGCACCTGCCCGAGCCCCCGGTGCCAGCCCCTGCCGCCCAAGCCCCATGACTGCCGTACCGGGACCCAACCTCGCAGCATCCACCTCCGTCGCCAGCGTGCTGTGGGTGGACGGCGATGCGCTGCACGCACGGGCGGCCATCGCCGTGCTGGCCCAGCGCTGCCCGGGCTGGCACGTGGTGCACAGCCCCTCGGCCGACGCAGCCTCCCTGCTGCTGGCTGCGCAGACCTGGGATGCGCTGGTGCTCTGCCTGGATCCGCAGATCCAGGAGCTGCCCAGCCTGCTGGAGCTGTGCGCGGGGCGCCCCGTGCTGCTGTGCCTCGATGGGGCGCAGGAAGCCCTGGCCGCGCGCGGTTTTCGCTGCGGCCTGGGGGACTATGCCCTGCGCGCTGCGGACGGTGGCCATCTCCCGGAGCTGGTGCACCGCCTGTGCGCGCTGGTGGGCCGGCAGGGCACGGCGGCCGTCCCCGGGGCGGTGCAGCCCATGCGCATGGTGGATGCGCGCATCTGGCACGAGGCACTCACGCTGCTGCAGGAGCAGCGCCTGGGCCTGCAGGTCACCCTGGCCAGCATGAGCCAGGGCATCTTCAGGACCGGGCCGGACGGGCGCATCAGCATCTACAACCAGCGCGTGCTGGAGCTGCTGGACCTGCCCGAATCGCTGATGGCCGCCCGGCCCACCCTGGCCGAGCTGACGCAGCTGCAGGCCCAGCGCGGCGACTTCGGCGCGGGCTATGGCCTGGTGGACCACCGGGGCCGCGACTACATCGCACGCTCCGTGGTGGACCCCTCGCCCGAGGTGTATTGGCGCACCACGCGCGATGGCCGTACCTTCGAGGTGCGCACCACCCGGCTGCCCGATGGCGGCCTGGTGCGCACCTTCACCGATGTGAGCGACTACGTGCGCGTGCAGAACGAGTTGCGCGAGAGCGAGGCGCGCTTTCGCGGTCTGAGCGACCTGTCGTCCGACTGGTACTGGGAGCACGATGCGGACGGCCGCTTCGTGCAGCTGGCCGGTGACCTCAGCGTCAACGGCATCCCCCTGTCGAGCGTGATGGGCCGCACCCGCTGGGAGATCGGCGCGCTGAACATGACCGATGTCGAGTGGGACGCCCACCGCGCGGTGCTCGCGGCGCAGCAGCCGTTTCGGGACCTGGAGCTGCAGCGCCAGCGCCCCGACGGCAGCATGCACTGGATCTCGGTCAGTGGCGTGCCGGTGATCGACGCAGAGGGTGTGCTGCGCGGCTACCGGGGCGTGGGGCGGGACATCACCGAGCGCAAGGAGGCAGAGCTGCAGATCGAGCGGCTGGCCTTCTTCGACGCGCTCACCGGTCTGCCCAACCGCCGCCTGCTGATGGACCGCCTGCAGCGCGCCACCGTGGCAGCCGGACGCAGCCATGCGCACGGTGCGCTGCTGTTCATCGACCTCGACAATTTCAAGGACCTCAACGATACGCTGGGCCATGACACCGGCGACCAGTTGCTGGTGCGCGTGGCCAGGCGCCTGCTGGAGAGCGTGCGCGAGAGCGACACCGTGGCCCGCTTCGGCGGCGATGAATTCGTGGTGCTGCTCGACGGCCTGCACACCGACGTGGCGCATGCCAGCAGCGAGGCCGCTGCCATTTCGCAGCAGATACTGACGGCCCTCGGCCGGCCCTACGACATGGAGGGCGTCAGCCACCACAGCACGCCCAGCATCGGCATCGCGCTGTTCGGGCAGCACCCGAGCACGCCGGATGAGCTGCTCAAGCACGCTGACCTGGCCATGTACCAGGCCAAGGCGGCGGGGCGCAACACCCAGCGCTTCTTCGACCCGGACATGCAGGCCGCCGTGAGCGCGCGCGCGGCGCTGGAGGCCGACCTGCGCCGCGGCCTGAACCAGCAGGAGCTGCTGCTGTATTGCCAGCCCGTGGTGGATGGAACCGGCAAGCTGCTCGGTGCCGAGGCCCTGGTGCGCTGGAACCACCCGCGCCGGGGGCTGGTGCTGCCGGGCGAGTTCATTGCGCTGGCCGAGCAGACGGGGCTCATCCTGCCGCTGGGCCAGTGGGTGCTGGAGTCTGCCTGCGCACAGCTGGTGCAGTGGTCGCACAGCGCGCTCACGCGGCCCTTCTTCCTGTCGGTCAACGTCAGCGTGCGGCAGTTCCGCCAGCCCGACTTCGTGGCCCAGGTGCTGGGCGTGCTGCAGGCCAGCGGCGCCAACCCCGAGCGCCTGCGCTTCGAGCTGACCGAAAGCCTGCTGCTCACCGACGTGGAGGACAGCATTGCCCGCATGGAGCAGTTGCGCCGCCATGGGGTGGGCTTTTCGATGGACGACTTCGGCACCGGCTACTCGTCCCTGTCCTACCTCAAGCGCCTGCCGCTGGACCAGCTCAAGATCGACCAGAGCTTCGTGCGCGACCTGCAGACCGATCCCAACGATGCCGCCATCGTGCGCACCATCCTGGCGCTGGCGCGCAGCCTGGACCTCTCCGTGGTGGCCGAGGGGGTGGAGACTCCGGGCCAGTTTGAGTTCCTGCAGCGCCATGGCTGCCAGGCCTTCCAGGGCTACCTGTTCGCGCGCCCCATGCCGGCCGAGATGCTGGAGCGCGCGCTGCTTCCTGCGCAATGACAAACGCAGGGCGCACCGAGCGGGCGACAATCGGCGCATGAAGAAACAGGTGCTGGTGGCGGGTGGTGGCATAGGCGGGCTGGCAGCGGCCCTGGGCGCATCGCGTGCCGGATGGGATGTGCGGCTGTACGAGCGCGCCGCCGCCTTCAGCGAAGTGGGGGCGGGCGTGCAACTGGGGCCCAACGTGGTGCGCCGCCTGCAGGCCTGGGGCCTGCAGAAGCCGCTGCAGGCCGTGGCCGCTTTCCCGGCCCGGCTGCAGGTGCGCAGCGCGCTCTCGGGGCGCGCACTGGCCGAGCTGCCGTTGGGCACCACCGCCATTGAGCGCTATGGCGCCGCCTACGCCACCATCCACCGCGCCGACCTGCATGGGCTGCTGCTGGCGGCCGTCACCAAGTACACCGACACCCAGTTGAACCTGGAGCATGCCATCGAGGGTTTCAGCGACGGCAGCACCTGCGGCACCGCAGTGCCTGGCGCCGAGACCGTCGTCACGGTGCACACCAGCCGGGGCAGGGAGGTGGAGGGCGATGCGCTGATAGGGGCCGACGGCTTGTGGAGCGGCACGCGCCTGCAGTTGCTGGGCGATGTGCCGCCGCGCGCCACGGGCCACCTGGCCTACCGCGCCCTGGTCCCGCAGGACGCCCTGCCCAACGCCCTGCGCACCCAGCAGATCACCGCCTGGCTGGGCCCGCGCCTGCATGTGGTGCAGTACCCCGTGCGGCGCGGCGAGCTGCAGAACCTGGTGGTCATCATCGAAGGCCGGGCGCCCGAAGACATGCAGGGCTGGGACCATGCCGCCAATGCCGCCGACCTGGAGCTGGCCCTGCAGGGCGCCTGCCCTGCGTTGCAGCATGTGGTGTACGGCGTGGCGGCGGCAGGGGGTGGCTGGCGCCTGTGGCCGCTGTGCGACCGCCCGCCGGTGCGCGGCCCCGGCGATATGGCACAGGGCCTGGTGGCGCTGCTGGGTGACGCCGCCCACCCCATGGTGCCCTACCTGGCCCAGGGCGCCGGCATGGCCATCGAGGATGCGGCCGAACTGCAGCGCGCCCTGTCCATGCACGACCTGGAGGTGCCGCTGCGCCTGACGCGCTATGCCCTGAACCGCTGGCAGCGCAACGCCCGCGTGCAGGCTCGTGCCACGCGCAATGGCCGCATCTTCCACGCCATGGGCCCCGTGCGCTGGGGGCGCGATGCCTCGCTGCGCCTGCTGGGCGCGCGTGTGCTCGACCTGCCCTGGCTGTACCGAGGGGATGGCTCGGTTGCCAGCTCGCTCTAGGACGCAGCCAGCGGGCAGTCCGCCAGCACCCGCTCCGCCAGCGTCTGGCGCAGGGCTTGCAGCGCGGCGATGCGGGTGTCGATTTCGAGCAGCTTGGCCGACAGCACCTGCGTAACGGCGGGCGCCGGATCGGGTGCATCCCAGATCGCGGGCAGGCGGTCGCCGATTTCGGCCAGCGTGAAGCCCAGTTGCTGCGCCGTGCGGATGTACTGCACCAGCATCAGCACCTCCTCGGGGTAGTCGCGGTAGCCATTGGGCAGGCGGCGTGCGCGGATCAGCCCCTGCTGCTCATAGAAGCGCAAGGCCTCGCGGCTCAGGCCGGCGGCGGTGGCGAGTTCTCCGATCAGCATGGGGCGCGTCTTTCCCAAAAAAAAGTGCTTGACCCTGAAGCGTACTTCAAGGTGGAAGCTCGGAGCCTTCTTCACTCCGATCTTTTTTGCACCATGCACATCCCTGCCTTTTCCTCGCCCCGCTACCTGACCATCGTGCGCGCCGGCGGCTGGTACGACCTGTTCGTCACCTGGCCCTTTGCGCTGCCGTGGACCTTTGCCTGGCTCTATGGCCTGCTGACCTCGGTGTCCACCACACTGGGCCTGCCCGGTACCCTGCACCCGCTCGATGGCACGCACATGCTGCTGGCCAATCTGCTCGGCTCGGTGGTGGTGGTCTGGTCCATCGCCCGCATTGCGGCACCCAGCATGCTGCTGGGCCGGCTCGATGGGCTGGCGCGCTTGCTGTTTGCCGCCTGGCAAATCTATGCGGTAGCCCATGGCGCCAGCGCCATCGTCCTCGGATTCACCGCATTCGAGTTGCTGTTCGGCGTGCTGCAGTGGTGGCGCGTGGCGGGGCAGGGGGCCGTGTGCCCGCCGCAGATCAATGCGCGGGCGCCGGCAGCAGCCTGAACGACAGCACCCCTGCCACCAGCAGCGCCGAGATGGTCAGCATCACGGCCACGTACGGATCGACGCCGTGCGCAGAGGCCAGCGAGGCCGCCAGCCCCGTGAGCCACTGCATCAGCGCCACGCCGAGGAACAGCGCCATGGTGAACACCGCCATGGCGCGCCCGGTCATGGCCGCCGGGTAGGCCGAGCGCACGTCCGCGTACTGCAGCACCATGTAGCCTGAGAGCAGGCCCACCGCGATGGCGCCGCCCACGTCCAGCCATTCCTGGTGCAGCACGCCGATGGCCAGGAACAGGCCGCACAGGATGGCGGTGAAACCCATGATCCAGCGCCGGCGGTGCGCAGGCCCAGGGTCCATCCGCCCGAACCAGGCCGGGGTGAACAGCGACACCAGCGAGGACAGCATGGCCACATTGCCGCTGGCCACCAGCGAATAGCCGTGCCGCTCGATCAACAGCGGCCCCAGCCACAGCCCGCGCAGCGTGAGAAAGGAGGCATAGGTGGTCAGCGCCAGCAGCATGATGCCGGCGGTGTGCGGCAGCAGGAACAGCGCGCCAAAGCCGCGCACGGCGGACCCTATCGATTCGCGCGGCGCACCGGCGGCGTGCTGCGGCTGTGCGGGCTCGTGCACCTGCCACCAGATCAGCAGCCAGGCCAGCGCCGCCAGCCCGGCCAGCACGCCGAAACCCGCGCGCCAGGAGGAGTGCTGTACCAGCCAGGCCAGCGGCGTGCCGGTGAACAGCATGCCCAGGCCGCCCACTCCCATGGCCACGCCCGAGACCATGGCAAAGCGCCCCGGGGGAAAGTAGCGTGCGATGAACACCGTACACACCAGGAAGGCCGGCGCGCAGCCCACGCCGATCAGCACCTGCCCCAGCAGCACCGTGCCGTAGCCCGGCGCCAGCGCCGACAGCAGCGAACCGGCAATCGTGAGCGGAAAAGCCACCAGCAGCGTGCGCCGCAGGCCATACAGGTCGATGCCCACGCCCATGAACAGCTGCATGCCGCCGAAGGCAAACGCAAAGGCCCCGGCGAAGGCGCCCAGCGCCTGCGCCGACAGGCCGAACTCCGCACGCAGCCCGGTGGCGATGATGGCCGTGATGGTGCGAAACGCCTGGCTCAGCGCAAAGCCTGAGATCAGGGCCAGCAGCATGACCCAGGCGACACGGGGTGCGAGAGGGGAGTGTGGCGAAGAGGAGGGGGCGGACTCGGGTGGCTGAGGTGGCAAGGGGGTGTCTCCGGGAGGGCGCGCACGGCGCATCGCCCCTGCCGAGGGTACACGGTGCGCAGGCGGGTCGCTGTCCCCCATGCGGAGGATGTCTCAGAGGTCCGTGCGCAGCTTCCAGATCTCGGGGAAGAGCACCACGTCCAGCATCTTGCGCAGGTAGCTCACGCCGCCCGTGCCACCGGTGCCGCGCTTGAAGCCGATCACGCGCTCCACCGTGGTCACATGGCGAAAGCGCCACAGGCGAAAGGCATCTTCCAGGTCGGTGAGCTCCTCGCCCAGCTGGTACAGGTCCCAGTGCTTTTCGGGCGCGCGGTACACGGTGAGCCAGGCCTGCTCCACCCCATCGCTCTCGGCGTAGGGCAGGGTCCAGTCGCGCTCGGTGTGGCTGGTGGGCACGGCGATGCCGCGGCGCGCCAGCAGGCGCAGGGCTTCGTCGTACAGCGACGGCGCCTCGTAAGCGGCCTGCACCTGGGCCAGCAGGTCGGCGCGGTGCTCGTGCGGCTTGAGCATGGCGCGGTTCTTGTTGCCCAGCGAGAACTCGATGCTGCGGTACTGGTAGCTCTGGAAGCCACTGGACTGGCCCAGGTAGGGCCGCATGGCGCTGTACTCGGGCGGCGTCATGGTGGCCAGCACGTCCCAGGCATGCACCAGCTGCTCCATGATCTTGGAGACGCGGGCCAGCATCTTGAAGGCCATCTGCAGTTCGTCCCGGGCGATGTGGCCGATGGCAGCGCGCAGCTCGTGCAGCATGAGCTTCATCCACAGCTCGCTGGTCTGGTGCTGCACGATGAACAGCATCTCGTCGTGCGCGGGCGACAGCGGCTTTTGCGCCGTCAGGATGGCATCGAGCTGCAGGTAGTCGCCATAGCTCATGGATTGGCTGAAGTCGAGCTGGGCGCGCTCTTCGTGCACGATGGATTCGGGCACGCCGCTGGCGGGGGCTGCTGCACCAGGCTCTGCAGGGGTGTTGGAGAAGGGGCACATGGCTCAGGTCACCGCGTGGATCTGGTTGAACTCGGGGCGCTGCCACTCGGCCGCGTCGAGCACCTGGCGCAGGTGCTCCACTGCATTCCACACGTCCTCGTAGCCGATGTACAGCGGCGTGAAGCCAAAGCGCAGGATGTCCTTGTGCGGGCCCTGGCCGCCGTCGCCCTTGCGGAAGTCGCCGATCACACCGCGCGCGATCAGCGCCTGCACGATGGCGTAGGCGCCACTGCCCTGGCCATTGAGGCCCTGGCCCTCGTCGCGCGTCAGGCACACCTGCGAGCCGCGCTGCGCGTGCTCGCGCGGCGTCGCCAGGCCCAGGCCGTGGCCGGCGCAGCGCTCTTGCACCAGCGCGATGAACAGGTCGGTCAGCGCCAGCGACTTGGCGCGCAGCGCGGCCATGCCGCCCAGGGGCTGGGCCGCGTCGAACACATCCAGGCCGCACTGCAGGGCCGACAGGCTGATGATGGGCTGCGTGCCGCACAGGTAGCGCGTGATGCCGGGCGCCGGTTGGTAGTCCGGCGTGAACTGGAACGGCGCGGCATGGCCCCACCAGCCGGACAGCGGCTGCCAGAAGCGGTTGGCATGGCGCGGGTGCACCCAGGCGAAGGCTGGCGCGCCCGGGCCGCCGTTGAGGTACTTGTAGCCGCAGCCGATGGAGAAATCGGCGCCCGCGCCGTTCAGGTCCACCGGCACGGCGCCCGCGCTGTGCGCCAGGTCCCACACGGTGAGGATGCCGGCGGCATGCGCAGCCGCCGTGGTGGCCGCCATGTCGTGCATGGCGCCGGTGCGGTAGTTCACGTGCGTGAGCATCAGCACCGCCACGTCGGCCGTCAGCGCGGCGGTGATCTCCTCGGGCTCCACCAGCACCAGCTCCAGCCCGCGCTCCTTGCACAGGCCTTCGGCGATGTACAGATCGGTCGGGAAGTTGCTGCGCTCGCTGACCACGCGCTTGCGCGCGGGGCTGTCCTCCCGGGCGATGTTGAGCGCGGCGCTCAGCACCTTGTAGAGGTTGATGGAGGTGCTGTCGGTGCACACCACCTCGTCCTTGCCCGCGCCGATGAAGGGTGCGAGCTGGTTGCCCAGGCGCTGCGGCAGGTCGAACCAGCTGGCGGTGTTCCACGAGCGGATGAGGTCGGTGCCCCATTCGCGCGTGACTACGTCGGCCACGCGGGCCGCGGCGGCCTTGGGCAGCACGCCCAGCGAGTTGCCGTCCAGGTAGATCACGCCCTCGGGCAGGCTGAAGTGCCCGCGCAGCGGGGCCAGGGGGTCTTGCGCGTCGAGCGCGCGGCAGTCTAGCAAGGTGGTCATGGCAGTTGCAGTGTGGTTCTCGGAATCAGGTCAGTGCGCGAAGGACGGCGCGTACCGGGGAGGCATCGGCCGTGGTGAGCTTGAGCGGCAGGGCGATCAGCTCATAGTCGCCCTCGGGCACCTCGTCGAGCACCAGGTTCTCGAGCACGCGCAGGCCGCGCTGGCGGATGACCTGGTGGCTGTCCAGCGTCTTGCTGTCAGCCGGGTCGATGCTGGCCGTGTCGATGCCCACCAGCAGCACGCCCAGGTCGGCCAGGCGCGCGATGGTGGCGGGGGCGTAGGCGGCCAGGGCCCCGTCCCAGCGGTCCACCGGCATGTGTTCGTAGGTGCGCACCAGCACGCGCTGGGGCAGGGTGGCATCCACGGCGTGGGCGATGTGCTCCCACTCGATCAGCGGGCTCCGTCCGATGGCGTGGATCACACGGCAGGGGCCCAGAAAGGGCTCCAGCGAAACATCGCCGATGGTGGCGCCATCGGCGTCGTAGTGCAGCGGCGCATCGGCATGCGCGCCCACATGGGGCGACAGGGTGATGGCGCTCACGTTCACCGGGCAGTCTGGCCCGATGGTGGCGCACCACTGCTGCGAATAGGCCGTGTCGCCGGGAAACACCGGGCTGCCCGCATGCACGGGTGGCGAGATGTCCCAGAGCGTGCGTGCGGTGGGGGTGTGGCTGGCTTGCATGGGACAAAGTTTGCATGTCCCGCAAAACCCGTGGTGTCGGTTAATTCCAACAGCAGGGTGATTTTTGTTGAAGCCTCAACTACTTTGCCTGTGCCGCCCTGGTAGGGCCTTCAGAAAATGATGCCGTCTTGCAGGGGTTGCATCCCGTGGCGCATGCGCGCGCGGTTGCACGCATGGTCGCCGGCCTCGAACTCGCGGCAGGGCGAGGGCCGCCACTCGTAGATGCCGCAGGCCGCCTTGTCGCCCACCTTGCCGGTCAGGGCGGCACAGCGCGCGGGCACGTGGTCGGTGCCGCGCATGCGGCAGGTGCTGCCGGTGACCTCGACCGCCAGTCCGTTGGGCACTGTGCCGCCCATGGCCTGCGTCTCCTCCACCGCAAAGTCCACGCGAAAGCTGGCGCAGCAGGCGCCGCAGGTCAGGCAGGGGTGGATGGACTCGTCGGGCATGTGGAGGGGGAGGGGTCAGGCAGGGCGCGGGAGAGGAATGCTAACGAAAAAGCCCACACCCTGCCCGTTCAGCCCGTCGCCAATCTGCACCTGCCCACCCATGCGGCGCGCCGCCTGCCGCACGATGGCCAGGCCCAGGCCCGAGCCATTGGCGGCATGCCCTGTGCCACGGTAGAAGCGCTCGAACACCTTGCCGCGCTCGGCCGGCGCAATGCCGGGGCCGTCGTCCTGCACCGACAGGTGCAGCATGCCGGATCCGCGGCGCAGGCCCACGGCCACCGAACCGCCTGCCTGGGCATAGCGCACCGCGTTGTCGATCAGGTTGTGCACCACCGATTCCAGGGCCGTCGCGTCGAGCCGCGCCGGCACGCTGTCGGGTGCGTCCAGCGACAGCTCGATGCGCTGCGCCATGGCGGCGGGTGCCGCCTGCGCCAGCGCGGCACGCAGCCATTGCGCCACGTCCATGTCGCGCGGGGCCGGGCGCTGGGCTTCGTCGAGCGCGGCCAGATCCAGCAACTGCTGCGCCAGGTGGGAGGTGCGCGCGATGGCCTGCTCCAGGTGCGCCTGGGCCTCGGTGCGCTCGTCGGCGCTCTGCGAACGCGCCATCACATGGGCCTGCGCGGTGATCACGGCCAGCGGCGTGCGGATCTCGTGGGCCGCGTCCTGCACGAAGGCACGCTCGCGTTCGACCTTCTGGCGCAGGCGGGCGAGCAGGGCATCGAGCGACTGCTCCAGGGGCTTGAGCTCGCGGTGCCGGGCATCAAAGCCCACGGGCTGCAACTCGTCGCTGCTGCGCTGGGCAATGCGCTGGGCCAGTTGCTGCAGGGGGCGCAGGCCGTTGCGCACGGACAGCCATACGGGCAGCAGCACAAAGGGGGCCGCCAGCAGCAGGTAGGGCACGAGGGTGCGGCCGTTGTAGTGCAGGTAGTCCGCATCGGGACGCTTGGGTTCCAGGATGCGCAAGGTCCAGCGTGCATTGCGGCCGGCGTAGATGCGGTAGGGCTGGCCCTGCACGGTGGTCTCCGTGAGCGACGAGCCTGCGTGGTCGCGGGGTGGCTGCAGGTCCATGCCCTGCAGCCCGCTGGCCGCATAGACCAGCCGGCCCGAGGCACCATCGCGCAACTCGTGCATCAAGGCCCCGGGCAGCAGGCCGGTCTGGCGGCGGCGCACATTGGTCCAGTGGTCTGTCGAGGCCAGGGCGGCGGCCGCATGTGACGCATCCGGCAGGTCGGCCAGCGACTCCAGCACGGCGTCGCCGTACTTGAGCATGCCCGGGTCGTAGGTGATGGCCTGCTTGTACTTCAGGTAGTTGTAGCCCAGCAGCACGGCCCACACCAGCACGAAGGCCACCATGACCGAGGCCACGCTGCGGCGCACCAGCGTGGGCTCTGACAGCCGCTGCCACAGCACGCGCAACCGCTGGGAATGGTGTGGCGCCACGCTGCTCATGGCTGCAGCAGGTAGCCCACGCCGCGCACGGTGCGTATCAGCTCCGCGCCGATCTTGCGGCGCAGGTTGGACACATGCACCTCGATGGCGCCAAAGTCCATCGGCTCGCCCAGTGGGTCGAGCCGCTGCGCCAGCACGCCCTTGGGCACCACGGCGCCGGGCTCGCGCGCCAGCTCCAGCAGCAACTGGAACTCGCGCGGCGACAGGTCCAGCGGCACGCCACCGCGCTGCACGGTATGGCGCCGGGGCTCGATCACCAGGTCACCGAGCGTCCAGCAGTCGCTGGCCTGGCGTGCGCTGCGCCGCAGCACGGCGCGGATGCGCGACATCAGCTCGGCCGTGGCGAAGGGCTTGACCACGAAGTCGTCGGCCCCACCATCGAGCCCGGCCAGCCTGTCCTGCACCGCCGAGCGCGCGGTGATGACGATGATGGGCACCTGCTCGCCCTGGCCGCGCCAGCGCGCCAGCAGATCGAAGCCGCTGCCGTCGGGCAGGGTCAGGTCCAGCAGCACGCAGTCGATGGTGGTGGCGTCCACCGTGGTGGTGGCGTCCACCGCGCGGCGCAGCCACTCGCTGCTCAGCCCCTCCACCTTCAGGGCAGACTGCAGGGCGCGGCCCAGGTCCAAATCGTCCTCGATCAGCAGGATGTGCATCGTGCGATTGTGGCGCCTGCGGGCTTAAGGCCGGCCAAAGGCGGCGGCAGCGGGCTTTGGCATTGCCACAGCATGGGCTGGACAAAATCCACCGCATGGCACGTACCCACTTCCATGCGTTGCTGGCACTGCCCTGGCTGGCGTGCGCCCCTCTGGTCGGCGCCCCCGCAGGGCCGGCCCTTGCCCCGCTGGCCTGCTCGTCCACGGACCACTGGACCCGGCAGGGCCGCACCGCCCCCTGGCTGCCGCCGCCGGTCCGCGAGCATGGCCCAGGCGCTGGTGCGGTGCTGCCGAGCAGCGCCTTTGGCTGGGCTTAAGCAAAGGCCCCGCACAATCGGTGGCATCCTGGGGAGCCCCGCATGCTGCTGATTCGATCGCTGAGTTGTCTGGCCCTGCTGGCGTCCCTGGCGGGCTGTGCCACGGGGCCCACGCACCCGTCACTGGCCGGTGCGCCCCTGCCCGAGCTGATTCCCGTGCATGACTTCGTTGCCAACCGCCAGGCCACGGGCAGCTACCGCGTCTCGCCCGATGGCAAACACCTGGCCTGGACGGGGACCGAGGGCGTGAGCCCCGCCATCTGGGTGCGCACGCTCGGCACGGACGATGCCCGTGCGTTCCCGATCCGCGCGCGCTTCTTCCGCTGGACTGCGGACAGCCAGTACCTGGCGGCCGTGGTCGATGGCTCGGGCGACGAGAACACGCATGTGCATGCGGTTGCCGTGCACCGCCAGGGCGCCGCCTGGGTGGACCTCACGCCGTTCGACAAGACCGCGTCCCACCTGCTGCAGACGGTGGAGGGCGGGCCCGACCTGATGGTCACGACCAACCGCCGCGACAAGAAGGTGTTCGACCTGCACCGCGTGGACCCGCGCACCGGTGCCCACACCGTGGTGGCAACCAACCCGGGCAACGTGGCCTCCTGGGGCGTGGACCGGCAGGGGCGCCTGCGCACACGGCTCATCGTGTCGGACACGGCCAGCCAGCTGCAGCGCCCCGGCGCGGCGCCAGACAGTGCCTGGACCTCCATCGCCGAATGGGGCCGCTTCGAGGGCCTGCGCCTGCTGGAGCCCGATGCCAGCGGCCAAGCCATGTGGGCACTGTCCAACCGCGGGCGCGACAAGGTGGCGCTGGTGCGCATGGACCTGGCCACCGGCGCCGAGACGCTGGTCCATGCCACGCCCGAGGTGGACCTGGACTACGTGCTCATCAGCCGCACCACACAGCAGCCGCTGATTGCCTATTCCATGCCCGGCTACCCCCGGCGCGAGGTGTTCGACGCCGCGCTGCGCCAGCGCCTGGCCGTGCTGGACAAGGGCCAGAACGCCGAGATCGCCGTGACCAGCAGCGACGACCAGGAGCGCACGCTGACGGTGGCCGTCACCACGGAGCGCAGCACCAGGAGCTACCTGCTGCCCGGCGAAGGGGGAAAGCCTGTGTTCCTGGGCGAAAGCCGCATGGCCCAACTGGCCTCGGCGCTGACCGCCACGGAGCCCGTCTCTTTTGCCAGCCGCGACGGGCTCACCCTGCACGGCTACCTGACCCTGCCCGCCGGCGTGGCCGCGAAGAATCTGCCCATGGTGCTGCTGGTGCACGGCGGCCCCTGGGCGCGCGACCGCTGGGGCGACAGCGCCACCAGCCGCAGCCTGCAGCACTTTCTGGCCAACCGGGGGTATGCCGTGCTGCAGGTCAACTACCGGGGCTCGTCGGGCTATGGCCGCGCCTTCATGGAAAAGGCCATCGGCGAGTTTGCCGGCAAGATGCACGATGACCTGGTCGACGGCGTGCAGTGGGCCGTGCAGACCGGCGTGGCCGACCCGCGGCGCGTGGCCATCTACGGTGCGAGTTACGGCGGCTATGCCGCCCTGGTGGGCGCCACTTTCACGCCCGAGGTATTTGCCTGTGCGGTGGACGTGGTGGGCCTGTCGCACCTGGCGCGCTTCATGGAAACCGTGCCGCCCTACTGGGAGATGGGCATGGTCGGTTGGCGGCGCTACATCGGCGACCCCGCCAAGCCCGAAGACCGGCGCGTGATGGATGCCAAGTCGCCCCTGTTCAAGGTCGGTCCCGCCACCAGCCCCTTGCTCATCATGCACGGCGTGAACGACCCGCGCGTGAAGCTGGAGCAGTCGGAGCTGATGGTGGCCGCCCTGCGCCGCGCCGGGCGGCCGGTGGACTACGTCACCTTCCAGGGCGACGGCCACGGCAACCAGAAGTGGAGCAACGACCTCACCATGTACCGCAAGACCGAGGACTTCCTGGCCAGTTGCCTGGGCGGGCGCACGGGCGGGTTCGATTACTACCAGCTCGCTTCCTGGGCTTTCTGAAGGAGGATGTATGGATCGACGGGGAATGGCTATGGTTCAGCGGGCCCGGTGCCTGGCCCTGGCCAGCGTGGGTGCTGCCGCCCTGGTGGTCGGCAGTGCGCTGGCCCAGCCCGCAGTGCCGACGCAGGCGGATGGTCAGGCTGGGCCGGTGCTCACGCGGGCGCGGGTCGTCTCTGTCCAGCAGGAGCCGGGAGGGCCGCTGTACGTGCGCCTGAAGCTGCTGCCCCGCTCCAAGCTGCCCTTCACGACCCAACGCTTCGCGGTGGTCGACCGCACGCTGCTGGCCGGTATTGCCGAAGGGGCCTGGGTCAAGTTCACCGCCAAGAGCGTGGAGGGCGAGAACACGCTGACGTCCATCCAAATCGCCGAGGAGTGCAAGCGCTTTCAGCCCTGTGATTGAAGCGCCAGCGTCGGCGCTCCTCACGCGTAGAGCGTGCCGTTTTTCAGGGCGGTCAGGGCGTTGGCGAGGTTGGTGCGGGCCTGGGCTTCATACCGCCCATGGAACCAGTCGGTGCCATAGATGCGCGGCCGCTCCAGAAAACCCCGCAGCACCGCGCTGCGGCCCGCCACATAGCGTGGCCAGCGCACGAAGAAATACTCGCGCCGCACATTGCGCTCGAACTGGCGGTACACCGCGTCGCTCTGGCCGAGCACGGCCAGGTCGATATCGACGACCCACTGCGCATCGTCCGTGAGCGGGCCGGGGTTGTGGCGTGTGTCCAGGATGAACTGGTGCACGGCCTGCACCAGTGGGGGCGGCAGGCCCTGCGCGCTCATGAAGCGGCTGGCCCAGTCGGCGCTCCTCTCCTCGTTCAGGCGGCCCCAGGGCCGGTAGACGGCGTCGTGGAACCACAGCGCCAGCGCCACGGCATGGGGCTGGCGCAGCACATCGGGCAGGGCGGCTTGCACCGCCTGCAGGTGGCGCAGGCAGGCCCACAGGTGCGTGGTGTCATGGTAGGCGCGTGGCCAGCGCGCCCAGGCCAGTACCAGGCGCCGGCCTTCGCTGCGCCAGGCGGGCGTATCCCGGCCCAGGGCCTGGCCCAGCGATTGCCAGTGCGCCAGCAGTTCGGCGCAATGGGCGGGCTGGCGGCGCCAGGGCATGGTGAAGAGACTCAGGCCACTTTGCCCAAAAGCAGGTACTCCATCAACGCTTTCTGCGCATGCATCCGGTTCTCGGCTTCATCCCAGACAACCGATTGCGGCCCGTCGATCACATCGGCCTCGACCTCTTCACCCCGGTGCGCCGGCAGGCAGTGCATGAACAGCGCATCGGGTTTGGCGGCGGCCATCATCTCGGCGTCCACGCACCAGTCGGCGAAGGCCTTCTTGCGCTCTTCGTTCTCGGCCTCGTAGCCCATGCTGGTCCACACGTCGGTGGTCACCAGGTCGGCGCCCTTGCAGGCTTCGAGCGGGTCGCTGAAGAACTGGTAGCTGCCGGCGGTGGCCCCGGCCAGCTTCTCGTCCACCTCGTAGCCGCGCGGCGTGCTCACATGCACCTTGAAGCCCAGCAGCGCCGCCGCCTGCAGCCAGGTGTTGGCCATGTTGTTGCCGTCGCCCACCCAGGCCACCGTCTTGCCCTGTATCGAGCCGCGGTGCTCGATGAAGGTGAAGATGTCGGCCAGGATCTGGCAGGGGTGGAACTCGTTGGTCAGGCCGTTGATCACGGGCACGCGCGAGTGCGCCGCGAAGCTTTCTATCTTGGTCTGCTCGTAGGTGCGGATCATCACCAGGTCCACCATGCGGCTGATGACCTTGGCGCTGTCCTCGATGGGCTCGGCGCGGCCGAGCTGGCTGTCGCCCGTGGTCAGGTGCACCACGCTGCCGCCCAACTGGTACATGCCGGCCTCGAAACTCACGCGCGTTCGGGTGCTGGCCTTCTCGAAGATCATGGCCAGCGTGCGGTCCACCAGGGGGTGGTGCTTTTCGTAGGCCTTGAACTTCTTCTTGATGAGCGCGGCACGCTCGAACAGGTAGGTGTACTCGTCGGCGCTGAGATCGTTGAACTGCAGGTAATGTTTCATGGCATTGCGGCGCGCTGCATGCGCGCCCAGGGTTTATTCGGCCAGCAGGGCTTTGACCAGCGGGACCAGCTTGGCAACGATCTCGTCGGCCTCGGCGGTTGACAGGATCAGTGCGGGCACGAGGCGGATCACCTTGTCGGCCGTCACGCTCAGCAGCAGGCCGGCTTCAGCCGCCTGGGCCAACAGCACGCCGCAGGGCTTGTCCAGTTCCACGCCCAGCATCAGGCCCTGGCCGCGCACTTCCTTGACCCCGGGCAGGCTGCCCAGTTCGCGCACGAGCGCGGCTTTCAGGTGCTCGCCCACGGTGGCTGCATTGTGCAGCAGACCGTCTTCTTCCATGATGCGAATGGTTTCCACGCCGGCGCGCATGGCCAACGGGTTGCCGCCAAAGGTGGTGCCATGGTTGCCCGGCTGCAGCACGTTGGCGGCCTTGGGGCCGGCCACCACGGCGCCGATCGGCACGCCCGAGCCCAGGCCCTTGGCCAGGGGCATCACGTCCGGCACGATGCCTGCCCACTGGTGCGCGAACCACTTGCCGGTGCGGCCCATGCCGCACTGCACCTCGTCGATCATCATCAGCCAGCCGCGCTCGTCGCACAGCGTGCGCAGCTGCTGCAGGTACTCGACGCGCATCGGGTTGATGCCGCCTTCCCCCTGGATGGTCTCGAAGAACACAGCCACCACGTTGGGGTTGCCCTCGGTGGCCTGCTTGATGGCCTCGATGTCGTTCAGCGGCACGCGCACGAAGCCTTCCACCAGCGGGCCGAAGCCGTTGTGGATCTTGGGGTTGCCGGTGGCCGACATGGTGGCGATGGAGCGGCCATGGAAGGCCTTCTCATAGACCACGATCTCGGGCTTGGCGATGCCCTTGTCCACGCCGTACTTGCGCGCGATCTTCAGCGCTGCCTCGTTGGCTTCCAGGCCCGAGTTGCAGAAGAACACGTTGGTCATGCCCGACAGCTCCACCAGCTTGGCCGCCAGGGTCTCCTGCAGGGGGACGTGGTAGTAGTTGGAGGAATGGATGATCTGGCTGATCTGGTGCTGCAGCGCGGGCACCAGCTGGGGGTGGTTGTGGCCCAGCGTGTTCACGGCGATGCCGCCCAGGCCATCGAGGTATTCCTTGCCGTTCACGTCCCACACGCGGCAGCCTTGACCGCGGGCCAGCGCAATCGGCACGCGGCCATAGGTGTTCATCACGTGGGGCGAGGCGGCCTCAATGAAAGCGGTCATGCAGAAATCTCCTGGCGGTGCGGTGAGAGGGTGGGCTTGTCCACCCCGAAAACGAAGCACGATTCTAGGGGCCATGCGATGACCCGCTGTTGACGATTGCGCATCACTGCAATGCGCGTGGCCGGCGATGCCTTGTGCGCTGGTAGGAAATAGGGAGGTAGCTCTTATATAAGAGTTAGAATGCTACGCTGCAGTGCAGCATGCAGTGATCCTGTGGCTACCGGCTGTCCATTACACTTCGACCCGATGGTTTCCCCCACCTCCAAAGAGATCTTCATCCAAGGCGTCACCCACGACGGGAAAACCTTCCGTCCCAGCGACTGGGCTGAGCGTCTGGCGGGGGTGATGAGCAGTTTTCGCCCCGGTGGGGCGCGGCCGGGTAGCCACCTGAGCTATTCGCCCTGGTGCATTCCCACCACCCTCAATGGCATCAAGTGCGTGGTGGTGCACCGTGACCTGCGCGACCACGAGCCCATGGCCTGGGATTTCGTCGTCAACTTCGCGCGCGACAACAACCTGCAGGTGGCCGAAGCCTGCCTGGTGCCGGATGCTCCGGTGCTGCCGCCTCCCGTCAAGCCCTGAAAGGGCGCCCGCATTGCAAGCATGAAGGCCCCTCGGGGCTTTTTTTGTGCCTGGACGGGGCATGGCATCTGCCGCATTCGCGCCCCGGAAAGGAAAAAACCGCCCTAAGGCGGTTCGTTCGTTTTTTGCTGGCAGCGCACCCGTTACAAACGGCGAACGGCGCGTGCCGTTCGGGCTGTTTGCCTGAAGAGGGTCAGGCGGCCAGGGCCAGGGCTTTCACCTTGGCAGACAGACGGCTCTTGTCGCGAGCGGCCTTGTTCTTGTGGAAGATGCCCTTGTCGGCCACGGAGTCCACCACGGCTTGCATCTTGGCGAACAGTTCGGACGCCTTGGTCTTGTCACCGGTCAGAACAGCCTTTTCGACGTTCTTCACAGCGGTACGGTATTTGGAGCGCAGCGAGGTGTTCGCGGCGTTGAGTTTCGTGTCCTGACGGACGCGCTTGCGGCCCGACGCCAGGCGCGGGTTCTTCTTCTTGGGTTTAGCGGATGCCATTGATGTGTTTCCTTAAGGTCTGAGGATGATGCCAGCAAAGCCCGCGATTATAGCCCAGTCGGTGCACCGGGCCCAGAGGGCGGCATATGAACGCCCGAATCAGGGCTTTTGGTAAGCGGGTGAAACACTGGGCGCCACTTCACACCCGCCTCGCAGACTTCATCTTCACTTCACGGTCGCCGCCAAGACTGCCTCGTCCATTCCACGCGGAGACTCTCTTGGCCCCCCTTTTGCCCAACCCTGCGGCGGTGGCTGCCGCCGCCGGCCACCCGCCAGCGCATACACTCCCGGCGGTGTCATTGCTCAAAGCTGCTTCCACTGTCTCCCTGCTGACCCTGGCCTCCCGCGTGACGGGCCTGGCGCGCGATCTTCTGATGGCCTCCTTCTTCGGGGCCAATGCCCTGACGGACGCCTTCAACGTCGCCTTCCGCATCCCCAACCTGTTTCGCCGCTTCTTTGCCGAGGGGGCGTTCAGCCAGGCCTTCATCCCGGTGCTGGCCACCAGCAAGGCGCAGCAGGGGGAAGACGCCACGCGCGTGCTCATCGCCAACGTGGCCACGGCCCTCACTTGGGTGCTGCTGCTGACCTGCTTGCTTGGCGTGGCGGGGGCGCCGGTGCTGGTCTGGGCCCTGGCCAGCGGCATGCGCCAGAGCCCCGAGGCCTACGACGCCGCAGTGCTCATGACGCGCTGGATGTTCCCCTACATCGGCTTCATGTCCCTGGTCGCGCTGTCGGCCGGCGTTCTGAATACCTGGAAGCACTTCACCGTGCCCGCAGCGTCGCCGGTGCTGCTCAACCTGTCCATGATCGGCGCGGCCCTGCTTGGCGCGCCCCAACTGGAGGCGCGCGGCATCGAGCCCATCTACTCCATGGCCGGCGGGGTGCTGCTGGGCGGCGTGCTGCAGTTGGCGGTGCAGATCCCGGTGCTGGCACGCATGGGCCTGTTGCCGCGCATCGGCGTGACCTGGCGCGCCATCCGCATGGCATGGGCCGACCCGGGCGTGCGCAAGGTGCTGTCGCTCATGGGGCCCATCCTGCTGGGCGTGGGCGTGGCGCAGATCTCGCTGATGATCAACACCCAGATAGCGTCCTACCTGAAGCCGGGCAGCGTCACCTGGCTGTTCTATGCCGACCGGTTGATGGAGTTCCCCACAGCGCTGCTGGGCGTGGCCCTGGGCGTGGTGCTCACCCCGCAGCTCACGGCGGCCAAGGCTGCGGGCGATTCGGACAAGTATTCCGCCATGCTCGACTGGGGCCTGCGCATCGTGGTGCTGCTGGCCGTGCCCTGCGCTGTGGCCCTGCTCACCTTTTCCAAGCCGCTGGTGGCCACGCTGTTCCACTACGGCAAGCTGGCCGACAGCGATGTGGGCCAGATCGCCATGGCCCTGTCGGGCTACGGCGCGGGCCTCTTGGGCTTGGTGGCCATCAAAGTGCTGGCGCCGGGCTACTACGCCAGCCAGGACGTGCGCACGCCCGTGAAGATCGCCATCTCGGTGCTGGTCATCACGCAGTTGCTCAATGTGGCGCTGGTGCCTTGGATCGCCCATGCGGGCCTGGCCCTGTCCATCGGCCTGGGGGCCCTCATCAATGCGCTGTGGCTGCTCATCGGTTTGCTGCGGCGCGGCAGCTACCAGCCGCTGCCGGGCTGGGGCCGTTTCATCCTGCAGGTGGTGGCTGCAAGTGCCTTGCTGGCCACCCTGCTGGTGTGGTCGTCGTACCATTTCGACTGGCTGGGCCTGCGCGCCGCCAAATGGCAGCGCATCGGCCTGCTGGCGGCGCTGATGGCGGCATCGGCCGCGCTGTATTTCGGCGCGCTGTGGGCGGCGGGCCTCAAGCTGCGCAAGATGCTGCGCCGCTGAACCGGCAGACCTGTGGCCCCGCGAAATAACCCTGTACCGCGTGACTTTTGCCGCTTGACGCGGCGGGGGCAGAACCGTACAACCTTGCCATGCCACTGAGCCTGACCATTCCCACCTCGCTGGAATACTTTGCGTCGCTGGTGCAAAGCGACGACCACTTCCCCTTGCTGGAGGCCGCCGCCAGCCTGGCGCAGGACGAGTACCCCGAATTCGACGTCCAATTGTTGCTGGGCGACGTGGACCAGCTGCTGGCGCGCATCAAGCGCCGCCTGCCGGCCGATGCGCCCGCGCTGCAGCGCCTGCGCACGCTCAACCAGTTCTTCTTTGCCGACATGGGGTTTGCCGGCAACATCAACAACTACTACGACCCCGAGAACAGCTACCTCAATGCCGTGCTGCGCACGCGCCGGGGCATTCCCATCAGCCTGGCCGTGCTGTGGATGGAGCTGGCCCAGGGCCTGGGCCTGCATGCGCGCGGCATCGCCTTCCCGGGGCATTTCATGGTCAAGGTGCTGCTGCCCAAGGGGCAGGTGGTGCTGGACCCGATCTCCGGCCAGTCTCTGAGCCGCGAAGAGCTGGGTGAGCGGCTGGAGCCCTACAAGCGCCGCAACGGCCTGGTGGACGACTACGACGTGCCCCTGGGCCTGTACCTGCAGGCGGCCACGCCGCGCGACATCATCGCGCGCATGCTGCGCAACCTCAAGGAGGTGCACCGCACCCAGCAGGACTGGCAGCGGCTGATCGCGGTGCAGGACCGCCTGATCGTGCTGCAGCCCGAAGCCTGGGGAGAGTGGCGCGATCGCGGGCTCGCGCACGCCGAGCGGGGCAACCTGACCGAGGCCATTTCCGACCTGGAGACCTACCTCCACCATGCGGACGACGGCCTGGACCTGGACCATGTGGCCGACCGGCTGAGCGCCCTGCGCAGCGCCAACGAGTAGGCTGCGAAAGCGCATTCGCGCTTTCCTGGGCGCCAATCAGCCCTGCAGCCGGGCCAGTTCTGCGCGCAGTGCTTCGTTCTCGGCGGTCAGCTCGGCCACGCGCAGGCGCAGCGCCTGCAGTTCGCCGCCTGCATCGGATGCCTCGCTCTCGGGCGCCGCTTCTTCCTTCTCTTCGCGCGGCTTGCGCTGCTTGGCATCGCGCACGCGCTTGGCGGCCTGCTTGAGCTCGTCCTTGCCGCCCTTGGCGGCGGCCACCTGCTCTTCGGCCGGCAGGGTGGCCACAGCGGCGGCGGTGTTCAGCGAGATGGTGCCGGACTTGACAGCCGCCACCAGCTCGGGCGCCGCCTGCTTCTGGATCTTTTCGATGGCCACCACCTGGCTGCTGCTCAGGCGGGCCGCCCGGGCAATGGCCTCGCGGCTGCTCAGGGTTTCGGAAGGCACGTCCGGTTCGGGTGCCGGCGGCGGTGGCGCGGCCACCGGGCCGTCGGACGACCAGGGCAGGTCGGCCTCGTCCACCGGCTCGGGCGGGATGGCGGCCGCACGGCTGCGGCGTGCGGCCACGATCTCGCGCTTGCGCAGGGCCAGCACGCCGCGCTGGAAGTCCGAGACGCTGCGCCGGCCCAGGTGCTGGTCGATCATCCACAGGTGCACGTCTTCCATGCTCTGGAAGTGCGTGTTCTGCACCGTCTGGAAGGGCAGGCCGTGCTTCTGGCAGATGCCGTAGCGGTTGTGGCCGTCCACCAGCACGTCGCCCCACAGCACCAGGGCATCGCGGCAGCCCTCGGCCAGCAGGCTGCGTTCCAGGGCGTCGTGTTCGTCGCGGGTCAGGGGATCGATGTAGGCTTTGAGTTCTTCGTTGACGACGATGTTCATGGTGGCGCGGAATCCGGGGAGCGAGGCAAGGGGCGGGATTGTAATGGCCCGCCCAGTGGTGCCTCCTACCGGTCCCGGGTGCCCCGCAGGGCGATCCAGGCCGCCACGGCGGTGAATACCACGAGGATGCCCACGATGATCCAGAAGCCGTGCGGGCTGTCCGCCAGCGGCACGCCGCCCACGTTCATGCCCAAGAGGCCGGTCATGATGTTGATGGGCAGGGCCAGCACCGTCACCACGGTCAGCACGAACAGGCTGCGGCTGTTGGCCTCCTGCACGTTGGCCGCCACCTCTTCCTGCAGGAGCTTGATGCGCTCTTGCAGGCCCTGCATGTCGCGCAGCACCACCGAAAATTCTTCGGTCGAGTCGCGCAGCTCCTGCGCGTCCTCGGCGCCCATCCAGGCCGGTGGGTTCTGCAGCAGGCGGAACAGGGCCGCCGGCTCGGGTGCCAGCAGGCGCTGCAGCCGCACCAGCAGCCGGCGCAGCACACCCAGGCGCGCGCGCTTGTGGTCCAGCCGGCCGGCCAGCAGCTCGTCTTCGATGCGGTCGATGCGCTGCGTGACCCCGCGCACGATGTCCACCAGCCCCCCGGCCTGGGTGCGCATGAGCTGCTCCAGCAGGGCCACGCTGGAGCGCGGCGATTGCCCGTCCCGCACCGCTGTGCGCAGCGCGTCCACCGAGCGCAGGGGGTGGGCGCGGGCCGTCACCACCAACTGCGGCGCCACGCTGATCCACAGCGTGGCGATGTCGAAGGGCTCGAAGGCGAAGTCGAAATGCGCGTCGTTGAGCACCGCGATCAGCGTGTCGTCGTCGCGCTCGATGCGGGTGGAGTGCGAGCCGTCCTTGAGCGCCTCGAAAAAGGCGTCGGGTAGCCCGGCATGGCGCTCCATCCAGCGCACCGCCTGGGTGTGGCTCAGGTTGAAGTGCAGCCAGACGAAGGGCGGGGGCTCTGCCTCTTCGGCCGGGTCGGCGGGCGGGTGGCCTTCCAGTGCCTGGGCATCGGCAAGCAACTGCAGCCATTGCGCGGCCTCCACCGAGTCGATGGCCTGTGCAGGGCCGCCGGTGGCGTCCATGCGGTAGCCGCAGATCAGGCCTGCCGCATCTCCCCCGTAGTTCTGGCCGGCAGTGCCGGCGGCAGGTGTGTTCATGGGCAAGGGCGGCGCAACAACAAAGGCATGGTCGGGAATGCTGCCGTTACGACATGACAGCGATGTGACACTTCATGTGGGTGTCATGCATTTGTCACCGGAAGGGCGCATCATGGGAAACCCTATCTGCTCCTTCGAAGCCATGTTCCAAAACGCACCCATCGATGCCCAGGACCTGATGCAGCGCATCGCCAACGACCTGATCGACAGCTACGACGAAGAGCTGGAGCTGGAGATCGAGGATCGCAACGTGGACGATGCCGGCGACCTCGTCCCGACCGACAGGCATGCACGCCAGCAGTATTTCAAGGAGCTGTTCCGCCTGCAGGGCGAGCTGGTCAAGCTGCAGGACTGGGTGCAGCACAGCCGCCAGAAGGTGGTGATCCTGTTCGAGGGGCGCGATGCGGCCGGCAAGGGCGGCGTCATCAAGCGCATCACCCAGCGCCTGAACCCGCGCGTGGCCCGCGTGGCGGCGCTGCCCGCACCCAACGACCGCGAACGCACGCAGTGGTATTTCCAGCGCTATGTGGCGCACCTGCCCGCCGCCGGCGAAATGGTGCTGTTCGACCGCAGCTGGTACAACCGCGCCGGTGTCGAGCGCGTCATGGGCTTTTGCTCGGACGACGAGTACGAGGAGTTCTTCCGTACCGTGCCCGATTTCGAGAAGATGCTGGTGCGCTCGGGCATCACGCTCGTCAAATACTGGTTCTCCATCACCGACGAAGAGCAGCACCTGCGCTTTCTGGGCCGCATCCACGACCCGCTCAAGCAGTGGAAGTTGAGTCCCATGGACCTGGAAAGCCGTGTGCGCTGGGAGGCCTACACCAAGGCCAAGGAAACCATGCTCGAGCGCACCCACATCCCCGAAGCCCCGTGGTGGGTGGTGCAGGCCGTGGACAAGAAGAAGGCGCGCCTGAACTGCATCGCGCACCTGCTGTCGCAACTGCCCTACCAGGACGTGCCGCACCCGCCCGTGGTGCTGCCCGACCGCGTGCGCAACCCCGAGTACCTGCGCCAGCCGGTGCCTGCAGGCATGTACGTACCCGAAGTCTATTGAGGTCGTGCCGGGCTGGGTGTAGCCCAGCTCCTATTGGTGCCAGGCCCGCAGTCAGTGGCGGGCCACCGCGTCCCTTGCCGGGGTCCCGGGCCGGCCGAACTGGTGCCAGGCGCGGCGCAGCTGCGTATCCGAGCTGAACCCCGCGAGCGCTGCCGCCTGCGTCACGTTGTGGCCCGACTGCAGCGCCGCCTCGGCGGCGGCCAGGCGGATGCGGCGCAGGTACTGCAGCGGCGCGATGCCCGCATGCTCCAAAAAAAGCCGGTTCAGGTGCCGTGGCGAGGTGTGCGCCACCTCGGCCATGGCGGTCACGTTCCAGGGCGCCTGGGGTTGCTGGCCTACGGCGTCCTGCACACGGTGCAGGGGGCCGTGCAGGTGGTTGCGGTGGTGCAGAAAGGGCGAGAACTCCGGGTCCTGCGGGCCGCGGCGCAGGGCCACCACCATGGTCTGGGCCACCTGGGCGGCAATCGCCGGGCCGCAGGTGTCGGCAATGCGGTACAGCACCAGGTCGATGCCGGTGGTCACCCCGGCGCTGCTGTGCAGCGCGCCGTCGTGCACGAAGACCCGGTTGGACACCACGTCGCAGTGCGGGTCCGCCAGGGCCAGCTCGCCCAGGTGCTGGTGGTGCGTGGTGGCACGCCGGCCCGTCAGCAGCCCGGCGTGGGCTGCCAGCACCGCCCCCGCGCAGATGGTGACCAGCTCCAGCCGGCCCGCAGCCAGGCGCATGCCGCGCAGCCAGTGCAGCAGGTCGCGCGCCTCGCTGTTGTCCACAGCGATGGCCTTGCCCGGCAGGCCCACCAGCACCACCCAGGCCGGCTGGGGCAGGGTGGCGGGCAAGGGCTCCAGCCCGGTCAGCATGGCGCCCACCGAGGTCACCGCCTCGGGCGTGGGGCTGGTGAAGTGCTGCACGAAGCGCTCGGGTTGGCCCTGGGCGAGCAGCAACTGGTTGGCGATGCGCAGCGCCTCGGCCGGTCCGGCCCAGTCCAGCACCAGGCTGCCGGGCAGCAGGGCGAAGTAGACGTGGATGGGAGCGTGCGGTGTCAGGGGTTCGGGTTCCATGGCGTGTCCATCTGGCGGGCGGTGCGCTCGGACAGGGCGGAGCCGGCCAGGCGCGTGACCAAATGCAGGCTCATGTCGATGCCGGCGCTGATGCCGGCGGACGTGACCAGCGCGCCGCAGTCGACCCAGCGCACATTCTCCTGCACGTCGAGCGCCGGGAACTGCGCACGCAGGTCGGCGATGTCCTCCCAGTGCGTGGTGGCCGGCCCTTCGGTGAGCACGCCGGCCGCCGCCAGGATGAAGGCGCCCGTGCAGACCGAGGCCGTGATCTGCGCACCTACGGCGGCCCGCGCCACCCAGGCGCGTGTCTCGGCGCAGGCGGCTGCGGCATCGACCACGCCGCCGGGCACGATCAGCACGTCCGGCGCCGCTGCGCTGGCGAAGTCGGCATCGGGCAGCACGCGCAGGCCGGCCCGCGCCTGCACCGGCTGCAGGCTGCGCGCCACGCACTGCACGGCAAAGGGTGTGGGCGCGCCGGGTTGCAGGCGCTGCTGCATGCGGCAGGCGGTGGTGAAGACTTCATAGGGGCCGCCCAGGTCCAGGGCCTCGACATCGTCGAATACCAGGATGGCAACCTGCAAGGGGCGTGGGGAGGCGGAAACAGTGGTCATGGAGTGAACAAAGGTCAAAAGGTCAAGGGGCCGGCCGGGCGAACACATAGCGCGGGTAGGTGCTGCGGGCGCCGGCGGCCATCGCCGGGTTCACGTCCACTGTGCAGAAGGGGCGGTTCTCGCTGGTCTGCGCGAGCAGGGCGCCATCGGGGCTGATCGCCCAGCCAGCGCCGCCGTAGGTGCCTGCGCCCGTATCGACCCGGTTCGACGAGAGGCTGTAGGCGCCGGTTCGCACCGCCGCCACGGTGCCCATGGCCAGCCACTTGGCGGTGGTCGCCGCTGCCGTGGCGCGCGGCGAGAGGATGGCCTCCAGGCCCAGGGCGGCATAGCCTGCGTAGGTGTCCAGCGCCCAGAGCTCGGTGCAGATGCTCAGGCCGAACGCCAGGGGGCCGGCGGAGAAGCGCGCAAACTCGGCATCGCCGCGCTCGAACCAGGTGGCCTCCCAGCCCCCAGGCTCATCGGGCAGGTGAAACTTGCGCCGCAGCGGCTGGTAGCCGCCCTGGGCTGACCAGGCAAAGCCCTCGTTGTAGTGGCGCCCGTCCACGGTGACCGGGCGGGCGCCCACCACCCAGGTGGCGCCCAGTTCGTGCAGCCGCGCCGTCCAGGCATCGCTCAGCGCCTCGGCTGCGGCCCAGCGCTGTGGATCGAAAGGCGCGGATTCCCACACGGGCTCCACGAAGGCGAATTCGGGCAGCAACACCAGCTCCGAGCGTTCGGCGCGCACATGGGCTGCCAGGGATTCCCACGCCGGTTCCAGCAGCGCTGGCCGGTAGGGCAGTTCGCAGACGGTGGCGCGCATGGCGGTCTCCCGGCTCAGCCTGCCGCTGCGGCGGCGGCCAGGGCTTCGTCTACGGTGCGCAGCGTGGCAAAACGGCCTGCCAGCACGGTGGCGGTGCGGGCCTTGATGTCGGGGGCGGGCAGCGTGCGGCCATCGGGCTGCACCATGTCCCAGGTCAGGGTGGCGTCGGCCACGAAGTCCACCTCCCAGCCCAAATCCGAGGCGTGGCGCGTGGTGGTTTCGCAGCATTGCTCGGTGCGGATGCCGCTCACGATCAGGCGCTGGATGCCGTGGCGGGTAAGCCAGACATCCAGGCCCGTGCCCACCAGTGCACTGTGGCGCGACTTGGTGAAGGTGGCGGCGGCGTCGAAGGCGGCCAGGCCGTCGAGCGCCCGCACTTGGCCGGATTCGATGGCGAAGGGGTTGCTGGCATCCGCCGGGCCTTCGCTGTGGAAGATGCGCACCACGGGCACGCCCTGCGCCACGCTGCCTTCGATCAGCGCGTTCTGCGCCGCCAGGTAGGCCGGCAGGTCGTTGGCCGTGAAGTAGGGGCGCTGGCGGAAGGATTCCTGCACATCAATCACAATCAGACAGGTTTTCATGCTCGGGGCCTTAAAGTTTGGTTTGGAATGGCGCAATCTTCCCTTTGTAGAGCGGCGAAGTCCCGCCAGCCCTGGACATCTATCGATCAATTTCTGCCACGATTTTCGGTCTGGCCGGGGCATGTGGCAGTCTTGGTGCGCCCAATACCCTTGGTTTTTGAACGCGGCCTTTACCCAGCGCTTCCTGGCAGGGGTTTGCTGCTATTGAATGCATAGCGTCAGGCGCATGAAGCCATAAGCTGCTATGGTGTATAGGGTTTTCCCTATATATGGATAGCACCAGCACATCTTCTGCCCATGGCCCGCCGTTCCCGTCTCTTCTCGCTGTCAGCGCTCACTCGCGCCTACCAGCGCAACCTCAAGGCCTTTGAAAAGGCGGCCAAACCCATGCGTGCGCAGGCGGTGACGGCGCTGCGGGTCGTGCCCAAGCTGGCCCAGAAAGCGGCCAGGCCGCAGCCCATCCGCTCTGTGGCGCCGCGCCCGCGCAAGCCGCAGCCCGTCAGTGGCGAGTGGCTGGCAGGCATTGCGCCGGGGCCGGCGGGAGCGCGGCGCTTTCATCTGTACATTCCGCCCGCACTCGCGCTCAAGAAGGGCGAGACACTGCCGCTGCTGGTCATGCTGCATGGTTGCGGGCAGACCGGGCGTGACCTGGCCGCCAGTTCGCGCATGAACCGGCTGGCGGCGCGCAAGCGCTTTCTGGTGCTCTACCCCGAGCAGGAGCGCATGGCCAACGCCCATGGCTGCTGGAACTGGTTCGAGCGACGCAATGGCAAGGCCGCTGCCGAAGCCGCCACCCTGCTGGCGGCCGTGGACCAGGTGGCGCGCCGGCATCCGGTGGACCTCCATCGCGTGGCGGTGGCAGGCCTGTCGGCAGGTGCCAGTATGGCGGCCTTGCTGGGCGCCACCTACCCGGAGCGCTTTTGCGCCGTGGCCATGCATTCCGGCGTGGCGCCGGGCACGGCCGAATCGGCCGCCACGGCCATGGCCGCCATGCATGGCAAGCGCGAGGCGCACCTGCCCGAGCCGCCAGGCGCCAGTGCCCTGGTGCCGGGCCTGCGCATCGACGGCACGCCACTGCCACCGCTGCCCCCTCTGCTGATCCTGCACGGCGATGCCGACGGCGTGGTGTCCGTGCGCAATGCGGTGGCCACGGCCACGCTGTGGGCCGAGGCGCTGGGTGCGCGGGCCGGCACGGCGCGCATGCTGCAGCGCGGCAAGCGCCATGCGACGCGGGTGACTGAATACCGGGCACGCGCCCGCTCGGTGGTGGCGCTGCGTGAAATCGTGGGCCTGGGCCATGCCTGGAGCGGCGGTACCCCCAGCCTGCCCTACAGCGACCCGCAAGGGCCGGACGCATCCACGCTGGTGTGGGCCTTCGTGGAAAAGCAGTTCGCGCGCAAATGACCGGGCCGCGCCGGCTGGCTCAGACCAGCCGCGCGGCGACCAGTTCCTTCTTCAGGTAGGCGTAGAACAGCGGGGCCGCCACCAGCCCGGCCGGGCCGAACACGGCCTCGGCCACGAACATCACGCTCAGCAGCTCCCACACGCCCATGTGCGTGCGCCGGCCCACGACCTTGGCGTTGATCACGTACTCGGCCTTGTGGATCAGGATCAGGAAGCCCAGGCAGGCTGCAGCGGCCATGGGCGATACCGACAGGCCGACGATGGTGATCACCGCGTTGCACAGCAGGTTGCCCACGATGGGCACCAGCCCGGCCACGAAGGTCAGTGTGATCAGCACGGGGGTGTAGGGCAGCTCCAGCCCCCACAGCGGCAGGATGAACAGCAGGAACAGGGCCGTGAGCAGGGTGTTGAAGCTCGCGATCCAGAACTGCGCGGCCACGATCTGGCGGAAGGCCTCGCCCAGCAGCGTGATGCGCTGCTGCAGGGCAGCGGCCAGGGGCCCGCGCGGCGGTGCCGGCGGCCGCACCGCCGCGAGCGAGCCGATCAGCAGGCCCACGTAGGCGAACAGCAGCCCCGCCAGCCAGGCACGCCCGGCCATGGCCAGCGCGCCGGCCTTGGCACCCAGGTAGCTGGCGATGATGCGCTGGATCTCGGCCGCGCCTTCGGGCAGGTGGCTGGCCATGTCGGTCGGCAGCTTCAGCCGCAGCTCCAGCACCGTGCGCGCCATGTAGTCGAGCAGTTCGCGGTATTGCTGCGGCGCCTCGACCAGGTAGCCGCGCGAGTGCGTGACCCCTATCGCCAGCAGCACCAGCGGCGAAAGCATGACCACGGCGGCCGCAGCCAGCTCGGCCAGGCGCGGCAGAACGCTGGAGGGCGATGCGCTGCGGCGCCGGGCCAGCCGCGCCAGCCACTGCGCGAGCGCCCGCGTTGCCAGGAAGCCCAGGCACACGCACAGCAGGCCGGGCAGCAGGTTGCGCCACATCACCAGCAGCAGCGCACCGGCCATCAGCAGGTAGCTGGCCAGTGCCACGCCGCGCGGCAGTGGGTCGAAAGGGGCAGGGGCGCCGATGCCGGCGCCCGTGACGGGCACGGCAGGTGTGCCGGGGGGGCGGGCGGGCACAATGCCCGTGCCCGCTTCAGGCGGCTCCCGTGGTGGCTGCGCCATGGCGCGTGGCCGCCTCAGGCGACGACCACGGCGGCGCCGTCAACGCGTGGCGCAATGGCGCCAATGGTATAGACCTTTTCGCCCGCAGCCGCCAGCGTGGCGGCCGTGGCGGCGGCGTTGGCGGCATCCACCACCACCACCATGCCGATGCCGTTGTTGAAGGTGCGGTTCATCTCGATGTCGTCGATGCCAGCCGTCTTCTGCAGCCAGGCGAACAGCTCCGTCTGGGGCCAGCTGCCCTTGGTGAGGTGGGCGGCCGTGCCTTCAGGCAGCACGCGCGGGATGTTCTCCAGCAGACCGCCGCCGGTGATGTGGGCCAGCGCCTTGATGGGGTGGGCGGCCAGCGCAGCCAGCACGTTCTTCACGTACAGGCGCGTGGGTTCCATGATGGCCTGCTTGAAGGGCTTGCCGTCCAGCGTGGCGGGGGTGTCGGCGCCGGCGCGCTCGATGCACTTGCGCACCAGGCTGAAACCGTTGGAATGCACGCCGTGGCTGGCCAGGCCCAGCACCACGTCGCCGGGCTGCACGTCCTTGCCGGTGAGGATCTTGGATTTTTCGACCGCGCCCACGGCAAAGCCGGCCAGGTCGTATTCGCCTGTGGGGTACATGCCGGGCATTTCAGCCGTTTCGCCGCCGATCAGCGCGCAGCCGCTCAGCTCGCAGCCGCGGGCAATGCCGCCCACCACGGCCGCAGCCGTGTCCACATCGAGCTTGCCGCAGGCGAAATAGTCGAGGAAGAACAGGGGTTCTGCGCCTTGCACCAGCACGTCGTTGACGCTCATGGCCACTAGGTCGATGCCCACGGTATCGTGCATGTTCCACTCGAAGGCCAGCTTGAGCTTGGTGCCCACGCCATCGGTGCCGGAGACCAGCACGGGCTCCTTGTAGCGCTTGGGCACCTCGAACAGCGCGCCAAAGCCGCCGATGCCGGCCAGCACGCCTTCACGCATGGTTTTCTTGGCCAGGGGCTTGATGCGTTCGACCAGCGCGTCGCCCGCGTCGATGTCAACGCCGGCGTCTTTGTAGGAAAGGGGGGTGGGGGTGGCGGAGGAGCTCATGGATGGTGTGGTGCTGGTAGGCCCGCACGGCGGGCTGGAATCCAGGGATTTTAAGGGGCATGCTCCTCCGCTGGCTCTCAGCCCTGTCGAAACGGGGGCTTTGGAGGGCGGCGCGACAGGTTTGCCCGCCACGCCGCAGGGGCCCCGCCAGGCGGCGATGCCCTGGTAACGCAGGGCCGCCAGCGCGTTGGCGGCGATCAGCACCACCAGGCCCCAGGCGAGCAGCGTGGTGTGCTTGCATCATGGCGCCAGCAGGAGACTAAAATCGGCCATATTGTCGCTGCCGGGATCTTTCGCAAGAGGCGTCCCGGTGCAATGCAACGGCCCCTGTGCCGCCACTTTTGCCGCGTTCCGCCGCAGTCACCTACGGCCAGACATCTTTCAATGCCACCTGTGATGCCGCTGCTGATCTTCTCCCTGCCCGCCGCTTTCGCGCCCACCGCCACGGGCCGGCCCCTGCTGCCTGGGTGCCGCGCATGAAGCAACTGGCGCTCGACATCGGCCTGGCCACGGGGCCAACGCTTTCCCGCTTCTTCCCCGGCCCGAATGAGGCCTCTTTGCAACACCTGCGCCTGGCGGCCGGGGTCGGCAGCAGCCAGGCCACCCGTTCGCCGGTGCCCACCTACCTGTGGGGCGAATCCGGCAGCGGCAAATCGCACCTGCTCAAGGCCGTGCGCCAGGCGCTGCGCGACCAGGGCGACAGCGTCGGCTGGCTCGACCCCGCCGTGGCCGAGCCGCCCGAGTTCGACGAGGGCTGGTCCGCCGTGCTCATGGACGACGTGCACCTGTACAGCACGGCCCAGCAGGCGACGGCCTTCAACTGGTTCGTCAACGCCATCAGCCCGGCCAGCGGCAGCCAGCGCTGGGTGCTGGCCGCCGGCAGCCTGCCGCCGGCAGACCTGCCTTTGCGTGACGACCTGCGCAGCCGCCTGGGCTGGGGCCATGTGTTCCAGCTGCAACTGCTGGGCGAGCCCGAGCGGCGCGCCGTGCTGCGCCAGGAGGCCGACGCGCGCGGCGTGTTCCTGGGCGATGAAGTCATGGACTACATGCTCAACCGTTTCTCGCGCGACCTGGGCAGCCTCATGCAACTGCTCGACCAACTCGACGCCTTTGCCCTGCGCACCCAGCGCGCCATCACCATCCCGCTGCTCAAGACGATGCTCGAGTCCGAATGAGCCAGCGCATCCACCTGCCGGCGCTCCGGTGCCTGACCGAATGACCTCCCCTGATTCCCTGGCCGCCCGTCCCCGGCTTGCCCTGTTCGACCTGGACCACACGCTGCTGCCGCTCGACTCCGACTACGAATGGGGTGAATTCACCATCCGCATCGGCTGGAACGACCCCGTCGAGTTCGCGCGCCGCAACGGCGAGTTCTATGCCCACTACCAGGCAGGTACACTCGACGTGCACGATTACGTGCGCTTTGCCACCGAGGCCGTGCGTTTGCGCGGGCCCGATGCTGCGGCCGCCGCCCATGAACGGTTCATGCGCGAGGTCATCACCCCGGCGATACAACCCCAGGCCCTGGCCTTGGTGCAGCAGCACCTGGACGCGGGGGACGAGGTGCTGATCGTCACCGCCACCAACGAGTTCGTGACCACCCCGATTGCCAAGGCGCTGGGGGTGGGCGAGCTGCTGGCCGTGCAACTGGTGCGCGATGCGGCTGGCTGGTACACCGGCGAGATCGACGGCGTGCCCACCATGCGCGAAGGCAAGGTGACGCGCATGGAACAATGGCTGGCCCAGCGCCAGCTCACCTGGGGTGATGTCGAGAGCACGTTCTACAGCGACTCTATGAACGACGTGCCCCTGCTCGAAAAGGTCGACCACCCGGTCGCCACCAACCCCGACCCGCGCCTGCGGGCGCTGGCCCAGGAGCGCGGCTGGCGCATACTGGACCTGTTTACTGCACACCCATGATCAAGAAGTTCATCGACAAACTGCTGGGCAAATCGACGCCTGGCACCTCGGGCGGCAAGCCGCATTTCGGCAAGCGCGAAGAGGTGCCCGCCACCGTGCACGGCATCAACCCCGAGCTGGTGGACCGCCGGGCGGCCGAGGTTGTGGCCACGCTCAAGCAGGCCGGCTACGAGGCCTACATCGTCGGTGGCGCCGTGCGCGACCTGCTGCTGGGCCTGCGCCCCAAGGACTTCGACGTGGCCACCAATGCCACGCCCGAGCAGGTCAAGGGGCTGTTCCGCCGGGCCTTCATCATCGGCAAGCGCTTTCGCATCGTGCACGTGGTGCATGGCCGCGGCCGCGAGCACGAGGTGATCGAGGTCTCCACCTTCCGCGCCTACCTGGACAACGCCGCCGCCGGCCAGGTCGCGGGCAACGAAAAGACCAGCAAGCAGCAGCTGTCGGGCATGCAGCATGCCGTGGACGCCAGCGGACGCGTGCTGCGCGACAACGTCTGGGGCCCGCAGGACGAGGATGCCACGCGCCGCGACTTCACCGTCAACGCCATGTACTACGACCCGGTCAGCCAGATCGTGGTGGACTACCACAAGGGCATCCAGGACGCCAAGAAGAAGACGTTGCGCATGATTGGCGACCCCGCCACGCGCTACCGCGAAGACCCGGTGCGCATCATCCGCGCCGTGCGCTTTGCCGCCAAGCTCAGCGCCCTGGGCTTCACCATCGAGGCCAAGACGGCCGCGCCCCTGGTGCAGTCGCAGACGCTGCTCGCCGACGTGCCGCAAAGCCGCATGTTCGACGAGATGCTCAAGCTCTTGCAGACCGGCCATGCCATCGCCACCATCGCCCAGCTCAAGAAGCTCGGCATGTCCAAGGGCATCTACCCACTGCTGGATGTGGCGGTGGAACGCGCCGAGACCCCCTTCGTGAGCGCCGCGCTGGCCGACACCGACCGCCGCGTGGGCGAGGGCAAGCCCGTGGCGCCGAGCTTCCTGCTCGCCTGCGTGCTGTGGGAAGACGTGCGCAACGGCTGGAACGAGCGCATGACCAACCAGCGCCAGCACGCGCTGCCGGCGCTGCAGGAGGCCATCGACGAGGTGTTCGACAAGCGCATCGGCGACGTGTCTGGCCGCGGCAAGCTGGCGGCCGACATGCGCGAGATCTGGGTCATGCAGCCGCGCTTTGAAAAGCGCGTGGGCAGCACGCCCTTCGGCATGGTCATGCAGCCGCGCTTTCGCGCCGGCTTCGACTTCCTGCGCCTGCGTGCCGACGTGGGCGAGATCAGCGAGGCCCTGGCCGAATGGTGGCAAGACTTCCAGGCCGCCGACGACGACCGCCGCGAGGACCTGATGGACCAGGCCCGCGAAGAACAGAAGGCGCGCCAGCGCGTGAGCCAGCCCACGGCGCGCCGCGTGCCCAAGGCATCGCCGGACGGCGAGGGCCAGGCCCCGGCGGCCCCGCAACCCAAGCCGCGTGCGCCCCGTGCTGCCGCTGCCGACGGTGGGCAGGACGATGCAGACGACTTCGCACCCGACCACGGCGGCGATGCCGTGCCACCCGATGGCAGCGCCCCCAAGAAGCGCCGCCGCCGTCGCCGCAAGCCCACGGGCGGTGGTGGCGGTGAAGGCTCTGCCGCGCCTGCGGCACAGTGAGCCAGGCCGCCGGCATGGGCGCCACCACAGCGGTCTTCATTGGCCTGGGCGCCAACCTCGGTGATCGGGGCGCCGCCCTGCAGCAGGCGCTGGCCTCCCTGGCGGCCCTGCCGCAGACCGAGGTGCGCCAGGTCTCCTCGCTGTACCGCAGCGCGCCGGTGGATGCCGATGGCCCCGACTACCTGAACGCCGTGGCCGAGCTGGCCACGGAGCTGACCCCCAAGGCCCTGCTGCAGGCCCTGCAGGCCATCGAACTGGCAGCGGGCCGCGAACGCCTGTACCGCAATGCGCCGCGCACGCTGGACCTCGACATCCTGCTCTATGGCGACGAGGCCATCACCACCCCCGATCTCACCGTGCCGCATCCGCGCATGGGGGAACGGGCCTTCGTGCTGCTGCCCTTGTCCGAGCTGGCGCCTGCGCGTGTCACCCCAGGCCAGTTGGCGGGCGTGGCCAGTCAGCGCATTGAGCGCACTGAAACCTTGCTCTGGCCAGTGGCAGGCTCCAGCAGCTAAGAGCGGCTAACAAAACTCTTCTGGCGTCGTTGCTGCGTCTTGTCGTACTGCTCGTACTGCCT